>NZ_CM132131.1:0-802500 GCF_053615335.1 Pseudomonas sp. CLCA07 | reverse complement strand
ACATCCTGGGGCTGAAGCCGGTCCCAAGGGTATGGCTGTTCGCCATTTAAAGTGGTACGCGAGCTGGGTTTAGAACGTCGTGAGACAGTTCGGTCCCTATCTGCCGTGGACGTTTGAGATTTGAGAGGGGCTGCTCCTAGTACGAGAGGACCGGAGTGGACGAACCTCTGGTGTTCCGGTTGTCACGCCAGTGGCATTGCCGGGTAGCTATGTTCGGAATAGATAACCGCTGAAAGCATCTAAGCGGGAAACTAGCCTCAAGATGAGATCTCACTGGGACCTTGAGTCCCCTGAAGGGCCGTCGAAGACTACGACGTTGATAGGTTGGGTGTGTAAGCGCTGTGAGGCGTTGAGCTAACCAATACTAATTGCCCGTGAGGCTTGACCATATAACACCCAAGCAATTTGCGAACTCGAAAGAGGCCAGATTGCGGTGTGTGAAGACGAAAGAACCGAAAGTTCGAAACGAAACACACAAATCTATTACATACCCATTCGCTGGAGCGTTATGCACATAACGACCTGGCTACCGAATTTCTTGACGACCATAGAGCATTGGAACCACCTGATCCCATCCCGAACTCAGCAGTGAAACGATGCATCGCCGATGGTAGTGTGGGGTTTCCCCATGTGAGAGTAGGTCATCGTCAAGATTAAATTCCGAAACCCCTATCTGCGTATGCAGGTAGGGGTTTTGTTTTGTCCTCGAAAAAAGCATCCGGAAAGTAAGCGTCCGGCGAAGTCACCTACCCTATCCCTGCGATAAGAGCGATGTTCTCCACTTAAAAATACGTGGACACCATCGCCCTTATCGTCAGGATTACCATGCGCCAACGAACCTCTTATCCCAAACCCTTCAAAGCCCAAGTCGTCCAGGAATGCCTGCAACCAGGCGTCTCGATGGCCAGCGTAGCTTTGCGCCACGGCATCAACACCAACCTCGTTCGTAAATGGATACCCGCTTATCGTGATCATTAACCGCCGGCGTTGCCCGCTTTCGTTCCAATGAAGCTTGAGTCCCAAACCCAGCCCGATCAGCAAACATCTGTAAGCATCGAGGTTCCTTTTGGCCAGCAAAAACTCACTGTGAAGTGGCCATCCTCAGATCCTGATGGGTGCGCCCGTTTTATCCGTGAGCTTGCCCAGTGATCCGCATCGACGCCATCTGGCTCGCCACCGAGCCCATGGATATGCGCGCCCGTACCGAGACCGCATTGGCCCGAGTGATTGCCGTATTCGGTGCGGCAAAGCCGCACTGTGCTTATCTTTTCGCCAACCGCCGAGGCAACCGGATGAAAGTCCTGGTGCATGACGGCGTGGGCATCTGGCTGGCGGCGCGACGATTGAATCAAGGCAAGTTTCACTGGCCCGGCATTCGGCACGGATCGGAGGTCGAACTCGATAACGAGCAACTTCAGGCTTTGGTACTGGGCTGCCATGGCAACGGGTCGGTGCTGGCGGCTTGATCACAGTGCTGTAACGCCTGCCATTAGCCCATCGGTTTTTCGCTGCTGACTTCCGGCTCTGGCACAATCAGCGGCATGACTTCCTCGCCCAATCTCGATCAAATGACGCCGGAGCAGCTACGTGCCTTGGCCGAACAGGCCTTGCAGTTGCTGTCCCAGGTCGACTCGATGGGCCAGAAAATCCACCGCCTTGAAACGGTCAACGAGCAACTCGCTCATGAGATCGCCATCCTCAAGCGGCACAAGTTCGCCAAGCGCAGCGAACAGCTAAGCCCTGACCAAGGTAGCTTGCTCGACGACCTGCTCGACACTGATATCGCGGCCATCAAGGCCGAGCTGAAGGCGGTCAATCCGCCACCTGCACCGGCCGAGCTACGTCAGAAACCCAAGCGTGCGCCGCTGCCACCGCAGTTCCCACGTACAGTGATCCGTCACGAGCCAGAAAACACCCAGTGCGTCTGCGGCTGCCAACTTCAGCGCATTGGCGAAGACGTCAGCGAGAAGCTCGATTACACACCCGGCGTGTTCACCGTCGAGCAGCATGTGCGTGGAAAATGGGCCTGCCGCCAGTGCGAAACACTGAGCCAGGTACCAGTACCGGCCCAAGTGATCGACAAAGGCATCCCGACCGCAGGCCTGCTGGCTCATGTGATGGTGGCGAAGTTCGCTGACCACTTGCCGCTGTACCGGCAAGAGAAAATATTTGGCCGCGCTGGACTGATGATCGCCCGCTCGACGCTGGCGCAGTGGGTTGGACAAACCGGCGTGCAGCTTCAGCCTTTGGTCGATGCGCTGCGCGAAGCGGTGCTGTCCGAGGGAGTGATCTACGTCGATGAGACCCCGGTTCAAATGCCGGCCCCGGGTGAGAAGAAAACTCACCGCGCGTATGTTTGGGCCTACAGCACCACGCCGTTTTCGGCGCTCAGGGCCGTGGTTTACGACTTCAGTCCAAGCCGTGCCGGTGAGCATGCGCGTAACTTCCTCGGCTCTTGGAATGGCAAGCTGGTGTGCGACGATTTTGCAGGCTACAAAGCCGGTTTTGAGAAAGGCATGACCGAGATTGGCTGCATGGCTCACGCACGCCGGAAGTTTTTCGATCTGCACGTGGCGAACAAAAGCCAGTTGGCCGAACAGGCGCTGCACTCGATTGGCGGCTTGTACGAAGTTGAACGCCTGGCACGAGACATGAGCAATGAGGATCGTTGGCGAATACGCCAGGAAAAGGCAGCACCGATAATCAAAACGCTGCATGACTGGATGTTGGCCCAGCGTGATCTGGTGCCCAACGGATCAGCAACAGCCAAAGCCCTGGATTACAGCCTTAAACGCTGGGTAGCGCTGACGCGCTACCTGGACGGCGGGGCTGTGCCCATTGACAACAACCAAGTCGAAAACCAGATCAGACCGTGGGCACTTGGGCGCTCCAACTGGTTGTTCGCCGGATCGCTACGCAGCGGCAAACGGGCGGCAGTAATCATGAGCTTGATCCAGTCTGCGTGCATGAATGGGCATGATCCGTATGCGTACCTGAAGGACGTTTTTACTCGCCTGCCAATGCAGCGGGCGAGTGAGATCGCTCGACTGCTGCCGCATCAGTGGGGCACTGTTAATTTATCGGGGATGGCAAACTCGTTTTAGAGTGGCTGAAAGCGAAATGACAAAAGAGACGGCACGTTACATCTTGATCACAGGCGCGGCAGGTACCGGCACCTCGACCTTAGCGGATGCTTTAGCAAAGGAACTGAGCACAACTCACCTGGAAGCAGATGATTTTTTGTGGCTACCGAGTAACCCGCCATATCAGCATCTGGCAGACAAAACGCAGCGAGGAGAGCGCTTGCTACAAGAAATGCGCTCTCATAGCCGTGCCGTGGTTGCCGGATCAGTAATGGGCTGGGGTCAACCGCTTGAGAATGAATTTGATCTTGTGGTGTTCCTTTATCTTCCTGTTGAACTCAGGTTAGAGAGACTAAAAGGTCGAGAGGTAAAACGCTTCGGTCAAGCAAAGCCGGAGTTTCTGGCTTGGGCAGCTCAGTATGATGAGGGAGGCGTCCCTGGACGGAGCTTGGCCAGGCATCAGGAGTGGCTGTCTGTGCTTACTTGTGCTGTCTTAAAGCTTGAGGGGGACATGTCCGTTACAGATCGGGTACGGCAAATACTGGATGCAGTCGACGGGCTGAACCACATACCGTCGGTCATGTGAACGTGTGTTGGCTATACGCTTACTCCGGAAACTGGTACGAACCCGCTGGGTTTGCGCCAGCTGTTGATTTCTTCTTGCCCGTCTTCCCATCGAAAATCACGGGTTCTTACCAGCTTGGAGATATTATGGCCGACTGATTCGCCCCTGAATCTGTCGACACCCGATGTCTGCTTTTTTGCTGTGGATTCAACCGGTCGATGCAACAGACTGACTAAATCTTTTAGCCGCATATGGCTGCCACGGAACGGCTATCAGGCGCGAGCAATATCGAGCCAGACCAGGCCGTCGGGATATTGATATCGTTCCAGGGATTGAGCGGTCATTTCGATGCTATAGTCCGGGCGCCGCGCAGGCATGTAGCGGCCGTGGCGGATCACGACTGGGTCAAGGAAGTGCTCGTGCAGGTGGTCGACGTGTTTGGGCGGTATCTGTCTTTGCAGGCGCAGGAGCGGGGCATGATCAACCGAACGATGGGAGATGTACTCGCATTCTGCCCATCCTCGATCTCTACAGAGAAGGATATCAACGAAATCCTTGGAACCTTTGAGACGTCTCTGGATGCTACTCAACACTAGTAGTAGTTAACGTCAGGTGCTACAGGCGACGACTGGAACGTAACGTCGTCTGGCCTGTAGCGTTTTACACTCGCTTAGTCCTTGGCCAGATGAGGCTCAGGACGGCATTCCCGGTCAGGATGGAGTCTCATCGGGACAAAGAACCTTTTTTACCCTCTTTGGGCCGCATCACGAATATCAGCACGAATCCGTAAGCGCTGGTCGTAGGCGATCGGGACGATGCGCGGGCGAGGCCAGCGGGCGCAATGGTGGCTACCGCGCCGTGAAACGAGGAGCCGCTGGCGGTCTCCTCATTGATGACACTGCGAGTGTTACTGAGCTTCGCGAGTAGCTTGGCCATTGACCAGGCGGGATATGCCTAGGGGGTTGGCAGCTTTCAAGGCGTCGGGCAGCAGGCTGTCGGGGTAGTTCTGAAAGCACACTGGGCGCAGGAAGCGATCGATCGCAAGGGTGCCCACCGACGTGCCGCGCGCATCCGAAGTCGCTGGGTACGGCCCGCCATGGACCATCGAGTCGCAGACTTCCACACCTGTCGGATAACCGTTGAGCAGAATCCGTCCGACCTTCTGTTCCAGCAACGCCGTCAGCTCGCCGAACCGTTCAAAGTCCGCCGGCTCGCCGATTATGGTCGCCGTCAACTGCCCGTGCAGGGCGTTCAATGCGGCACTGAGTTGTGCATGGTCCGCGACTTCGACGAACACCGTGGTCGGGCCGAAGACTTCTTCCTGCAAGACTTCATCGCCGTCGAGCAACAGGCTGACATCCGCCTTGAATAGCTGCGGTCGGGCCTGATTGCCCTGTTGCGGGCTGCCGGCGAGGTGCTGTATGCCCGGATGAGCGAGCAGTTTTTGCAGACCTTTGCCATAGCTGCTCAAGGTGCCGGCATTGAGCATGGTTTGCGCCGGCTGATCCCCCATCAACCCAGCCACCTGCTGTACGAACACACTGAACTGCGGTGAGCGAATACCGATCACCAAGCCAGGGTTGGTACAGAACTGACCACAGCCTTGTACCACTGAAGCGGTCAGGTCACGGGCCACGCTTTCGGCGCGCACTTCCAGGGCTTCGGGTAACAGGATTACCGGATTGATGCTCGACATTTCAGCGAACACCGGAATTGGCTGAGGACGGGCAGCGGCCATGTCACACAGCGCGCGGCCACCCTTGAGCGAGCCGGTGAAACCCACCGCCTGGATGGCCGGATGCTTGACCAGCGCCTCACCGACACCGCCGCCGTAGATCATGTTGAACACACCGGCGGGCATCGCGGTTTTTTCTGCGGCGCGGATGATCGAGTCGGCAACGAGTTCGGCCGTGGCCATGTGACCACTGTGCGCCTTGAACACCACCGGGCAGCCAGCCGCCAATGCCGAGGCGGTGTCGCCGCCCGCTGTGGAGAATGCCAAAGGAAAGTTGCTCGCACCAAATACCGCGACTGGCCCAAGGCCTATGCGGTATTGGCGCAGGTCCGGACGTGGCAGTGGTTGGCGATCCGGCAGTGCCTGATCAATCCGCGCACCGTAGAAATCACCGCGACGCAGCACTTTGGCGAACAGGCGCATCTGGCCGCTGGTGCGACCGCGTTCGCCTTGAATCCGTGCCGCCGGCAACGCGGTTTCGCGGCAGACCAGCGCTACAAAGGCATCACCCAACAGGTCCAGCTCATCGGCAATGGCATCGAGAAATTGCGCCCGGCGTTCGGCACTCAGGTTGCGATAGGTCGGGTAGACGGCAGCGGCAGCCTTGGCTGCGGCATCGACTTCTTCCAGGGTGGCCTGATAGAAGCTGTAAGGCAGGTTTTCGCCAGTGCTGGCATCAACGCTGTTGACGATGATATTGCCGGCAGCGCTGCGCTGACCGGCGATGTAGTTGTGGCCGATGATCGTGGGCATTTCTGGCTCCAGAAAAGAATGTTCGAATCCCCCTTGCGGGGATTTCAGGCAATAGGGGAGGAGAGAGGGATTCAGGTGACTGCGCCGATCTGCCAGGGCACGAATTCGTTCTGCCCGTAACCGTGCTGCTCACTCATGCTGCGTTCGCCCGAAGCGATGCGTAGCATGAGTTTGAAGATGGCTTCACCGCATTCTTCGATGGTCATGGTGTCTTCGGCGATCTCGCCGCAGTTGATGTCCATGTCTTCGCGCTGGCGGTTCCACAGGGCGCTGTTGGTCGCCAGTTTGATCGATGGTGTGGGGGCGCAACCGTAGGCCGAGCCACGTCCGGTGGTGAAGGCGATCAGGTTGGCGCCGCCGGCGACCTGGCCTGTGGCCGATACAGGGTCGTAGCCGGGGGTGTCCATAAACACCAGACCTTTGGCGCTGACCACCTGGGCATACTCATAGACATCAACCAGATTGCTGGAACCTGCCTTGGCCACGGCACCCAGGGACTTCTCCAGGATGGTGGTCAATCCTCCGACTTTGTTACCGGCCGAAGGGTTGTTGTTCAGCTCTGCGCCCATGCGCTCGCAGTAGGCCTCCCACCAACGGATCCTGGCGATGAGCTTTTCGCCCACGGCGCGGTTGACGGCCCGACGGGTCAGCAGGTGTTCGGCACCGTAGATTTCCGGGGTTTCGGAAAGGATGGCCGTACCGCCACAGGCGACCAGTCGGTCCACGGCATTGCCTAGCGCCGGGTTGGCCGTGATACCGGAATAACCGTCCGAGCCGCCACATTGCAATCCAATCACGAGATGCCTGGCACTCACGGGTTCGCGCGTGACCTGGTTGGCCTCCTCAAGCAACGCCTTAACCTGGGCGATGCCGCTGGCGACCGCTTTGGAGGTACCGCCACTGTCCTGGATGCTGAAAGTACGTAGCGTATCGCTTCGGCTCAGGCCCTGGGTGCTGAGCAGCCCTTCGATCTGGTTGGTTTCGCAGCCCAGTCCGATTACCAGTACCGCGGCGAAGTTGGCATGGGTGGCGTAGCCGGCCAATGTTCGACGCAGCAAGGCCAGGCCTTCGCCGGCGGGGTCCACGGCGCAACCGGCGGAATGGGTGAGGGCGACCACGCCATCGACGTTGGGGTACGCCAGCAACGCGGCAGGATTGATGTCCCGGCGGAAGTGGTCGGCAACGGCGCGGGCCACGGTGGCCGAGCAATTGACCGAGGTCAGGATGCCGATGTAGTTGCGCGTCGCCACTCGGCCATCCTGGCGCACGATCCCCATGAACACGGCCTCGTCGTTCAAGGGTTTGTCGGGTTTCACATCGACGCTGAAGGCATAGTCACGGGCGAAATCGCCCATGGTCAGGTTGTGCACATGCACGTGATCGCCGGCTTCGATAACCCCGGTGGAAAAACCGATGATCTGTCCGTAACGACGCAAGGGCTGGCCGGCTTCGACACGGCGTGCGGCGATCTTGTGGCCGGCGGGTATCGGCTGGCGCACGGTCAGGCCTTCCTGCTCGAGTACTTCACCCCCCAGCAACGGCCGACGGGCGATCAATACATCGTCCAGAGGATTGAGGCGCAGTACGGCGGCTGCACCGGTTTTCATGATCAATTCCATCGCAAACTCTCTGGCTATGAAGCGTTGGAGGTCGCTGGCGAACAGGCCGCGCCTTACCTTTGTTGCTGCACTATAAGAGCCGCCGCGGTGGCTGCCTAATGAGACCTTTGGATTGATCGATAACCTTTTCTCATTGGTTCAGGGTTTTTTGAGTGAAACATCGCTCAACGATCGCCAGCTTCCCGTCGCAGCCTGGCGAATTCCAGCAAGGTATCGGCGAATTCCCGGGCAGCTTCGCTCAGCGGTTCGTCCTTGCGCGTGATGATGCCGTAGTCCTGGGGCTCGACCTTGAACGGCGTGTTAAGCACTTTGAGCAAGCCGCTCTGAACCTGCGACTGGACCATGGATTCGGGCAGCATCGCGAGCATCGGTCCCGATTGCAGCAGTTGCAAGAAGGTTGGCATCGAGATGGTCTCGACCGTATTGGTGGGCGTGCGCACATTGAACTCGGCGAAGGCACTTTCCATTCGTCGCCGTATGGGGGCATTGAAGGGGTACATGACCCAGGGCCAATCGCCGAGCTGATCGGTCGCCACTTCATCGAACTGCGCCAGGGGATGGCGACTGTTGACCACCAGACAAAAGGGCTCGGGCCCGAGCGCACGAAACTCGAAGGGCTGCTGATAACGCTCATCGGTGAAGCGGGCAATGATCAGATCGAGTTTTTTATGTTCGAGCATTTCCAGCAGTTGATTGCTGGTTTGCTCGATCACTTCGATGGACAACATCGGGCGGTCCAGCTTGATCCGGGTGATGGCCTCGGGCAGCACGACCGAGGTCGCGGCGAAAATTGCGCCGACTTTCAAATGGCCATGTCCACCTTTGCGCAGCTTATTGAGCTGATCGACGAAAGATTGCGTGTCATCCAGGGTCATCCGCGCATAGCGGACCACGAACTCGCCGAGCTCGGTCAGGACCATGCTGCGGGTCTGCCGTTCGAACAAGGCAAAGCCGAGCAACAGTTCGATGTCGCGCAACATCTTGCTGATGGCGGGCTGGGTCAGGTTCATCAGCTCGGCGGTGGTATGCATATTGCGGGTCCGAGCCAGGGTATCGACCAGCATCAGGTGCTTGATCTTGAGCCATTTGCTGACGCTGGCGTAGGAAATCTCGTCGTTTTCCATAAGTCGCTCAAATCTGATTGATAACGAAACGATATCAAATGCTGAAAATATGTCATTGGGATTTATCGACCCAGTCCACTAGTTTTGCCCGGTCGTTACCGAATTGACCTGGATCTGCATATGCCGAAGCTGAATTTGACTGGTAAAAACACCCTCCCGATCGACGGCCTGGAAGGCACGCTGATTGGTCGCGCCTGGGTGCCGGGGGAGACCGCAGGCCCGTCACCGGTGGTATTGCGCGCCGATGGCGTGTTTGATGTGTCGCAGGAGTTTGCGACATTGAGCGATCTGCTTGAGAGCCCGTCGCCGCTCGAGGCTGTTCGCAGCGCTCGGGGTCGATACATTGGCAGTGTTGACGAATTGTTGGCCAATACGGGGATGGGCGCCGACCCCACCAAGGCTTTCTTGTTGCCACCGGCTGACCTGCAAGTGATCAAAGCCGCCGGCGTAACATTCGCCTCCAGCATGATCGAGCGCGTGATTGAAGAGCAGGCCGGTGGTGATGCGGTCAAGGCCGAGAGCGTGCGCAACGTGGTCAAGGTGGCTATCGGCGACAACCTGCGCTCGATCAAACCCGGTTCGACCGAAGCCGCCCGGCTAAAGGGCGTATTAATCGAGCAGGGGCTGTGGTCACAATACCTGGAAGTGGGGATCGGCCCTGATGCCGAGATATTCACCAAGGCGCCGGTTCTCGCTTCCGTCGGCAGCGGCAACGAGGTCGGTATTCATCCTCAATCCAAATGGAACAACCCTGAACCGGAAATCGTCCTGGCGGTGAGTAGTCGTGGCCAGATACTTGGTGCAACCCTGGGTAACGACGTTAATCTTCGCGACTTCGAGGGCCGTAGTGCCTTACTGCTGAGCAAGGCCAAGGACAACAACGCGTCTTGCGCGATCGGCCCGTTTATTCGCCTGTTCGACGAAGGCTTTTCTCTGGATGATGTGCGCTGCTGCGTGGTCGACCTGATCGTCGAAGGTGATGACGGTTTCATCCTGCGCGGCAGCAGTTCGATGGAGCAGATCAGTCGCGACCCGCTGGAGCTGGTAGCCCAGACTGTGGGCAGCAATCACCAGTACCCGGATGGCTTCATGCTGTTTCTGGGTACCCTGTTTGCTCCGACACAGGATCGTGAAGAGCAGGGCAGCGGTTTCACCCACAAGCAGGGCGATAGCGTCAGCATCGGCAGCCCATTGCTGGGCACGCTGCACAATCGCGTCACCTACAGCAATCAAGCCACGCCATGGACGTTTGGCCTGCGTGCATTGATGGGCAACCTGGCTGCTCGCGGCCTTGAGGCAGGTAAATCACTCCACTGATTTGCCTGCCAGAGGTTCCTGGCAGATAAAAACAGTGGTCGCTGGACAATAATAATAAGGCCCCCAAATGATGACCAAAAATACAAAAAGACCGGATCACGCGGCAGCCATCGAGAGCGCCATCGCCAAATGCAGATGGAAGCTGTTGCCGTTCCTGGCATTGATGTTCGCGCTGGCAATGATTGATCGCTCCAACGTGGGCTTCGCCAAGGCGGCACTGCAAACCGATATTGGCTTGAGCAATGCTGCCTTCGCCTTGGGCGCGGGTATTTTCTTTATCGGTTATGCGATCTTCGAAGTCCCCAGCAACCTGATGTTGCACCGGGTCGGCGCGAGAGTCTGGCTCAGCCGAATCATGATCACCTGGGGGCTGGTTTCCGCCGCCATGATGTTCACCCGGGATGAAACAACGTTTTACGTACTGCGTTTTCTCCTCGGCGTGGCCGAAGCCGGGTTTTCCCCGGGTGTCATCCTGTACCTGACCTACTGGTTTCCGGCCCAGCGTCGCGGCCAGGCCATCGGCATCTACTATTTCGGCTTGCCAATGGCCCTGATGCTGGGCAGTCCGCTGTCGGGCTGGTTGCTGGAAATGCATGGCATGTTCAACCTGACCAACTGGCAGTGGATGTTCCTGGTGGAAGGCCTGGCGGCTGTTGTCGTGGGGATCATTGCGCTGTTCTACCTCAAGAGTAAGCCACAGGATGCCAACTGGCTTACAGCAGAGGAGAAAGCCGCGCTGACTCAGGAACTCAAGGCTGAAGATAAGCTCAAGCTTGCCCATGGACCGAACAGCCTGCTGGACCTGGTCCGCAACAAGCGAGTGCTGAAGTTCATCCTGATCTACTTCAGCGTTCAGGTCAGTGTGTACGGGGTCATCTTTTATCTGCCAACCCGAATTGCAGAGCTTCTGGGGACCAAGGTCGGCCTCGAAGTTGGCATGTTCATCTCGCTGCCGTGGCTGTGTGCAGCCATCGCCATGTACTTTGTGACGCGTTATGCCGACCGACATGGGGCGCACCTGAAGATGGCTATGTGCATGCTCGGCATGGCGGCCCTTGGTATTGCTGCTTCGGCGTTGCTCAACAGCTTTGCCCCGGTACTGCTGGCTTTCTGTTTTGCAGCGGCTGGTTTCGTGACTGTTCAACCGCTGTTCTGGACGCTGCCGACCGGCTACCTCGGCGGGGTCGCCGCGGCAGGTGGTATAGCCCTGATTGGCTCCATGGGCAACATCGGCGGCTTCGTCGCGCCAATGCTCAAGGCCAATATGGAAGTCTGGTTCACCGATCCACGGGCGGGGATGTTGTCGCTGTCGGCAGCCGGACTGGTCGGGGTTTACCTGCTATGGACGTTGCGCGTGCCGAAGTTGCAACCGTTGGTCAATCAAAGTCCACTGGAAGGGGGGGCGGGTAATTCCCAGGCACCTTCGAACCCTTGAGATCACAGCGTCGAAAATAGACCGAGACCAACAGCCGAAGCCTGGTAAAGGCTTCGGTTTTTTTTTGCCCGTTAATCCTGCCAACAGCATCTAGCTTCGTGATGGGTTGTGAAAACACGCTGGACGCATTTAAAACAGGGTTTTGCTCGGCTCGTCAGCGGCTACGGCATCACAGGGATGTCGGCAACACTGATTGCTCAGGTTGAGCGTGGGCGTTTTGAGGGTTGAGCCAGCGCCTTCGAGCAACCCTGCGGTCGCTCAAAGGCGCTCTTGTTACTTCAGGTTGCCGCTGAGGAATTGCTGCAGGCGCTCGCTTTTGGGGTTGCCCAATACGTCCTCGGGCGCACCCTGCTCTTCGACTCGCCCCTGGTGCAGGAACAGCACCTGGTTCGACACTTTGCGCGCAAAGCTCATTTCGTGGGTCACCATGATCATGGTGCGACCTTCTTCGGCCAGCCCCTGGATCACCTTGAGCACTTCGCCCACCAGTTCCGGGTCCAGGGCCGAAGTCGGCTCGTCGAACAGCATGATCTCCGGTTCCATGCTCAGGGCACGGGCAATGGCGACCCGTTGCTGCTGACCACCCGAGAGAAACGCCGGGTACTGATCGGCGACCCGTGCCGGCAAACCGACCTTGTCCAGGTAGCGCCGGGCGCGATCCTCTGCGTCCTTCTTGCTGACGCCCAGCACCCGGCGTGGGGCCATGGTGATGTTTTCCAGCACGGTCATGTGGCTCCACAGGTTGAAGTGCTGGAACACCATCGCCAGGCGAGTGCGGATGCGTTGCAGTTCATTGGCGTCGGCCACGCGCATGCCGTGGCGATCATGGACCATTTGAATCGGCTGGTTGTCCAGGCTCATGGCGCCATCGTTGGGCGTTTCCAGGAAGTTGATGCAACGCAGAAAGGTGCTCTTGCCCGAACCACTGGCGCCAATCAGGCTGATCACATCGCCGGTCTTGGCGTTTAGCGAAACGCCCTTGAGGACTTCATGGTTGCCATAACTTTTGTGCAGGTTTTCAACGGTCAGTTTGTACATGAACAAGCATCCTGAATTAGTGAGCTGGGCCGAGGAAAGACAACCAGCGGCGTTCAGCCAGGCGGAACAGGCCGACCAGGGAGAAAGTGACTGCCAGGTAGATCAACGCGGCGATGCCGAACGACTGGAAGGTCAGGAAGGTTGCCGAGTTGGCGTCTCGCGCGACTTTCAGGATGTCCGGGATGGTCGCGGTGAAGGCCACGGTGGTTGAGTGCAGCATCAGAATCACTTCGTTGCTGTAGTAAGGCAGCGAGCGACGCAGGGCGGACGGCATGATCACGTAGGTGTACAGCTTCCAGCCGGTCAGTCCGTAGGCTTTGGCCGCTTCGACTTCACCGTGGTTCATGCTGCGAATGGCCCCGGCGAAGATCTCCGTGGTGTAGGCGCAGGTGTTCAGGGCGAAGGCGAGGATGGTGCAGTTCATCGCATCGCGAAAGAACGCATCCAGTACTGGCTGAGCACGCACCGCGGCCAGGCTGTAAATTCCGGTGTAACAAATCAGCAGCTGAATATAGAGAGGCGTACCCCGAAACAGATAGGTGTAGAACTGCACCGGCCAGCGCACCCAGACATTGGTCGAGACCCGGGCAATCGACAGCGGGATCGACATCACGAAGCCGAAGAAGATCGAGGCACTGAGCAGCCAGAGGGTCATGGCCAGCCCGGTGATGTGATTGCCGTCCTGGAACAGGAAAGGTTTCCAGTACTCCTGTAGAAGTTCGATCATCGCACGGCCTCCCGGGTGCCTGCGGCGTAGAAGATTTCCATCCTGCGCAAGACGTAGTTCGAAACGGTGGTTATCACCAGATAGATCAAGGCGGCCAGAATCAGGAAGAAGAACAGCTGATAGGAGCTCTTGCCCGCGTCCTGGGCCACCTTGACCAGATCGGCCAGGCCAATGATCGACACCAGCGCGGTGGCCTTGAGAATCACCATCCAGTTATTACCGATGCCAGGCAGGGCAAAGCGCATCATTTGCGGGAACACCACGATGCGAAAGCGCTGAGCGCGGGTCAGGCCGTAGGCGGTAGCCGCTTCCATCTGCCCTCGCGGTACGGCGAGGATCGCGCCACGGAAGGTTTCGGTGAAATACGCTCCATAGATGAAGCCAAGGGTGATGACCCCGGCGCTGAACGGGTTGATCTCGATGTATTCCCATTCCATGAAGTCGGTGAACGACGTCAGCCAGGTTTGCAGGCTGTAGAAGATCAACAGCATCAGCACCAAGTCCGGCACGCCGCGAATCAGCGTGGTGTAGGCCTGCGCAGGGACGCGCAGCAGTGATGATTTCGAAAGCTTGGCGCTGGCGCCGATCAGTCCCAGGCCAACGCTCACCAGCAAGCACAGAAAGGATAATTTGACAGTCATCCACGAGCCTTGCAGCAACAGCGGGCCGAAACCCTTAAGGCTGAAGCCTGACAGCCCAAGAATCTGCAATAGGTTTTCTAGCATTGAGCAGCCCTACGTCAATCAATAAAGTGCCCATCCGGAAATGGGCGCAGGGTCATTATTTGCCGCTGTAGAGATTCAGATCGCCAAAGTGCTTCTGCTGGACGGCCGCATAGGTGCCATTGTCGTGCAGCGCCTTGATACCTTTATTCAGTAAGGCCTGGAGCTCGGCGTTGCCTTTGGTGAGACCCACGGCGGTTTTGGCTGGCAGCAGGGGGCTTTCGACTGGCTCGCTGACTTGGAAGTCGGCGCCTGGTGGCGACTTCAGGAAGCCCAGTTCGGCTTGCAGCATGTCCTGGATTGAGGCATCGAGGCGTCCGGAGATCAGGTCAGCGTACACCTGGTCCTGGTTGGCGTAGGCCTGGGTCTCTACCCCGGCTTTGTCCAGCACGGCCTTGGCGTAGGCTTCCTGGATGGTGCCTTGCTCGTAGCCGACTTTCTTGCCCTTGAGGGAGGCCGGATCGGCGCCGATGGCCGCGCCTTTCTTGAATACCAGCGCGGTCGGGCCAGAGAACAGCTCGCTCGAGAAATCGATAACTTTCTCACGCGCTGGCGTGGCGGTCATGGAAGAAATCACGCCGTCGAACTTGTTGGCCTTGAGGCCTGGAATCATGCCGTCGAAGTCACTTTCGACCCATTTGCACTTGACCTTCAGCTCAGCGCAGATCGCGTTGCCCAAGTCGATATCGAAGCCCACCAGGCTGCCATCGGCGGCCTTGGATTCGAACGGTGCATAAGACGGGTCGACGCCAAAACGCAACTCCTTGTACTCCTTGGCCAGCGCAGAACCGGCAGCCACACACAAAGCCAATGCAGAAAGGGTGAGAAATGCTTTTTTCATTATTTTATTCCCAAGGACCATCGAAAGCGCTTGTGCCACAAGAGCGCGTGTACTGCGTGGCGAAATGTCTTATGCACACGCAGATACTTGTACAGACAAGCATATGCAATCACCCGGCCAATTCGCCGATTGGGCGTTTGAGAAAGCGCGTACAGCGCTCTGGGATGGGCTTTACAGGCAGATGAGCGCAGGGGGGAGGCAGCCTGCGCGGCTGTTACCAACGCAGGTTTTTTACACCCCGCTGGGGTATGTGGTAACAAAGTGTGTGATTAAGTGCGCCGACTTTCCTGGCATCAATCCTTGATCTTCATCTTGAGAGTGGAGTATTAGGCGGATCACAGGTAGCGATCCGCGAGAATGCTTACTCTGGCATTGTCCAGGAATGTAGCTTGTAGCCCTCCTGGCTCAACTCGGCGCGCACCTCTTCCAGCAGGCTTTCCAGCTGAGCCGGGTCGGAATAGGCACTGCTTGGAATCTGTTTGCGACAAATACGAGTGTTGGCCCGGTCGATGACGGTCAGGCTCAGTTCGCCATTACCGTCTTGCGGAGCCCAGGCGACGCATTGAAAAGGTTCGAATGCGTGGCCGGCAATCAAAAGTGCTTCGTTGATACGGAACGGGGTGCTCATGGGTCGTCTTTCCTTGTACCCAAACAAATGATGTGCCGTCGGTTGGGCCTACCGGTCGGCTGTTTATTGGTAGGGGTTAGGCGGGTCACACGTAATAAGAAGTTGGCGCTGATTGAAAACTGACCCAGGGCGGATTGCTGATTTTGCAGCAGCAATAGTGGATAAACTTTGCAGCGTGCCGATCATATGAGCCGCAGTAGACCTGCTGCATGCAGTCATGCAGCAGGGTATTTCAGTCTTTCATTGCTTTACATAACTGCCTGGCGCCGGCTCCAGAGGTGGGAATTTGTCATTCCCTATGCGCGCAACCGCTGGTTGGCGCTCGCCGGAGTGTCCCTCCAGCCAGTTGAACCAATCATTCCACCAGCTACCGGGTTGCTGCTCAGCATTCTTGAACCAGGTCTCCGGGTTTTTCGTGACCCGATTATTGGTCCAGTAATGGCGCTTCTGCTTGGCCGGTGGATTGATGACGCCGGCAATATGCCCTGAAGCTCCTAATACAAAACGCTTGGCCCCGGAGAGCAGGTTGGTGCTGGCGTAGGCGCTTTTCCAGGGCACGATGTGATCGTCATGGGTGGCGAGGATGTAAGCGGGAGCGTCAATTGCACGCAAATCCAGCTTGACCCCACAGCACTCCAGCTCGCCTGATTTCAAATCGTTCTGCAGATAGGTGTGGCGCAGATACCAGCAGTACATCGGCCCCGGAAGGTTGGTGCTGTCGTTGTTCCAGAACAGCAGATCAAGCGGGATCGGCTTCTGCCCCTTGAGGTATTTGTCGACGTTGTAGTTCCACCACAGCTCGTTGGGGCGCAGTAGGGAAAAGGTATTGCCCATGTCCTCACCACGAAACAGACCGATGGGACCATTCATGCCGCCGATGGTGCGCTCTCGATAGGCCACCAGTTCTTCGTCGACGAATATGTCGATGGGACCGGTATCCAGGTAGTCAAGGAACGTGGTGAACAGGCTCACGCTGGCGATCTCTCGGTCGCCGCGTGCAGCAAGTACTGCCAGCGCCGTGCTCAGCAGGGTGCCGCCAATGCAGAAACCCACGCAATTGAGTCGCTGCTCGCCACTGATCTCGCGGGTTACTTGCAGGGCGTCGATCACCCCGTGCTCAATCAGATCATCCCAGGTGGTGCCAGCGTGTTCCTCGTCAAAGTTGCGCCAGGACATCAGGAATACGGGATGTCCCTGTTCCAACAGGTGGCGGACCATCGAGTTGTCCGGGCGCAGATCAAGGATGTAGTACTTGTTGATCGACGGAGGTACGACGAATACCGGGTGTCGGTACTGGGTTTCGCTTTGCGGGTAGTACTGAATTAGCTGGAATAGGTGATTCTCAAAGACGATTTCGCCGGGGGTGTTGGCCAGATCGACGCCAACCTTGAAGGCGCCGCTATCGCACTGGCGCATTTTGCCTTCGTTCATGTCGCTGGCCAGATGCTGCATACCTGTTAGCAGGCTGGCACCTTGAGTCTCAACCACACGCTGGAGCGCATCAGGGTTACTGACCAGGAAATTGCTTGGCGCACTCGCGGCAATGGCTTGCTCCACCAGATAGCGCAGGCGTTGGCGCGGTTTTTTTTCGTCGATCAGCAGTTTGTCGAGCAGTTTCAGGAGAAAGCTGGAGTTGAGCAGGTAAAACGCAGCCAGGGAGCCGAACAGTGGCTCGCTCCAGTTACCGCTAGAGAAGCGTCGATCATCGAAACTGAAGGGTTGGCCGGTCAGAAGTTTTTGGCCAAGTTGGCTCCATTGAACCTGGTAGTCCGCTTGAAGGCTGTCCAGGGTTTCGCGAGGCAGATCGAACCAGGTGCCGTGCTCATGCCCGGAAAACCAGGGATTAGTGCTGACCCATAGGCGTAATTGTTGCACTGCAAAGGAAGCAATGAACGGAACCTGGCCTGACCAATAGGTTTTGAATGTATGCGCGTTGTTGTCCATAAAGTTCCTTGCCCATACAGATGAGCCGGGCAGAAAAAAAAGCCGCGCTTTGCCGGACTCCGGCGTAGCGACGGCAGGAATGCGGGCAGCGTTGTTTGACGCCAATCTGATGCGCGGAACAAGGGTCCCAAGTCCGCGCATGGGCTACTCAGATGCCGTTGGTTAGCGCTCGATAGCCAGGCCGACGCCTTGTCCGCCGCCGATGCACAAAGTGGCCAGCCCCTTCTTGCCGTCGCGACGGATCAGTTCGTGCACCAGCGACACCAGAATCCGTGCCCCCGACGCGCCAATCGGATGGCCAAGGGCGATCGCGCCGCCGTTGACGTTGACCTTGCTGGTGTCCCAACCCAACTCTTTACCAACCGCCAGCGACTGGGCAGCGAAGGCTTCATTGGCTTCAATCAGGTCCAGGTCCTCGACACTCCAGCCGGCCTTTTGCAGGGTCAGACGTGTAGCCGGGACTGGGCCGATGCCCATGATCGACGGGTCCACGCCGGCGCTGGCATAGGCTTTGATCCGTGCCAGTACCGGAAGGCCCAGTGCTTGTGCTTTAGCGGCGCTGGCCAGCAACAGCACGGCCGCACCATCGTTGAGGGTCGAAGAGTTGCCGGCGGTCACGCTGCCGTCTTTCTGGAATGCCGGTTTGAGTTTCGCCAACGCTTGCGCAGTGCTGTCGATACGCGGCTGTTCGTCGGTGTCGAAGACTAGCGGTTCGCCCTTGCGCTGAGGAATCAGGATCGGGGTGATTTCGCTCTGGAAACGCCCGCCCTCAATGGCTGCGGCGGCCTTCTGTTGCGAGGCGGCAGCGAAGGTATCCTGTGCTTCACGAGAGATCTCGTACTTCTGCGCCAGATTCTCGGCGGTGATACCCATGTGATAGTCGTTGAAGGCGTCCCACAGGCCATCCTGGATCATGCTGTCTTGCAGTTGCGCATGGCCCATACGCAGGCCGGTGCGTGCCTTGGGCAGAACATAGGGCGCCAGACTCATATTTTCCTGACCGCCAGCGATTACCAGTTCCGCGTCGCCACAACGGATTGCCTGGACGGCGAGATGGACCGCCTTGAGACCGGAGCCGCAGACCTTGTTCAAGGTCAGGGCAGCCGTGGTGTGTGGCAAGCCAGCCTTGATCGCTGTCTGGCGTGCCGGGTTTTGCCCAGCGCCGGCAGTGAGTACCTGGCCGAGTATCACTTCATCAATCTGAGCAGCATCGATACCCGTCTGCTCCAGCAAGCGGCGAATCACTGCGGCACCCAGTTCGGTCGCGGGAATTGCAGACAAAGCACCCTGGAAACTGCCAATGGCGGTACGAGTAGCGGCAACGATTACGACTTCGTTCATGCGTGACCTCATCGAAAAGACAAAATTCGTCGAGCAAACCAGGGCATTCCTGCCCTGATCGGGGTTATTGCATGTTCATGCCGCCGTTTACCGAGAAATCGGCACCGGTGCTGTAGGCGGACTCATCGGAAGCCAGCCAGGCCACGATTGAGGCGATCTCTTCGGGTTGGCCAAGGCGACCAACCGGAGTTGCAGCGATCATGCCTTCGAGAATGTCCGGGCGAATTGCCGCGGTCATGGAGGTCTGGATGTAGCCTGGGGATACGGTATTGACGGTCACGCCCTTGCCGGAGACTTCCCGGGCCAGTGCCATGGTGAAACCATGAATGCCAGCCTTGGCGGCGGAGTAGTTGGTCTGACCGAACTGGCCACGCTGACCGTTGATCGAGGAGATATTGATGATCCGCCCCCAACCGTTGGCCAACATGCCTTCAATGACTTGCTTGGTAGTGTTGAACAAGCCCGTCAGGTTAGTCCCGATCACGCTGTTCCAGTCTTCCGGGGTGAGCTTGCGAAAAGAGGCGTCGCGAGTGATGCCGGCGTTGTTGACCAGCACATCGATCGGGCCGAATTGTTCACGAGCCATCTCGAAAGACTTGCGGGTCGTCTCCCAATCGGTGACGTCGCCATAGATGCATTCGAATTGATAACCCGCTTCCAGCTGGCTGGCAATCCAGTCGTTCTTGCGGCTGGAATCAGAGCTGCAGCCGACGATTACCTTGAATCCTTCCTTGTATAGACGTTGGCTGATTGCCGTACCAATGCCGCCCATACCACCCGTTACCACAGCAATACGACTACGCGACTCCATACTTCTACTCCATTTTCTTTTGCGCTGCAGGAGAGAAGATTGTTGGTTATCGACGGTCCGTGCGGAAGTGTTTGAAGGTGACGTTCTCCTGTCCTTCGGTGCCACGCGGGGGAGGTACCCGCTGCAAAAAGTGAGGAATACCTATACTGGGATCAATACTTAAAACTGAATGGATAGTTAATATTTCTGCAACACAGTTGAAATATGTTCAACGCATGTCAGTATCGGCTCCGGACAGGACGTTCGGTTCCACTGGTCATTGAGGACGCCATGTATAGAATGAGTTCAGGTTATGCCAGCATGCTGGCGAATACGTTTTTGGCCCAAGGACTGGACCTTGCCGGTCTGTGCCAAGAGGCGGGACTGGATGTCGAGTTCGTGAATAAACCAGGAGCATTCTGCGAGCGAAGCGTTATCTATCGTCTTTGGGACCTGGCTGCTCAGGCTTCGGATGATCTGAATATCGGTTTGAAAGCCTACGGGGAGTTCCATCCCAGTAGTTTTCAGATCGTGGGCTACACGATGATGTCCAGTTCGAACCTGAAAAGGGCGCTTGAACGTCTGGTTCGTTTCAGCCCGTTGATCGGTACCGGATTCAGCCTTTTCCTTGTCCAGGAGCAGCAGCATTACCGATTGGCCAGTCTCGATCATCAGCAACATGACTCTGTCAAACCCCGGCAATACACGGATGCAGCCTTGGCTTCGCTGCTGGGTTTCTGCCGTTGGCTGGCAGGTGGCAAGTCACCGCAACCGTTGAGTGTGGAGTTCACTTATCCCGAACCTGAAGACACGTCGGAGCATCAGCGACTTTTTGGTTGTCCGCTGAGTTTCGGGGCGGCATATGACAGCATCTTGTTCGATGGCCAGGAGCTTCTGAGTCCGTTGAGTATGGCCAACGAGGCATTGGCCACACTCCATGACAGTTTTGCCATGGCTCAATTGGACCTGTTGTCCGGTTACTCCATTGTTGGCAGGATTCGCGCGCTGGTTACCGAGCGCTTGAGCCAGGGACAAGGCCAAGGGCAATGTGATATGGAATCGATTGCGGCAGCACTGAACATCAGCAAGCGAACGCTTCAACGAGGACTTGAGAAGGACGG
This sequence comes from Pseudomonas sp. CLCA07, assembly GCF_053615335.1. Classification (NCBI taxonomy): domain Bacteria; kingdom Pseudomonadati; phylum Pseudomonadota; class Gammaproteobacteria; order Pseudomonadales; family Pseudomonadaceae; genus Pseudomonas; species Pseudomonas sp. CLCA07. Next base: position 781,717 of record NZ_CM132131.1, on the reverse strand, counting down.
CACGCAATTCAAGGATGTCCTGAACGATGTGCGCCGGCAGATGGCCGACTTCTATTTGCGCCATTCTCATTTCAACCTGAAGCATGTGACTCACCTGCTCGGCTTTCATGATCACAGCAGCTTCCATAAGGCATGCACCCGTTGGTTCGGTATGACCCCAGGTCAATATCGAGCCCACGAGTTGTTGCTTGTGCACAAGGAAGTCGCGCCGGTCCGAACCATGAACCTCGTCGGTCTGCGCAGAGATCATAAGATCGCAGGTTTCGCCAACGACTACGCCGAACGGATGCACCGCTAATCCCTTGTGAAGGGTCATTGAGGCTTGGGGCCTGTTGTCCCTTTGCTCGCTTTGCGCTTCGGGGCTTTAACTACGATGGCGGGAGCGGGCAGTGGTGTGATCTGCGGCGACAGCGTTACTGCAAGCGGAGATGGCTCCAAAGGGGTCTCCTGCGGGATGACAACTGTTTCACTGGGTGGTTGGGTCAGGCTGAAGCCCGGCAGGGGGACTTCGAGCAACGCGTGCAGTTCACGCCAGAATTCGCCTTCAGCTCCAACGGTCGCTAGCAGTTCAGGCATCAATTGCCCAACGGCTGTCAGTACCTGGTGGCGTTCCTTTGCCTCTGGTAGCAACAAGGGCAGGCTGTGCAAGCTTTCTTGTGGGTAGGCAAAAACCAGCAGGTTCTGCAATCGGATGGCTTCGCGCAGCGCCGTGGGCTCATTGCTGTAGTCCTGGACCAGCAGATGCACCTGCTGGATCAATTTTTCGATGCTTTCCTTGCCCGCCTTGTCGCTGTCGCGGCCCAGCAAAAACAGAATCCGCACCAACGCTTCCAGGGGGCCACCATGGGGCAGCGAATCCTGCAGGCGTTCGATCAGGGCCTGGTCCTGCTGGTCGGCATGTGCCTGGAGATTTCGCGCAGGCTTGTTGCTGGTGAGGGTGCTCAGTGCGCCGTAAATACCGTAAAAACATATTTCTTGAGTGGCGTCACGCGCATCGCGGTACGCATTCAGGGTGTCTTGCATCTGGTTGGAGAACAGCTCCTGCCAGGCCAGCAACGGGTTGTCTTTGCGTGCGGGACGACGATCACTGCTGACTTTTGATTTGGTCCCGGCTAACCACCACAGCGCCGGATTCAGGCTACTCCATAGCAATTGCTGCTGGTGGAAGGGGTGCGTCCTGCGCATCAATTCGGCAATGGGCTCGTTGACTATCTGACGCAGCCACGGACGTATCAATTCGTCGTAAAACGCGCTGTTGATTTCAGAGGCGCGCTCTACCAGAGAGAATTCGCGATCGTCATCACGGGCCGGTTCGATGTCATCATGGATATCGGCAATTAGCCTTGATTCGAAACGCACTCGATATTGCACGTCACTGCTGCCTGAAGGGGTCGGCAGATCGTCAATCAGCATTTCATACAACCCCGCCGGCAGCGCATTGATGGCTTCGACCGCGCCGAGCAACCCTCGGTGTTCGCGCCGCGCCACCTGGCCGGAGACAAAAATACCTAAATGGCCGATGCTGGCGTGCCGAAGGTAGACGATGGTACGTCCTGCCTCATGCAAAGCGAGATCGCTGGGATAGACATCGGCGATCCAGTTCAATGCTTGCTGGGGAGGGGTGATGTTGTCTCCGTAGGAACAGAACACCACCACCGGTACTTCGATCCGTTTCAGGTCAATACCGCTGCTCTTGCGGTCGAGACCGCCGGACAATTGGTTGCCGATGAAAAGATCATCGACAATCATCTCGATCTCTTCGCCATTGAGCAGGGTCGGGCTACCCCACCAGCGTTCGAAGTCGAGGAAGCGCGCAGCCTCGCTGTCGACCTGGCTGAACAACTGGTAGTACTTGCCCCAATAGGTGTTGGCCGGGTCCAGGTTTTCGAAGTTGCTGACCAGCCAGGTACCGTCAAAACGGCCATTGCCCAAGTCGCTGCCAAGGTGAGCCATCCAGCCGCCACCGAGCAGGCCACCGGTATAGCGCATCGGATTGCGTCCATTGACACCGGCCCAGTATGACAGGGGGGCGCCATTGATAATGATCAATCCCGGCAGTTCCGGTCGTGTTGCCGCCAGTCCCATCAAGGCCCAGCCGGCTTGGCAGTTACCGATGATGATCGGCTTGCTGTTGGCCGGGTGAAGGGCGCTGACGGCTTCGATGAACCGGGCCTGGGCTTCGACGATATCGGCCAGGGTTTGCCCAGGCTGTGGCGAGTGACTGAAAGAGATGAAATAGGTGGGGTGGCCGGCTCTGAGGCTTTCACCTAATACCGAATCCTGTTTGAAGCCGCCGATTCCCGAGCCATGGCCGCCGCGTGGATCAATGATGACCACCGGCTGGCTGTTGCTGTCGATTTTTTGCTCTGGTCCGGGGAGGATTCGCAGCAGTGAAAAGTTGACCGGGCGTGGAAGATCAGAGCCTGCGATCAAGGTTTCATGATCGAACTTGAGCAGCAGCGGATACCCGGCGCGCTCATGGGCCAGCATATTGTCGCCGCGCTGGCGCAGGGTGTCCCAGAACAGTAGGCAGCGTTGGCCGAAGTCGATGACATATTCCTGCCATTCAGCGGGTGTAGGTTGTCTGAGTTGACCTCGTTTCAGAGGCGCGAGGGTTTTTTTCTGGCGCTGGCGCAAAGCATCAAGGAGGTTCAGCGTGTTGAGGCGTTGCAGGTGACTCAGGTGTTCCCATAGGCCGCGTTGTGAGGAAGGCTTTTCATGTTGCGATGCAATAATGTCTTCCTGGCCCATGGTGATCTCCTGATGATATGCATGAGAAGCAGGTGCCTGCAGCTCATTAACAAACAGAGCTTTGGCTGTCCGTTCGATGTCAGGAGTCTATAGCGAATATTGGCAGGAGGGGAAAGTCTTTTGTGCGCTGCACAAAAAATCATTGCCAAAATGATTTGTGCACTGCAATATCAAGTCTAGCGCGATGATCGGCAGGATCGCTATCGCGTCCTCAGGCCCATGTCGGCCTTCCAGTATCAGGAGATTCAAGCATGTCTTTTTTCAACTCGGAAAAATTGCAAGACGCTCAGAAAGCCAATCTCGACCTCCTGCAGCAAATCAGCGGCAAAATCTTCTCCAGTGTTGAACAGCTGAGCCAGTTGCAGTTCAAGACCCTGCAAGCCTCCACCGAGGAGCAGTTCGACGGCTTTCGCAAGCTGCTTGCGGTACGTGATCCACAAGGATTCGCAGAGCTGCAGGCTTCTTTCACCCAGCCAAATGTGCAAGCCGAACGCCTGGCTGAGTTCAATCGCCAAGTGCAAGCGTTGATTGTCGGCACTCACTCGGAAATCGCCAAACTGACCTCGCGTCAGATCGAGGCGGGCACCCAGCAGGTGCAAGAGTTCGTTGAAGTGATCAGCAAGAATGCACCGGCTGGCTCCGAGCCTGTTGTGGCCGCGTTCAAGTCGTCGCTGGCGAATGCCGGTACCGTTTTTGAAAGCGCACAGAAAGCCGTAAAACAGGCTGCTGACGTTGCCCAGAGCGGTTTTGACGCAGCGACCGCCGAAGCCGGCAAAACCGCTCCTGGTGCCAAGGCTACAAGCGGTAACAAGTAAGTCACATTAGAGCAGTTACGCTGATGGCGATGGGTTTACTCCCCATCGCCATTTTTTTTCGGCCCGTCACCGGCACCTGGCTTGCCTGGAGGCATGCCGCCGAACAGGCCGAAGAGGTTCTGAGTGTTCAGGTAGAGGGCTTTTGACTGGTCGACATACTGGCGCATCAAATCCTGCATGACAGGTGCCTGCTGGTGCATGAACTCGCTCCAGGTTTCGGAGGACTGAGCGCCGGTCTGGGACTGGATGTCGATGACCGTCTGGATGCTTTTATCCAGGTAGCTGCCGAGGACGCTCTGGTAGGGACCGTAGAACTGGATAATCCCCATCAGCATCTCACTGGAGAATATCGGCTCACCGCCACTTTCGGCTTCCAGAATGACCTGCAGCAAAATACTTCGGGTCAGATCCTCGCCAGTCTTGGCGTCGACCACCTCGAACGGGATTCTATCGACGACCAATTGGCGTATATCCGCAAGGGTCAAATGACTGCTGGTGTGCGTGTCATACAGACGGCGATTCGGGTACTTCTTGATCAGACGGGTGGTGTTCCGACTGTTATCTGTCATGCGGGGCTACTCACAGCGAGCCTGATTTGCAGGCATCTTATCCTACTCTGACCACTGCCACTCCAATGCGTCGCCTCACGCGGCACGCGCTGGGTGGTCAGCGTAAGAACTTTCGGATGCTTTGTGCGCAGTGCCGGGTCGGCAGCTTCGCCAAGGCCGCTTGATGCATGAGCGATATCAACTGCGGGGCAAAGAGTGTCGCCAAGCTGGAGGTTTGCTTCAGAATGCGGCTGTTCAGCGCAGCACCGCGAAAATTCCTCTAGCAATGGCACGACATCACGACATAAAACATTTTACACACGGCGCCCATGCTGGCCTTTAACGTTCCCGTGACATGGCTGGCTATGGCTGGCTGATTCCATTCTTAATGAAAAGAATTCCAATCGAAGTGAAAACTCATGAAAAAACCCTTTGTGCACAGGAGGGCCCATGCGCGCCCTTGCCAAGGGCTGCTGCACATTTCGATCATTAAGTTGTCAGTTTCGGTCATTGAGTGACAACGACGCGACTCTTAGTCTGTGCCACATGACTGACAGGGGCCAAAGAGCTCCTGCATTTTTTCCGTGAACGCTCGATGTGGAGTTACAAATGGCCGCCGCTCATTACCCGCACCTCTTGGCCCCGCTGGACCTGGGTTTTACCACGCTGCGCAACCGCACCCTGATGGGTTCGATGCACACCGGTCTTGAGGAGAAACCCGGCGGTTTCGAACGCATGGCGGCGTACTTTGCCGAACGTGCGCGCGGCGGGGTTGGCCTGATGGTTACCGGCGGCATTGGCCCTAACGATGAAGGCGGGGTGTATTCCGGGGCGGCCAAGCTGACCACTGAGGAAGAAGCACTCAAGCACCAGATCGTGACTCGTGCCGTGCATGAAGCGGGCGGTAAGATCTGCATGCAGATCCTCCACGCCGGGCGTTATGCCTACAGTCCGAAACAGGTCGCGCCGAGCGCCATCCAGGCGCCGATCAACCCGTTCAAGCCTAAAGAGCTGGACGAGGAAGGCATCGAGAAGCAAATCAGCGATTTCGTGACTTGTTCGACCCTGGCGCAACAAGCCGAGTATGACGGCGTCGAGATTATGGGCTCCGAAGGTTATTTCATTAACCAGTTCCTCGCGGCCCACACCAACCACCGCACCGACCGTTGGGGTGGCAGCTACGAAAACCGTATGCGCCTGCCGGTGGAAATCGTCCGTCGCGTGCGAGATGCGGTGGGGCCGAACTTCATTATTATCTTCCGCCTGTCGATGCTCGACCTCGTGGAAGGTGGCAGCACCTGGGAAGAAATCGTCACCCTGGCCAAGGCCATCGAGCAGGCCGGCGCGACCATCATTAACACCGGTATCGGCTGGCACGAAGCGCGGATTCCGACCATCGCCACCAAAGTACCCCGTGCGGCGTTCAGCAAAGTCACCGCCAAACTGCGTGGCTCGGTGAGCATTCCGCTGATCACCACCAACCGCATCAACACCCCGGAAGTGGCCGAACAAATTCTGGCTGAAGGTGACGCCGACATGGTGTCGATGGCGCGGCCGTTCCTCGCCGATCCGGACTTCGTCAACAAGGCCGCTGAAGGGCGTGCCGATGAAATCAACACCTGCATCGGCTGCAACCAAGCGTGCCTGGATCACACCTTCGGCGGCAAGTTGACCAGTTGCCTGGTCAACCCGCGCGCTTGCCATGAAACCGAGCTCAACTACTTGCCGGTGCAGCAGATCAAGAAAATCGCCGTGGTCGGTGCCGGTCCTGCGGGGCTTTCCGCTGCGACGGTGGCCGCCGAGCGTGGGCATCAAGTGACGCTGTTTGATTCGGCCAGCGAAATCGGCGGTCAGTTCAACGTTGCCAAGCGCGTGCCGGGCAAGGAAGAGTTCTTTGAAACCCTGCGCTATTTCAACCGCAAATTGCAGACCACCAACGTTGAGGTGTGCCTGAACACCCGCGTTGACGTGGCGCAACTGGTCGAGGGCGGTTACGACGAGATCATCCTCGCCACCGGCATCGCGCCAAGAACCCCGGCGATTCCCGGCGTGGAAAACGCCAAGGTGTTGAGCTACCTGGACGTGATCCTTGAGCGCAAACCGGTGGGCAAGCGCGTCGCGGTGATCGGCGCTGGCGGTATCGGTTTCGACGTGTCGGAATTCCTGGTGCACCAGGGCGTGGCCACCAGTCAGGACCGCGAAGCGTTCTGGAAGGAGTGGGGCATCGATACTCACCTTGAAGCGCGCGGTGGCGTGGCGGGCATCAAGGCTGTGCCGCATGCACCGGCCCGTGACGTGTTCCTGCTGCAACGCAAAAAATCCAAGGTCGGCGACGGTCTGGGTAAAACCACTGGCTGGATTCACCGTACCGGGCTGAAGAACAAGCAAGTGCAGATGCTTAACAGCGTCGAGTACCTGAAGATTGACGACGAAGGCCTGCACATTCGTATCGGCGAAACCGGCGAGCCGCAAGTGCTGCCAGTGGACAACATCGTGATCTGCGCCGGGCAGGATCCGCTGCGCGAATTGCAGGACGGGTTGGTGGCGGCGGGGCAGAACGTGCATTTGATTGGCGGCGCGGACGTGGCGGCGGAGCTGGATGCCAAGCGCGCGATCAACCAAGGGTCGCGGTTGGCTGCTGAGTTGTAATCAACCCCTGTGGCGAGGGGGCTTGTCGGAACGCCGCATCGCCCCGTTGGGCAGCGCAGCGGCCCCAAAAACATCCAGAGCGGTGTTTCAGAAGTATTGTGTTGAATGATTTACGGCTGCTTCGCAACCGAACGGGGGCAAGCCCCCTCACCACAAGTTGACTGCTAAGATGCCAGCTCTTTACCCAGAGCCGGCATCGATGCTTCTCCCTCCCAACGACTGGCTACCCCAAGCCCCCCTCGAACCCCTCAAGCTCGACTGGCTCACCGCCGCCGGTATCGAAGTCGCCACCCTGCGCCTCGACCAGATCGACCCGCTGATCAGCGGCAACAAGTGGTTCAAGCTCATCGAACACCTCCACGCCGCTGACCTCGCCGGTGCCAACGGCATCATCAGCCTGGGCGGTGCGCACTCCAATCATCTGCACGCATTGGCTGCTGCCGGCAAACGTTTCGGTTTCCGCACCGTCGGCCTTTTGCGCGGTCACCCTCAAGAAACCCCGACGGTGAAGGACTTGCAGGCATTCGGCATGCAATTGCACTGGTTGGGTTACGGCGGCTACCGGGCGCGGAATGAGCCAGGTTTCTGGCAACCCTGGCAGGCGCAATACCCCGATCTGCATCCGGTACCCGAAGGGGGCGGCGGCCTACGAGGTGCGCGCGGCTGCATACCGTTGAAGGCAATGGTTGACGATCAACTGAGTCATTTGGATTGGAGCGACTACGACGGCTGGTGGCTGGCCTGCGGAACCGGCACCACCCTGGCCGGCCTGGTGCTGGCCGAGGCTGGCGAACGCAAGGTGTACGGTGCGATGGCGGTGCCCGACGATCACGGTGTTGCGCAACACGTCGAATCGATTCTGCAAGAAGCGGGTGTAGCGCTGCGCAACTACGAACTGCTGGACGCCAGCCGTGGTGGCTTTGCCAAAGTCGATCAGCCGTTACTCGACTTGATCGATCAAACCGAACACGTCAGCGGTATGCCACTGGAGCCGTTGTACACCGGGAAAGCGCTGCTGATGCTCAAGCAGCAAATCGAGGCTGTAAATTTCAAAAAGGGTACACGCTTGATCTTCATCCACACTGGCGGCTTGCAGGGCCGCCGGGGATTTCAATAACTACGCCACCGTGGCGCAAAGACGCCTCGGCTTGGGCGAGTCCATCCAATTACAGGACCGCGTTCAACCGTGCTCATTTGCTTTTAGGCATCATCCGCAGCAAGGTGTTATCCCCCACCACATAGTGGTGATAGATCCCGGCCACGGCGTGCAGGCCGATCAGCCAGTAGCCGATGGTGCCACCGAGCACGTGCCAGCCCTGGAGCTGTTTGGCGAAGTCCTTGTCTTCCGCCACCAGCATCGGGAGGTCAAAGCCGTAAAACATCACTTGATTACCCTTGGCGCTGGTCACCAGCCACCCGAGAATCGGCATTGCGATCATAAAAATGTACAACGCCCAGTGCATCAACTTCGCGAGTGTGGTTTGCCAGTGAGGCGAGGCGGGGAAGATCTGCGGTGCGGGCCCCAGGCTGCGGGCGAATAACCTGAACCAGACCAACACGAACACGGTCAGGCCCAGCATGAAGTGCGATTCGACGATCAGCGTTCGGCTGCCACTGCCTTTGGGAAAGAGCCCGCGAAACTCGATAGAGGCGTACACCAGCGCCAGCAAGACCAGCATCAACCAATGCAGCGTGATCGATACGGTGCTGTAGCGTGATTCCGAATTCTTCCAGGGCATACGGTGTTCCTCACAGGTCTGGTCTAAAGCCACCGTTCTTGTCCGACGGTGTTCCATTACTGTAATCCGATTTGGTGGATTTGCCTGTGGCTATTTAAGTGTTCAAGGCTCTGGATCAAGTGATTGGCAATAAAAAAGCGCCCGTTCCTTTGGGGGACGGGCGCTTTTTATGCGCAGAGAATCGCGATCAACTGCTTTGCGGCATCTCACCATTGGCCAGGCGCTTGTTGATGTCGGCAATCACTTCCGGCAAGTCGGTGATGGTGTCGATCATGTAGTGCGGGCGTGAGCTTTCGAACATCGCATGGATGCGCTTGCGTTCGCTGTCCAGTCTATCGCTGCCGAGGGCGCGATAGCCTTCGTAGTCCAGGCCCAGCGCGTTGCCCGAGCAGATCAGCGCCACGGTCCACATGCCGGCACGACGACCTTCAAGAATGCCCGGTACGGTGTCGTCGATCTTCACGCAGGCGGCGACATCGTCAATGCCCAGCGCAATCACATTCGCTAAAGCCTGAGCAGGCCACGGACGACCGTTGGGGACTTCATCGGTGGCGACGACGTGGTCGGCAACGTAACCATTGGTGGCGGCCAGCTCGACCACTTTATCCATGACCTGTTTCGGGTAACCGGAGCACGAGCCGATCTTGATCCCTTGTTGGCGCAGGTTGGCGATGGTCTCCAGTGCGCCCGGAATCAGGGCCGAGTGTTCGGCGATTTTTTCGATTTGCAGCGGCATGAAGCGTTTGTAGATGGCGGTGACATCGTCGTCGGTCGGTGCGCGGCCGAACACGGCGCGATAACGCTCGGCGACTTGCGGCTGATCGCACAGGGTGCGGATGTGGTCCCACTTGCCCATGCCCATCGGCCCGCGGGCTTCTTCGATGGAGACCTGAACGTCGAACTCGGCGAAGGCTTCGACAAAAATCTGAGTGGGCGCGAAGGAACCGAAGTCAACGACGGTGCCGGCCCAGTCGAGGATGGCGGCTTGCAGTTTGGTTGGGTTTGCGTAGTTCATGTCTCAAATCCTGTCTGTTGGAATGATGAGCAAATCTGTGTAGCAGCTGTCGAGCCTGCGAGGCTGCGTTCGGCTGCGAAGCGGTCGTGAATTCGGGCGCTGCGGTCTTTCAGGTAAACCCTGTGTAAAGGGTTTACGACTGCTTCGCAGCCGAACGCAGCCTCGCAGGCTCGGCAGCTGCTACAGATTGTTGCGAGTCAGATTTCGAGGACTTCCATCTCGCGCAGTACTTCGGCAACCGCCGCCACGGCCGCGTGCATCTCGGCCTGATTGACGTGGCCGATGCAGCCGACACGAAAGGTTTCAACCTGAGTCAATTTGCCGGGGTAGAGAATGAAACCCTTGGCCTTGACCCGTTCGTAGAATTCCTTGAACTGGTAACGCGGATCTTTCGGTGCGTGGAACGTGACGATGATCGGCGCCTGAATCGCGGCGGGCAGGAAGCTGCGAAGACCGAGCTTGGCCATGTCATCGAGCAGCACTTTGCAGTTGTCGGCGTAGCGTTGATGCCGCGCCGGCAAGCCACCTTCTTCGTTGTATTGCAGCAAGGCTTCGTGCAGCGCCGCGACCACATGGGTCGGCGGAGTGAAGCGCCATTGGCCGGTCTTGGCCATGTAGGTGTGCTGGTCGAACAGGTCCATCGCCAGCGAGTGCGAGTTGCCGGCGGCGTTGGCCAGGGATTCTTTTCGAGCGAAGACGAAACCCATGCCTGGTACGCCTTCCAGGCATTTGCCGGATGCGGCGATCAGGGCGTCGAACGGCACCTGTTGCGCATCCACCGGCAGCGCGCCGAAAGAACTCATGGCGTCGATGATCAGGCGTTTGCCGTGTTGCGCAATGACATGGGCAATTTCCGGCAGCGGGTTGAGGATGCCTGTGCTGGTTTCGCAGTGAATCAGTGCGACATGCGTGATGCCGGGGTCGGCGTGCAGCAGGCGGTCGACGTCGGCAGCGGTGGTCGGTTCGTCTTCAGCGGTCTCGAAAGTGCTGAAGGAGCGGTCCAGGACTTCGCAGATTTTCGCCAGGCGTTTGCCGTAGGCGCCGTTGATCAACACCAGCACTTTGCCGTCGCGGGGCACCAGCGTGCCGATCGCTGCCTCGACCGCGAAGGTGCCGCTGCCTTGCAGGGGCACGCAGTGGTGGCTGGCGCCGCCGTTGAGGATGGCCAGCAATTGCTCGCACAGGCTGGCGGTCAGTTGATTGAAGCGGTCATCCCATGAACCCCAGTCGACCATCATCGCCTGACGGGTGCGGCTCGAAGTGGTCAGTGGGCCGGGGGTGAGCAGGATGGGTTCGGCAGTACTCATTCTCGTGTCCTCGCATTTGATGGGATGAAGCTACGGGACATAAATTGCAATTTGCCGTGCTATCAATCAAATTGTTTGTTGTTATGCCAACCATCAGTGAGAGTTATTCATGAACCTGTTCCAGCTTCGAGCCTTTGACGCCGTGGCCCGCGAAGGCAGCTTCACCCGAGCTGCGACGCGGTTGTTCATCAGCCAGCCGGCGGTGACCGGGCACATCAAGGCCTTGGAGGAGCATTACCAAATCACCTTGTTGCGCCGTACCGCACGGCGAGTGGAGCTGACGGAAGAAGGCACCAAACTGGCCGCGATCACCCGGGCCATGTTCGGCCTGGCGGAAGAGGCGCAGGTGATGCTTGAAGCGAACCGGCAGTTGCTGACCGGGCGCCTGGAAGTGGCGGCAGACGGACCGCACATGGTCATGCCGATGTTGGCCAGCTTGCGGGCACGTTATCCGGGCATCACCGTGAACCTGCGGCTGGGCAATGCCCAGGAAACCCTGGCGGCGTTGTTGTCCGAGCATGCTGACGTGGCGGTACTGACCGAGGTTGAACCGCGCAAAGGCCTGCATTTGCAGGCGCTGAGTGAATCGCGGATTTGTGCGTTGGTGCCTGAAAGCCATCCTTGGGCCAAGGCGAACAGCGTGAAGCTCAAGGAACTGGATCAGGTGATCATGGTGTTGCGTGAACCGAGTTCGATCACCCGACGCACGTTCGATGAAGCCTGCGCGGCGGCGGTGGTCAATCCACGGGTGTTGCTGGAGCTGGACAGTCGGGAAGCGGTGACCGAGGCAGTGGCGGCGGAATTGGGGGTGGGCGTGGTGTCGTCGGTAGAAGTCAGCCATGACCCACGGGTGGCGGCGGTGCCGATTGTGGGGGAAGGACTGGTGAACCGACACATGATCGGGTGCATGGAGCGGCGGCGGGATTTGCGCTTGATACGGGCGTTTTTTGATTTGGCGCCAGTCGGCTAGACCGAGGTGCAGCCTTCGCGAGCAGGCTCGCTCCCACAGGGTTATGTGAACACCGCAGATCCAATGTGGGAGCGAGCCTGCTCGCGATGGGGCCAGACCTGCCTACACAAGACTCTCGCGAACCATCTCCAGAAACGTCGCCACCACCCGCCGCGAGCTCTGCTCGCGCAAGCACACCAGTGTCTCGGTCAATCGCCGTGTGCAATCGGTAATCGGCAACGCACACACCCGCGAGTCAGCACCAAACTCCGCCGCCGACACCACCCCAACGCCAATCCCGACCACCACCGCCTCCCGCGCCGCTTCCCGTCCTTCCACCTGGATCGCCGGGCGAATGCGAAACCCCGCCCGGGCCATTTCCTCTTCCAGTGTCTGGCGCGTCACCGAACCGATTTCCCGCAGCACCAACGGCGTGTCATCCAGGTCCGCGAGACAGATCGACTCGCGATCCGCCCACGGATGATGGCGTGAAACAAACGCCACCATCGGGTCATTGCGCAGTGGCAATGAGATCAGCCGTTCATCGCTGACATCCCGCCCCAGCAAAGCGAGGTCAGCCTGATAGTTGAACAGGCGAAACAGCGACTCATCGGTGTTGCCGGTTTCAATCTTCACACTGATGCCCGGATAGCGTTCGCAGAACCGCGCGATCTGCGGAAGCACGTGCACCGGTGCATCCACCGCGAGGATCAGGCTGCCGGTCTGCAGCGCCTGGGAGTCCTGCAACAGCTCCTGCGCTTCGGCCTCAATCACGAACAGTCGCTGCGTGATGGCGAGCAAGCGCTCGCCTAGATCCGTCAGGCGCACCGAGCGTTTGTTGCGGTGGAACAGCAACACACCGAAGCGCTCTTCGAGTTTGCGTACCTGGTCGGAAATGGCCGGTTGCGTGAGGAACAACCGCTCGGCGGCTTTGGTAAAGCTTCCGTGGACGGCCACGGCGTGGAAGGCTTTGAGTTGGGCGTGGGAAACCGACATCGAAACCTCCAGTAACAAGTTGAGCTTATTTTTGAAATACGATAAATCGATTTCACTTATTAATCAGTAATTGTTTTTATCCACCTCAGCCCCGGTGACTGGTCAGTCGAACAGCATCGGTGGCCATGAGCCTGTGCGCGCAACAGCAGGACTCATCTGACCGGTATCGCCACAGGGAAACAGCGATATCGCAGTGCTCAACAATAAAAACACAGGCGTTTCTACCCATTCTGCCGGCACACTCACACCCTGAGGTCAGAACCACAATGAACAATCCCATCGGCACCATCAAGCGTTGGCGCGTGCAGATCTTTGCGATCACCTGGCTCGCCTACGCCGCTTTCTACTTCACCCGCAAAGCGTTTTCCGTGGCAAAACTGGGGATCGCCGAAGACCCCACCTTCATGCTCGACAAAATGGCCATGGCCAACCTCGACGCGATCTACCTTGCGGCGTACGCCTTTGGGCAGTTCACCTGGGGCATGCTCGCCGACCGCTTTGGCCCGCGGGTCGTGGTGCTCGGCGGGTTACTGATTTCGGCGGCGGCAGCACTGGTGATGGGCACTTACGCGACACTGCCGATCTTCGCGACCTGCATGTTGATTCAAGGTTTGGCGCAGTCCACTGGCTGGTCCGGGCTGTGTAAGAACCTCGGCAGTTTCTTCCCCGCGCAACAGCGCGGCAGAGTGCTGGGGTTATGGAGTTCCTGCTATGCCTTTGGTGGGCTGGTGGCATCGCCGTTTGCGGGCTGGTGGGCGTATACGCTGATCGGCACCTGGCATGCGGCGTTCATTTCCAGTGCGGCGGTGGTTGGGCTGGTCGCCGTGCTGTTTTTTATTTTTCAACGCAACAAGCCGCAAGACGTGGGTCTACCGGCGGTAGACCTCGAACCCGAGTTGACGGCTGAAGAGGCTGACGCCCAAAGCAAGATCAGCATTCTGGAGCCCTTGAAGGAAATCCTGCGCAACCGGACGGTGCTGGTGCTGGGCCTGGCGTACTTTCTGCTGAAACCGGCGCGCTACGCGATTTTGCTCTGGGGCCCGGTGATCGTCTTCGAGCAAATGCCGTCGGTGGGCAAGGTTGGCGCGGCGATCATCCCGACCGCGTTTGAACTGGCCGGGCTGCTCGGACCCATTCTGCTCGGTCTGGCCTCGGACAAGGTGTTCGGTGCCCGACGCATGCCGGCCTGCGTCCTCAGTCTGTTGGCGCTGACGGTGACCCTGGCCTTGTTCATGGGCGCCTTGCACACCGGCAGCGTCTTGTTGGTGGTCGTGCTGTTGTTTGTCATGGGCCTGACGCTGTACGGACCGGACTCGATGATCAGCGGTGCGGCAGCGATTGATTTCGGCACCGCCAAGGCGGGCGCGACGGCGGCGGGTTTCGTTAATGGTTGCGGTTCGGTCGGGGCGATTCTCGGCGGATTGCTGCCGGGTTACTTCGACTCGGTCACCGTGTTCATTGTCTTCGCCGGCTGCGCCTTGTTCTCGGCCCTGGTGTTGATCCCCCACTGGAACAGCCGCCCGGCTGGCCTGCGTACCAACTATCCATTCGTGCCCAATCGGGCGATGGCCATCAAACCCCTGCGTACCTGAATCCTGTCCCTCGCAGCCTGCTGCACTGGCGGCGGGCTAGCGTGTGGGCTTCTGACTGGAGATTTTCCCCATGAGACCCTTTTGGCTGGACCAGGCCTTAAAGGCTGAGACGTCTGACACCTGCCCGGCGCTGGACGGCGACACCCGCGCGGATGTGTGCATCGTCGGTGGCGGCTACACCGGTTTGTGGACCGCGATCATGCTCAAGGAGCAGAACCCCGAACTCGATGTGGTGCTGATCGAGGCCGACATCTGCGGTGCCGGCGCCAGTGGCCGCAACGGCGGTTGCGCGTTGTCGTGGTCGGCCAAGTATTTCACCCTGGAGCGGCTGTTCGGCGTCGAGGACGCGGTGCGCCTGGTCAAGGAATCCGAGCGCAGCATTTACGCGATTGGCACCTTCTGCGAACAGTACGGCGTGGATGCCGATTACCGTCTCGATGGCACGCTCTACACCGCGACCAATCGCGCCCAGTGTGGCTCGACCGATGCAGTGATTGCCGCGCTGGAGCGCAACGGCATCAACTCGTTCACCCAGCGTCCGGTCGCCGACGTGCAACGCATGGCCGGTTCCAGCAAGCATTTGGAGGGCTGGTTTTCCCCGGCGGCAGCCAGTGTGCAGCCGGGCAAACTGGTGCGCGGCTTGCGGCGGGTGGCGTTGCAGCTGGGCGTGAGAGTTTACGAGAACACCGCGATGACCGGGTTGGAGGAGGGCAAGCCGGCGGGGATTCAAACCCCCAACGGCACGGTTCGCGCGGATCGGGTGGTACTGGCGATGAACGCCTGGATGGCCCGGGCGTTCCCGCAGTTCGAGCGCAGCGTGGCGATTGTCTCCAGCGACATGCTGATCACCGAACCACGCCCTGATCTGCTTAACGAAATCGGCCTGACCAGCGGCGTCACCGTGCTCGATTCACGGATTTTCGTGCACTACTACCACAACACCCCGGACGGCCGGATCATGCTCGGCAAGGGCGGTAACACCTTCGCCTATGGCGGACGGATGTTGCCGGTGTTCGATCAGCCGTCGCCGTACGCCGGGTTGTTGAAAGACAGCCTGAGCGAGTTCTTTCCAGCGTTCGCCGACGCCAAGGTCGAGGCGACCTGGAACGGCCCGTCGGATCGCTCGGTCACCGGTCTGCCGTTCTTTGGCCAGATGAGCGCCAGCGGGAATGTGTTCTACGGGTTCGGCTATTCCGGCAGCGGCGTTGGCCCGTGCCACATGGGTGGGCAGATTCTGGCTTCGATGGTCTTGGGGCTGGACAACGCCTGGACCCGTTCGCCGTTGGTGAACGGCCCCTTGGGGTTTTTTCCGCCGGAGCCGATTCGTTACCTCGGCTCCTTGATGGTGCGCAACGCTATCCGCCGCAAGGAGCGCGCCGAAGATCACGGGCGCCGGCCGCGGCACCTGGACGTGCGTCTGGCCAAATTTGCCGCAGCGGCCGGCAAGGCTGACAAGGGCTAGCGATTGATCAGCCAATCGAGCAACAAACGCCCATCACGGCGTGATGGGTAAGCGGCTGGAGGCTTTGGCGGGCTGCCTGCGGCGGCACACAACACCGGGCGGTCCGGGTCGCTGTCGAGAAAGCTGATGAGCACCTCGGTGCCGGCGATAGGCAGCCTGGAGTGATCAATCCGACCGTCCGCCGTGGCGAGGGCCACGGGAAGCCATAGGCCGGTGGATTTATCCGCGTCATCTTCCAGTGTTGGCCACAGCCGCACGTGTATTCGATTGTGTTCATCCAGCGCTGCCGGTTGCCCGACCGCGCCCAGCACTAACGCTGTCTGATAGCCCGGAATGTTCGGCCGGGGCTGTGTCAGTGCGGGCCTGAATTCCGTTGACCATGGAATGGCGGTGAATCGGTTGCTGTAGCGCCGAGGTCGTTGGTCGATGAGGATTGAAGGCTGTTGCCCCTCGTGTTGAACATCGGTGATCAGCCACTGATCGTTGAAATCCGAAAGTGGATGCTCCGCCACTTGTACGATGCTTCCACTGCGCAAGTCAGCTTGATTGCTTCGACCTTCAATCTGCCGATGATGGCAGCGCAACCGCTCCAGTCCCCGACGACTGAGCTGCTCGCGGTGTGCCTGCTCGGGGATGGGGCGTGTGGTCGAAACGGATGATTTGGCGAAGGTGTGGTTGGCTGCGCCGTCACCAGTGGCTTGAGGGCAGCGATTGTGGGCGATTCGGCGTTCAGGTCGGGCGAGCGCGTCATGACGTTGGAACAGCTCATGGATGACTGGCAACAAAGTCTCGTGACTGGTATCGGCCTGAAAGGGCAGCAACAGCGGCTCCCCGGGGAATTTCTGAGTGTCATCGGCCAGCACCATCACATGCCCGTCTTGCCGATGTTCGAAGTGAAAGTGGATGCCTTCTTCCTCGCAGAGTCGCTGCATCAGCGTCAGGTCGGTCTCTTCGTATTGAATGCAAAACGGCCGGGGCGGGTAGTGCACGGAGGCCAGTTCCAGGCGATAGCTGGCCTCAGGCAGCGCATGTTCCTGGAACAATTGACGCAGGATTGCCGGCACGCTGAGGCGATGAAACACCCGACGGCAACGGTGACGATCGAGGTTTTGAACGTAAGGCACCAGTACCAGGTTGTAGCCGATGCGATGCAAGCCGCGATGTTCACGGCTGGCGCTATGAACAATGCCGTGAATGCCGGTGTAATCGCCCATGCTCAGATAAGCCGGTTGTTGCAGCAGGGGGGCGAGGTTCATCGCCGGCACCAGGCCAATCACTTCAATGTCGAATCGATAGGGCTGGTTCAGGCCTTCAGCGCCACTGAACTGCAATACCTGCAGGCTCAATCCGCTGTCGAGGAGGGTCAGGGTGTAGAGACTTTCCTTGTCGTTGTGCATCGAACGCGCTTCTGCCATGGAGTACGGACGCGAAGGGTACGAAACCACGCCCCTCAATAGTCACCGCAAATCGGCGTTTCAGAATCGCCCTACGAGTACTGGCGAAAATGTCGATCCGTGAGGCCGGTGAGTCAGTCCGCATTTTTTGGTCGATTGCCAACTTTAGGCCGTATAAACTTGCGCAACGCGTCGGCCAATAGATGTCTCGGCGCCACAGATCAAGAGAGTGAGTAATGGGCGCACAGTGGAAGGTTAAACACAAAGAAGCGGCATCCAACGCCAAGGGCAAGATTTTCGGCAAACTGGTGAAAGAAATCACCATTGCTGCGCGCAACGGCGCCGATACCGCCACCAACGCACACCTGCGACTTGTGGTTGAACAGGCCAAGAAAGCCTCGATGCCCAAGGAAACCCTCGATCGTGCGATCAAGAAAGGCGCGGGCCTGTTGGGCGAAACCGTGCAATACCATCGCGTGACTTACGAAGGCTTCGCACCGCACCAAGTGCCGCTGATCGTTGAATGCGTGACCGACAACATCAACCGCACCGTGGCTGAAATCCGCGTGGCGTTCCGTAAGGGCCAATTGGGCGCTTCGGGTTCGGTGTCGTGGGACTTCAACCATGTCGGCATGATCGAGGCGTCCCCGGACAGCCCGGACGCCGATCCGGAAATGGCCGCCATTGAAGCCGGCGCCCAGGATTTCGAGCCAGGTGAAGAAGAGGGCACAACCCTGTTCCTGACCGAGCCAGCGGACCTGGATGCGGTGCAAAAAGCACTGCCAGAGCAAGGTTTCACCGTGTTGGCGGCGAAACTGGGTTATCAGCCGAAGAACCCGGTCAGCGGTTTGAGCGATGAACAAATGGCTGAAGTCGAAGCGTTCCTGGAAGGCCTCGACAACCATGATGATGTGCAGGATATGTTTGTGGGTCTGGCGGGTTAAGCATTCCAGCTGGGACGAATTTGTCGTCTGACAGACCGCCTTCGCTGGCAAGTCGAATCGTCGCACCGCAGCTCCTACAGTTGAATGTAGGAGCTGCGGTGCGACGATTCGACTTGCCAGCGAATGGCCGCGCAGCGGTCACCGATCTTGCAGCTCCCGCACAATCTCGCTAAACCCCGGTCGCTTCAATACCTCTGGCTGACAGCAACGCTCCTGCAACACTTCCAGCTCCTCGCGCGCAACATCGCTCAGCCCCGAGTCGATACGTTCCAGCAATTCCCCCAGCAACACACCAAATGCCCGCACCTCGATCCGTTGCAGCGCTCGGCTTTCAGGGCTGTCGCAGGTTGCGTGGAAAGACGCCGCGCCAAAATCCCCCAGCAGGCAATCACCGTGCTCGTTCCACAGAATATTGTGGCCATAGAGGTCGCCGTGGGTAATGCCTTGGCGGTGCAAGTGTTTGGCCACCGAGGCGACGCCATGGGCAATGCGCAATGCCACGCCCGCGCTGAAACGGGTGTCATCGGTGTAGATGTCGCGGGTGCAGGAGGCCAGGCTCGGCAGCGCGGCCAGGTTGCGATAACTCGGATCGATCAATTGCATGACTAGCCCGGCTTGCTGGTCGGGATGATCGACGATTCGGCCTTCGACCCGGATCAGGTTAGGGTGAAGACCGGCGGTGATGCAGGCGTTCATTTCGTGCAGGGGTGAACCGTCGCTGGTCATTTCGCCCTTGTAGAGCTTGACCGCGACCGGCATGGCCGGTTGCCCCGGTTGTTGCCATGTGGCCCGATGAATCACCCCCGAAGCGCCTTCGCCCAGTTGCTGCTCCAGACGCAATTGATCCCAGGGAATCTGGGCCGTGGCTTCCAGTGCAGCCGCATCGGCTTCGGTTTCCAGCGGGTTACCGGCATACGCCAGCCAAGTCAGGCTGGGCAAGGCCAGCAGCCATTCGGGCAGTTCACTGAGCTGATTGGCGGCGATGCGAATCAGTTCGAGCCGATGGCACTGACTCAGGCTGCGGGGCAGGCGCTGCAAGCGGTTGCCGGCGAGCATGAGTTTTTGCAGGTACGGTCGGTCGCCCAGTTCGGTTGGCAGTTCGGTGATGCGGTTGTCGGTCAGGATCAACCAGCGCAGCAACGGCGGCAGCGCGGCAGCAGGGACGGTTTCGATGGCATTGGCCTTGAAACCGATCATCGTCAACGCGGCGCATTGGCCCAGGCACGCAGGCAGTTCGGTGAACAGGTTGTCCGAACAGAACAGCACCCGTAAGCGGGTCAGGCGATGGAGGTCATCCGGCAGGCTGCGCAAGGCGTTGCCGCTGAGGTTGAGCACTTCCAGCGAGTCTGCCAGGTCGAAGATTTCCCGGGGGAATTCTGTCAGGCCGCAAGCCAGGTCCAGGCGGGTGATGCCAGTCAATTGGCCGGCGCGCAGTTGGGCGAGGGTATCCATGAGCGAGTTCGCTTTTGATCAAGGGAAGGCGCAGGGGCCTGGAAATGGGCGACATGATAGCGGTAAAGCAGACTCGCCTGTCAGGTGGGTACGCGTACCTCCAGCAACTGCCCCAAACGGCTGCGCGTACGCGCCAGATCGATGGCATCGCCACCCAGGCTTTCACGCAACGACTGTTGGCCGAGCAGTGTCAGGTGCTTGTCCTGATCGTATAAAACGTCGATCAAATTGATAAAACGCTGCTGCGCGGCGATCGAACAGTCGGCCAGGTTGGGCAGTTCGTCAATGATCCAGTGATCGAAGCGCCGGCACAGCTCCAGATAATCCATGACCGCCGTGGGGTGATCGCACAGATCGCCAAAGGTGAAGCCAATGGTCCTTGCTTCACAGTGCCGCGCTTGAAAATGCCGGGTGCCGACCGGCAGTTGCAACGGCAGGGCGTCGCGTTCGGGCAGGTTCAACGCCTGGCGTTGCGTCACGCTACCCGGCCAGACATAGCGCCCTTGAGTAAACACCTGCTGCGCATGCGTTCTCACCTGACTGCGGTAGTCATGCGGGCCGCCGACCTCCATCACGTGCATGCGGGCATGGATCAACTCGATGACCGGTTTGAAACGCGCGTGGTAGAGCGGGTTGGGTAACAACCCTTCCGGCGGATAGTTGGACGTCACCATCAGCAGAATGCCGCGACGGAACAGCGCCTTGAACAACCGCGTGATGAGCATCGCATCGCCGATGTCATGGACGTGAAACTCGTCGAAACACAACACCTGGCAATCGCTCAGCAGTTCATCGAGGGTGACTGCCAGCGCATCGGGTTGATCGCGATGGGTGAACATGCCCTGATGCAACCGGGCAAAGAACTCGTGGAAGTGCAGCCGCTGTTTTTTCTCGATCGGGATCGCCTGGAAGAAGCCGTCGAGCAACCAGCTCTTGCCGCGTCCAACCGCGCCATGCAGGTAAAGACCGGGGAGCGTTTTCGCCGACTCGCCGAGCAGTGCGGTGGCGTGCTGCGCCATGCAGTCGATCACTCGCTGCTGGCTGTGGCTGAGGGTGTAGCCCTGGGCATGGGCCTTTTGACGGAAGTAATCGTGGACGACTTTGCCCGCCGAGATGCCGCTGGCCGGCGCCGCAAGCGCTTTGCGCAAAAGGCTGCGCAAGGAAGGCAAGCGTGATGTCAGTCGCGAACGGTTGGGCGGTCGAGCGGCCATGGTCATAACATCCAGAAATCGTCAGGCCGGCTCCCCCGAGCAGCAGCGGCGGCGTAGTGTAACCAGATGGGTAGTTTTCCTTCTAGTCGTGTCGACGGACAAAGCAGGTTTGATCGGGCTGCCGGCCTTCGCAGGTGTTTGGGCAAGGCTGAACACAATCGCCAAGACACAACAGATCCCCTGTGGGAGCTGGCTTGCTCGCGAAGGCGATGTGTCAGACACATCAAACCGACTGATACACCGCTTTCGCGAGCAAGCCCGCTCCCACAAGGGGTTGTGGGTGATCAAAACTGTGCGGTTTGCTTGAGCATCTGCGCCGCCGGCGTGTCGCTCGGGCTGACCATCGCATAGTTGTAGCCGCTGCCGGACCAGTACTCGGCCTGCAACTCGCCATCGCTGCGACTTCCCCGTGGCAGCAAGTTGTTTTTCGGTCCCGGTGGGCGCACGTAGAAGCTGATCTTGTGCCCGCCCTGATCTTCATAAACCACCATCGCCGCCGGCCCTTGTTCGGTGCTGAGTAAACGGCCGCTGACCGGTTTGAAGCCCGCGCCCGACAGGTCCGGCAGGCGATTGGCGCGGGTGAAATAACGGTCGAGCCACCCTTGCATGTCGCCGTCGGCGCTGACTTTGTAGTCGGCCGGCAGGATGCCTTGCTGGGCGATCAGGCGATAAGCCTGTATGGCATCGGTCATCGGCGGCGGGGCGCCGGGCAGGGTCATCTCGCGCGCTTGCCAGCCGCTCAACCCACCGACACTGACGGCGATCAACAGCACGGCAGCGCTGGCCAGATGACGACGGGATTGGTGTTTAAGGCGCTGGCGAATCAGCGCCGGGTCAAGCTCCTGATTGAGGGGTTGTTGCAGGGCTCCGCTCAGGGCTGCCCGCAATTGTTGGGCGTCGTGCTGCCAGGCGCGCACTTGCGCGGCCATTTGCGGGTTGCTGGCCAGATAGGTCTCGACCAGACGTCGGTCGGCGTCGTCGAGTTGGTGATCGACGTAACCGTGCAGGTCACGCTCGCTTGGGGGCATGCTGATCATTTGAGTATCCGCAAAGAAGGGCTGGTGATTTCGCCGTCGCTGAGCTGGCGCAAGGCCTGGCGGGCGCGGGACAGGCGGGACATCACGGTGCCGGTAGGGACGTCGAGAATCTCGGCGACCTCTTTATAACTCAAACCTTCCACCGACACCCAGAGCAGCAGCGCGCGCTGTTCGGTGGTGAGTTGATCGAAGGCGTGCAGCGTCGATTGGGCAATCACCGTGCGTTCGACCGACGGCTGTGCGTCGTCGCGCCCGGTAAAGAATTCGAGCATTCGCGCATAACGCCGGGTGCGGCGATGGGCATCCAGAAACTGCCGATACAGAATCGAAAACAACCAGGCGCGCAAGTCACCCCCTGGGCGTTTGTCACCCCAACTCGACAGCGCTCGCTCCAGGCTCGACTGCACCAGATCGTCGGCGCTGCTGGGATTGCGCGTCAGTGAAACGGCGAAACGCCGCAACCTGGGAATGATTTCTCTGAGTTGTTCGTCGATATCGTTCATGTGTTTCTGACTAGTCACTACGCTTTGGACTAGGAAGACGCCCGGCATTCGAGGTTATTCCACGCCTGAAAAAATAAACACCGGGCGATGGAATAAAGCACGGTGGGGTACGTCTGCTTGATTCTTCTCACTTGTGGCCGATGGCCCTGGAGTTATTCATGGTAGATCGCTCATCACCGCCCACCCGGCCACCGCTGAGTGCCGCAAGCCTGACGCTGCGTTTGACTGGCATTGCGGTGGTGGTCGCCGCGCTGGCCGGTGCCTTTGCCTACGTCAACGGCACACTCGACCCACAGCGACTGACGCCAAAAGTGCTGATCAACGTGCTGGAAAAGAACAACGGCGTACACCCGGGTTTCCGCCGTAACCACGCCAAAGGTGTGTGCGTGATCGGCCATTTCGAAAGCACCGCTGAAGCACGCAGTTATTCCCGTGCGCAGGTGTTCGGTGAAGCACGGACCCCGGTGGTCGGGCGATTCGCACTGCCCGCCGGCAACCCTTACGCACCGGACAGCGCCGTACCGATTCGCAGCATGGCGTTGCGTTTCACCCAGGCAAACGGTCAGCAGTGGCGCACCGGGATGAACAGCATGCCGGTGTTCCCGGTGGGCACCCCTGAGGCGTTCTATCAATTTCAGCAAGCCCAGTCACCGGATCCTGCCACCGGTAAACCCAACCCGACGGCGGTCCCGGCATTCTTCGGTTCTCATCCGGAATCTGCGCCGTTCCTGGCCTGGATCAAAACCGCCAAACCGTCGGCCAGTTATGCGACGGAGACTTACAACAGCGTCAACGCGTTTTACCTGGTGAACGCGGCCGGTCAACGCCAGGCAGTACGTTGGAACATGGTGCCAGTGGCGCAGGATGCGGCGGGTGCCACAGCGCCTGAAGGCAGTGATTTTCTTGAGAAAGACCTGGTTCAGCGCTTGTCGGCCGGGCCGCTGCGTTGGCAGTTGAGGATCACGCTGGCAAACCCGGAGGATCCGGTCGACGACGCCAGCAAGGCCTGGCCCGAGGGTCGCAAAGTCCTGAATGCCGGCACCTTGGTCCTTGAAAGTACGCAGCCACAACTCAATGGCGAGTGCCGCGACATCAACTACGATCCGCTCGTGCTGCCCAGCGGTATCGAAGGTTCCAACGACCCGTTGCTCGCTGCTCGTTCAGCCGGTTACGCCAATTCCTACTTGCGCCGCACCAGTGAAGTCAGTCAGTTGCCCGCCGCTAAACAGGAGGCTCAACAATGAGCGCTCAACCGAACCATTTCGCGCCGTTGGCGCGGCTGCTGCATTGGCTGATGGCGCTGATGATCATTGCAATGCTGTTTATCGGCGCGGGGATGGTGGCCTCGGTGTCCGAGCGTCATGAGTGGTTGATTCATCTGCACAAGCCGTTGGGCGTTGCGATTTTGCTGCTGGTGATCGTGCGTTTGTTCGTGCGCTTTTCCACGCAACAGCCACCGTTGCCGGCGGATCTACCGGGTTGGCAGGTACTGGCGGCCAAGGCCTCGCACGTGTTGCTGTACGTCTTGATGTTGGTATTGCCGTTGCTCGGTTGGGCAATGATTTCGGCGGCGGGTGACCCGGTGATGCTTGGCAATTCGATCCAGTTGCCGTCGATCCTGCCGGCCAATGCACAGGTGTTTGCGTTCCTGCGCAAGGCGCATGGGTATCTGGCGTATCTGCTGTTTCTCACCGTACTGCTGCACTTGGCGGCGGCGTTGTTTCACGGTTGGGTGCGGCGTGATGATGTGCTGGACAGCATGTTGCGCGGCAAGGATCGCGGCTGACCTCGTAGCAGCTGGCGAAGCCTGCGTTTGGCTCATGTAGCAGCTGCCGAAGGCTGCGTCCGGCTGCACAGCAGTCGTAAAAACGAACACCGCGGTGTTTCAGATCGACCGCGGTGTTTTTGATGACGACTGCTTCGCAGCCGGACGCAGCCTTCGGCAGCTGCTACAGGGGTCGGGCGATCAGCGCAGGGTGTCGACCATGTCGGTGATGGTGGTCAACACGTCTTTGCCCAATTGCTTCGAGCGCTTGCCGGACCAGCCCGTGAGCGCATTCGGTGCATCGTTGTTGTCCTTGAACGGCATCTCCAGGGTCAACGACAGGCAGTCGAATTTCTGACCGACGCTGTTGCAGGCCAGGGTCATGTTGGCTTTTCCCGGTTCGTCGCGGGTGTAGCCGTGCTTGGTCTGGAAATCCTTGGTCAGGTGTTTCAGATGGCTGCGGAAATGCTCTTCGAGTTTTTCGATTCGGGGCGTATAGCCTGGATTGCCTTCGCAGCCGGCGGTGAACACATAAGGGATTTCTTCATCGCCGTGGACGTCGAGGAACAGGTCGACGCCATATTTTTCCATCTGCTGTTGAGCGAACAGCACTTCCGGGCTGAGGTCCTGGCTGGCGCTCTGCCAGGCGCGGTTCAGGTCTTGGCCCATGGCGTTGGTGCGCAGATGACCAAGGAAGGCTCCGTCCGGGTTCATGTTCGGGATCAGGTACAGGTCGGCGCTGGCCAGCAGTTTGTTCAACACTGGGTCGTCGTGTTTTTCCAGGCGTTCGATCACGCCTTCCATGAACCACTCGGCCATGTGTTCGCCGGGGTGTTGCTGAGCGATCATCCAGACTTTGCGCCGACCTTCGGCACCCGTGCCCTTACGCAGCAGCTGGATGTCTCGACCTTCAACACTCTTGCCCATGGCCAGCAGCTCGGTGCCGGCCTTGGTCAGTGCCTGTTCGATCAGCCAGTCGTGACGGCCACGACCGTAAGGTTCGAAATAAGCAAACCAGGCGTGAGTGGCGGTGGCTTCGAGGCTGAAGCGCAGGCAGTCGCCTTCAAAAATGGTGGGTACGCGGAACCAGTTGACGTGATCGTAGGATGCAACGGCCTGATAACCGTCCCAGGCTTTGTTGTATGAGGACTTGCTGGCGTTGTTCAGGCGAAACCAATGTTCCTGACCGACGTGCAGGCCGCTGGCCTTGAAGTGGAACCATTGAAAATGCTGGCTGCGAGTGTCGGGTTTGATCGCCAGCAACGCTTGAAGCGGATTGCTGATATCCAGCACTTCAATGTTGCCGCTGTCAAAGTTTGCGCTGATGTCGAAGGAAGATTTGGCCACGCTCATAGTCGGTTCCTGAATATGATTTTTATGGCTGCTACTTTACACGTTGGAAAGGATCAGGCGGCTGGAAAAAATCGCCAAGTCCTATAGGTCGCCATTGTTTTTCCTCAGAATCCGGGCTGTGGATTGGCGCATGGTTCCTGGGGAGGGCTGGATTGCTGGACGGCTACCGTTGCGCCATTCACCCCGAACATCGCCCTGCGGTGAAGTGAAACCTTCATCGGCGCGTATAGATCACCATCAGGATGGCCCCCTGCACCGAGCCCGCGCTGTGTGCCGCGTTCGGTGCGCGGCAACAGTAGTCGCCGACGTTCAGTGTTCGGTTCTGATCGTAGAATGAGCCTTGGAGTACGAACAGTTGCTCCAACTCCCCTTCATGGGTATGGCTGGCGACATGGGCGCCAGGGTCGACTTTCATCAACAGGGTTTTTTCTCCGCGCTCGCTGTCCTCAAACAGCGGTTTGAACCAGAAGCCTGCAGCCTTTGTCGGCAACCAGTCATCCATTGAGGACGAGTAATAAATAGAGCCTTCGACCGGTCCCTGGATGCCGTTTTTCCCGGCAATGCTCCACGAGGGTGTTTCATCGCTTTGCATGTTTTTCACCTGAGTTCGTTTACAAGTCCTTGACCAGTCTCAAGGCATCGTAGATCGCGGCGTGGGTGTTGCGCGCAGCCACCGCGTCGCCGATGCGAAATAACTGAAATCTGCCGTCCGGGTTGGTCACAACCTGTTGTGGGTTGCCGACGATCAGGTCCTGATGTTCGACCACACCGCCGTTGCTGGAAGCGGATTTCAATTCGAAATACAGATCGTCCAGCGGTCGGGTGCCGTGGTTGACCACCACTTGATCGACGCGTCGAACTTTGCGCGCACTGCCGTAATCGCTGTCGATCGTGGCCAGCAAATCCTGACCCTCGCGCTCGACGGCGAGCAGCCGGTAGGTGACGGTGAAGGTGGTATCCAATGCTTGCAGCGAGCGCATGTAGGGCACCAGATTCATCGCCATGACTTCCGGCGCGAAGGTCCGGTCCGGCGTCATGATCTCGACTTTTGCGCCACTTCTGGCGATGAACTCGGCAGCCTGCAGCGCCGCATGATCACCGGCGTCGTCGAACAGCAGGACATTGCGCCCGGGTTTCACATCTCCGGCAATAATGTCCCAGGTAGAGACCACCAGCTCATTGCCAGCCGAGAGAATTTCGGTATGGGGCAGGCCGCCGGTGGCGATGATCACCACGTCCGGGTTTTCGTCGTGGATGGTGCTGGCCTCGGCCCATGTATTGAAACGAAAGCTGACGCCGCGCGCCAGGCACTGGGCCATGCGCCACTCGACGATGCTGATCATTTCCCGCCGGCGTTCCGATTGCGCGGTGAGCCGAACCTGACCGCCGGCCTGGTTGGCGGCTTCGAACACCACCACCTCATGGCCGCGTTCGGCCGCCACTCGCGCCGCTTCCAGCCCGGCGACACCGGCCCCGACAATCACAATCTTGCGTTTGCTCGCCGCCTTGGGAATGTCATGGGGCATGCTGGTTTCACGGCCGGTGGCCGGGTTGTGAATGCAATAGGCAGCACCGCCCTGATAGATCCGGTCCAGGCAATAGTTGGCGCCGACACAGGGGCGAATATCTTCTTCGCGACCCTCGATAATCTTGCGCACGATATGCGGATCGGTCATGTGCGCGCGAGTCATGCCGACCATGTCGATCTTGCCCGAGGCGATGGCATGGCGAGCGGTGGCCACGTCCGGAATCTTCGCCGCGTGAAAGGTCGGGAAGTCGGTGGCGGCGCGAATCTCTCCCGCGAAGTCCAGGTGCGGTGAATTACGCATGCCCTGGATCGGAATCAGGTCGGTCAATCCCGCGTCGGTGTCGATGTGGCCGCGGACAACGTTGAGAAAGTCCACCATGCCGCTGTCTTTCAAGCGCCTGGAGATGTCCAGGCCGTCGGCCGCGGTCAGCCCGCCGGGCATTAACTCGTCGCCTGTATAGCGCACGCCGACGATGAACTCGTGGCCGACGCGCTGGCGAATGGCGCTGAGGATGTCGAAGGTAAAGCGCAGCCGGTTATCGATGGAACCGCCATACGGGGCATCGAGGTCGTTGGTCAGTGGCGACCAGAATTGATCCATCAGATGCCCGTAGGCTTGCAGTTCGATGCCGTCCAGGCCCGCAAACTTCATCCGTTCGGCAGCGTCGGCATAGTCCTTGATGATGCGTTCCACATCCCAGTCTTCCATCTTCTTCGGGAAGGAGCGATGGGAGGCTTCGCGCTCGAATGAGGGTGACACCACGGGCAGCCAGTCGCCCTTGTCCCAACGCGTGCGCCGGCCCAGGTGCGTCAACTGGATCATGACGGCCGCGCCATGTTCGTGGCAGGCGTCGCTCAGGTCGCGCATCCAGCCGACCACCTCATCCTTGTAGGCCAGAATGTTGTTGAACACCGGCGGGCTGTCTCGGGAAACGGCAGCGGACCCGGCAGTCATGGTCAAGGCCACGCCGGCCTTCGCCCGTTCTACGTGGTAGGCGCGATAGAGCTCCTTGGGCATGCCGTCCACGGGATAAGCCGGTTCGTGGGCGGTGGTCATGATGCGGTTTCGCAAAGTCAGGTGCTTCAACTGATAGGGCTGGAGGAGCGGATCATTCAGCATCGTCAAGACTCTCCGAAAGAGGGCAAGGACCTACGTTGAAATTACGTTAGGGTGAAATGTACACCTGTGTCAACACTGTGGACACAGGTGTACATTTTGCTTGCGTGGCGTTGTTTCAGCGACTAGGATCGAGCCATGAACGAACAAACCAAAGCAGTAGAAACCGGCTGGAGAGGGTCACTGGAAGGGTGGCTCGATGCAGCCTATGAAAGCCTGACCGAGTGCGGGGTCGACACGGTGCGGGTGATGCCGCTGGCGAAAAAGCTGGGGTTGTCGAGAACCAGCTTTTACTGGTTTTTCAAGGACCGCGAAGAGCTGCTCGCCGCTCTGATCGAGCGCTGGCGGGTGAAGAACACCGGTAATCTGGTCGCCCAGACCGAGTGTTATGCCGAGAGCATTGCCGAAGCGATGCTTAACGTTTTCGACTGTTGGCTGAACCCCGATCTGTTCGATTCACAATTCGAATTTGCCATGCGCAGTTGGGCCTTGCAGTCCGCTGAAGTGTCCGAGCATATCCGCGTTGCCGACATTGCCCGACGCGAAGCCTTGATCCGGATGTTCATGCGCTTCGACTACACATACGAGGGTGCCGATGTGCGGGCCCGGACGATTTACCTGACACAGATTGGCTACATCAGCACCAACACCCGAGAGGATATCGGGGAGCGAATGCGGCGGATTCCCGAGTACGTGAAGATATTCACCGGCCAGGAACCCCTGGAGCGCGAATTGAAACGCTTCTACTCCCGCCATGGGTATGTGATGGATGAGGTTTCATCGTCTACCCAAGACTGATCGCAACGTCTGACTGACGAAGGCAGGTTCACATGTACGAAAAACCCACGATAGGCATTATCGGTGGATCGGGATGGCTTGGCCGTTCGATTGCCCTGGCGATGCTCGACAAGGCTTTTGTCCAGCCCGCTGCGTTGGTGCTTTCGAACCGCAGCGCGAGCAACCCGCTGTCGAGTGCCAAGTGGTCGCAGGTGACAGTAACGCGCGACAACCAGGAACTGGTGGCGCGCTGTAAGGTGGTCATCGTGTCCGTGCGTCCCGAGCAGTTTGCCGAGGTGGAAATCTTTGCTGAAAACCGGTTGGTGATTTCCTTGATGGCAGGCGTTTCTCTGGAAGACGTAGCGCAGCGTACCGGCAGTCGGCAGGTGATTCGCGCCATGGCCAATGCCGCCGCCGAAATCGGCAAATCCTATACGCCCTGGCTGGCTACTCAAGAGGTCAGCGAAGAACAGAAAGCGCTCGCCCAGCGGTTGTTCGAAACCTTTGGTGGTGCCGATGAAGTCTTCAGCGAAAGTCATTTGAACTACCTGACGGCATTGGTGGGAACAGGGCCTGCTTACCCGGCGTTGCTGGCTCGCAGTCTGTTTCAGCATGCCGTGAGCAGCGGCTTGCCACCGGCGATCGCCCAGCGCGCCTCCCATGCAGTGGTGGTGCAAGCCAGCCAGTTGATTGGCAATGGACACTCAGTCGACGAACTCTTGCAGGCGCTCATCAGTTATCGCGGTGTCACGGCGGCGGGGCTCGACGCCATGCTCGCCAGCGGATTTGAAAAAACAATAAAAACAGGGCTGGATGCAGCGGCCTCGGTCGCCAATTCCATGAGTCCCTTTGCCCATTCTGCTGACACGAAAGAAGGTCCAATGACGCGGTAGTTGGCCCTCCTTAACTCCGGCCGCAATCGAGGTTAGCGTTTATGAATTTAAAGTCTTTCTCGAAGACGGGACTTGCACTCGGCATCGTCGCCTTCAGTGGTTGGGTGTCAGCCTCCGAGTGTGGTGATGTGACGATTGCCAATATGAACTGGCAATCGGCTGAAGTAATGGCCAACGTCGACAAGCTGATTCTCAATGCGGGTTATGGTTGCAATGCCGATCTGGTCACTGGGGATACGGTTCCGACCATCACCTCCATGGTCGAGAAGAGCCGGCCTGACATAGCGCCCGAAGGCTGGATCGACCTGGTTCCGGAAGTCGCCAGGACCGGCATTCAGAGCGGCAACCTGATCCAGGCGGCGAACTCGTTATCCGACGGCGGCTCGCAAGGTTGGTGGATTCCGAAGTACATCGCCGACGCCCATCCGGACATCAAAAGCTTCGAGGATGTGAAAAAGCATCCCGAACTGTTCCCGGCCCCTGACGACAAGAAAAAAGGCGCGATCTACAACGGCCCGCAAGGTTGGGGCGGCACTGTGGTCACCAGTCAGTTCTATAAGGCATACGACTTCGAGAAGGCCGGTTTCGTGCTGGTGGACACCGGTTCGGCCGCCGCGCTGGATGGCTCCATCGCCAAGGCCTACGAGCGCAAGGCGCCCTGGCTGGGGTTTTATTGGGAACCGACCGCTTTATTGGGCAAGTACCCGATGGTGAAACTGGACAATGGCCATCCGATCGATGCCGCGGAGTGGAAGCGTTGCAATACTGTCGCCGACTGTCCTGATCCAAAACCGAATGGCTGGCCGATTGATCGGGTCTACACCCTCACCACCAAATCCTTCGCCGCTCGCTCGCCAACGGTCATGGCGTACCTGAACAAACGCGCCTGGTCCAACGAGACGGTGAACAAACTGATTGCCTGGATGACCGACAACCAGGCCACCGGTGAAGAGGGCGCCAAGTATTTCCTGAAAAACAACGAAGCGCTCTGGACTAAATGGGTCACCCCTGAAGCGAGCGGCAAGATCAAGGCTGCGCTTTAATCCACTTGGGTCGATGCAGCTCGCCTGAGCGCGCTGCATTGAACCTCGCGCCTTGATAAAAATAAAAACACCCACGTATTGAAATGACCTGCCGGCTTTTTACGGTCTTCTACAAAAGGGGAATGTCATGGAGTGGTTACTCAGCTTTCCACACATGGAGGACGAAAGACTCCGGGCCTTGAAAAAGGTCATCGATGGAGCCTTTCGTAACTTCACCAGCACCTACGGCGACAGCTTCGAAACCTTTTTCCAGCCATTGCAGATTTTCCTCAATCAGTCCGAAAGGTTCATGACCACGACGCCATGGCCGATCATCATCGTGCTGGTCGCCTTGATTGCCTGGTTCGCCAGCCGCAGTTGGAGAATCGTCCTGGGGTGCGTGTTCACGCTGATGGCGATCGGGTATCTGGACATGTGGTCCGACACGATGAAAACCCTGTCGATGATCTTCGTCTGCACGGTGATATCCGTCGTCATCGGTTTGCCGACCGGGATCGCGATGGCCCGCTCCAATCGTCTGCAGAACCTGGTCAGCCCGGTACTGGATGTGATGCAAACCCTGCCGAGCTTTGTCTACTTGATTCCGGTGGTGATGTTGCTGGGGATCGGCAAGGTTGCGGGGCTGATAGCGGTTGTGATCTACGCCTTGCCGCCGATGATCCGCTTGACCAATCTCGGCATCCGTCACGTTGACGCCGAGATGCTGGAGTGCGCCGACGCCTTTGGTTCGTCCAGTTGGCAGAAACTGAAAAACGTCCAGTTACCCTTGGCGTTGCCCTCGATCATGGCCGGCATCAACCAGACGATCATGATGGCGCTGGCCATGGTGGTCATCGCGTCGATGATCGGGGTTCAAGGCTTGGGCCAACCGGTGCTCAAGGCTATTTCCAATCAATATTTCACCCTGGGCATTTTCAACGGGCTGGCCATTGTCGGTATTGCGGTGATCTTTGACCGAGTCAGCCAAGCCTATGGCCGAAGACTGCAAAAGCATTTGGAGAGGGTTCATGGCCACTAATCTGACCAACGATTTCGGCATCGAAATCAGGCATCTCTACAAGATCTTCGGTTACCAGGCGCAGGCCAGTATCGAGCGGGTCAAACAGGGCATGAGCAAGGCTGAACTGTTGAGCAATCACAGTCATGTG
Source organism: Pseudomonas sp. CLCA07 (assembly GCF_053615335.1). Taxonomy (NCBI): domain Bacteria; kingdom Pseudomonadati; phylum Pseudomonadota; class Gammaproteobacteria; order Pseudomonadales; family Pseudomonadaceae; genus Pseudomonas; species Pseudomonas sp. CLCA07. Next base: position 749,729 of record NZ_CM132131.1, on the reverse strand, counting down.
CTGGGGTTGAAGGACATCAATATCAGCATGCCGTCCGGGGGGATTCAGGTGATCATGGGGCTTTCCGGTTCGGGTAAGTCGACCTTGATCCGCCATATCAACCGATTGATCGAACCTACCGCCGGCGAAGTCATCGTCGGTGGCGTGGATGTGCTCAAGATGAGCCAGAATGATCTGCGAGAGTTTCGCCGACATAAAATTTCCATGGTGTTTCAGAAGTTCGCGCTGCTGCCAAACCGCACCGTGCTCGACAATGCGGTTTATGGGCTGGAGATCCAGGGAATGTCCCGTGACAGGCAAGTAGAGATCGCCACAGGCTGGTTGGACCGGGTAGGTCTTCAGGGGTATGCGAGTCACTATCCCAATCAGCTGTCCGGAGGCATGCAGCAGCGCGTCGGCCTGGCCCGGGCATTGGCCAGTGATGCGCCGATTCTGTTGATGGATGAAGCGTTCTCGGCCCTGGATCCGCTAATCCGCATGGACATGCAGTCGGTGCTGCTGGACCTGCAAAAAGAGATCAAGAAGACCATCGTATTCATTACCCATGATCTTGATGAGGCACTGCGCATTGGTGATCGCATCGCAATCTTGCGTGATGGCGAGGTGGTGCAACAAGGCACCCGACAGGAAATCGTCATGAATCCTGCCGATGATTACATTGCCAACTTCGTCAAAGAAGTGAATCGGGGGCGGGTGATCGGCGTCGAGGCAATCATGCGGCCCATTGTTCAGGTGAAAGTCGGAGCGACGTTGGCCGTACCCATGGGGACATCATTGGAGTCAGCAGTCAAAAAACTGGTTGAGGCGGGGCTTGATGAATTGGTGGTCACAGACAGTCAGGGTCAGCCAGTGGGGCAGTTGGCGCTGAAGTCGATTATAGCGACGATGGTCACCTCGACAGTGAGTGAGGAGTCACAGGTAGTTCAGCCAAGAGTGACGTCGAAAGCGTGACGGCTTACCGAAGGAAAACCAGGAGAAATTGCGGGTTGCAGAGGGGGGCGTCCTCCATGACGCAGGCGCAGCTTAGAGACTGTGCGATTGATTCTCAAGTGCTATTTGTACATTAGTTTGGCCCAATGCTACCGGGGCTTCTTTGGCCGACTGATATTCTTTTGATATTATCCGCGCCATCGAATTTGCAGCACCAAAAAGACTTCATTAGCCTGAAGGTAAAGCCAGAATAACTGGCAAAAAAAACCCGGCAAAAAGCCGGGTCAAAAACCGTGATTAGCCTGATGAGGAGATAGTCCAGGAGACCGACCTAAGGTCACTTGGACAATCGACTGATCTCGCGACCAGCTGCATGCAATAATAATCATTCTCGTTTGCAAGTCAAATGATTTTATTTGCACGATTGGAAAATTCTTTCCTGTCCTCCCTGAAAGCACGTCCGCTTCACACGTTCTGATGCCCTTGCAAAGACCGATCGATCATCGCCTTGGCCATGTCGATCATGTGCACCGTCGAAAAGGCCAGGTCGCGGCTCGCACCGTGCAGGTTACTGGCTGATTCATGTGCCGTCGCCGCAGCGCATCGCAACAAATCCGAGGCATGAACCAGCGCCTCTTCTGCGCTGATGTCCGGGTTCACGTCAAAAAACCGCTCCACAGCAGCGGGTTCGGACACAGTTGGTTTCAAGTAATAATCCAGCGCTCGCTGTGCGGCGGCATTGCCTTTTGGCGAGGTCAGGGTGGTATCGATTTGCATATCTGGCAGGTCATTGCTGGGTAACGTCATGACGATGGCAAGCTCCGTGATAGATTCAGATCCGTAAATCCATCCTAGTACGAACTGTATTTGTGACTGGAATTTAAATACTACAATTTGTGTTTTGTTGGTCGGAGTACCCCACGTATCGTGCCGCACATGGATAAATGGATTGAGTTAGTCAAAGCCAAGATGAGTGACCTCAAAGTCACTCAAGAGGTCCTCGCCGACCGCCTCGGGATGTCCCAGGGTGGCGTGGGTCACTGGCTGAATAAGCGCCGTCAGCCGAGCATCGAAGACATGAATCGTGTCTTGCGCGCGCTCGGGATGGATTTTCTGGAAGTGGCGACGGTGATTCGCGAGCGTCTGGTCTTGCAGGACGACGAGCCTTGCCTGGCCCACAAGTACAACCCGTACTTCCGTTACCCGGTCAGTGACTGGCGTGAGCCCGCGCAAGTGCGTGACGGTGAGTTATCGGTCTACGGCAAACCGCGTTTCGAGCTGACGGATTACCACGCGCAGGGCGCGGCTTTCTGGCTGGTGGTGGTGGGGGATGCGATGACCGCACCCACAGGCGTGAGCATCGCCGAGGGTATGATGATTCTGGTGGACCCGGCCATTGTGCCGGAGCCTGGAAAGCTGGTGATCGCGCAGTGGTCGGACAGCACCGAGGCGACTTTTCGCAAACTGATCGAAGAGGGCGGGCAGCGTTACCTGGTCCCGCTCAATCCGACGTATCCGAAGGCCCTTTACACCGATGAATGTCGAATTCTCGGGGTAGTGGTTCAGGCAACGGCCAAATTCTAATCAGATCGGTCCTCGTAAAATGTAGGACCGATCTTCATTTCACGCTTCTTCCAGCTCGACCAACGCACTGCCTTCGCTGACCATTTCGCCTTCCTGGCAATACAAGGCCTTGATCACGCCCGCGTGGGGCGCGCGAATGCTGTGTTCCATTTTCATCGCTTCCAACACCACCAATTGTGCCCCGGCTTCGACCGTTTGCCCGGCCTCCACCAGCACTCGCACGATGCTGCCGTTCATCGGCGCGGTAAGCCCACCATGATGGCTGTGGCTGGCTTCGACGGCGCTGATCGGGTCGTAGGACTCGATGCGGCGCAGTTCACCTTCCCATTGCAGATAGACATGGTCACCACGACGGATTGCCCGGTGCTGGCGGCGTACGCCGTTGTACTCAGTCAGCAATTGCTCACCTTGAAGGTGGGCTGTGCGGATGTCGCCCAAGGTTAGCGCGCGGTCCTGGCCTTCGCAGCTCAAGTGCAGGGTGATTTCTTTCGGCAAACCGGCACGGAAACCATTGCCGATAGCCCATGGCGAACTCACGTCATCCGCACGCGGTGAGTCTGGCTGACTCTGGGCAACCGCCTGAGCGGCAGCCTGCCAAAACGCGTCGCTGAGGTCCGAAGGCGCTGGCAACAATTGCTCCTGAAAACGCGGGATAAACCCGGTGTCCAGTTCTGCAGCAGCAAACGCAGGGTGCGCGATGATCCGGCGCAGGAAGTTGATGTTGGTCTTGAGTCCGCCAATCGCAAACTCATCGAGCATGCTCAGCAACCGCAGGCGCGCCTGTTCACGGTCTTCGCCCCAGGCAATCAACTTGCCCAGCATCGGGTCATAGAACGGTGAAATTTCGTCGCCTTCTTCAACACCGCTGTCGACCCTGCGTCCCGGGCCTTCGGCTGATTCACGATACAGCTCCAGGCGACCGGTGGCCGGCAGGAAATCATTGGCCGGGTCCTCTGCGTACAGTCGCACTTCAATCGCGTGACCGATCAGCGGCACTTCGGCCTGGGTCATCGGCAGCGCTTCGCCACGGGCCACGCGAATCTGCCAGGCCACCAGGTCCAGGCCAGTGATGGCTTCGGTGACCGGGTGCTCAACCTGCAGGCGCGTGTTCATTTCCATAAAGAAGAATTCGCCGCGCGAATCCAGCAAGAACTCCACGGTGCCGGCACCGACATAACCGATGGCTTGTGCCGAGCGAACAGCGGCTTCGCCCATGGCACGACGCAGCTCCGGGCTCAAGCCTGGCGCGGGTGCTTCTTCGACGACTTTCTGGTGGCGACGCTGGATCGAGCAGTCACGTTCATTCAGGTACAGGCAATTGCCATGCTGATCGGCAAAGACCTGGATTTCCACGTGGCGCGGTTTGAGCAGGTACTTCTCCACCAGCATCCGTGAATCGCCAAACGAGGATTTCGCTTCTCGCTGGGCCGAAGCCAGGGCTTCGGCCAACTGGCTGACGTCCTCGACCACTTTCATGCCTTTGCCGCCACCGCCGGCGGTGGCCTTGAGCAGCACTGGATAGCCGATGCGCTCACAGGCATCGCGGAAGGTGTCGAAGTCCTGAGCTTCACCGTGATAACCCGGCACTAACGGCACACCGGCAGTTTCCATCAGCGCTTTGGCGGCGGATTTGCTGCCCATGGCGTCAATGGCTGAGGCGGGCGGGCCGAGGAAGATCAGACCGGCGTCTTCAATCGCGCGGGCGAACCCGGCGTTCTCCGACAAAAAGCCGTAACCCGGATGGATCGCCTGAGCGCCGCTGGCCTTGGCTGCCGCAATCAGTTTGTCGATTTGCAGGTAACTGTCGGCGGCTTTGCTGCCACCGAGGTCGACGCGGATATCCGCTTCGCGGCTGTGTCGCGCTTCACGATCAGTAGCGCTGTGCACGGCCACGGTGGTCAGGCCCAGGGCTTTGGCGGTGCGCATGACGCGGCAGGCGATTTCGCCACGGTTGGCCACCAGCAGGGTGGTGAGAACAGGTGCGCTCATCAACGCGGCTCCTTGGTGGTGGGGGCTTGCCAGCTCGGCGGACGCTTTTGCAAAAAGGCGCGCAAGCCTTCCTGACCTTCGGGGCTGACGCGGATGCGGGCGATGGCGTTTTCGGTGTAGCGGCGTAGTGCCGGGGTCAACGCGCCATGGCTGACTTCACGCAACAAGTCTTTGCTGACGCGCATGGCGGCGGGGCTGTTGAGCAGCAGGTTGTCGATCCACTGGTCGACCTTTTGCTCCAGCTCGGCGGCCGGATAGCTTTCCGACAACAAACCGATTTCCCGCGCCCGTTGCCCGCCGAAACGTTCGGCGGTCAGCGCATAACGGCGTGCCGCGCGTTCACCGATGGCCTGCACCACGAACGGGCTGATCACCGCTGGCGCCAGGCCGATGCGCACTTCCGACAGGCAGAACTGCGCGTCGTCGGCGCCAATGGCCATGTCGCAGCAACTGATCAGGCCCAGCGCACCGCCGAAGGCCGCGCCTTGCACCACGGCCAGGGTCGGGACTTTCAACTTGGCGAGGTTGTACATCAACTCCGCCAGTTCCCGGGCGTCGTCGAGGTTGGTGCCGTAATCGAGTTCGGCTGATTGCTGCATCCACGCCAGGTCCGCGCCAGCGCTGAAATGTTTGCCGCGTCCGCGCACCAGCAAAAAGCGCAGGCTGGTGTCGCTCGCCACGGCGTCCAGCGCGAGGATCAGTTCGCGGATCATTTGCGCATTGAACGCGTTGTTCTTTTCTTCACGGCTGAGCCACAGGGTGGCGAAACCCCGTGGGTCGGTCAGCAGTTCGAGGGTATTGAAGTCGCTCATGGTTTTCTCCCGATCACATCCGGAACACGCCGAAGCGGCTCGGTTCGATAGGCGCGTTCAACGACGCGGACAAGGCCAGGGCCAACACATCGCGGGTTTGTGCCGGGTCGATGACGCCGTCGTCCCATAGCCGTGCGCTGGAGTAGTAGGGGTGACCCTGTTCTTCGTATTGATCGAGGATCGGTTGCTTGATCTCCGCTTCTTGCTCGGCGCTGAAGCCCTGGCCACTGCGCTCGGCCTGCTCGCGCTTGACCTGCACCAACACCCCGGCAGCCTGCTCAGCGCCCATCACACCAATGCGTGCGTTTGGCCACATCCACAGGAAGCGCGGGTCGTAAGCCCGACCGCACATGCCGTAGTTACCGGCACCAAAACTGCCACCGATGATCACGGTGAACTTCGGCACTTTGGCGCAGGCCACGGCGGTCACCAGTTTCGCGCCATGCTTGGCGATACCGCCGGCCTCGTATTTCTGGCCGACCATGAAGCCGGTGATGTTTTGCAGGAACAGCAACGGGATGCCGCGCTGGCAGGCCAGTTCGATAAAGTGCGCGCCTTTCTGCGCAGCTTCCGCGAACAGGATGCCGTTGTTGGCGAGGATCGCGATCGGGTAGCCGTGCAAGTGGGCAAAGCCGCACACCAGCGTGGTCCCGAACAGCGCTTTGAATTCATCGAACACCGAACCGTCGACCAGACGCGCGATCACTTCGCGCACATCGAACGGTTGCTTAGCGTCCGCCGAGACCACGCCGTACAACTCGTCGCTACTGTACAGCGGCACAATAGGTGCGCGTTGTTGCAGTTCGCCGAGCTTGCGCCAGTTGAGGTTGGCGACGCTGCGTCGGGCAATGGCCAGGGCGTGTTCATCGCTCTCGGCGTAATGGTCGGCGACCCCGGAAATCTTGCAATGTACATCGGCCCCACCGAGGTCTTCGGCGCTGACCACTTCACCGGTCGCGGCTTTCACCAGCGGCGGGCCGGCGAGGAAAATCGTCGCTTGCTGGCGCACCATGATCGCTTCGTCAGCCATCGCTGGCACATACGCACCACCGGCAGTGCACGAGCCCATCACCACCGCGATTTGCGGAATGCCCATGGCACTCATGTTGGCCTGGTTGAAGAAGATCCGCCCGAAGTGCTCGCGATCCGGGAACACTTCATCCTGACGTGGCAGGTTGGCGCCGCCGGAGTCCACAAGATAGATGCACGGCAGGCGATTCTGCTGGGCGATGGTCTGGGCGCGCAGGTGTTTTTTCACGGTCAGCGGGTAGTACGAGCCACCTTTTACCGTGGCGTCGTTGGCGACGATCATGCATTCGACGCCTTCCACGCGGCCGATCCCGGCAATCACGCCAGCGGCCGGAACGTCTTCACCGTAAACCTCATAGGCCGCCAGTTGGCTGATTTCCAGAAACGGCGAACCCGGATCGAGCAGACGATTGATCCGCTCGCGGGGCAGCAGTTTGCCTCGCGAGGTGTGGCGTTCTTGAGCCTTCGGGCCGCCACCCAGCTGCACTTGGGCGAGCAGGGTGTGCAGGTCGTCGACCTGTTTAAGCATCGCCGCGCTGTTGGCCGAGAACTCCGCCGAACGGGGGTTGAGCTGGGTATGCAGGATAGCCATGGACAGCTCCGATTAGCGGGTTTCGTTGAACAGTTCGCGACCGATGAGCATGCGACGGATCTCACTGGTGCCGGCGCCGATTTCGTACAGCTTGGCGTCACGCAGCAGACGACCGGCTGGAAATTCGTTGATGTAACCGTTGCCACCCAGAATCTGGATCGCGTCGAGGGCCATTTGCGTGGCGCGTTCGGCGCTGTACAGGATCACGCCGGCAGCGTCCTTGCGCGTGGTTTCGCCACGTTCGCAGGCCTGGGCCACTGCGTAGAGGTAGGCGCGGCTGGCGTTGAGTTGGGTGTACATGTCGGCAACCTTGCCCTGGATCAGCTGGAATTCGCCGATGCTTTGGCCGAATTGCTTGCGGTCGTGAATGTACGGAACGATCAGGTCCATGCACGCCTGCATGATCCCGGTCGGGCCGCCGGAGAGCACAACGCGCTCGTAGTCGAGGCCGCTCATCAAGACTTTCACGCCGCCGTTGAGCACGCCGAGGATGTTTTCTTCCGGCACTTCGACGTCGTCGAAAAACAGCTCGCAGGTGTTCGAACCACGCATGCCGAGCTTGTCGAACTTGTTGCTGCGGCTGAAGCCTTTCCAGTCGCGTTCAACGATGAATGCAGTGATGCCGTGGGGACCTTTTTCGAGGTCGGTCTTGGCATAGATCACGTAGGTGTTGGCGTCAGGGCCGTTGGTGATCCAGGTCTTGCTGCCGTTGAGCACGTAGTGATCGCCACGTTTGTCGGCGCGCAGCTTCATCGAGACCACGTCGGAACCGGCATTCGGCTCGCTCATGGCCAGGGCGCCGATGTGCTCGCCGCTGATCAGTTTTGGCAGGTACTTGGATTTTTGCTCGTGGTTGCCGTTGCGGTTGATCTGGTTGACGCAGAGGTTGGAGTGGGCGCCGTAGGACAAGGCGACCGACGCCGAACCGCGGCTGATTTCTTCCATGGCCACGACGTGCGCCAGGTAACCCAGGCCAGCACCGCCGTACTCTTCCGGCACGGTAATACCCAGCAGGCCCATGTCGCCGAATTTGCGCCACAGGTCGGCGGGGAACAGGTTGTCGATATCGATCTGAGCCGCGCGCGGGGCGATCTCTTTGGCGACGAAGGACTGAACCTGATCGCGCAGCATGTCGATGGTTTCACCGAGGGCAAAATTCAGGGATGGGTAGCTCATGGGTCACCTTTTGGCTTTTTTGTAGGGCGGGGAGGGCAGTGATTCGCTTCTCACCTTTACGTTAACGTAAGCCTGTGACGAATGGCTGTCAATCACCCTTTACGTTAACGTCAACTTGAGCGAGAGTAGAGACAGTTCAAGATAGAACGCGGACACCCCTGAGGGAGCGCCGCCAGCCCATTAATAAAGACAATAGGGGTCATCATGGATCAACCCAGTGCAAGCCTGCAGCGCAGCTATACCCGTGGTTCCCAGGACAAAGCCTTGCTGGCGATGACCATCGGCCAAGCATTCGATAACACCGTTGCGCAGCACGCGACCGGGGAGGCGCTGGTCGTGCGCCATCAGCAGTTGCGCTACACCTGGCAGCAATTGGCCGACGCCGTAGACCTTCATGCCAGAGCGCTGCTCGCGCTGGGCTTGCAGGCCGGTGATCGTCTCGGCGTCTGGGCGCCGAACTGTGCCCAGTGGTGCATCAGCCAGTTCGCCAGTGCGAAAATCGGCGTGATTCTGGTCAATATCAACCCGGCATACCGCAGTTCCGAACTCGAATACGTGTTGAAGCAATCCGGTTGCCAATGGCTGGTCTGCGCCGGCGCGTTCAAAACCTCCGATTATCACGGGATGCTGCTAGGTCTCGTTCCTGAACTGGCCGAGCAATCCATCGGAAAATTGCACAGCGAACGTCTGCCCGACCTGCGCGGTGTCATCAGTCTGGATGCGCAGCCGCCTTCAGGTTTTCTGCCCTGGTCGCAATTGGCGGACCTGGCTGCCAGCGTTTCGATTGAACAGCTGCGCGAGCGCCAGGACAGTCTACATTTCGATCAGCCGGTGAACATCCAGTACACCTCTGGCACTACCGGATTCCCGAAGGGCGCGACCCTCAGTCATTACAATATTCTGAACAACGGTTACATGGTCGGCGAAAGCCTCGGCCTGACCGCCGATGATCGCTTGGTGATCCCGGTGCCGCTGTATCACTGCTTCGGCATGGTCATGGGCAATCTGGGCTGCATGACCCACGGTAGCACCATGATTTATCCGAATGATGCTTTCGATCCGCTGCTGACCCTGACCACCGTCGCCGAAGAAAAAGCCACGGCGCTTTATGGCGTACCCACCATGTTCATCGCCATGCTCGATCAGCCCAAGCGTACCGAGTTTGATCTGTCGAGCCTGCGCACCGGGATCATGGCCGGTGCCACGTGCCCCATCGAGGTGATGCGCCGGGTCATCAACGAAATGCACATGAACGAAGTGCAGATTGCCTACGGCATGACGGAAACAAGCCCTGTGTCGTTACAGACCGGTCCGTCAGACGAGCTGGAATTACGCGTGACTACTGTCGGTCGCACCCAGCCGCAGCTGGAAAGCAAAATCATCGACGAGGCCGGTAACCTCGTGCCGCGCGGCACCATTGGCGAGCTGTGCACCCGCGGTTACAGCGTGATGCTCGGTTACTGGAACAACCCGCAAAGCACGGCCGAGGCCATTGATCAGGCCGGCTGGATGCACACCGGCGACTTGGCCAGCATGAATGACGACGGCTACGTGTGCATTGCCGGGCGCAACAAGGACATGATCATCCGGGGCGGTGAGAACGTTTATCCGCGGGAGCTGGAGGAGTTCTTCTTCACCCATCCTGCGGTGGCTGACGTACAAGTGATCGGCATCCCGTGCTCGCGTTATGGTGAAGAGATCGTCGCCTGGATCAAATTCCACCCGGGCCACAGTGCCACCGAGCAAGAACTCCAAGCGTGGTGCAAGGAGCGCATCGCGCACTTCAAGACGCCGCGTTACTTCAAGTTTGTGGAGGAGTTCCCGATGACCGTGACCGGCAAGATCCAGAAATTCCGGATGCGCGAGATCAGTATCGAGGAGTTACGTAGTAAGCAGGGCTAATGAAGAGCAGTGTGGGAGCGGGCTTGCCCGCGATGATGGCGGCACATCCGACATAATTGACGGCTGACCCACCGCTATCGCGAGCAAGCTCGCTCCCACAGGGGGCAGTGAAAACTTGAACGCCAGAAAGCACAAAGGGGAGCCGAAGCTCCCCTTTAATTTTGTCGTTGCGCGTGCTCTTTTTTTGTTATTGAGGGGCGGTCTGTTTTTGTTTTTGGAAACCGTGACCCTTTACTGCTGTTTTTGTCGATCCCCATCCGGGATCAAGAGCAAACGTATTTTTTTGAGCGCTGATCTACTTTTTCGCTGAGCGATCCAACCAGTTCGGGAGCTACCTGAAGGTAGTTTTATTGTTCTCTGCCCGGTTGCGGGTAACTCCGAAAAGCACCCTGAAAAGCACATCCTCTCCAAAAAAATCTGTTAGCTGCGTCTCTGCCGTGTTGTTTTTGTTATGTCAGAGTCGTTACGTCTTATTTTTATTAGTGTTTGCTGCTTTTTTTGTTCTTGTTATGCAGTAGAGATAGCAGGAGCCGTGCCAACTTTTTAAAGTCCTTTAAAATCAATGATTTAGCATTTTGTAGGGTTTTTCTATCGGTCGAATCCCGACAATTTGTTTCCGTGTTACTCGCTTGTGCCCACGTTTCAGACGTCGCGGTAACACCCAAAGGCCTCACTGTGCACTGCGAGCCTTGGCCACACGTGAACCGGTCGGACGCCCCAGCACCGTGCAAATCTGTTGACCGGCCAGGATCAACGCATCCAGGTCGATACCGGTCTCTATACCCAAACCGTTGAGCAGGTACACCACGTCTTCGGTGGCGACGTTACCGCTGGCGCCCTTGGCGTACGGGCAACCGCCGAGGCCGGCGATGGAGCTGTCGAACACCGAGATCCCTTCCAGCAGGCTGGCGTAGATGTTGGTCATGGCCTGGCCGTAGGTGTCGTGGAAGTGCCCGGCGAGTTTTTCACGGGGCACGTCGGCCGCGACCACCTCGAACATCTTGCGCGTGGCGCCAGCGGTGCCCGTGCCGATGGTGTCGCCCAGCGACACTTCGTAACAGCCCATGGCGTAGAGTTCGCGCGCAACCCGGGCGACTTGCTCGGGGGCGACGTTACCTTCGTAAGGGCAGCCCAGCACGCAGGACACATAACCGCGTACGCTCACGCCATGTTGTTTGGCGGCGTCCATGATCGGTACGAAACGCTCCAGGCTTTCGCTGATCGAGCAGTTGATGTTGCGCTGGGAAAACGCTTCAGACGCGGCGGCGAATACCGCTACTTCTTTCACACCCGCCGCCATCGCGTCTTCAAACCCACGCAGGTTGGGAGCGAGCGCGCCATAGGTCACGCCGGGTTTGCGCTGGATCTGCGCGAAGACCTCGGCGGAGCCGGCCATTTGCGGCACCCATTTGGGCGAGACGAAACTGCCGACTTCTATATATCCGAGGCCGGCGGCGGTCAGCGCGTTGACCAGCTGCACCTTGTCGGCAACGCTGATCGGTTGGGCTTCGTTTTGCAGGCCGTCGCGGGGGCCGACTTCGACAATGCGTACGTGGGTGGGAAGGGACATGGCGTTGGACCTGTTGTAATTGTCTGAATGTTCACAGAACCCTGTAGGAGCTCAGCTCCTACACGACCTGCTGGCTCTTGATGGTTTGTTCCAGCGCCTGAGTACAGCGCTCCTGCGCGGTGTCCAGTTCCAGCTTCATCTGCTCGATGTCGAGCATCTGCTGCTCCAGCTGTTCGCGGCGCTCGGCGATCTTGTTCAACATGGTTTGCAGTTGTTTCTGATTGCCGCCGGTGGGGTCATACAGCTCGATCAGCTCGCGGCACTCGGCCAGGGAGAAGCCAATGCGCTTGCCCCGCAGGATCAGCTTCAGGCTGACCTTGTCGCGAGGTGAGTAGATGCGCTCCTGACCGCGACGCTCGGGGCTGAGCAGGCCTTGTTCTTCATAAAAGCGGATGGCCCGCGTGGTGATATCGAGCTCGCGGGCGAGGTCGGAAATGCTGTAGGTCTGGCTGCTCATGGAAGCGCTCGAAAAAGGTCATGGCGCTAAGCTAATGGCAGGTTGACGTTTACGTCAAGGGGCAGGAGTTTTCAGTGTTCTTGCAGGCCTCATCGCGAGCAGGCTCGCTCCCACAGGGGTTATCAGCAATGTCACAGATTTTGTGTTCACCGCCGATCCCATGTGGGAGCGAGCCTGCTCGCGATGGAGGCGCCTCGGTATCAAGTCCTACACCTTTTCGAGCTTCTTTTCATGCGCAGTCACCTGCTGGCACAACTCGATCATTTGCTCGCGCATCCAGCGGTTCGCCGGGTCCTGGTCGGTGCTTTCGTGCCAGTAGAGGTGAGTTTCCACCGGTGGCACGTCGTTGACCGGCAGGCTGAAGGCGTGCAAATCATTGCGACGGGCAAAGCGCTCCGGCACGGTCATGACCATGTCGGTCTGTTGCAACACTTGCGAGGCCATCAGGTAATGCTGGGACCGCAGGGCGATCTTGCGCTGGATGCCCATTTTTCCCAGGGCCAGATCAACATGGCCCAGGCCGCTGCGGCGGCTGGAGATGTGGATGTGGGTCATCGACAGATAATCATCCAGGGTGAATTTCTCTTTGCCCGCCAGCGGATGGCCCTTGCGCATGGCGCACACGTAACGGTCTTCCATCAATTTGACGTGACGCACTTGCGGGTCGGTGTTGAGCGGTGCATCCACCGCGAAGTCGAGACGTCCGGCCGCCAGTTCCTTGGTAGTTTCGCGGCGCTTTGACAGGAAGCTTTCGATGATCACCGTTGGTGCCAGGCGGCGCAGGCGCTGGAACAGCGGCGGCAGGATCACCGCTTCGGTGAGGTCGGTCATGCTGATGCGATAAGTCTTGACCGCCTGCAGCGGGTTGAAAATGCGGCTTTCCTGCACCGACACGCGCAACAGGGAGAGGGCGTTTCGCACTGGCCCGATGATGTTCTGGGCCATGGGCGTGGGCACCATGCCTTGGGCGGTACGCACAAACAACGGATCGTTGAAGGTCTCGCGCAAGCGAGCCAGAGCGTTCGAGACCGCAGGCTGGGTAATGCCGACAATCTGCCCGGCGCGGGTCAGATTGGCCTCGGTGTAGATCGCGTCGAAGACGATGAAAAGGTTGAGGTCGACCTTGCTCAGATTCATTGCGCTGCACTCTTATTGTTTGGGGCTTTTTGTTGTGGCCGGAGGCCTTGGCGATCAGTCGATCATATATCGGTGATGAATGTTAATACACGCCGAGAATAGGCTAGGTAAATTTTCATAGCTGTTCTAGCATCGATTGCATGACCTAAACAACCTCTGCCCAAGAAGGTAATGCTCATGGATTTCGCTTATTCGCCCAAGGTTCAGGAACTGCGTGAGCGCGTAACCGCGTTCATGGACACTTACGTTTATCCCGCTGAGGCGGTGTTCGAACGCCAGGTTGCCGAAGGCGATCGCTGGCAGCCGACCGCGATCATGGAAGAGCTCAAACTCAAGGCCAAGGCTGAAGGCCTGTGGAATCTGTTTTTGCCTGAATCCGAACTCGGGGCCGGTCTGACCAACCTCGAATACGCACCTTTGGCCGAGATCATGGGCCGCTCGTTGCTGGGACCTGAGCCGTTCAACTGCTCGGCGCCAGACACCGGCAACATGGAAGTGCTGGTGCGCTACGCCAACGAAGAACAGAAACAACGCTGGCTCGAACCGCTGCTGCGCGGCGAGATCCGCTCGGCGTTCGCCATGACCGAGCCGGATGTTGCCTCTTCCGACGCCACCAACATGGCCGCCCGCGCCGTGCGTGATGGCGACGAGTGGGTCATCAACGGCAAGAAATGGTGGACCTCGGGTGCCTGCGATCCACGCTGCAAGATTCTGATCTTCATGGGCCTGAGCGATCCTGATGCGCCGCGCCACGCCCAGCACTCGATGATTCTGGTGCCGGTGGACACACCGGGCGTGAAGATTGTTCGTCCGCTACCGGTATTCGGTTATGACGACGCCCCTCACGGCCACGCCGAAGTGCTGTTCGAAAACGTCCGAGTGCCGTACGAAAACGTCCTGTTGGGCGAAGGGCGCGGCTTCGAAATCGCTCAGGGGCGCCTTGGCCCAGGCCGGATTCACCACTGCATGCGTTCAATCGGCATGGCTGAGCGGGCGCTGGAATTGATGTGCAAACGCTCGGTCAGCCGTACCGCGTTTGGTAAGCCACTGGCGCGTCTGGGCGGCAACATCGACAAGATCGCCGACTCGCGGATGGAAATCGACATGGCACGCCTGCTGACGTTGAAGGCGGCGTACATGATGGACACCGTGGGCAACAAGGTGGCGAAGAGCGAGATCGCGCAGATCAAGGTGGTCGCGCCGAACGTAGCCTTGCGGGTCATCGACCGGGCGATTCAGATCCATGGCGGGGCAGGGGTTTCCAACGATTTCCCGCTGGCCTACATGTATGCGATGCAGCGCACCCTGCGCCTGGCCGACGGCCCGGACGAAGTGCACCGCGCGGCCATCGGCAAATTCGAAATCGGCAAGTATGTGCCGAAAGAGATGATGCGTAGCGGGCAGTAAGACCGCGGCGCCTGCCATTCGCGAGCAGGCTCGCTCCCACAAGGTCAAGGTGAACCCTGTGGGAGCGAGCCTGCTCGCGAAGGCATCAACCAATTCAACACGGCAACATCAGATTCAATACACCCAAACCTCAACCCGCCGATTCTTGATTCGCCCCTCATCCGCACTATTGGCCGCCACCGGCATTTCGGCGCCAAAGCCGCGAATTTCGCGAAACACCACGCCGCTTTTCACCAGTTCACGCCGCACCGTCATGGCCCGCAACTTCGACAGCAAATCGGCGCGCGCCGGGTCACTCTTGGCATCGCCAAACCCTACCAGCGTGACTTGGCGATTGGTTTTATCACGCTGCTTTATATAGTCGAGCACCCGCGACAGGTCTTGCAGTGCCTTGTTGTCGAGCGTCGCGCTGCCTTCTTCAAAGCGGAAATTCACCGACAGCCGCTGAGCATGACGACTGAGTGCCTGATAACCCTCCGGCATCATCGCATTCGGCGTGACCGTGATGGCCTGGACGGTCTGGGCGATAAAACCGTTAGCCGCGACAATCGCCTGACCTTGGTTGCTTTGCGCGAACGCCGCCAAGGCCTCGGCCCAAGGGTTTTTTCCATGCGGGGGCAAGTAAAAGAACAGTCGGCGGGACAAGGGATAGTCTTCCGTGGCGATCAGGCTATTGAGCGGCGGCATTGCCTGGGATTGGCCATCGACGATCGCCACGGCTTTGGCCTGGCGCACATAAGGCAGGCCGATGAACCCGATGCCCTGCGGGTCGAGGCTGACGGCGTCGGACAATTGCTCGCTGGATTCGAAGCGTTTCGCGGCGCTGTTCAGCGTTTTCCCACGATGACTGAGGACTACTTCGTTAAACGTGTCGTAGGTGCCCGATTGGTCATCCCGCGCATAGAGATGAATCGCTCCACCGCTGCCGCCGAGTTCTTCCCAGGTTTTTGCTTCGCCGCTGAAAATTCTCGCCAGTTGTTCGGTGTCGAGTTGATTCAGCGGGTTCTGCGGGTGAAGGATGATTGCCAGCCCGTCGATGGCGATTACTTGCTCGGCCTCGGGGCTTTTGAAGTCGCCCAAGGGTTCGAGGT
This sequence comes from Pseudomonas sp. CLCA07, assembly GCF_053615335.1. NCBI lineage: Bacteria > Pseudomonadati > Pseudomonadota > Gammaproteobacteria > Pseudomonadales > Pseudomonadaceae > Pseudomonas > Pseudomonas sp. CLCA07. The sequence continues at coordinate 734,053 of NZ_CM132131.1, read as the reverse complement.
CTACCAGTTCGCTGTCTTTAATTGGGCGAGAGGACGCGGCGAGGTCGGCGCTGGCGTTTTTCAGGGCCGTGAACCCGGTGCTGGAGCCATGGGCCGCGACTTCAACCACGACTCGGCGGCCCTGTGCGGTTTCGCCGACAATGCGTTGTTCGTTAGCTTTATCCGCACGTTCACTGTGAACCTTGATCAGACCCTGCTCGCGCATCAGGCCTTCGACCAGCGCCGGGCCCAGGGCCGCGCCGATGGTGTTGGATCCCTGGATGCTCATCACCGCGCCATTGGCGGGTATCGGTAAATCAGCGGCCGATGCCGTCAATGACAGGCCGGCGCACAGCATCAACACAAACAAAACGCGCAGCGTCATGCCGGCACCTTAAAAAATCATAGAAAGTGCGGGGAGAATAAGTCAGTCAGGTTTCCGAAAGATGACAGTTACCCCTGTAGGAGTGAGCCTGCTCGCGATAGCGGCTGTACATTCAGCATTTATGCTGACTGACATACCGCTATCGCGAGCAGGCTCACTCCCACAGGGTTTTGTGTTGAGCTTTAGATATCAGCTCAACTCAAGCCAGATCGGTGCATGATCGGATGGTTTTTCCATCCCGCGCAGTTCGTAATCCACGCCTGCGTCCTTGATCCGTGGCAACAGGCCATGGGAGGCCATGATCAAGTCAATTCGCAGCCCGCGCTTGGGCTCGTCTTCAAAGCCGCGGCTGCGGTAATCGAACCAGCTGAAACGGTCGGTCACGTCCGGGTTCAGGTGGCGGAAACTGTCCACCAGGCCCCAGTTTTTCAGGCGGGCCATCCACTCGCGTTCTTCCGGCAGGAAGCTGCACTTGCCGGTTTTCAGCCAGCGTTTCATGTTGTCCGGGCCGATGCCGATGTCGCAGTCTTCCGGTGAAATGTTGACGTCGCCCATGACCACCAGCGGCTGATCGTTGCTGAACTGGCTTTCCAGCAGTTGTTGCAGGTCGCTGTAGAAGCGTTGCTTGGCTGGGAACTTGGTCGGGTGGTCGCGGCTTTCGCCCTGTGGGAAATAGCCGTTCATGATCGTCACCGGCACGCCATTGGCGTCGGCGAACGTGCCCCAGATGAAGCGGCGTTGAGCGTCTTCTTCATCGGTGGCGAAGCCTTTGTGCAGGGCCAGTGGTTCTTTACGCGAGAGCAGGGCGACGCCGTAATGGCCTTTCTGCCCATGGAAATTCACGTGGTAGCCCAGCGCCTGAACCTCGGCCAGCGGGAACTGGTCGTCGTGAACTTTGGTTTCCTGCAAGCCGATTACGTCTGGCTGGTGTTTTTCAATCAGCGCCGCCAGCTGATGCGGGCGAGCGCGCAGCCCGTTGATGTTGAAGGAGACGATCTTCATGGTCGGCAGTCCTGGCAAAAGGGCGATGCTAGCTGACATGTAGGAATCGGGCCAGCGTGGGGTGAGGGGATTCGTGTTCGGCGGTAGGTCTTCAATCGCTCATGCGGGCCTCATCGCGAGCAGGCTCACTCCCACAGTGGATCGGTGTAGGGCCTACTGAATTCGCCAGTCTGGTCTATAACTGTGGGAGCGAACCTGCTCGCGATGGCGTCAGCACTGATTTCGATCAGTAAGGAACTGTGTCAGCACCGATAGGCTCGTAACAACAAGAGCACAGCCATTTGAGCTGTACCGGGGAGATCAACCGTTATGCCTGAAACCTCGACCGCCATCGCCGACATTCACATGCTCGACAGTGGTTATGCCCACGAAGCGCGATCCCTGCTTTACCACGCTTACCGGCACGAACCGACCTTCGGTTACCTGTTCGAGGCCGAACGCCCCGGCTATGAACATCGCGTGCGGGCGACCGTGCGCGAACTGGTTAAACAGCACTTTCTTCAGGACTTGCCGGCGATTGGCCTGCTGGTCAACGACCGTTTGATCGGCATAGCGCTGATCGCGCCGCCGCTACGACGCCTGGGAATTACCGAAAGTTGGGCCTGGCGTTTGCGCATGGTGCTCAGCGCGGGTTTTCGCAGCACCCGCCGCTATCTCGACTACCACGCCGCGGTTGCCGCTTGCGTGCCGAGTGACTCGGTCCATGTGCTGCCACTGCTGGGCATTCACCCGCAATTTCAGGGCAAACACTTCGGCGAACAACTGCTGCAAGCGGTGCATAACTGGTGCGCAGTGGATGAAACCTCCGAAGGTGTGATCCTCGACACCGGGAATTCTCGCTATCTGGAGTTCTATAAGCGTCAGGGGTACGAGGAAATCGGCGAGGTTGCCGTAGGGCCGATTCGCGAGCATGTTTTTTTCCACGCCAATCCGCAGGTGTTACAAACCTCAACGGCATAAACGGTAGAACTTTAACGCCATGCGAGGCTCTATCACGCTCCCAAGCTCGTGATAGCATCCGCGCCTATGAAGTTTCCAGGAAGATTTACCAGTGGCGTGCTGATGCTGTTCACCAGCTGCGCGGCGCTGGCCCAAAGTGAATTGGATGTTCGGATCAAACCGTCCAACGATGAGCTGAAAGCCAATATAGAGGGCTATATCGGCAGCCTCGGCGATCGAGACGAAGAAGCATTGCAACGCTTCAGTCGTGGCGCCGAAGAGCAGGCGCGCAAGGCCGCCCAGGCCTTGGGTTATTACCAGCCGCAGATTGAAAGCGATGTGACGGGCGGCAAAACGCCGCGCCTGGTGCTCAACATCGACCCCGGCGAACCGGTGCACCTGCGCAATGTCACGATTCGCATCGACGGCCCGGCCGCATCACTCAAGTCTTTTCGTGTGCCCAAAAGCGCTTCGCTGAAAACCGGCGCGGTGCTCAATCATGGTCATTACGAAGACGCCAAACGCCTGATTCAGAATCAAGCCTCGCGCTTCGGCTTTTTCAGCGGTCACTTCACCAGTCAAAAACTGTTGGTGGACCCGCGCGCTGGCGTGGCCGATATCGAACTGATCTACAGCAGCGGCCCGCGTTACGCGCTGGGCAAGGTCACCTTTGAGGGCGATACACCCTTCGACGATGACCTGCTGCAACGCATGGTGCCGTTCAAGCAAGGCGCACCTTACGACTCCGAACTGATCGCTGAACTCAATCAGGCCATGCAATCGAGTGGTTATTTCGAAAGTGTTCGAGTGGATGCGACGCCGACGGCGTCCAAAAATGATGTGATCCCGGTTGACGTCAAACTCGAAACCCGCAAACCACGGACCATGGGCCTGGGGCTGGGTTATTCCACCGACGTCGGTCCCCGGATCAAGGCCAACTGGACCCGGCACTGGGTCAATCCGCAGGGGCACAGTTATGGCTGGGAGGCCGAAGTCTCGGCGCCTCGGCAAAACGTCGGGCTGTTCTACGACATTCCCCTGGACCCGCCGCTGACCGACAAACTGCGCTTTGCCGGTGGTTATCAGAATGAAGAAATTGACGGCACCGACACCCGCAGCAAACTGCTGACCATCGGCCCGGAATGGCACAGCAAACTGCCCAGTGGCTGGCAGCGCGTGGTGTCGCTGAAATGGCAGCACGAGGATTACAAACTGGGTGACGACTCGGGGTTGAGTAATTTGCTGATGCCCGGCGTCAACTATTCCTACCTTAAAAGCGACAATCGCATCGACCCGCACAACGGCTACCGCCTGCAATTCGAGTCCAAAGTGGCAAAAGAAGGCCTGGGTTCGGACAATAACCTGTTGTACGGCACCGCGTTGGTGAAAGGCTTGACCACGGTTTTCGAGAAACACCGGTTGCTTGGCCGGGTACAGGTCGGCGGCAGCGCTACCAATGGCTTCAAGTCAGTGCCGCCGTCGTTACGGTTTTTCGCCGGTGGCGATCAGAGCGTGCGCGGTTACGACTATCAGAGCCTGTCCCCGGAAAACTCCGAGGGTGACCGCATCGGAGGTCGTTACATGGTGGCGGCGAGCGCAGAATACCAATATTCCATCGCCGAAAAATGGCGGGTCGCGACCTTCGTTGACCAAGGCAACGCCTTTAATACACTCGATCTGCCGAGCCTCAAGACTGGGGTGGGTATCGGCCTGCGCTGGGTCTCGCCGGTGGGGCCGTTGCGCCTCGATCTGGCTCATGCGCTGGACGACGACGGCGGCATTCGACTGCACTTCTCCATGGGGCCTGAGCTGTGAATCGTGGTTTGAAAATAACGCTGTTGGCGATTCTGGCGCTGCTCATGCTGGTCGTTGTCGCCGTCACCACAGTGTTGAGCACCGCTGGGGGCAGCCGTTGGGCGCTCGGTTTTGTGCCGGGTCTGACCCTTGAAAATTTCCAGGGGCGTCTGGGTGGACAATGGAGTGCCGATCATCTGGTGTGGCAGCAGGACACTAGCCGGGTCGAGCTGAGCAAAATAATTTTTGCTTGGTCGCCGCTGTGCCTGACACGTATGGCGTTGTGCATCGAGCAACTGAAAGCCGATCAGGTCAGCCTGCAATTTCCCCCCGGCACCGATGAGGCAAGCAGCGGGCCGATCATCCTTCCGGACCTGACATTGCCCTTGGCGATTGAACTGGGTGATGTCCAGGTTGGTAGTCTGCTGTTCAACGGCAGCGAAGCGCTCAAAGGCCTGCAACTGGCGGCGCACTGGACGGTGCAAGGCTTGCAGATTGATTCGGTGAAGTTGCAACGCGATGACCTGAGCCTGAACCTCTCCGGCCTGCTGCAACCCACCGGCAACTGGCCGCTCAAGGCTGAAGGCAACCTGACCCTGCCGGCTCCCGAGCCTTGGGCGCTGGCGCTGAAAGTGGACGGCGACCTGCTGAAAACCCTGAACCTGAAAGCCGACAGCAGCGGTTACTTGAACGGGCAACTGACCGGTGAATTGCAACCGCTGGCGGACAACCTGCCGGCCAAGGTACGAATCACCGCCGACGGCTTCAAACCCGCCGCTGACTTGCCAGACACCTTGCAACTCAATCAACTGGAACTCACCGGCGACGGCGACCTTAAAAACGGTTACCAGTTGCTCGGCAAAGCCACGCTCCCTGCCGAACAAGGCCCGGTCGCGTTGCTGCTGCAAGGCAAGGTCGATGCCAAGGGCGCGCAAATCGCTGGCCTCGACCTCACCGCTAACGACAAACAAAGCCTCAAGCTCAGCGGCTCCCTCGACTGGAGCAAAGGCCTGAGCGCCGACGCGAAAATCGACTGGCTGGATTTTCCGTGGCACCGCCTCTATCCGTTGATTGACGAACCGGAAGTGGCATTGCGCAGTTTCAATGGCGACATCTCCTACACCGACGGCAAGTACCTCGGCAGCTTCACAGCAGCGCTGGATGGCCCGGCCGGTGCCTTCACCCTGATCAGCCCGTTCAGTGGCGACCTAACCAAAATTTACCTGCAACAAATTCAACTCCAGGCCGGACAGGGCAAGGCCGAAGGGCACCTGAACCTGCAATTTGCCGACGGCATTGCCTGGGACACCGCGCTCGACCTGTCAGCGATCAACCCGGCGTACTGGGTGTCGGAATTGCCCGGCACACTGGCCGGGCCGCTACGCAGCAAAGGCGAGATGAAGAATGACAAACTCAGCCTCAATGCCGACCTCGACCTGAAAGGCAAACTGCGCGGGCAACCTGCCATGATCCAGGCCATAGCGGATGGCGGCGGCGAGCAGTGGAACCTCAATGCACTGCAAATCCGTCTCGGCGACAACAGCATCAACGGCAAGGGCAGCCTGCAACAGAAACTCGCCGGCCAGATCGACATCAAGATGCCGCGTCTGGCCCAGCTCTGGCCGCAACTGCGCGGTCAACTGAACGGCCGCATCGATGTCGCCGGCACGCTCAAGGCGCCGCAAGGCAAGCTCGGACTGCAAGGCACGCAACTGGCTTTCGACGACAATCGCCTGCAAAGCCTGAACCTCGACGCGACCCTCGACAGTGCGCAACGGGCGAAAATCGACCTCAAGGGCAGTGGCATTCAGGCCGGTGACACATCGCTGGGCACACTGACCGCCAGCGGTCAGGGCGACATCAAAAACCAGAAGCTCAGCCTCGACTTGCAAGGCCCGAAACTAAAGCTGGCCCTCGGCCTCGACGGTGCGCTGGACCAAGGCAACTGGCGCGGGCGCCTGGCCAGCGGCGATATCCAGACCGGCGGGCAAGACTGGAGGCTGCAAGGCCCGGCGAAACTGGAGCGGCTGGCGGACGGCAAAATCAACCTGGGCGCTCACTGCTGGATGTCCGGCCCGGCCAGCCTGTGCGGTGAAGACCAGCGTTTAATGCCAGAGCCGAAGCTGCGTTTTCACCTCAAGCAATTCCCGATTGAAAGCCTGGCGCAGTGGCTGCCCAAAGATCTCGCCTGGAAGGGCCGGCTCAACGCCGACCTGCAACTGGACCTGCCCGCCAGCGGCCCGAACGGTCTGATCAGCATCGACGCCAGCGGCGGTACGTTACGCATGAAGGAGAAGGACCAGTGGCTGGACTTCCCGTACCAGACGCTGAAACTCACCAGCAAACTCACGCCAAAACGTATCGATACGGACCTCAACTTCGTCGGCGGCAAGCTCGGCGAGTTGATGGTTCAGGCGCAGCTCAACCCGTTGCCGAAGAACAAACCGCTAACCGGTTCGTTCCGCTTGAGCGGGCTCGACCTGTCGGTGGCGCGGCCGTTTGTGCCAATGGTCGAGAAAATCACCGGGCGCTTGAATGGCAGTGGCACGATCTCCGGTGGCCTGTTGGCGCCGCAGGTCAACGGCAGCCTGTTGCTTAGCGACGGCGAAGTCTCCGGGCCGGAGTTGCCGATGGCGCTGCAAGCCTTGCAGCTGCGAGCGGTGATTGCCGGTGAAACCGTGCAATTGAATGGTGACTGGAAAAGCGGCAAGACCGGGCAGGGCACCCTCAACGGCAACATCGCCTGGGGACAGGCGCTGGTGGTGGACCTGGCGCTCAAGGGCTCGCAGTTGCCGGTCACCGTCGAGCCGTACGCCAAGCTGGAAGTCGCGCCGGACCTGAAGATCTCGATGAAGGGTGACGAACTGGCAATCGCTGGCAAAGTGCTGGTGCCCAAAGGCGAGATCACCATCCGCGAGTTGCCGCCTTCCACGGTCAAGGTATCCGATGACGTGGTGATCGTTGGCCAGCAGACCGAAGAGGGCAAACCGCCCTTGGCCATGAAGATGGACATTGATGTGGTGGTCGGCGCTGACAAGCTGAGCTTTGCCGGGTTTGGCCTGACCGCGAATGTGCAGGGCCAGGTGCACATCGGCGACAACCTGGACACGCGTGGCGAGCTATGGCTCAACGACGGGCGTTATCGCGCCTACGGTCAGCGCCTGACCGTGCGCCGGGCGCGCTTGTTGTTTGCCGGCCCCCTTGACCAGCCGTACCTGGACATCGAGGCAATTCGCCAGACCGACGACGTGATCGCCGGCATTCGCCTGAGCGGGAGCGCCGAGCAACCGACCACGCAGATCTTCTCCGAACCGTCCATGAGCCAGGAACAGGCGTTGTCCTATCTGGTGTTGGGGCGTCCGCTGAGCAGCAACGGCGAAGACAACAACATGCTTGCCCAGGCAGCGCTCGGCTTGGGTTTGATGGGCAGTTCGGGGGTGACCGGCGGATTGGCCAAAAACCTCGGGATCCAGGATTTCCAACTGGATACCCAGGGCAGCGGCACCACTACCGCCGTCGTGGCCAGTGGCAATATCTCCGAGAAACTCAGCCTGCGTTATGGCGTGGGCGTGTTTGAACCGGCCAACACCATTGCCCTGCGCTACAAGCTGAGCAAGAAGGTCTTCCTCGAAGCGGCAAGCGGCGTGGCGAGTTCGCTGGACATCTTCTACAAACGGGATTTCTAGATCCTGCTCCTTCCCTGTGGCGAGGGGGCTTCTGTGGTGAGGGGGGCTTGTCGGAACGCCGCACCGCCCCGTTGGGCTGCGCAGCGGCCCTAAAACCTGCACCGCCTATCCTTCTGAAGCCTGCAAATCAACAGCGACGACTGCTTCGCAGCCGAACGGGGGCAAGCCCCCTCGCCACAATACCCGACACCATTGGTCAACTAATTGCTAAGCGACCTAACTACTGCGTTGACATTGGCTGCCTAGGCAGTAATATTTGGACATATATTCACTGCCTAGGCAGCTAATGGGTGTCCTGATGAAACATTTCTCACCAGATGATTTCCACAATTGCCATCTCGGCCTCCTGCTCGGGCGCGCCGCGCTGCTCAAGGACCGGCTCATTGACACTCACATGGAACCCTATGGCATCACCGCCGCGCAGTTCAAAGTGATGATCATCGTCGCCCAGTTCGGCGTCGATACCCCGGCCGAGCTGTGCCGTCACCTGTCGCTGGACAGCGGTTCGATGACCCGCATGCTCGATCGTCTGGAACAGAAAGGTTTTCTCATCCGCCAACGCTCGGAGGCGGATCGCCGCCAGGTTCAACTGGTGCTGACCGAAGAAGGCCAGCACCTCGCCGACCGTCTGCCGCATATCGGCGCCGACGCGATGAACGAACTGGCCAGCGCCATCACCCCGGATGAATTGAAAACGCTGGAACAAATCCTGAAGAAAATTCTGGTGGCAGCCGGCGATTCGATCACGCTGCTGCGGGTAGGCGACAAATGAGCAGTAAAACCCTGCGTATCGGCCTCAGTCTGGTGCTTGCCGCCATGACCCTGGCCGGTTGCGCCAGCTACAGCGGCCTGACCACCGAAGGTAAAAGCCTCGACGCGAAAACCCTCAAGGCCGGTCAATCCCTCAGTGGCGTAACCCTGTCGCCGGCGGCCTGGCCGAAAACCGACTGGTGGAAAAGCCTCGGCGACCCGCAGCTGGACGGTCTGATCCGCGAAGCCCTGCAAGACAGCCCAGACATGCAAATTGCCGACGCCCGCACGCATCAGGCCAGCGCCGCTGCCTACGCCGCCGACGCCGCGCGCATGCCGACCCTCGATGCCGGCGCCGGCGTCAGCCGTTCGCGACTGTCCCGTGACCAGGACCCGACCGGGCAGGGCGGCACTTACGCCACCGTGCGCAACATCGGTGCCAGTTTCAATTACAACTTCGATCTCTGGGGCGGTCAACGCGACGCCTGGGAAGCAGCGTTGGGCCAAGCTCGTGCTGCTGAAGTCGATCAACAGGCTGCGCAGTTGACCTTGGCCGCCGACGTCGCGCGCGCCTATAGCGATTTGGGTCAGGCGCACATCGTCTATGACCTGGCTAATGAAGACCTGACACGCACCCGCAAAATGCTCGACTTGAGCCAGCGTCGCCTGAGTTCGGGCATCGACAGCGAGTACCAGCTCCAGCAAACCCAAAGCCTGGAAGCCACGTCCGAGGCCAGCCTGATTGACGCCGAAAAACGCCTGAACAGCGCAAAAATCGCCCTAGCCGTGCTGTTAGGCAAAGGCCCGGATCGCGGCAAAGAAATCGCCCGGCCGAAAATCCTTCAGGCCAGCGCTGTCGCTCTGCCGTCGGTGTTGCCCGCCGAGTTGCTCGGTCGTCGTCCCGACCTGGTGGCCGCACGCTGGCGAGTCGAGGCGGCGAGCAAGAACATCGCCGCCGGCAAAACCCAGTTCTATCCCAACTTGAACCTCAGCGCCGCCGCCGGTGCCGAATCGTTGTTGGGCGACGCAATGTTTGGTTCGGCGAGCCGCTTCTTCAATATCGCCCCCACGATTTCAGTGCCGATTTTCGATGGCGGCCGCCTGCGCGCCGACCTCGATTCGCGAGACGCCGATTACGACCTCGCGGTGGCGCAGTACAACAAAAGCCTGGTGAAAGCGCTCGGTGACGTCAGCGACACCATTAATCAGTTACGCGATATCGGCCGGCAGATCGGTGCTCAGCAGCACGCCACCGACATTGCCCAGGATTCTTACAACACCGCGCTCCAACGGTACGGTTCCGGCATCGGTAACTACCTGGACGTGCTCAGCATCGAGCAGCAGTTGCTCCAGGCCCAGCGTCAGCTGGCGAACCTGAATGCCGAGCAGATCGACCTGTCGATCCAATTGATGCAAGCGCTGGGCGGCGGTTTTCAGGGAGAAACCCTGACCGCAGCCAACGCAACCCCAGCCACGCAGTACAACTAATTCAAGGTATTGGTCATGGCCACTGTCGATGCACCTCAAGCTCCGGACAACGCGCAAGACACAAACAATCCGCGTAAACGCAAAGTCATGCTGGTCGCGCTGGCGATCCTGGTCGTCCTCGCCGGTGTCGGCGTCTGGGGTTATCACGAACTCTACGGGCGCTGGAAAGAAAGCACCGACGACGCCTACGTCAATGGCAACGTGGTGGAAATCACCCCGCTGGTCACCGGCACCGTGGTCAGCATCGGCGCCGATGACGGTGACCTGGTCCACGAAGGTCAGGTGCTGATCAACTTCGACCCGAACGACGCTGAAGTCGGGCTGCAAAGTGCCCAGGCCAATCTGGCCCGTACCGTGCGTCAGGTCCGCGGCTTGTACAGCAACGTCGACGGCATGAAAGCCCAGGTCAATGCCCAGCAGGCTGAGGTGCAGAAGGCGCAGGACAACTTCAATCGCCGGAAAAACCTCGCCATCGGCGGCGCGATTTCCCAGGAAGAACTGTCCCACGCTCGCGACGACCTGACCTCGGCGCAAAACGCCCTGGCCAACGCCAAACAGCAACTGAACACCACCAGTGCGCTGGTCGATGACACCGTTGTCTCGTCGCACCCGGACGTAATGGCCGCCGCCGCGCAACTGCGTCAGGCCTACCTGAACAACTCGCGCAGTACCTTGATCGCGCCGGTCACCGGTTACGTGGCCAAGCGTTCCGTGCAATTGGGTCAACGGGTTCAGCCGGGCACCGCGCTGATGGCGGTGATTCCGCTGGATCAGCTGTGGATCGACGCCAACTTCAAGGAAACCCAACTGCGTGACATGCGCATCGGTCAGCCGGTGGACATCGAAGCCGACCTCTACGGCAGCGACGTGAAATACAGCGGCACCATCGACAGCCTCGGCGCCGGCACCGGCAGCGCGTTTGCCCTGCTGCCTGCGCAAAACGCTACCGGTAACTGGATAAAAATCGTCCAGCGCGTACCCGTGCGGATTCACATAAACGCCGAAGAACTGGCCAAGCATCCATTGCGCGTGGGGCTGTCGACTCAAGTCGATGTGAACCTGCGAGACCAGAGCGGCCCGGTACTGGCGCAACAGCCGCCGCAAAAGGCCTCGTTTAGCACCAGCATCTATGACCGTCAGTTGGCCGAGGCCGACGCGATGATCACCCAGTTAATCCACGACAACAGCGCCGTGGTCAGCAAGACCGCGCAACGCTGATTCGCCATCACACCGACCTTGTGGGAGCGAGCCTTTGTGGCGAGGGGGCTTGCCCCCGTTGGGTCGCGAAGCGGCCCTAGAAGATGGGACTGCTGCGCAGTCCAACGGGGGCAAGCCCCCTCGCCACAAAGGCTCGCTCCCACAAGGGCGGCTGCGTCTGTAACAGGCGCAGCGCCAATCAGGTTTCAAAGGATTCGCGATGAGCAATAACGCCTCTTTCACGCCGCCCAGCCTGCTGCTCAGCACTATCGGCCTGTCGCTGGCGACCTTCATGCAAGTGCTCGACACGACCATTGCCAACGTGGCGCTGCCGACCATTTCCGGCAACCTTGGCGTGAGTTCGGAGCAGGGCACGTGGGTGATTACTTCATTTGCCGTGAGCAACGCCATTGCGCTGCCGCTGACCGGTTGGCTCAGCCGCCGTTTCGGTGAAGTGAAGCTGTTTCTCTGGGCCACGGTGCTGTTTGTGTTGGCCTCGTTTCTCTGCGGTATCTCGACCTCGATGCCGGAGCTGATCGGTTTTCGGGTGCTACAAGGACTGGTGGCCGGCCCGTTATACCCAATGACCCAGACGTTGCTGATCGCGGTCTATCCCCCCGCGAGGCGTGGCATGGCCCTGGCATTGCTGGCGATGGTCACGGTAGTGGCGCCGATTGCGGGGCCCATCCTCGGCGGCTGGATTACAGACAGTTATAGCTGGCCGTGGATTTTCTTCATCAACGTACCGATCGGGGTCTTTGCGGTGATGGTGGTGCGCCAGCAACTCAAGGCGCGCCCGGTGGAAACCAGTCGCCAGCCGATGGATTACGTGGGGCTGATCACGTTGATCATTGGCGTCGGTGCGTTGCAGATTATCCTCGACAAAGGCAATGACCTGGACTGGTTCGAGTCGAATTTCATCCTGATTGGCGCGGCCATTTCCGTGATAGCGCTGGCGGTGTTCGTGATTTGGGAAATGACCGACCAGCACCCGGTGGTGAACCTGCGGCTGTTCGCCTATCGCAACTTCCGCATCGGCACGCTGGTGCTGGTGTTGGGTTATGCCGGGTTCTTCGGCATCAACCTGATCCTGCCGCAATGGCTGCAAACTCAGATGGGCTATACCGCGACTTGGGCGGGGCTGGCAGTGGCGCCGATCGGGATTCTGCCGGTGCTGATGTCGCCGTTTGTCGGCAAGTATGCGCACAAGTTCGACCTGAGACTGCTGGCCGGGCTGGCGTTTTTGGCCATTGGCCTGAGCTGCTTCATGCGCGCCGGGTTCAACAATGAAGTGGACTTCCAGCACATCGCCCTGGTGCAACTGTTCATGGGTATTGGCGTGGCGCTGTTCTTCATGCCGACCCTGAGCATTTTGATGTCGGACCTGCCACCGAGCCAGATCGCCGACGGCGCGGGCCTGGCGACGTTCCTGCGCACGTTGGGCGGTAGTTTTGCGGCGTCGCTGACCACGTGGATCTGGATTCGCCGGGCGGATCAGCATCACGCGTATTTGAGCGAAAGCATCACCACATTCGATCCGGCAACCCGCGATGTACTTAACACGCTGGGCGGGGCGGGGAATCCGGCATATGCGCAGCTCGATCATGTGCTGACCAGTCAGGCGTACATGCTCTCCACCGTGGATTACTTCACGTTGCTGGGGTGGGGGTTCATTGGGTTGATTCTGATTGTATGGCTGGCGAAACCGCCGTTTGCGGCGAAGGCGGGACCGGCTGCCTCTGGTCACTAAGCCAGACACCTCGGGTCAGTGCCTGGCTCAAAACTTGAGAAAACACTGACCCCCTGTGGGAGCGAGCCTGCTCGCGATAGCGGTGGACCAGTCAGTAAAGATGTTGAATGTGAATCCGCTTTCGCGAGCAGGCTCGCTCCCACAAGGGGTTTTGTGTTCGGCAGTTAGCTAGTGGGGGCTGCAAGTTGCGGTGGCGGGGCAAAGTCGAACGGTGCCAGGGCAAATCCTTGCTCATCCACCTGCAACGCCCAGCCCTGACGATCCCAATCCCCCAGCACAATGCGCTTGGCCGCCTGCTCACCCAACTGCAACTTATGGATGGCCGGGCGATGGGTATGGCCGTGGATCAAGGTTTTCACGCCGTATTCCTGCATGATCCGCGGAATTTCTTCCGGCGTGACATCGACGATGTCATTGGCCTTCATCCGCGTTTGGGCGCGGCTTTCACTGCGCAGCTTGCGCGCCAGTTTGTGCCGGGTGCGCAGCGGCAAGTTCCGCAGGATGAACAGGCTAATCGGGTTGCGCAGGTAGCGACGCAGCTTCATATAGGCTTCGTCGCGGGTGCAGAGGCTGTCGCCGTGCATCAGCAGCACCGGCTCGTCGTAAAACTGCACGACACTCGGGTCCTTCAATAAGCTGCAGCCGGCCTGTTTACAGAAGGCCTGGCCGAGCATGAAGTCACGATTGCCGTGCATCAAAAAGATGGCCGTGCCACTGTCGCTAAGTTCGCGCAGGGCTTGGCAGATGGAACGTTGAAAGGGCGTCATGGCATCGTCGCCAATCCACGCCTCGAAAAAGTCGCCCAGGATATACAACGCACTCGCCGAGCGGGCGCGTCCGGCGAGCAAATCCAGAAACGCCCGGGTAATGTCCGGGCGCTCCTCTTCCAGATGCAAGTCTGAAATCAGCAGTATCACTCAATGATCTCGGCTTTCTCGATGATCACGTCTTCTGCTGGTACGTCCTGATGGCCGGCCTTCATAGTGGTGGAAACACCTTTGATCTTGTCGACAACTTCTTCGCCTGCAACCACTTTAGCGAACACGGCGTAGCCCCAGCCCTGAGTGGTCTTGGCGCTGTGGTTCAGGAAGCTGTTGTCAGCCACGTTAATGAAGAACTGGGCGGACGCCGAATGCGGCTCCATGGTGCGCGCCATGGCAACGCTGTATTTCACGTTCGGCAGGCCGTTGTCAGCTTCGTTCTGGATGCTTGGGCGCTTGTCTTTCTTTTCTTTCATGCCTGGCTCGAAACCGCCGCCCTGGATCATGAAGTTGCCGATGACGCGGTGGAAAACGGTGTTTTCGTAGTGACCGGCTTTGACGTACTCGATGAAGTTGGCCACGGTGATCGGGGCCTTTTCAGCGTTCAGTTCCAGGACGATGTCGCCATGGTTGGTGGTCAGTTTGACTTGGGTCATGATTACTACTCTTTCAAGGAATTCGTGGATGTTGGGACATTAAGGCCCATCACCTGTTCAGCCTTTTTTGGCCAAGGAGGGCAGTTTAGCGTGACAGGCGCGAATTTCGAGGCTGTTTTTCATTTGCGACCGATTAAATACGACCGTTTGCAGGCGCGCTCTGTCAGCTGCTTGACAGCATCGGCTATGATAGCGGCTTTGTTTTATCTGGCCCTTCTTCCGGCCGCGCACTTGTACGTTCAAGGATCCTATGAGCAAGCCCACTGTCGACCCTACCTCGAATGCCAAGACCGGCCCTGCCGTGCCGGTCAATTTCCTGCGCCCGATCATCCAGGCGGACCTGGACTCGGGTAAGCACACGCAGATCGTCACCCGTTTCCCGCCTGAGCCCAATGGCTACCTGCACATCGGTCACGCCAAGTCGATCTGTGTGAACTTCGGCTTGGCCCAGGAATTCGGCGGCGTCACGCACCTGCGTTTCGACGACACCAACCCGGCCAAGGAAGACCAGGAATACATCGACGCGATCGAAAGCGACGTCAAATGGCTGGGCTTCGAATGGTCCGGTGAAGTGCGCTACGCCTCGCAGTATTTCGACCAGCTGCACGACTGGGCCGTTGAACTGATCAAGGCCGGCAAGGCCTACGTCGACGATCTGAGCCCGGAGCAGGCCAAGGAATACCGTGGCAGCCTGACCGAGCCGGGCAAAAACAGCCCGTTCCGTGATCGCTCCGTGGAAGAAAACCTCGACTGGTTCGCTCGCATGCGTGCTGGCGAGTTCCCGGACGGCGCACGTGTGCTGCGGGCCAAGATCGATATGGCCTCGCCGAACATGAACCTGCGCGACCCGATCATGTATCGCATCCGTCACGCTCACCACCACCAGACCGGCGACAAGTGGTGCATCTACCCGAACTACGACTTCACCCACGGTCAGTCGGACGCCATCGAAGGCATCACTCACTCGATCTGCACCCTGGAATTCGAAAGCCATCGTCCGCTGTATGACTGGTTCCTCGACAGCCTGCCCGTGCCAGCGCACCCGCGTCAGTACGAGTTCAGCCGCCTGAACCTGAACTACACGATCACCAGCAAGCGCAAGCTCAAGCAGCTGGTGGACGAGAAGCACGTCAATGGCTGGGACGACCCGCGCATGTCCACGCTGTCGGGCTTCCGTCGCCGTGGCTACACGCCGAAATCGATCCGCAACTTCTGCGAAATGATCGGCACCAATCGGTCCGACGGCGTAGTTGACTTCGGCATGCTCGAATTCAGCATCCGTGACGACCTCGACCACAGCGCCCCGCGTGCCATGTGCGTGCTGCGTCCGCTGAAAGTCGTGATCACCAACTACCCGGAAGGCCAGGTCGAAAACCTCGAACTGCCGTGCCACCCGAAAGAAGACATGGGCATGCGCGCTCTGCCGTTCGCCCGTGAAATCTACATCGACCGTGAAGACTTCATGGAAGAGCCGCCAAAAGGCTACAAGCGCCTGGAACCGGCCGGTGAAGTGCGTTTGCGCGGCAGCTACGTGATTCGTGCCGACGAAGCAATCAAGGACGCCGATGGCAACATCGTCGAACTGCGTTGCTCCTACGACCCGGAAACCCTGGGCAAGAACCCTGAAGGCCGCAAGGTCAAAGGCGTAGTGCACTGGGTGCCGGCCGCTGCCAGCGTCGAGTGCGAAGTGCGCCTGTACGATCGCCTGTTCCGTTCGGCCAACCCTGAGAAGGCCGAAGACAGCGCCAGTTTCCTGGACAACATCAACCCTGACTCGCTGCAGGTGCTCACCGGTTGTCGTGCTGAGCCTTCGCTTGGCAATGCACAGCCGGAAGACCGTTTCCAGTTCGAGCGCGAAGGCTACTTCGTCGCGGATATCAAGGACTCGAAACCGGGCGCTCCGGTATTCAACCGTACCGTGACCCTGCGTGACTCCTGGGGCCAGTGATTCAAGGATTTAACGTGCTTACGATCTACAACACGCTCACCAAGAGCAAAGAAGTTTTCAAACCCTTGGATGGCAACAAGGTGCGCATGTACGTCTGCGGGATGACCGTGTACGACTACTGCCACCTGGGCCACGGCCGCAGCATGGTCGCGTTCGACCTGGTGACCCGCTGGTTGCGGTTCAGCGGTTATGACCTGACCTACGTGCGCAACATCACCGACATTGACGACAAGATCATCAATCGGGCCAACGAGAACGGCGAGTCGTTCGAAGCCTTGACCGAGCGCATGATCGCGGCGATGCACGAAGATGAAGCACGCCTGAACATCAAAAAGCCGGACATGGAACCGCGCGCCACCGGGCATATCCCCGGCATGCACGCGATGATCCAGACCCTGATCGACAAGGGTTACGCCTACGCCCCTGGCAATGGCGACGTGTACTACCGCGTCGCCAAGTTCATGGGTTACGGCAAGCTGTCGCGCAAGAAAATCGAAGACCTGCGCATCGGCGCGCGGATCGAAGTCGACGAGTCCAAACAGGACCCGCTGGACTTCGTGCTCTGGAAGGGCGCCAAGCCGGGCGAGCCGAGCTGGGCGTCGCCGTGGGGCGACGGACGGCCGGGCTGGCACATCGAGTGCTCGGTGATGTCGACCTGCTGCCTGGGCGAGACCTTCGACATTCATGGCGGCGGCAGTGATCTCGAGTTCCCGCACCACGAAAACGAAATCGCCCAGAGCGAAGCGGCCACCGGCAAGACCTACGCCAACGCGTGGATGCATTGCGGCATGATTCGCATCAATGGCGAGAAGATGTCCAAGTCCTTGAACAACTTCTTCACCATTCGCGACGTGCTGGAAAAGTACCACCCGGAAGTCGTGCGTTACCTGCTGGTGTCGAGCCACTACCGCAGCGCGATCAACTACTCGGAAGACAACCTCAAGGACGCCAAAGGCGCACTCGAGCGTTTCTACCACGCGTTGAAAGGCCTGCCGAACGTGGCCCCGGCTGGCGGCGAAGCCTTTGTCGAGCGCTTCACCCAAGTGATGAACGACGACTTCGGTACGCCGGAAGCCTGTGCAGTGCTGTTCGAGATGGTGCGCGAGATCAACCGCCTGCGCGAGAGCGATCTGGATGCAGCGGCGGGTCTGGCAGCGCGCTTGAAAGAACTGGCTAGCGTGCTGGGTGTGTTGCAGCTTGAGGCCGATGACTTCTTGCAGGCCGGCGCTGAAGGCCGTGTTGATGCGGCTGAAGTTGATGCGCTGATTGCAGCACGTCTGGCGGCGCGTGCGGCTAAAGACTGGGCTGAATCCGACCGCATCCGCGACCAGCTCACCGCCATGGGCGTGGTGCTGGAAGATGGGAAGGGTGGCACGACCTGGCGTTTGGCTGACTGATAGATGTAATGCTTAAAAACAAAACCCGCCAAGTGCGGGTTTTGTTTTTAAGGGCTGTTCGCTAATTCTGCGGTGACAGGGCTGGCGTCTTCGCTGGCAAGCCAGCTCCTACAAGGTCGCGCCGTTCGCCAAAATTACGTACACCACGGACACTGTAGGAGCTGGCTTGCCAGCGAAGGGGCCCGTCCGGCCAACCCATCATTCAGTCTGGCGTAACCGCTTGTAAAGGGTATTACGGCTAACCCCTAACCGCCGCGCCAGATACGAAATATTCCCCCCAGCCGCCCGCAACTGCCGATTCAAATCCTCAACATCATTCAAATCCACCGCCAAAGTCTCCGGCGAATCCACCGGTTCCATCTCCAGATCGACAAAAAAATCATCCGGCAAATGCTCAGGTCGCACCGGTTGCTCCTCGGCCATGGCCAGCGCCACCTGCATCACGCTGCTGACCTGACGCAAATTCCCCGGCCACGGGTGACGGCCGAACAACTCCAACACTTCACGACTCAACCCGGCCCACTGCGTCGGCTCGCGGTGTTGCTCCCACAAGCGTTTGAACAACGCCTGCTTGTCGCTACGTTCCCGTAGCGGCGGCAATTCCAGGGTCAAGCCGCCAATGCGGTAATACAAGTCTTCACGAAAGCGGCCAAGTTGCACCTGCTCGCGCAACGCACGATTAGTCGCCGAAATAATCCGGATATCGACCGGGAACAGCTCGCTACTGCCCACCGGCTGCACACAGCGTTCCTGCAAGACCCTCAATAACCGAGCCTGAGTCGGCAACGGCATGTCGCCGATTTCATCCAGGAACAGGGTGCCTTTGTCGGCCTTGCGGATCAGGCCGATGCTGCCTTTCTGATTGGCGCCGGTGAACGCGCCTTTCTCGTAGCCGAACAACTCAGATTCCACCAGTTCGGCGGGGATCGCTGCACAGTTAACGGCAATGAACGGTTTTTTGCTGCGGGAGCTGGCCTGGTGCAAGGCTTTGACGAACACTTCCTTGCCGACCCCGGTTTCCCCGTGGATCAACAGCGGAATGTCCTTTTCCAGTAGACGTTCGGCCTGACGCACGGCTTTTTCCACGCGGCTGTCGCCGAAGTGCAAGGTGTTGAGGCTGATTGCTTCGGGTGCCGCCACGGCCGGCTCGGCGCTCTTGGGTTCAGAAAACAGTCGCGCCTGAATCGGCACTAGTTTCGGCCGCCTCAACAGGCATTGAAAGCGGTTGCGCCCCGAAGCTTGCAGGGCGAACGGCAGGCCGTCGGGCTGGTTCAGGAGTTCCAGTAACGAGACCTTGAACAGGCTCTCGATGCTGACTCGCGACAGGCTGATGCCCAATAGATTGTCGGCCCGACGGTTGGCGGACAGCACCTGGCCGGTCTCATCGAAGATCAACAGCCCGGCCCATTGGCTGTCGAGGTTGTTCAACCCGGTGTTGAAGGTCAATTGAAAATGCTGGCCATGGAACAGGTTGAGAATCAGCCGGTTTTCCACGGTCTGGCTCATCATTTTGACCATGCCCAAGGTGTGCGACGGCGGCAGGTAGCTGTCGCTGGACACATCCAGCACCGCGATGACTTTGCGCTCGGCATCGAAAATCGGCGCGGCGGAACCGGTCATGAAACGGTTGGCTTTCAGAAAGTGTTCATCGTGTTCGATGTGCACGGCTTGCTCGCAGGCCAATGCGGTGCCGATAGCATTGGTACCGCTGCAACGCTCCATCCAGCTGGCGCCGGCGCTGAAACCTCGGGTCAGACTCGGCTCGATAAACCGCTGGGTGCCCCATGACGTCAGGACCTGGCCTTGATTGTCGGCGAGCATGATCAGGCAGTTGGAATTGCTCAGGATGTTTTCGTAATACGGCAGCACTTCCTGGTGTGTGGTCTGCACCAGCGAATGTTGGCTCTCCAGCAATTGCGCGATGCCTTCGGCCGGCAGTTGATCGAACGCAGGGACGCTCTGATGGTTGAGGCCGAACGCACGGCAGCGGGACCAGGAGTCCTGAATGACGGCGTCGTGGGAGAGCGGCGAGGCGGGTGCGGCCATGGCAGTCGATCTCTGAGCAAGCTTTTATTGTTTTTATGGGGGGTACCCACCACGTCGAAACTCTCACGTGATGTTTCTGACACGCCACAGGCCTGTAGGAGCCCGGCTTGCCGGCGATGGCGATTTTGATGACGCCATCGCCGGCAAGCCGGGCTCCTACAGGGCGCGTGAACAGTCCGTAGAGTGTTGTTCACTATTGTTCATTGTCAACGGCTGGATTGTTCAGTTGTTCAGTCGCGGTTGTTCATTTCTGTTCAGCAACGAAAGCGATGACTCCGTTCACTTACGGATTTTCAAGCCAGATCAAAGGCTTGCAATTTTTGGCACGAAAGTCGCTCTGTAGCTCCGGTCGCTTGACTCCAAATAATAAAAAAGGCCGAGCCATGTCATTAACCCTGGAACACGTCAGCCGCACCGTCGAGGGCCAGACCTGGATCGACGATGCCTGCCTGAGTTTTGAACCCGGTTCCTTCAACGTCTTGCTCGGGCGCACGCTGTCCGGCAAAACCAGTCTGATGCGCCTGATGGCCGGTCTGGACAAGCCCGACAGCGGCCGCATCCTGATGAATGGCGTCGACGTCACCCAGCGCCCGGTGCGGCTGCGTAACGTGTCGATGGTCTATCAACAGTTCATCAATTACCCGACCATGACCGTCTTCGAAAACATTGCCTCGCCATTGCGCCAGAGCGGTGTTTCCAATGAAGTGATCCAGAGCAAAGTGCTGGAAACCGCGAAGATGCTGCGCATCGAGAAGTTCCTCCAGCGTCATCCCCTCGAACTCTCCGGTGGCCAGCAACAGCGCACGGCCATGGCACGCGCGCTGGTCAAAGATGCCGAGCTGATTCTGTTCGACGAGCCGCTGGTCAACCTCGATTACAAGCTGCGCGAAGAACTGCGCCAGGAAATGCGCGAGCTGTTCAAGGCGCGGCACACCATCGCGATTTACGCCACCACCGAACCCAACGAAGCCCTGGCGCTGGGCGGCACCACGACCATTCTTCACGAAGGCCGGGTGATCCAGAGCGGCAAGTCGTCCGAGGTGTATCACCAGCCGCAAAGCGTGCTGGCGGCGGAACTGTTTTCCGAGCCGCCGATCAACCTGATGCCGGGGCGCATTGCCGGTAACGAAGTCAGCTTCGCCAATTTCGTGCACTTCCCGTTGAACGTCGACCTGCGGCCGGTGGGTGAAGGCGAGTTCCGCTTTGGCGTGCGTCCGAGCCACATCTCGCTGGTGCCGAGCAACGACGATGATCTGGAGTTGGCCGTGACCGTAGAGGTCGCAGAGATCAGCGGTTCGGAAACCTTCCTGCATGTGCGTAACGAGCATTTTTTGCTGGTACTGCACTTGCCCGGCGTTCACGAATACGACGTTGATGCGCCAATTCGCATTTATATCCCGACCCATAAACTGTTTGTGTTCGATGCGCAGGGGCGTTTGATCCAGGCGCCCGGCCGCCGTATTGCGAGGGTTGCCTGATGGCCGAAATCCGTTTGCAGAACCTCGCCCACAGCTACACCAAAACCCCGGCCGGACCCGAGGATTATGCGATCCGCGAGATGGACCACGTTTGGGAACAAGGCGGCGCCTATGCGTTGCTCGGGCCTTCGGGGTGTGGCAAGTCAACCTTGCTCAACATCATTTCCGGACTGCTCAGTCCCTCTCAGGGGCATGTGTTGTTCGACGGCAAAGCGGTCAACAACCTGACGCCGGAGAAGCGCAACATCGCCCAGGTTTTTCAGTTCCCGGTGGTCTACGACACCATGACGGTGTTCGATAACCTGGCGTTTCCACTGCGCAATCAGGGCATGGCCGAAGCGAGAATTCACAGCAAGGTGCAAGAAATTGCCGAGGTCCTGGACCTTCAGGCGCTGCTGAGCAAAAAGGCCAGTAACCTCACCGCCGATGAAAAGCAAAAAGTCTCCATGGGCCGTGGGCTGGTGCGCGATGACGTCTCGGCGATCCTGTTCGACGAACCGCTGACCGTGATCGACCCGCACCTGAAGTGGAAGCTGCGGCGCAAGCTCAAGCAGATCCACGAGCAGTTCAACATCACCATGGTCTACGTCACTCACGATCAGCTGGAGGCCTCGACCTTCGCTGACAAAATTGCCGTGATGTACGGCGGGCAAATCGTGCAATTCGGTACGCCGCGAGAATTATTCGAACGGCCGAGCCACACCTTTGTCGGCTATTTCATCGGCAGCCCGGGGATGAACCTGATCGAGGTCAAGCCGCAACCGGGGGGCGTGGGTTTCGCCTCGACGCATCTACCGTTGTCTGAAGCTCAACAGAAACGCATCGCTGAATCCGAGTGCAAAACCCTGAAGGTTGGCATCCGTCCGGAGTTCGTGCACGTGTGGGAAGAGCCCTTTGATGACGCGATGAAGGCACAGGTCGTGCACATCGAAGACCTCGGCACCTACAAGATCCTGACCCTGAACCTCGACGGCGCGCCGTTGAAAGTGCGCCTGGCCGAAGACAAACCGGTGCCCGAAGGCACGGCGTACATCAGTTTTCCGGCGCAGTGGTTGATGGTGTATGCCGATGAATACCTGCTGGAGACACTGCCATGAACAAGGTGCAAAACAACAAGGCCTGGTGGCTGGTGTTGCCGGTGTTCCTGCTGGTGGCCTTCAGCGCTGTGGTCCCGATGATGACGGTGGTCAACTATTCGGTGCAGGACATCTTCGACCAGTCCAGCCGCTACTTCGTCGGCGCCGACTGGTACAGGCAAGTGCTGCTCGATCCGCGCCTGCATGACTCGCTGTTGCGGCAATTCATCTACTCCGGTTGCGTGCTGCTGATCGAAATCCCGCTGGGTATTGCCATCGCCCTGACGATGCCAACCAAGGGGCGCTGGTCGTCGCTGGTGCTGATCATTCTGGCGATTCCGTTGCTGATTCCATGGAACGTGGTCGGCACGATCTGGCAGATTTTTGGCCGCGCCGATATCGGCCTGCTGGGGGCAAGCCTCAAAGCCATGGGCATCAGCTACAACTATGCGGCGAACACCATGGACGCCTGGGTCACGGTGCTGGTGATGGACGTGTGGCACTGGACGTCGTTGGTGGCGCTGTTGTGCTTCTCCGGATTGCGGGCGATTCCCGACGTGTATTACCAGGCGGCGCGGATTGATCGGGCCTCGGCCTGGGCGGTGTTCCGGCACATCCAGTTGCCCAAGCTGAAAAGCGTGCTGTTGATCGCGGTGATGCTGCGGTTCATGGACAGTTTCATGATTTACACCGAGCCGTTCGTGCTGACCGGTGGCGGCCCGGGGAATGCCACGACGTTCCTGAGTCAGACGCTGACCCAGATGGCGATAGGGCAATTCGACCTGGGGCCGGCAGCGGCGTTTTCGCTGGTGTACTTCCTGATCATCCTGTTGGTGTCCTGGCTGTTCTACACCGCCATGACTCACTCTGACGCCAACCGCTGAGGCCCGCCATGAGCAAGAGAAAGCTTATTCCGCTGCTGATCTACATCCTGTTCCTGCTGGTGCCGATCTACTGGTTGCTGAACATGTCGTTCAAGAGCAACACCGAAATTCTCGGCGGACTGACGTTGTTCCCCGCGGATTTCACCTTGCATAACTACAAGGTGATTTTCACTGATCCGGCCTGGTACACCGGTTACCTCAACTCGCTGTATTACGTGAGCCTGAACACGGTGATTGCCTTGAGCGTGGCACTGCCGGCGGCGTATGCGTTTTCACGCTATCGCTTCCTCGGCGACAAGCACCTGTTCTTCTGGCTGCTGACCAACCGCATGGCGCCGCCGGCGGTGTTCCTGTTGCCGTTCTTCCAGCTGTATTCCTCAATCGGCCTGTTTGACACTCACATCGCGGTGGCCTTGGCTCACTGCCTGTTTAACGTGCCGTTGGCGGTGTGGATTCTTGAGGGCTTCATGTCCGGTGTTCCCAAGGAAATCGACGAAACCGCCTACATCGACGGCTATAGTTTTCCCAAGTTTTTCGTGAAGATTTTTATCCCGCTGATCGGCTCCGGCATCGGCGTCACGGCATTTTTCTGCTTCATGTTTTCCTGGGTTGAATTGCTCTTGGCGCGCACGCTGACGTCGGTCAATGCCAAGCCGATTGCTGCGGTGATGACCCGCACGGTTTCGGCGTCGGGCATCGATTGGGGCGTGCTGGCGGCGGCAGGGGTGTTGACCATCCTGCCGGGCATGCTGGTGATCTGGTTTGTTCGCAACCACGTGGCCAAGGGCTTTGCCTTGGGTCGGGTATGAGGAGCTGATGATGGAATGGATGAGTTGGACCGGCCCTACGGCAGCGTTCTTCTGCGTCATTGGCCTGATTCTGGTGGGCATGACGACCTGGGAGTTGCGCTCGCCGAGCATTCTCAAGCGAGGTTTCTTGCCGATTGCCACCACCCGTGGCGATCGGCTGTTTATCGGTCTTCTCGGCAGCGCCTACCTGCATTTGCTGGTAATTGGCGTCACCGACTGGAGCATCTGGGTAGCGTCCGCGTTGTCCCTGGTGTGGCTGTTGGCTGTGATGCGTTGGGGCTAGTCGAATCGCTCGGCAATGTTGCTCCGAAATTCAAACAGGAGGTCTCTATGTTCGACAAAAACAATAAGCTGCGACATAGCATTTCATTGGCAGCCATGCTGGCACTCAGTGGGTTGAGCGCTGCGGCCTGGGCCGACGCCTATGAAGACGCTGCGAAGAAATGGATCGGCAGTGAATTCAAGCCATCCACGTTGACAGCCGATCAACAGTTGGAAGAACTGAAGTGGTTCATCAAGGCGGCGCAGCCGTTTCGCGGGATGAGTATCAAAGTGGTTTCGGAAACCATCGCCACCCACGAATATGAGTCAAAGGTCCTGGCCAAGGCCTTCACCGAGATCACTGGCATCAAGCTGACCCACGACTTGCTGCAGGAAGGCGACGTGGTGGAAAAGCTGCAGACCGTGATGCAATCGGACAAGAGCATCTATGACGGCTGGGTCAACGACTCGGACTTGATCGGTACTCACTTCCGCTACGGCAAGACTGAATCGATCACCGACCTGATGGCCAACGAAGGCAAGGACTTCACCTCGCCGACGCTGGACATCAAGGACTTCATTGGCACCTCCTTTACCACGGCCCCGGACGGCAAGCTCTATCAGCTGCCTGACCAGCAATTCGCCAACCTCTACTGGTTCCGCGCCGACTGGTTCGAGCGGCCGGAGCTGAAAGCCAAGTTCAAGGAAAAGTACGGCTACGAATTGGGCGTGCCGGTGAACTGGTCAGCCTATGAAGACATCGCCAAATTCTTCAGCGAAGACGTCAAGGAAATCGACGGCAAGCGGGTCTACGGGCACATGGACTATGGCAAGAAAGACCCGTCCCTGGGCTGGCGCTTCACCGATGCCTGGTTCTCCATGGCCGGTGCCGGCGACAAGGGCATTCCCAACGGCTTGCCGGTGGACGAGTGGGGCATTCGGGTCGAGGACTGCCACCCGGTGGGCTCCAGCGTGACCCGCGGCGGCGACACCAACGGGCCGGCGGCGGTCTTTGCCACCCAGAAATACGTCGACTGGCTCAAGGCCTATGCGCCACCGGAAGCGGCGGGCATGACCTTCTCCGAGGCCGGTCCGGTGCCGGCCCAAGGCAACATTGCCCAACAGATTTTCTGGTACACCGCGTTCACCGCCGACATGACCAAGCCGGGCCTGCCCGTCGTGAATGCCGATGGCACACCGAAATGGCGCATGGCGCCGTCGCCGCGCGGTCCCTACTGGGAAGAGGGCATGAAGCTTGGGTATCAGGACGTGGGTTCCTGGACGTTCCTGAAGTCCACACCTGAGAAACAGAAACTCGCCGCTTGGCTCTATGCGCAGTTCGTGACCTCGAAAACCGTGTCTCTGAAGAAAACCATCGTCGGCCTGACACCGATTCGCGAGTCGGACATCAACTCGCAAGCGATGACCGACCTGGCACCGAAACTCGGTGGCCTGGTGGAGTTCTACCGCAGCCCGGCCCGCGTGCAATGGACCCCGACCGGGACCAACGTGCCGGACTATCCGCGTCTGGCGCAACTGTGGTGGAGCCATATCGCCGAAGCGGCCAGCGGCGAGAAAACCCCGCAACAGGCGCTGGACGGTCTGGCCAAGGATCAGGACGCGATCATGTCCCGCCTGGAACGTTCGAAAGCGCAAACCACCTGCGCACCGAAAATGAACCCCGAGCGCGATGCGCAATACTGGTTCGATCAACCGGGTGCACCGAAGCCGAAACTGGCGAACGAGAAGCCTAAGGGTGAAACCGTGAACTACAACGAGCTGCTGAAGTCGTGGGCGAACGCGCCTAAGTAAGCTTCTGCACTGAGAAAGGCGAACGGCACCGAAAGGTGCCGTTTTTATTTGTACCTGATAGTCCGTCATCGCGGGCAAGCCACGCTCCCACAGGTTTCAGTGGTGTTCACACATTCTGCGGACGACGGTGATCACTGTGGGAGCGGCGGTGCGACGATTCGACTTGCCCGCGAAGAGGCCGGCCCCGACAGCGGAAATCTCAAGTCTGATACCTCAGTGCACCGCCCCCTCAATCGCAGGAAACCCCAACCGAAACACCGTCATCGCCCCCGGCATGCTCTTAACCTCCGCCACCCCCTGATGCAAACTCATGATCGAACGCACAATAGCCAGCCCCAGCCCGGTGCTGCCCTGCGCGCGCGAGCGGCTGTGGTCGACGCGGTAAAAGCGGTCGAACAGATGCGGCAGATGCTGCGCTTCGATGCCTGCACCGGGGTTGCCGACCAGCAGTGAAACCTCTGTCGCCCCTTGTTCAATCAGCAGCGAAACCGTTTGCCCGGCCGGGCAGTGACGCAGGGCGTTGGACATCAGGTTCGAGATCGCCCGCTGGATCATCAACCGGTCGCCTTTCACCCGAGCACTGCCCACCACAGTCAAATGAATCTGCTTGTCCTGCGCCGAAAGGGAAAACAGGTCGGCGACTTTCAGGGCTTCATCTTCCAGCGCAATCAGCTCGAAAGGCGTAAGCGCCGCGGGCTGGCTGACTTGCGCCAGAAACAGCATGTCCGAGACTATTCGCGCGACGCGTTCCAGTTCTTCGGTACACGACACCAAAATATCTTTGTATTCCTGAGTCGTGCGTTCCCGAGACAGTGTTACCTGTGCCTTGCCCATCAAATTGTTGATCGGCGAGCGCAGCTCATGGGCCAGATCATCGGAGAACTGCGACAACTGCTGCACGCCGTTGTCGAGGCGGTGCAGCATGAAATTGATACCTTGCGCCAGTTCACTGAGTTCCTGTGGCATGTTCACCACCGAGAGTCGATGGTCGAGGTCCTGCGTCGAAACCATCGCCGCCACCTGGCGAAACTCGCGCATCGGTGCCAGACCTCGCAGCACCGCCACCCAGGCACTGAGACCGATGAAAATCAGCAGTAACGGCAAAGCCATCAGCGTCGAACGCAGATAAGCGCTGAGCAACGCCTGATCGTGAGCATTGTCCATCGACAACAGCACCGGGACACGGGTGCCGTCCTTGATGCGGATCAGTCTGGAGGCTGTTAGGAACTTCGTGCCCTGAGCGTCGGTGCTGGTGGAGTAAGCCAACTGATCGGTGGCCGCCCGCACCGCCTTCAGTTCGAGGCGCGGATCGGCCATGCCGGTGCCGGACTTCAATAGCGGTGCGCGCAGATTGCTGCGCTCGTAAATGGTCAGAGTGAGGTTGTCATGCCCCATGACCTGGTCGAGCAAGATGTGCGGCTTCGAACTGATGTCTCCGGGATCGGAGTACAGCGCCAGGCTGTGTTCAACTTGCTCCATCTTCTTTTCCAGGCCGTCTCTGGATACTGCGTTCAGCTCGTGGGTCAGGGTGAAATAAGCGAGGATCGCCAGGAACACCACCAGCAGCGCCCCGACAATGCTGACCGTCAGACCGAGGCGCAGCGACAGGCTCGCCGGCTTCATTCCCGCGCTTCCAGCACGTAACCGACACCGCGCAGGGTGTGAATCAACTTGTTGTCGAACGGGTCGTCGATTTTCGCCCGCAAACGCCGGATCGAGACTTCGACCACGTTGGTGTCGCAGTCGAAGTTCATGTCCCACACCAGCGAAATGATTTGGGTGCGGGTGAGCACCTCGCCGGACTGGCGCATCAGCAGATGCAGCAGGGCGAACTCCTTGGTGGTCAGGTCGATGCGCTGCTCGCCACGAAAGGCGCGATGACGCCCCGGATCGAGTTCCAGATCGGCAACTTTGAGTACTTGCGGCACCGGGATGTTTTCGCTGCGGCGCATCAGGCTACGCACCCGTGCCAGCAATTCGGGGAACTCGAACGGTTTGACCAGATAATCGTCGGCGCCCAGATCCAGGCCGCGAATCTTGTCAGCCAAACGACCGCGTGCGGTCAACATCATCACGCGAGTAGAGCGGGTGCGGCGCAGTTGTTCCAGTACGCCCCAACCGTCCAGTTCCGGCAGATTGGCGTCGAGTATTACCAGGTCGTAAACCTGGTGTTGTGCCAGATGCAGTCCATCGGTTCCATTGGCCGCGTGATCAACGATATAACCACTTTCTGTCAGTCCCTGATGTAAGTATTCGGCAGTTTTAAGCTCGTCCTCGACGACAAGGATTCGCATGATCAATCACCACTTTTATTTAAAGGATATGTAATTAAGGTGGTCGGGAAAGTTGTTGTTTTTGTAAGGGCTTCCGGACGGTTTTTATAGAGATTAGTTAATTGCTTTTTGGTGTCCTACAGTGATTTCTCCGGATCAAGGCGTGCAGGGTAAAGTCTGTAGTAGCTACAGAGTCAACTGAAACCCGCCATCTTGGGCCATGAAAGCGGCGCTCTGCGACAGCCAGTCGCAGAGAGTCGTGTCAAAAATGTTACATCCTCATGGAATTTAAATAGGCAACTACTGTTCGGCGGATAAACAAGGGTATTTGTTTCGTTGTATTGCTGTTTTGATTTTCATACTTTGCATGTTAGAGCAAAATAACTTGCTGGAGTGCTGGATAACGCATTTGTAATGTTTCAGTCACCTTGTCGATAAGTTCAAAGCTCTACCGTGACGACATTGAATTTTCTTGATTTAAAAAGGAAGTATTCCATTGCCCGGTTTAAGAGAACTGACGGCGTGCTCACGCCTGAAAAAAACAGCAAACGTGGTAACGGCCACCTGCTTTTTGTTACTGGCCGGCCCATGTCTGGCGGCTGTTTCGTCCGGCTCGACACTGACACTGGATCAGGCCCTGAAAACGGCATTTGCCGGTAACCCTGAGTTGGCGGCCGCCCAATGGGAGATCGGAATAGCCGAAGGGGATCGACAGCAGGCCGGTTTGATTCCCAACCCCGAAGTGTCGTGGGAGGCCGAAGACACGCGGAGTGAGTCGCGAACCACCACGGTGATGCTCAGCCAGCCAATTGAACTGGGCGGCAAACGCGGTGCGCGGATCGATGTCGCCAGCCGTGCGCAGGATGCCGCCGGAATCGAGTTGGAGCGCAGGAGCAACGCTTTGCGCGCCGATGTGATTCAGGCGTTCTCCAGCGCACAAACGGCGCAGCAGCGCTTGCAGTTGTCCCGCCAGTCACTGGAGCTGGCCGAGCAGGGGCTGCGGGTGGCGCAAGGCCGCATCCAGGCGGGCAAATCATCGCCGGTCGAAGGCACGCGAGCGCAGGTGCAACTGTCGGAAGTGCGTCTGGAAATGAGCCGCGCCGAGCGCGATCAGGCTAACGCGTACCAGCAATTGGCGCAGGTCATGGGCGCACCGTTGCCGACGTTGACCATTGTGCAAACGGCCACTCAAGGCATGCCCGCCATGCCGCCGCCTACCCGTTTGCTGGAGCGGCTGAAGGAGACCGCCGAGATGCGTCTGGCCAAATTGCAGATCGACCAGCGTGAAGCCTCATTGGCGCTGGAGAAGACGCAGCGGATTCCTGATGTGACTGTGAGTGTCGGCAGCCAGTACAGCGAACTGGATCGCGAGCGAGTGAATGTGGTCGGGCTATCGATGCCGATCCCACTGTTCAATCGCAATCAGGGCAACGTGCTGGCGGCGGCGCGGCGCACCGACCAGGCGCGGGATCTGCGCAACGCCACCGAACTGCGCTTGCGCACGGAAATCCAGACCACGCTTGCGCAATGGCAGACCGCCAACGGCGAAGTCAAAGCGTTCCACCAGACCATTCTGCCCGCCGCGCAAAGTGCGGTCGACAGCGCTACGCGCGGTTTCGAAATGGGCAAGTTCGGGTTCCTCGACGTGCTCGACGCCCAGCGCACCCTGATCAGTGCTCGCACCCAATACATCCAGGCCGTTGCCGAAGCGACAGACGCGCGGGTGCGCATCGAACGCATTTTCGGCGATCTCGGCGCGTTCGGCGTCAGCCCCTGAATTTCATCTTTTAAATCACTGCGCGATGGCCTGACGCAGAGGAGTTTCCATGGATAAAAAACTGATCGTGGTCGCAGTGGCGACATTGACCCTGGGCATTGGTATCGGCTCGTTGTGGGTGGGTAACTCGCCCATTGACGCCCATGCCGATGAAGCGTCGGAGCATGCCGACCATGCTGAAGAAGGCGCATCAGCCGACGGCGGACATGCCGAAGGTGAAAGCGAAGAAGGACACCTCACACTCAGCAACGAACAGATCACGGCGGCCGGCATTCAACTGGCCGAAGCACAGGCGCAGAACATCAGTCTTGGCCTGCCGTTCCCCGGCGAAGTGCGCTTTGACGAAGACCGCACCGCGCACCTGGTGCCTCGCGTGCCGGGGGTGGTCGAGTCGGTGTCGGTCAGCCTCGGGCAGTCGGTGAAGAAGGGGCAGTTGCTGGCGGTGATCGCCAGCCAGCAGATTTCCGATCAGCGCAGCGAGCAGACGGCCGCACAGCGGCGTCTGGCGTTGGCGCGCACCACGTTCGAGCGTGAGCGGCAGTTGTGGCAGGACAAGATTTCCCCCGAGCAGGATTTCCTCCAGGCCCGTCAGGCGTTGGAAGAGGCCGAAATCGCCCTGAGCAATGCCCGACAGAAAATTAGCGTACTCAGTGGTAGCGTGGTCGCCAGCGGCGGCAATCGGTACGAATTGCGTGCGCCCTTTGACGGCGTAGTGGTGGAAAAACATCTGACACCCGGGGAGGTGGTCGATGAAACCACGGCTGCTTACACGCTCTCGGACTTGTCCCGGGTGTGGGTGACGTTCGGCGTTTCGCCCAAGGATTTGAACAAGGTACAGGTCGGTAAACCGGTCTCTGTCAGCGCTCCGGAGCTGGGGGCAGAAGTCGTCGGCACCGTGGCTTACGTCGGCAGTTTACTGGGCGAACAGACGCGCACCGCAACGGTTCGCGTCACCCTGGAAAATCCGCAAGGTTCGTGGCGTCCGGGGTTGTTCGTGAATGCGTTGGTCGCCACTGACAGCCGACAAGCCAAAGTCGCCGTGCCCGAAACCGCGATCCAGACGGTCGAGGACAAACCCACAGTGTTCGTGCGCACCGACGACGGCTTCAAGGCGCAAGCAGTGGAGCTGGGCAGTCGCGCGGCCGGTCAGGTGGAAATCACCCAGGGGTTGGAGCCTGGCGTGCAAGTCGCCAGTGTCGGCAGCTTTGTTCTCAAATCGGAATTGGGCAAAGCCTCGGCTGAGCACTCCCACTGATCCGCCCCCTCGACGAGAAGGTTCTCATGTTCGAACGCCTGATCCAGTTTGCCATCGAGCAGCGCATCATCGTGCTGCTCGCCGTTTTGCTCATGGCCGGCCTCGGCATCGCCAGTTATCAAAAGCTGCCGATTGACGCCGTGCCGGATATCACCAACGTCCAGGTGCAAATCAACACCGGCGCCGCCGGGTTCTCGCCGCTGGAAACCGAGCAGCGCATCACCTTCCCGATTGAAACCGCGATGGCCGGCCTGCCGTCGCTGGAGCAGACCCGTTCGCTGTCGCGCTCGGGATTGTCGCAGGTCACGGTGATTTTCAAGGACGGCACCGATCTGTTCTTCGCCCGGCAGTTGGTCAACGAGCGACTGCAGATCGCCAAGGAGCATTTGCCCGAGGGAGTGGATGCGATGATGGGGCCGATTTCCACCGGTCTTGGCGAGATTTTCCTGTGGACAGTGGAGGCGCAGGACGGTGCGCTCAAGGACGACGGCACGGCCTATACGCCGACCGATCTGCGGGTGATTCAGGACTGGATCATCAAGCCGCAGTTGCGCAACGTCCAAGGTGTCGCCGAGATCAACACTATCGGCGGGTTTGCCAAGGAGTATCAGATTGCCCCCGATCCGAAACTGCTGGCGGCGTACAAACTGACCCTTACCGATCTGGTCACGGCGCTGGAACGCAACAACGCCAACGTCGGCGCCGGCTACATCGAGCGCAGCGGCGAGCAATTGCTGATTCGTGCGCCGGGGCAAGTGGCGAGCACCGAAGACATCGCCAATATCGTGATGGCCAACGTCGACGGCACGCCGATCCGGGTCAAGAACGTCGCCACCGTGGACATCGGCCGTGAACTTCGCACGGGTGCAGCCACCGAAAACGGTCGCGAAGTGGTGCTCGGTACGGTGTTCATGCTGATCGGTGAAAACAGTCGCACCGTGTCCCAGGCTGTCGCCAACAAGCTTGAACAGATCAACCGCTCCTTGCCCAAAGGCGTGATCGCCGTGCCGGTGTACGACCGCACGCACCTGGTGGACAAAGCCATCGCCACGGTGAAGAAGAACCTGGTGGAAGGCGCGATTCTGGTGATCGCGATTCTGTTCCTGTTCCTTGGCAACATCCGCGCGGCGCTGATCACTGCAATGGTGATTCCGCTGTCGATGCTGTTTACCTTCACCGGGATGTTCAGTAACAAAGTCAGCGCCAACCTGATGAGCCTCGGTGCGCTGGACTTTGGCATCATCGTCGACGGCGCGGTGGTGATCGTTGAGAACACCCTGCGACGGCTGGCCCATTCGCAGCAACATCACGGGCGTTTATTGACCCGTTCCGAGCGTTTTCACGAAGTATTTGCGGCCGCCAAAGAAGCGCGTCGTCCGCTGATTTTCGGCCAGTTGATCATCATGGTCGTGTACTTGCCGATCTTCGCCTTGAGCGGTGTCGAAGGGAAAATGTTCCACCCGATGGCGTTCACAGTGGTCATCGCGTTGTTGGGCGCCATGCTGTTGTCGGTGACCTTTGTGCCGGCGGCCATTGCGCTGTTTGTCACCGGCAAGGTCAAGGAAGAGGAGGGCGTGGTCATGCGCGGCGCGCGGCGGGTGTATGCACCGGCGCTGGCCTGGGTGATGAACCACCGGGCGTTGGCCGTAAGCATGGCATTGGGCGTGATTGTGCTCAGCGGTGCGGTAACCAGCCGTATGGGCAGCGAGTTTGTACCGAGCCTCAGCGAAGGTGATTTTGCCCTGCAAGCCTTGCGCGTGCCGGGCACCAGCCTGACCCAGTCGGTGGACATGCAGCAGCGTCTGGAAACCCTGATCCTCGCCAAAGTGCCGGAAGTCGAGCGCATGTTCGCCCGCACCGGCACCGCCGAAATCGCCTCCGACCCGATGCCGCCGAACATCTCCGACAGTTACGTGATGCTCAAGCCAAAAGATCAGTGGCCGGACCCGGGCAAGTCCCGTGAAACCCTGATGACTGAACTGCAACAAGCCGCCGCGACGTTGCCGGGCAGCAACTATGAGCTGTCGCAGCCGATCCAGTTGCGCTTCAACGAACTGATCTCCGGCGTGCGCAGCGACGTGGCGGTTAAGGTGTTCGGAGATGACATGGCCGTGCTCAATGCCACGGCGGCAAAAATCGCTACCGCCATGCAGAAGGTCAACGGCGCGTCCGAGGTCAAAGTCGAGCAAACCACCGGCCTGCCGGTGCTGACCATCAACATCGACCGCGACAAGGCGGCGCGCTACGGGCTCAACGTCGGTGATGTGCAAGACACTATTGCGGTGGCGGTGGGTGGGCGTCAGGCCGGCACGTTGTATGAAGGGGACCGACGTTTTGACATGGTGGTGCGTCTGTCCGATGCCATGCGCAAGGACATCGAAGGCTTGTCGGCGCTGCTGATTCCGGTGCCGGCGCCGCTCAATGGTGCTGCCAATCAGATTGGCTTCATCGCCCTCAAGGATGTCGCCAGCCTCGATCTGGTGCTGGGGCCGAATCAGGTCAGCCGCGAAAACGGCAAGCGCCTGGTCATCGTCAGCGCCAACGTGCGTGGGCGCGATATTGGCTCCTTTGTTAAAGAAGCGGGCGAGGTGATCGAGCGCGATGTTCAGGTTCCGGCGGGTTACTGGACCAATTGGGGCGGGCAGTTCGAACAGTTGCAGTCGGCGGCCAAGCGCTTGCAAATCGTGGTACCGGTAGCTCTGCTACTGGTGTTCGGGTTGCTGTTCATGATGTTCAACAACCTCAAGGACGGGCTGCTGGTGTTTACCGGGATTCCGTTTGCCTTGACCGGCGGCGTCTTGGCGTTGTGGTTGCGGGACATCCCGTTGTCGATCTCGGCGGGCGTCGGTTTTATTGCACTGTCGGGAGTGGCGGTGCTCAACGGTCTGGTGATGATCGCGTTCATCCGCAACCTGCGTGAGGAGGGGCGCTCTCTCAGTGACGCGATCAACGAAGGTGCGCTGACCCGCTTGCGGCCGGTGTTGATGACGGCGCTGGTGGCGTCTCTGGGCTTTATTCCGATGGCACTGGCGACTGGCACCGGGGCGGAGGTGCAGCGTCCGCTGGCGACGGTGGTGATTGGCGGGATTCTGTCTTCGACCATCCTCACATTGCTGATCTTGCCGGCGCTGTATCAGCTCGCCCATCGACGAGACGAAGACACTATCCCAACCCAATAAGTGACCCCATGTGGGAGCGAGCCTGCTCGCGAATGCGGCCTATCAGTCGGTAATGATGCTGACTGATCCACCGCTTTCGCGAGCAGGCTCGCTCCCACATTTTTTTGGCACATAACGGATATGTAATTTCGGCGCCACCGTCACGAAAGGTTCGAATTGTTACCTTGATCCCGTTAGTTAATTAAACGAGGAATCAAACATGAAACTTGTACAAATCGGTGCGTTTGCGGTGGCGTTGATGATGTCTTCTCTGGTCATGGCTGCCGGTGGCGGCGACAGGACATTCGCAAGAATGATGGCGGCCAATGACCGCGTGATGGCACTGAATGTGGCCAAAGAACAGGCGCGTGACCCCGTCGTAGTCAATGAAAAGAAGGACGAAAAGTCTAAAGACTTGTAAGCGTGTCGCACTTGATCAAGCCCGTCATCGAAGGTCCATGGCGGGCTTTTTTTATGAGCCCGGATCTGAAGGTATCGGATATGAAAATTTTCAAATGGATTGCGTTCGCCGGCGTGATGGCGATGTCCCTGAATGTGCTGGCTGAAGGCGGCGGTGACCGGACGTTCGAGAAAATGCTGAGCGCCAACACCAAAGCAATGGAGCAATACGCTGCCAGCCAGGGCAAACCGGCGCCGGTGGTGAAGGACTATGAATACGGGATGAAGCTGGATGTGGTGAAAGTGGTCAGCGTAGTGCGCCCGCAGACTGCTTGCGCCGTGGTGCCTGCCGCCATGACCTACGAAGACTCGCAAGGCCAGCTCAACACCCTCAAATACACAGTGGCAGGCGATTGCCGTAAGGGCGGAGGATGAGGCCTACATCGCGTATTTCAATTCGCGATGTTTAAGACTGTGGCTGAATAGCAGAAGCTTCCCACAATGTTTTCAGGTTGTCCGTCGGACGTCCGGTCTCTAGCCTGTGCTGGTCGCTGCCAATTCAGCGATCGGGATTGGAACCCCGAGGGCAATACAGCGCCAAGGCGCCTTTCATAACGTATGCTTGCACACCTTCAATGTGTGCACTCCGTTTATGGCGGCTGTGCGCGGGAGACTTTCGGGTCTGCCGGGTTCTTTGCCCCCGGGTTCCAACCTGCGTACAGCTGCCACCCTTCGCGTGGAACCGAAAGGGGCAGCTACAACCTTCAGGCAAAGGAAACACTCTATGAAAAAGCCAACACCCAACCCTCCCGAAGCAGACGCCGTTGCGGACGCCGACTCAACATCCCCGTACGCCTCCGTCGACACCCGAAAACTCCACGAAGCCGCCGACCGCGCACTCGACTACTACCTCAATCCCACTGCCCAAATCATGGCCACGCCATACACCCCCAATAAGATGTTCTTCGTCAATCCCAAGGCTGACACCGAATCCCTGCTGGCCAACGCCTGCGAATCCCTGGCTTCGGCCACGGTCATGCTCGGTGACTTTGCCGCGCTGCTGGAAGGCACCCACCGCAGGACGCTGCTGGGTATTGCACAGGTCGTCATGCTCGGCGAGCTGGCGGTGAACAAGGCGCTGGATAATGTCGATCCGGCCGGCTAATCACCGCGGTCCCAAACACCACTAAACCCTGTGGTAGCCGGGCTTACCCGCGATAGCGGTGGATCAGTCGATGACGATGGTGGATGGGCCGACCTCATCGCGGGCAAGCCCGCTCCCACAGTATGTCGGGGTACCTGCAGACTTTGCGTACACCGCTAAACCTGTAGGAGCCGGGCTTGCCCGCGATAGCGGTGGATCAGTCGATGACGATGGTGGATGGGCCGACCTCATCGCGAGCAGGCTCGCTCCCACAGTATTTCGGGGGTACCTGCAGAATTTGTGTACACCGCTTGAAGAGGGTGGATGGGCTGACCTCATCGCGGGCAAGCCCGCTCCCACAGTATGTCGGGGTACCTGCAGACTTTGCGTACACCGCTAAACCTGTAGGAGCCGGGCTTGCCCGCGATAGCGGTTGGTCAGTCGAAGAAGATGCTGGATGGGTCGGCTAAGTCCGGGACCAAAAAAGACGCCCCGAAGGACGCCAAAAAATTCACCTCTTTCCAAAGGAGCAAGGAGCTTCTAAAGGTGAATGGTGGAGACGCGGTAAACCTAGAGAATCGCCAATGGATACTCGACAATCACCCGCACTTCATCCAGGTCCGATTCAAACGCTGTCGCGCGGGTAGTGGCTTGACGCAGACGTAGCGACATATCTTTCAGCGAGCCGCTCTGCACCACGTATTTGACTTCTACGTCGCGCTCCCAGCGTTTCTGGTCCGTGAGCGGGTTGCCGTCAGCATCGCGGCGCATGTACACGTCGTTGGCGTTGGTATAGTCGGCGTCGGTGCCGCGGGCATAACGGGTCATGAACGACAGCCCCGGCACGCCATAGGTCGTCATGTCGAGGTCGTAACGCGCCATCCACGAACGCTCCTTGGGCGCGTTGAAGTCGCTGTACTGGATGGAGTTGTCGAGGAAGATCGAATCGGACTGACGCAGATAATCGAAGTCGTCATTGCCGTTGTTGCGCTGGTGCGATAACGCGACAGAGTGGGCGCCGAGTTTCACGCCGACCCGGCCGCTCCAGATGTTGTTGTCAAACTTGCCGAGCAACTGTTTGCCTTCATCGACCGCCTTGTAATAGTTAAGGCCGCCAAACAGCGACAGCTCATCCGACAGCGGGTAAGTCCATGCGGTGCCTGCGTAGTGTTGATTCCAGGCATCCTTGAGGCGGCTGGAATACAAGCTGAAACTGAGGTTGTTGTTCAACGCGTAGTCGCCGCCGTAGTAACTGGCCCACGGTGAGTTAACCGGACCGGCGTAGAAGGTCTCAAAGTTTTCGCGCATGTCGCTGGACACCGGTTGGCTCATGGCATGCAAGCGACCGCCCTGAACCGTCAGATCTTCGATGCTGGTGTTAGTGGCCGTGACGCCTCGGAAACTTTCCGGAAGCAATCGAGAGTCACCTGCCGCAACCACCGGGGTGGCGGGGAACACGTCGCCGACTTTTATCACCGTGTCAAAGGCCCGGATTTTGGCGGCGCCACCCACTTTGGTGTATTCGTCTTGCGCCTGGCCGTCACTGTCTACCGGAAGCATGTCGAACGAACTGTTGCCACCGTTGCGACCGTCACCGGTATCGAGTTTTAAGCCGATCATCGCAAACGCATCGACACCGACCCCGACGGTGCCTTGGGTAAATCCGGACTCGTATTTGCTGATGATGGCGTGGGCCCATGTTTCGGAATACCCATTGCCGGTCGGGCTGGACTGGCCTTTGCGGTAATCACGATTGAAGTAGAAGTTACGGTTTAGCACCGTCAGACTGCTGCCTTCGATAAACCCCTCGGCTTTATCTTCCGCAAAGACCATGGACGGCCCTGAGCCGACCACTACAGCCAAAGCGGCCATCGACATTTTTATAGTATTAACCATCAATCACTCCTTGGGTTCCGGCAGAACGGCAACGTGCTTCGGCTTGGTTTTTTCGTTCGGCGGGCAAGGGCCCGCCGGCAGGGTTGCCGGGTGACATCGTTGCAATCTGCGGATAACGCGAAGGTGATGGGGTAATTACAATTTCGTCATGTGGGTGGAACGGTCGTAGCGCATGAGGGAATAAGCGGCTGCGATCCTTCGAAGGTATCCAGTATTTCGTCCGAGAGCTGGGCATCGAAGTCAGCGGTAAGCGCGAGCTTGTCCTTCATGGTTCCGATTCGTTTTTCTATGGACGCCTGACAGGCGAGTGGCACAGAGGCAGGTTCAGTCTTGAAGCATCGAGTCGAAAATCCGTTCTGACGCCCAGCGGTCAGAGCGGTTACCAACTCATAAAAGACATCACGTTTCATTGTTCATCCTCGCCTCGGTTTGTCTTTCCAACATGCATTCAAGATAGAGGCATTGCCCCAATTCTGGCTGTAGGACGAACCTGACAATCCCGCGTGAGCTTTCGGTAATTGCAGAAGGAGGGCAGGGCAACCGTAACAAATCCCACAAACGCAAAAACGGCACCCGAAGGTGCCGTTTCTGTTTTTCTACCGAGTGTCGCCTAAGCGATCAACCCGCCAACCCGGCCTGCTGAACCAGGACCAGCAATGGCTGCGGATACAGACCCAGGAAGAACGCCAGTGCCGCGATGGCCAGCAGCATCACGCCGCCTGCACGTTGTTCCCAGTGCAGTTGCGCATCGTGGCGACGCAGGTTCGGTTCGATCAGGAACAGAGTGACCATCACACGCAAGTAGTAGAAAACGCCGATGGCGCTGCCCAGTACCAGGGAACCGACCAGCCACCACTGATGGGACTCGACGCCGGTTGCGATGATGTAGAACTTGCCGATGAAGCCCGCAGTCAGCGGGATACCGGCCAGGGACAGCATCATCACGGTCAGCACGGCGGTCAGGTACGGGCGACGCCAGAACAGGCCGCGGTATTCGTACAGGGCATCGGCGTCACGGCCGTTGTACGGCGAGGACATCAGGGTAATCACGCCGAAAGCGCCGAGGCTGGTGATCACGTAGGTGACCAGGTACACGCCGATGGCTTCCACGGCCAGACCCTTGCTCGCCACCAGGGCGATCAGCAGGTAACCAAAGTGCGCGATGGACGAGTAACCCAGCAGACGCTTGAGGTTGCTTTGGGTCAGAGCCAGCAGGTTACCGAACAGGATCGACGCAATGGCGATGATGGTCAGTACGTCACTCAGCACACCGCTGCTTGCCGCTGGCGAGATCTGGAACAGACGCACCATCACCGCGAACACGGCCACTTTCGAAGCGGTGGCCAGGAACGCGGCCACCGGTGCCGGAGCACCTTCGTAAACGTCCGGGGTCCAGAGGTGGAACGGCACCAGCGACAGCTTGAACGCCAGACCGATCAGCATCATGCCCAGGCCCAGTTGCGCCAGCGAGCTTGGCAGACCAGTAGCCGCCAGCGCCTGGCCGATACCGACGAAGCTCAGGCTGCCCGAATCGGCGTACAGCAGCGCCATACCGAACAAGATGAACGCGGAACCGGCGGCCGACAGCACCATGTACTTGATACCGGCTTCCAGCGAACGCTTGTTGAAGAAGGCATAGGCCACCAGACCATAGACCGGCACCGACAGCAGTTCCAGACCAACGAACAACCCGGCCAGGTGCTGCGCGCTGACCAGAACCAGGCCACCGGCGGCGGACATCAGGATCAGCAGGTACAGTTCTTCACGGTTGCCCGGGTAACCCGAACCGCCATCGCCGAGGTAGGCGTGGGCGAGGGTCACACAAGCGAGGGTGGCGACCAGGATCAGCGCCATGTACAAGCAAGCGAAGCTATCGATTTGCAGCAGCGGGGTCACGGCCAATGGCGCGACTTTCAGGGCTGGCAGGATCGACAGCAACGCCAGGTTCAGACCTGCCACCGAAATCAGGAAGGTCTGCGAGTGGTTGCGGCGCCAGGCAATCGCCAGCATCACCACGATGATCGTGGCGCTGGTGATCAACAACGGCGCTAGCGCGATAAAGTGTTGAGTCGTGAATTCCATAGCGCTCTTACCGGGCCGAAGCGAGTTGAGTGAAGGCGGTGCCGATCCACTGCTGCACGCCATGCATCGTCGCGGCAGAGGTATCGAGGAACGGTTGTGGGTACACGCCGATGTAAATCAGCAGCGCCGCCAGCCCGACCACCATGATCAGTTCGCGACCATCCATGCCATGCATCACCGCGTCCGACTTGGACGCGCCGAAGTAGGCACGGTGAATCATGATCAGCGAGTAGACCGAACCGAACACCAGGCCGGACGTCGCGATCACGGTGATCCACGGCGCAGTGGGGAAGGTGCCGATCAGGATCAGGAACTCACCGACGAAGTTACCGGTCGCCGGCAAGCCCAGGGAGGCCGCCGCGAAGAACAGGCTGACGCCTGGCAGGTAGGCGATTTTCGACCACAGGCCACCCATTTCACGCATGTCGCGAGTGTGGGTGCGCTCGTAGAGCTGGCCACACAGGATAAAGAGTGCCGCGGCCGACAGGCCGTGCGCGAGCATCTGCATCACCGCGCCCTGCAGCGCCAGTTGGCTGCCGGAGTAGATGCCGATCAGCACGAAGCCCATGTGCGAAACGCTGGAGTACGCGACCAGACGCTTGATGTCAGTTTGCGCGAACGCCAGGAACGCACCGTAGAAGATCCCGATCAGACCCAGGGCCATGGCGAACGGCGCGAACTCGGCCGAAGCATTCGGGAACAGCGGCAGGGCGAAACGCAGCAGACCGTAAGCCGCCGTTTTCAACAAGATACCGGCCAGGTCGACCGAACCTGCGGTTGGCGCCTGGGCGTGAGCGTCAGGCAACCAGGAGTGGAACGGTACGACAGGCAGCTTGACCGCGAAGGCGATGAAGAAGCCGAGCATCAGGATGTACTCGGTGGTCATCGACATCTTGGTTTTCAACAGGTCGGCGTAGTTGAAGGTAATCACGCCGGTGTCGTTGAAGTTGACCAGGACCAGACCCAGGATCGCCACCAACATGATCAGGCCGGACGCCTGAGTGAAGATGAAGAACTTGGTCGCCGCGTAGATCCGGGTTTTCTTGCCGTCCGAAGAACTGTGACCCCAGAGCGCGATGAGGAAGTACATCGGCACCAGCATCATTTCCCAGAAGAAGAAGAACATGAACAGGTCGAGGGCGAGGAACACGCCGACGACACCGCCCAGGATCCACATCAGGTTCAGGTGGAAGAAGCCAACGTGACGTTGAATTTCTTTCCACGAGCAGAGGACCGAGAGCACGCCCAGCAGACCGGTCAGCATGATCATCAGCAGCGACAGGCCGTCGAGGGCCAGGTGCACGCTGATGCCAAAGCGCTCGATCCAGATGTGCTTGAACTCAAGCGCCCAGGTCGGATCGGCGCCAGGCGCCGGGGCAAATGAATAGTCACCGTTGGCCCACAGCCAAAGGCCGAGGGAGAGCAACAGGGACATGGTGATCAGCGCAATCCAGCGGGGGAGGGTGGCGCCGAAGCGCTCACCCATCCAGCACAGCAGGCCGCCGATAAAGGGGATCAGGATTAGCCAAGGCAGAATCATGACGGGCTCAATTCCTTTCGCAAGTTCGCAAGGTTCATATTCAGACCGCTACCAGCACGATGGCGCCGATGACCAGCACGGAGCCGGCTGCCATCGATGCCGCGTACCAACGCAGTTGACCGGTTTCGGTACGGCTCAGGGCGGTGTGACCACCTTTGGCCATACGCGGAATCAGACCGATGGTCTGGTCGAGCGGGTCTCTGCGCAGTGCGTGGCTGATCGCCAGGTATGGCTTGACGAACAGTTTGTCGTAGATCCAGTCGAAGCCCCAGGCAGCGAACCACCAGGCCGAAAGGAAGCGACCGATGCCGCTGTTGGCGATTGCAGTGACGAAGCGACGCTTGCCAAGGAACAGCAGCGCGGCCAGCAGGATACCGGCCAGGGCGATGGCGCCCGAAGCGATTTCCAGACTGTGCTTGGCTTCGCCGCCGGCATGGCCGACGCTTTCTGGCAACACACCGTGCAGTGGCGGAACGATCATGGCGCCGACGAAGGTCGACAGCACAATCAGCACCGACAGCGGCAGCCAGTGAGCGATGCCGTGACCTGCGTGCGCTTCGGTCTTCGCTTCACCGTGGAACGCGATGAAGATCAGGCGGAAGGTGTACAGCGAAGTCATGAACGCACCGACCAGACCTGCGTACAGCAGACCGTGGTTGCCGCTGGCGAACGCTTCCCAGAGGATTTCGTCCTTGGAGTAAAAGCCTGCGGTCACCAGTGGCAAGGCAGACAGTGCCGCGCCGCCGACGATGAAGCTGGTGTAGGCCAGCGGCAGCTTCTTCCACAGACCGCCCATCTTGAAGATGTTCTGCTCGTGGTGGCAGGCAACGATCACCGAACCGGATGCAAGGAACAGCAGCGCCTTGAAGAAGGCGTGGGTCATCAGGTGGAAGATCGCGCCGTCCCAGGCACCCACGCCCAGGGCCAGGAACATGTAGCCGATCTGGCTCATGGTCGAGTAGGCGAGGATACGTTTGATGTCGGTTTGAACCAGTGCCGCGAAACCAGCCAGGACCAGGGTCACACCGCCGACCAGGCCAACCAGTTGCAGGATGTCCGGCGCCAACGCAAACAGGCCGTGGGTACGGGCGATCAGATAAACACCGGCGGTCACCATGGTTGCGGCGTGGATCAGTGCCGAAACCGGGGTAGGACCGGCCATCGCATCCGCCAGCCAGGTTTGCAGTGGCAGTTGCGCGGATTTACCGACAGCGCCGCCCAGCAGCATCAGGGTGGCCATGACCATCCAGAAGTCGCCGGCCTGGAATTTCTGCGGTGCCAGCACCAGCAGTTCCTGGACGTTCAGCGTGCCCAGTTGGGTGAACAGGATGAACAGGCCGATGGCCATGAATACGTCGCCGATACGGGTCACGATGAAAGCCTTGAGTGCCGCGTTACCGTTGTTGCGGTTGCTGTAGTAGAAACCGATCAACAGGTACGAGCACAGGCCTACGCCTTCCCAGCCGAAGTACAGGAACAACAGGTTATCGCCCAGGACCAGGAACAGCATGCTGGCGATAAACAGGTTGGTGTAGGCGAAGAAGCGCGAGTAACCGGCTTCACCGCGCATGTACCAGGACGCGAACAGGTGGATCAGGAAGCCGACGCCGACCACCACACCGAGCATGGTCACGGACAGGCCATCCAGGTACAGCGCGAAGTTCGGCGTAAAGCCTTCCACCGCCATCCACTGCCACAACACCTGGGTGTAGTGACCGCCTTCCGGCGGGGCGACGTTGAACTGCCAGATCACGTAAGTCGCGACGATGGCCGACAGACCGATGGAACCGACGCCGATCAGCGCCGACAGGTTTTCCGAGAGGCGGCCGCGTGAGAACGCCAGCAGCAGAAAACCTATGAGTGGGAATACGAAAGTCAGATAGAGAAGATTCATCCGCGCATCTCGCTGGCAGCGTCGATATCGAGAGTGTGGAAGCGGCGGTACAGCTGCAACAGAATCGCCAGGCCAATACTGGCCTCGGCGGCTGCCAGGCTGATCACCAGGATGAACATGATCTGTCCATCCGGCTGCGCCCAGCGGCTACCGGCAACGATGAACGCCAGTGCGGAGGCATTCATCATGACCTCCAGGCTCATCAGCACGAAGAGAATGTTGCGGCGGACCATCAGGCCGACCAGACCGAGGCAG
Source organism: Pseudomonas sp. CLCA07 (assembly GCF_053615335.1). Lineage (NCBI taxonomy): Bacteria > Pseudomonadati > Pseudomonadota > Gammaproteobacteria > Pseudomonadales > Pseudomonadaceae > Pseudomonas > Pseudomonas sp. CLCA07. The sequence continues at coordinate 690,282 of NZ_CM132131.1, read as the reverse complement.
AACAGGATGCCGGCGACCGCCAGACCATGCTCCATAGGGATAGCAGGCATCGTCATTGCTCCTTGGCTTCGTTGCGGCCCAAGTGGAACGCCGTGACGGCTGCAGCGAGCAGCAACATCGAGGCGAGTTCGACCACCAGCAGATACGGACCGAACAGGCTGATGCCCACGGCCTTGGCGTCTACGGTGGTGTGGCCGACGGCCTGACCGCTGGAATGGCTGAACAGCACATACAGCAGTTCACCCAGTAGCAATGCGCCGAGAATCACCGGGCCGAGCCAGATACCGGGCTTGAGCCAGACGCGCTCTTGCTGAGCCGAGGCCGGGCCCAGGTTCAGCATCATCACCACGAACACGAACAGCACCATGATGGCGCCAGCGTAGGCGATCACTTCCAGTACACCGGCAAACGGTGCGCCGAGGGCGAAGAACGTCATGGCCACGGCGATCAGCGAAATGATCAGGTAGAGCAGGGCGTGCACAGGGTTGGTGTTGGTGATCACGCGAAGCGTGGACACCACAGCGATACCCGATGCGAAATAGAAAGCGAATTCCATCTTTCTTCCTTAAGGCAGCAAGCTCTTCACGTTGATCGGCTGGGCTTCGTTTTGCGCGGAGCCTTTCGGCTTCCCGGCAATCGCCATACCTGCAACACGATAGAAGTTGTAATCAGGGTTTTTGCCGGGGCCGGAGATCAGCAGATCTTCTTTCTCGTACACCAGGTCCTGACGTTTGAACTCGGCCATCTCGAAATCCGGTGTCAGCTGGATCGCGGTGGTCGGGCAGGCTTCCTCGCAGAGGCCGCAGAAAATGCAGCGCGAGAAGTTGATGCGGAAGAAGTCCGGGTACCAGCGACCGTCTTCGGTTTCAGCTTTCTGCAGCGAGATACAGCCAACCGGGCACGCCACGGCGCACAGGTTGCAGGCTACACAACGCTCTTCGCCATCAGGGTCGCGGGTCAGGACGATGCGGCCACGGTAGCGCGGCGGCAGGTACACCGCTTCTTCCGGGTATTGCAGCGTGTCGCGCTTGCGGAAGGCGTGGCCAAAAATCATCACCAGGCTGCGAAGCTGGGTGAAGAAGCCATGCACGATGTCAAATATGTACTTCATGATTCTCTATCCTCACTGAGCCGCGACGGCGGGCGTGTTGAGCAACACGATCGCAGCGGTCACCAGCATGTTGACGAGGGTCAGCGGCAGGCAGAACTTCCAGCTGAAATCCATCACTTGGTCATACCGTGGGCGCGGAATCGAGGCGCGCAGCAGGATGAAGAACATGATGAAAAACGCGGTTTTCAGTGCGAACCAGATGAACGGGATCTGCGGCAGAATGCCGAACGGACCGTGCCAGCCACCGAAGAACAACGTCACCAGCAGTGCCGAAATCAACACGATGCCGATGTACTCACCGACGAAGAACATGCCCCATTTCATGCCGGCGTATTCAATGTGGTAACCGTCGGCCAGTTCCTGCTCCGCTTCCGGCTGGTCGAACGGGTGACGGTGAGTCACGGCGACACCGGCAATGAAGAAGGTCAGGAAACCGAAGATCTGCGGAATGATGAACCACAGGTTCTGCGCTTGGTATTCAACGATGTCGCGCATGTTGAACGAGCCGACCTGGATCACGATGCCCATCAACGACAGGCCCATGAACACTTCGTACGACACGGTTTGTGCCGAGGCCCGCAAGCTGCCTAGCAGGGCGAACTTGTTGTTACTCGACCAGCCGGCGAACAGTACCGCGTAGACCGACAGACCGGCCATGGCGAAGAAGAACAGGATGCCGATGTTGATGTCCGCCACACCCCAGGTCGGGGTGATCGGGATGATCGCGAAGGCAATCAGCAAGGCGCTCATGGCCACGACCGGCGCCAAGGTGAAGATCACTTTGTCGGCGAACGGTGGGGTCCAGTCTTCCTTGAAGAACATCTTGATCATGTCGGCTGCGATCTGGAACGCGCCGAACGGGCCGACGCGGTTCGGACCGTAACGGTCCTGCCAGAGGGCGAGCAAACGACGCTCGACCCAGCTCAACAGCGCGCCGCACACCACCACGGCGAGCAGAATCACGATGGCCTGAATGACTGCGATGATCACGTCGATCACTTCAGGAGTGAACCAAGTCATTGCGCTGCCTCCTGCAGACCGTCAACGGATTTGCCAAAGATCGCTGGCGGAATGCCGGCGATGCCCGCAGGCAATGCAACCAGACCGACACCCAGCTCTTCATTGATGCGCAGCGGCAGACGCAGGGTCTGACCAGCAACGTTCAAGCTCAGCATAGCGCCGTCATTGACCCCCAGACGATCAGCTTCGGATTTGGCCAAAGCGACATAAGCGGCCGGGATGCGTTCCTGAACCGGCGCGGCTTTCGAAGAGTTCTCTTCGCTGCCCAGCAGGTGGAAGAACGGCACAACCTGCCAGGTGCCCGGAGCCGGGTTGAACGCACGCGGAACAGCGGCGAACCAGTTCAGCGAGTCACCGGTGCTTTCGATCAGGCGGGTGCCCGGGTCGCCAGCGCGGATGTGACCACCGACTTCGTCCTGGAACTTGTTCCAGGCTTGCGGCGAGTTCCAGCCCGGAGACCAGGCGAATGGCACTTGCTGACGTGGTTCGACCGAGCCCGAGTAACCTTCCATCGAGAAGTTGAACGCGGTGTCGTTGTCTTGCGGGGTACGCGGTTCGTGCACGTTGATGTCGGCACGCATGGCGGTACGGCCGGAGTAACGCAGCGGTTCGCGGGCCAGTTTCATGCCCTTGATGCGGAACGAGGCGGACGGTGCGGCATCAACGATACGCGCCAGTTGCGGCGTGCTCGAAGCGACGGCAGCGGTGACGTGGTCCAGCTGGGTCCAGTTGATCGGCTGGTTCAGCAGGGTCGCGCGCAGGGCATGCAGCCAGCGCCAGCCTTCGTGAACCAGGATGCTGGCGTCCATGTATTTCGGATCGAAGACCTGGAAGAAGCGCTGGGCGCGGCCTTCCTGGCTGACCAACGTACCGTCGCCTTCGGCGAAGCTGGCGGCTGGCAGGACCAGGTGCGCGCGATCGCTGGTGGCGGTTTTCTGATGGTCGGCAACGATCACCACTTTCGCGGCGGTCAGGGCTGCATCAACCTTGGCTTTGTCGGTGCGGGTGTACAGATCGTTTTCCAGCACGACGATGGCGTCGGCACGGCCGTCGATCACCGCTTGCAGAGCTGCGTCGACCGAGTCACCACCGAGCATGGCCAGGCCGAGGCTGTTGGCCTCTGGCACGATCAGGCTGATGGAACCGTTCTTCTCGCGCAGCTTCAAGGCTTTGGCGATGTTTGCAGCCGCTTCGATCAGCGCCTTGGAACCCAACGAGGTACCGGCAATGATCAATGGACGCTTGGCCGCGAGCAGGGCGTCGGCGATGCGCTTGGCCAATTCGAGGGCTTCAGCATCCAGGCCTTCAACCGCTGGGGCGCTGGCGTCGAGGGCGTGAGCGACGGCGAAACCGATGCGGGCCAGGTCGTCTGGCGCAGCGTGAACGCATTCTTCGGCGATGTCGTCGAGCTTGGTTTCAGCCAGGCTGGCGATGAACAGCGGGTTCAGAGCGTTCTGACCGATGTTCTTCACCGCAGCGTCGAGCCAAGGTTGAACGCGCATGGCGTCGGCCATGTCTTCAGCTTTGCCTTTGACCGATTGACGCAGGGACAGGGCCATGCGCGCAGCGGTCTGGGTCAGGTCTTCACCGAGGACGAAGATTGCATCGTGGTCTTCGATGTCGCGCATGTTCGGGATCGGCAGCGGGCTGTCTTTCAGCACCTGCATGACCAGACGAATGCGTTCCAGCTCGGCGGCTTCGATACCGGAGTAGAAGTGCTCGGCGCCGACCAGCTCGCGCAACGCGTAGTTGCTTTCAAGGCTGGCGCGCGGCGAACCGATACCGACGATGTTGCGACCGCGCAGCAGGTCAGCGGCTTTGTCCAGCGCTTCGTCGAGGCTCAGCTTGGTGCCGTTGGCCAGCAAAGGCTGACGCGGGCGATCTTCGCGGTTGACGTAGCCATAGCCGAAACGGCCACGGTCGCACAGGAAGTACTGGTTTACCGAACCGTTGAAACGGTTTTCGATACGACGCAGTTCACCGTAGCGCTCGCCCGGGGAGATGTTGCAACCGCTGGAGCAGCCATGGCAGATGCTCGGCGAGAACTGCATGTCCCACTTGCGGTTGTAGCGCTCGGAGTGAGTCTTGTCGGTGAACACACCGGTCGGGCAGACCTCAGTGAGGTTGCCGGAGAACTCGCTTTCCAGTACGCCGTCTTCTACGCGACCGAAGTACACGTTGTCGTGGGCGCCGAACACACCGAGGTCGGTGCCGCCGGCGTAATCCTTATAGAAGCGCACGCAGCGGTAGCAAGCGATGCAGCGGTTCATTTCGTGGGAAATGAACGGGCCCAGTTGCTGGTTCTGGTGGGTACGCTTGGTGAAGCGGTAACGGCGCTCGTTGTGGCCGGTCATTACCGTCATGTCTTGCAGGTGGCAGTGACCGCCTTCTTCACAGACCGGGCAGTCGTGAGGGTGGTTGGTCATCAACCATTCAACGACGCTGGCGCGGAATACTTTCGCTTCTTCGTCGTCGATGGAGATCCAGCTGCCGTCGGTGGCGGGGGTCATGCAGGACATGACGATCCGACCACGCTTGTCGTTTTCGTCGGTGTACTGCTTGACCGCGCACTGGCGGCAAGCGCCAACACTGCCAAGGGCTGGGTGCCAGCAGAAATACGGGATATCGAGGCCTAGCGACAGACATGCCTGTAACAGGTTGTCTGCCCCATCGACTTCGAGCTCTTTGCCGTCTACGTGGATAGTGGCCATGGTTCAAAGTTCTTCGTTGGCCCGGTGTCAGCGGGCGTGGCTAATGGAATCTTGTATTCGTGTGAATCAACACAGCCGTTCAAGGCGTCATCACACGAAAGGCTGCGGGCACGGACCCTTCGCCTTTTTAAGCGTTTACGCGCCGACTACGATCGGCCTTGCCAGAGGCGGGACGGCGGCGCTGGTTGGTGCGATGCCGGCTTCGAACTCTGGACGGAAGTATTTGATTGCGCTGCCCAACGGCTCCACTGCGCCCGGTGCGTGAGCACAGAAGGTCTTGCCAGGGCCGAGGAAACCGACCAGACCCAACAGGGTCTCGATATCGCCGGCTTGCCCTTCACCGTTCTCGATGGCGCGCAGGAGCTTGACGCTCCACGGCAAACCGTCACGGCACGGGGTGCAGAAGCCACAGGATTCGCGGGAGAAGAACTCTTCCATGTTGCGCAGCAAGGACACCATGTTGACGCTGTCGTCCACCGCCATGGCCAGGCCGGTACCCATACGGGTGCCAACCTTGGCGATGCCGCCGGCATACATTTGTGCATCCAGGTGTTCCGGCAACAGGAAACCGGTACCGGCGCCGCCAGGCTGCCAGCACTTGAGCTTGTAACCGTCGCGCATGCCACCGGCGTAGTCTTCGAACAGCTCGCGACCGGTGACGCCGAATGGCAGTTCCCACAGCCCAGGGTTCTTGACCTTGCCGGAGAAGCCCATGAGCTTGGTGCCCATGTCTTCACTGCCTTCACGGGCCAACGATTTGTACCAATCCACGCCGTCGGCAATGATCGCCGGCACGTTGCACAAGGTTTCAACGTTGTTCACGCACGTCGGCTTGCCCCACACGCCAACGGCGGCAGGGAAGGGCGGCTTGGAGCGCGGGTTGGCGCGGCGGCCTTCGAGGGAGTTGATCAGTGCGGTTTCTTCACCGCAGATGTAACGCCCGGCGCCGGTGTGGACGAACAGCTCGAAATCGAAGCCGCTGCCCAGAATGTTTTTACCCAGCAGGCCTGCTGCCTTGGCTTCTTCTACGGCACGGTTGAGGTGCTTGGCGGCGGTGGTGTATTCGCCACGCAGGAAGATGTAGCCACGGTAGGTTTTCAGCGCGCGGGCACTGATCAGCATGCCTTCGATCAGCAGATGGGGCAGTTGCTCCATCAGCATGCGGTCTTTCCAGGTGTTCGGCTCCATTTCATCCGCGTTGCACAGCAGGTAGCGGATGTTGATGGATTCGTCTTTGGGCATCAGGCCCCACTTAACGCCCGTGGGGAAGCCTGCACCACCGCGACCCTTAAGGCCGGAATCTTTCACGGTCTGGACGATGTCGTCCTGAGCCATGTCGGCGAAGGCCTTGCGCGCTGCGGCGTAACCGTTCTTGGCCTGGTACTCGTCGAGCCACACGGCTTCGCCGTCGTCACGCAGACGCCAGGTGAGCGGGTGAGTCTCGGCCGACCGCTTGATGCGGTTGGCAGGGCCAAAGGAAGTCAGGGTCATACGTAGCCCTCGAGCAATTTGGCAACGCCGGCAGGCTGCACATCACCGAAAGTGTCGTCGTCGATCATCAACGCCGGCGCCTTGTCGCAGTTGCCGAGGCAGCAGACCGGCAGCAGGGTGAAACGACCGTCGGCGGTGGTCTGACCCAGGCCGATGCCAAGCTTGCTCTGGATTTCGCTGACCACGGATTCGTGGCCGCCGATGTAGCAGACCATGCTGTCGCAGACGCGAATGATGTGACGGCCAACCGGCTGACGGAAGATCTGGCTATAGAACGTCGCCACGCCTTCTACGTCGCTGGCCGGAATGCCGAGAATCTCGCCGATGGCGTACAGAGCGCCATCCGGCACCCAGCCACGTTCCTTCTGAACGATCTTCAGGGCTTCGATCGACGCCGCGCGCGGGTCTTCGTAGTGATGCAACTCGTGCTCGATGGCCGAGCGCTCGGTTTCACTCAAGGTGAAACGGTCTGTCTGGATAAGCGTGCTGTTCATGCTTAGCGGTCCACGTCGGCCATAACGAAATCGATACTACCCAGGTACGCGATCAAGTCCGCGACCATGCTGCCTTTGATCACCGAAGGGATCTGCTGCAAGTGCGGGAAGCTTGGGGTACGAATCCGGGTGCGGTAGCTCATGGTGCCGCCATCGCTCGTCAGGTAATAACTGTTGATGCCCTTGGTCGCTTCGATCATCTGGAAGGATTCGTTGGCCGGCATGACCGGGCCCCACGAAACTTGCAGGAAGTGCGTGATCAGGGTCTCGATGTGTTGCAGGGTGCGCTCTTTCGGCGGCGGCGTGGTCAGCGGGTGATCCGCCTTGTACGGGCCTTCCGGCATGTTGCGCATGCACTGGTCGATGATCTTGATGCTCTGGCGCATTTCTTCGACGCGCACGATGCAGCGATCGTAGGCATCGCCGTTGGCGGCCAGCGGCACTTCGAATTCGAAGTTTTCGTAACCCGAGTACGGACGCGCCTTACGCAGGTCGAAATCGCAACCGGTGGCGCGCAGGCCGGAACCAGTGACACCCCATTCCAGGGCTTCCTTGGTGTTGTAGTCGGCGACGCCAATGGTCCGGCCACGCAGGATGCTGTTGTCCAGGGCGGCTTTCTGGTATTCGTCCAGACGCTTTGGCATCCACTCGACGAAGTCTTTCACCAGTTTTTCCCAGCCGCGCGGCAGGTCGTGAGCGACGCCACCAATGCGGTACCAGGCCGGGTGCAGACGGAAACCGGTAATGGCTTCGATCACCGTGTACGCCTTCTGACGGTCGGTGAACGTGAAGAACACCGGGGTCATGGCGCCCACGTCCTGGATGTACGTACCCAGGAACAGCAGGTGACTGGTGATCCGGAAGAACTCGGCCATCATGATGCGGATGACGTCGACCTTCTCCGGCACCTTGATGCCGGCCAGCTTCTCGACCGCGAGCACGTACGGCAGGTTGTTCATCACGCCGCCGAGGTAGTCGATACGATCGGTGTACGGGATGAAACTGTGCCAGGACTGACGCTCGGCCATCTTCTCGGCGCCACGGTGGTGGTAGCCAACGTCCGGCACGCAATCGACGATCTCTTCACCGTCCAGCTGCAGGATGATGCGGAACGCACCGTGCGCGGAAGGGTGGTTAGGACCGAGGTTGAGGAACATGTAGTCCTCGTTTGCACCGGAACGCTTCATGCCCCAGTCTTCAGGCTTGAAGCGCGCGGCTTCTTCCTCAAGCTGTTGCTTGGCCAGGTTCAGGGTGAACGGGTCGAACTCGGTGGCACGGGCCGGGAAGTCCTTGCGCAGCGGGTGACCTTCCCAGGTCGGTGGCATCATGATACGGGTCAGGTGCGGGTGACCGGCAAAGTTGATGCCGTACATGTCCCACACTTCACGCTCGTACCAGTTGGCGTTTGGCCACAGACCGGTCACGGTCGGCACGTTGAGGTCGCTCTCGGATAAGGCGACCTTGATCATCACGTCACTATTACGTTCGATCGACATCAAGTGATAGAACACAGTGAAGTCGGCGCCGCTTGGCAGCCCTTGACGCTTGGTGCGCAGACGCTCGTCCACGCCGTGCAGGTCATAGAGCATGACGTACGGCTTTGGCAGGTTACGCAGGAAGGTCAGGACTTCGACGAGTTTGGCACGCGCAACCCAAAGCACCGGCATGCCGGTGCGGGTTGGCTGGGCGGTGAACGCCTCGGGGCCAAAACGGTTGTTCAGTTCGACGACCACATCCTGGTCGTCTGCCTTGTAAGGCGGGATGTACAGAGCACTGCCTGTAGTCATGGTTATTTATCGCTTTCGGTCAACGTAAAGAATGAAGCCAGGTTCTCGTTCTATAAAAGAAGCAGGTCTGGATCAGACTTCGTCGGGGCTGCGCAGGTTGGTGACTGCGATTCGCTGTTCGCGGCGCTTTTCCTTCTCGGAAGGCATCTCGGCGCGGTACACGCCTTGATCGCCTACGACCCAGGAAAGTGGGCGACGCTCCTGGCCAATCGACTCTTGCAAGAGCATCAAGCCTTGCAGAAAAGCTTCAGGACGGGGCGGGCAGCCAGGCACGTAGACGTCCACGGGCAGAAACTTGTCCACCCCTTGAACGACAGAGTAGATGTCGTACATGCCACCGGAGTTGGCGCACGAACCCATGGAGATAACCCATTTAGGTTCGAGCATTTGCTCGTAGAGACGCTGAATGATCGGCGCCATCTTGATGAAGCAGGTACCGGCGATAACCATGAAATCCGCCTGACGCGGCGATGCCCGGATAACCTCGGCGCCAAAGCGCGCGATGTCGTGGGGCGCCGTGAAGGCGGTGGTCATTTCCACGTAGCAGCACGAAAGACCGAAGTTATACGGCCACAGGGAGTTCTTGCGCCCCCAGTTGATCGTGCCGTTAAGCACGTCTTCGAGCTTGCCCATGAAAATGTTTTTGTGGACTTGATCTTCTAACGGATCGGAAACGGTTTCCCGTTCGCCAATCGGATACTGCTCGTTAGGAGCATCGGGGTCGATCCTGGTGAGATTGTATTGCATTGCCAAAGCCTCATTGTTTCAGCTTCGCTTGTCGCTTACGACGAGCTTCCGGAGCCCAGTCAAGGGCGCCCACTCGGAATAGGTAGACAAGGCCTGCCAACAGAATTGCTATGAAAACGAGAGCTTCGACGAATCCGGTCCAGCCGCTTTCGCGGACGGACACAGACCATGCAAAGAGAAAAAGGGCTTCGATATCGAAGATCACGAAGAGCATCGCGACCAGATAGAATTTGGCTGAGAGCCGCAGACGGGCGCCACCTGTAGGCAGCATGCCGGATTCAAACGGTTCGTTTTTGCTGCGACCCCAGGCTTTTGACCCGAGGAGGCTGGAGACGCCGAGCATGAAGGCGCATAGGCCGACGACGCCCAGAAGGAAAATGGCAAAGCCCCAGTTGTGGGCCATGAGTCCTGTCGCTTCGGGCATGCTGGTAATCCTTAACAGAGAGCAAAGGTCTCTGAGCTTGAAAAAGTAACAACGCAGTGACGATATGTCGCAGCAATCAATCCCGCTGATTTTATGGCTAAACACCCAGCAAGTAAAATTCCTATAGCGAAATTATTTATAGGATTAAGGACATAGCGCACCTCCAAAGCCCCGCAGCCCATGCATGGCGGGCATTAGCCGGCTTTTCATCAATATTGTTTTGTCGGGAATGTAACGAACATAGTTGCTCATGAATGATAATCAATATTGTTTGTAGTGGTTTTTAAACTGATTAGCGGGGTAAGAGTCGGGAAGTTGCGTTATATGCGCGTTACTGCAAGTAGCGGCCGGGTTCGTTTTACCTTGGTTTTCTGATCGGGAATCTGCTCTGGATCAATGATTTTGAGCGCAATTTTTGGCTTGGCGCATTCCCTGTAGGAGTCGGGCTTGCCCGCGATGGCGGCGTGTCAGGCGCTGCGGATGTTGACTGAAAGTCCGCCATCGCGGGCAAGCCCGGCTCCTACAGGGTTCGGTGTTCATTAAATCGCAGGCAAAAAAACGCCCCGTACCAGTCGGGGCGTCAGATGTGCAGCGTTGCGGTTAGCTTTCTATCCGGTCCGCAACGGCCGTTTACTCAGGCGAAGCAGATCAGTGGAACTGTTCTTCTTCAGTCGAACCGGTCAGTGCGGTTACCGAAGACGAGCCACCTTGAATCACAGTGGTCATGTCGTCGAAGTAGCCGGTGCCCACTTCCTGCTGGTGAGCCACGAAGGTGTAGCCCTTCGAAGCGTCAGCGAACTCTTGCTCTTGCAGTTTCACGTAGGCAGTCATGTCGTTGCGGGCGTAGTCGTGCGCCAGGTTGAACATGCTGTGCCACATGTTGTGAATGCCGGCCAGGGTAATGAACTGGTGCTTGTAACCCATGGCGGACAGTTCGCGCTGGAACTTGGCGATGGTCGCGTCGTCCAGGTTTTTCTTCCAGTTGAAGGAAGGCGAGCAGTTGTACGACAGCAGTTGGTCCGGGTATTCCTTTTTGATCGCTTCAGCGAAGCGACGAGCCTCGTCCAGATCCGGCTTGGCGGTTTCGCACCAGATCAGATCGGCGTACGGAGCGTAAGCCAGGCCGCGAGCGATGGCCTGGTCCAGACCGGCGCGCACTTTGTAGAAGCCTTCCTGGGTACGTTCGCCGGTCACGAATGGCTGGTCGTACGGGTCGCAGTCGGACGTCAGCAGGTCAGCTGCGTTAGCGTCGGTACGGGCCAGGATGATGGTCGGAGTACCGGCAACGTCAGCTGCCAGACGGGCAGCGGTCAGCTTCTGTACAGCTTCCTGAGTAGGAACCAGTACCTTGCCGCCCATGTGGCCGCATTTTTTCACGGAGGCCAGTTGGTCTTCGAAGTGAACGCCGGCGGCGCCTGCTTCGATCATGCTCTTCATCAGCTCGTAAGCGTTCAGTACGCCGCCGAAACCGGCTTCGGCGTCAGCCACGATTGGAGCGAAATAGTCGATGTAGCCTTCGTCGCCCGGGCCTTTGCCGGCTTTCCACTGGATCTGGTCAGCACGACGGAACGAGTTGTTGATGCGCTTGACCACGGTCGGAACCGAGTCCACCGGGTACAGTGACTGGTCCGGGTACATCGATTCGGCGGAGTTGTTGTCCGCAGCTACTTGCCAGCCCGACAGGTAGATCGCCTGGATACCGGCTTTGACTTGTTGTACAGCCTGGCCGCCGGTCAGGGCGCCCATGCAGTTGACGAAATCTTTCTCGGGACGGAAGGAAGGCTTGGCGCCCTGGGTGACCAGGTTCCACAGCTTCTCGGCGCCCAGTTTTGCAAAGGTGTGCTCAGGTTGAACCGAGCCACGCAGGCGGACGACGTCAGCAGCGGAGTAAGCGCGTGTCACGCCTTTCCAGCGTGGGTTTTCAGCCCAATCTTTTTCAAGGGCTGCAATTTGCTGTTCGCGTGTCAGTGCCATGGAGATAAACCTCGTCGCGTCTTTTACGGAAAGTTGTTCTGCGGTGGAAAATTCATGCGCTCGCTGACCAGAAGCTTGGGTGGTCAAGTCGGATTCGGCGGGGTAGCGACGGGATGAACGATGGGCTCGAGGGGAAGTGAGCAGGTAAGGGCAAACTGGCGGGCGCATTCGGGCATCGTGGGCCTTGGTGCGAACTTCAGTGTAGTGCCGGGTTACCTAATTACGCTTCCGTCCCTCGGGACAACTTCGTTCCAGTCGGCAACCTCGTCAAACACACCTTGTGGGCGGTACAGACACGAAGCGGCTCGCGGGATAGGTGCGAGCATCGCTTCGAAGGCCCTTGCCAGGGCCCCTGATTAGCGGGAGCGAGGCCATCATGCCTTTGCTTTTTTCGATCGTCAAACGTTTTGTAGTGCTTTTTTTCAAGCACTACATCTTTGGTCTAATACGACTAATCAGTCAGTTTTAGGTGCTTTAGTCCAAAGTATCGACTTTCACCCGCAGGGTCATGTCATCCCGGCCCTGAGTCGCATAGCTGCGGGTCCTGGCCTGTTTGTCGGCCAGGTTCTGCTGGTTGACGCCGGCCAGCGTAATCCATTCGCCGAGGCGGCCTGTGACGGTTGTGTCGGTACTTTGCACGTTCACTACATCGGAACGTTCCTGGCTCACGCGGTCACGATTGGTGCTGATCGCCAAGTGAACGATTTCACCGGTGACGCTGGCGGTGACGTAGAAACCCTGAGTGACGTTGCGGTATTCGGTCTGGCTGCGCAAATCACCGTAAGAGTCGGTCTGCGCGCTCGTGAGCGGAACGCTCTGGCCAACCTGAATCAGTGCGGGTGTGCCTTCGCTGGCCTGAACCTGCTGGACTCCGCCGTCACGGCTGGCGGTGCTGCGATGGATGATTCGGGTCTGGTTCGGCTTGGCGCCGTTTACCGAGTAACCCTGATTGTCCTGGTAGTTGTTGTCACTGGTGTCGACGGTGATCAGCAGGCGCTTGGCGGCGACATCGAGTTGGGCGATCAGGGCTTTAAGTTCGTCGATCTTGCGTTGATCCGCGTTGACGATCAGCTGATTGCCATAAGCGCTGACCTGGCCTTCGTTGCCAATGAAATCCTGCGCCACGGACAGCAAGTCGGCGCTGGTGCGGAAGTTCAGGGGCACGATTTCGGTGGCGGCCATGGCTGAAAAACTGCAGGTCAGTAGCAGGGCGGTGAGCAGTGTGCGTAGGGACATATCCGTTATCTCCGACTTCTAATGCCTTGATAGTGCCAGTTTGTCGGCCCGGCGTGGCGCAAGTTGAATCGTAGACAGCAAAACGCCCCGGCATCCGAAAATGGCGGGGCGTTTTGTGGTGTTCTCTGTGGCGAGGGGGCTTGTCGGACCGCCGCACCGCCCCGTTGGGCTGCGCAGCAGCCGCGACCCAACGGGGGCAAGCCCCCTCGCCACAGGGTCTTACGCGGAGTGACGCACCATGTCCACATGCGGAATCCCGGCTTCCAGGAATTCCTCGCTGAGAATGTGAAAACCCAGGCGCTCATAGAACGCCGTTGCCTGCACCTGCGCACTGAGCATTTGCTGCTTCAGTCCACGCTTCTCGGCTTCACCAATCACCGCATGCATCAGTGCATCGCCGACCTTCAGGCCGCGCCAATCCTTGAGCACCGAAACCCGGCCGATGTGACCATCGGGCAACAAGCGGGCGGTGCCAATTGGAAAGTCGCCTTCGAAGGCCAGGAAATGCACCGCGGTGGCGTCATCGGCATCCCATTCCAGCTCAGGGGGAACAGATTGCTCGGCGATGAACACCGTCTCACGAATGCGCCGGATCTCGGCGATATCCTTCTGCCAGTCTGCGACACGTACGTGAATTTTATTCATCAGCAAACCCCAGGCTTCCTTGCTTGATCAGTTCGCACAGCAGGCCGCGACCGTCTTCGTCGGCCAGCCACTCGCCAAGGTTGTCGATGTGCAGCGCATCGGCGGCGCAGACCATTTTCAGCAGTTCGCGCAGCTTGCCCGGCAGATAACGACTCTGGCCGCTGGCGAACAGCAGCAGGTCGTCATCGACTTCGGACCATGCCAGGCGCGCGCTTGGGTTGCGGATCAAGACTGCACCTTGCTCAAGGCTGGCGAGCAGGTCGTCTTCCTCGATCTCTTCCGGGCCTACCACGAGCTCCGGATAGCGCGGCTCGGTCATGAACTGGCCGAACCAGGTCAGCAGCAAGCGTTCGTCGCTCATGTGCTCGGCCAGCAGGGCTTTGAGCCGATCAAGGGCGTCGTGCTGGATCTGGTGTGGATCCACTGCAGGCAGCGCGTCGGCGTCGGTGTAACGCTCTTCGTCCGTCAGGAACTGGCTGAGGAAGTCGGTGAAATGGGTCAGCACTTCAGCGGCGCTCGGCGCACGGAAACCGACGGAGTACGTCATGCAGTCATCGACCGCGACGCCGCAGTGGGCCAGGCGTGGTGGCAGATACAGCATGTCGCCCGGTTCCAGAACCCACTCATCGGTGGCTTCGAAGTCGGCGAGGATGCGCAGGTCTGCGTGTGGCAGCAGGGCGCTCTCGGAGTTGCACATCTGGCCGATTTTCCAGTTGCGCTTGCCGTGGCCTTGCAGCAGGAACACGTCGTAGTTATCAAAGTGCGGGCCGACGCTGCCACCTGGAGCGGCGAAGCTGATCATTACGTCGTCGACGCGCCAGCTTGGCAGAAATCGGAACTGTTCCAGCAGTTCGCTGACTTCAGGCACAAACTGATCGACCGCTTGAACCAGCAGGGTCCACTCGCGTTCCGGCAGTTTGCTGAATTCGTCTTCGGCAAACGGGCCGCGGCGCAATTCCCAAGGACGCTCGCCGTGCTCGATCACCAGGCGCGATTCGACTTCTTCTTCCAGTGCCAGACCGGCCAGTTCGTCGGCGTCGATCGGGCTTTCGAAATCAGGAATCGCCTGGCGGATCAGCAGCGGTTTTTTCTGCCAGTAGTCGCGCAGGAATTCACGCGCCGTGATGCCGCCCAGAAGTTGAAGAGGAATATCAGGATTCATGTGTAACCTATTGAAAAAAAGCACTTTTGAGACGGGAATAAAAACGCCCGGCGCGGCCGGGCGTTTCAAACATGTCCAGCGGTCAATCAGATGCGTTTGGCTTGCTCTACAGCGTTACCGATGTAGTTCGCCGGGGTGAGCAGTTTCAGCTCGGCCTTGGCGGCGGCAGGCATGTCCAGGCCATCGATGAAAGTTTGCAGCGCTTCTGGGCTGATGCCCTTGCCGCGCGTCAATTCTTTCAGTTTTTCGTACGGGTTTTCGATGTTGTAACGGCGCATCACGGTCTGTATCGGCTCGGCCAAAACTTCCCAGCATGCGTCCAGGTCAGCAGCGATTTTCTGAGCGTTGAGCTCAAGCTTGCTGATGCCTTTGAGGCTCGCTTCGTACGCGATCACGCTGTGGGCGAAGCCGACACCGAGGTTGCGCAGTACGGTAGAGTCGGTCAGGTCGCGCTGCCAGCGGGAGATTGGCAGCTTGCTCGCCAGGTGCTGGAACAGTGCGTTGGCGATGCCCAGGTTGCCTTCGGAGTTTTCGAAGTCGATCGGGTTGACCTTGTGCGGCATGGTCGACGAGCCGATTTCGCCAGCGATGGTGCGCTGTTTGAAATAACCCAGGGAGATGTAGCCCCAGATGTCGCGATCGAAGTCGATCAGGATGGTGTTGAAGCGCGCGATAGCGTCGAACAGCTCGGCAATGTAGTCGTGCGGTTCGATTTGCGTGGTGTACGGGTTGAAACCCAGACCCAGTTCGTCTTCGATGAAGGCGCGGGCGTTTTCTTCCCAGTCGATCTCAGGGTAGGCCGACAGGTGAGCGTTGTAGTTGCCAACAGCGCCGTTGATCTTGCCCAGCAGCGGAACGGCAGCGACCTGAGCGATTTGACGCTCCAGACGGTAAACCACGTTCGCCAACTCTTTGCCCAGGGTGGTCGGCGAAGCCGGCTGACCGTGGGTGCGCGACAGCATTGGCACGTCAGCGAAGCGGATGGCCAGTTCGCGGATGGCTTCGGCGGTTTGGCGCATCAGCGGCAGCATCACGTCATCACGGCCTTCGCGCAGCATCAGGGCGTGGGACAGGTTGTTGATGTCCTCGCTGGTGCAGGCAAAGTGGATGAATTCGCTGACGGCAGCCAGTTCCGGCAGTTTGGCCGCTTGCTCTTTGAGCAGGTATTCGATGGCTTTAACGTCGTGGTTGGTGGTGCGCTCGATCTCTTTGACGCGCTCGGCGTGTTCCAGAGAAAAGTTTTCCGCCAGGGTGTTCAGCACAGCGTTGGCTTCGGCGGAGAACGCCGGTACTTCGCTGATGGCAGAGTGAGCGGCCAGACGC
The DNA here is from genome assembly GCF_053615335.1 of Pseudomonas sp. CLCA07. Taxonomy (NCBI): domain Bacteria; kingdom Pseudomonadati; phylum Pseudomonadota; class Gammaproteobacteria; order Pseudomonadales; family Pseudomonadaceae; genus Pseudomonas; species Pseudomonas sp. CLCA07. The sequence continues at coordinate 674,157 of NZ_CM132131.1, read as the reverse complement.
TGGAGCCAGCGTACTTCAACCAGGACGCGAGCACGGATCAGACCGTATTCGCTGAAAATCGGGCGCAGGGCCTGGGTTTTGCCGGCGTAGCGGCCGTCAACAGGGGAAACCGCAGTGAGCGAAGAAAGCTGCATGGGGTGTTCTCGGACAGTCGGGCAACGAAATGGGGCGCGTATCATACATGAAAAAATCCGCCGGTCCGTTGCCAACTGACCGGCGTATTACGCGTAATGCAGAGTAAATAGTTGTCTGCGCGACTTATTCGTTACGCATCAAGGGGTAAAGCTCTTTCAGCAACTTGCGGCGGCTGATCACCAGCTGCCAGCGATGTCCGCCCAGCTGCCGCCACAGGCGGGCCGAGCGAATCCCGGCCAGCAACAGGGCGCGAATTTTCGAGGCATTGCTCGGCTGCTGCAGGTTGCGCATGTCGCCGTGGACCTGAATCCGTTGGCGCAAGGTGCTCAGGGTGTCCTGGTACAGCGCGCCGCATGCGGCGATCACGTTTTCATGGGCTGGGCCGAAGTGTTCGACCTGGGATTGGATCTGCGGCAAGCGCTTGCCAATCACCTCCAGCATGTCGCCGCGCTTGGCCAGCTGACGCTCCAGGCCCAGCATCGCCAGTGCGTAACGCAAGGGCTCCCGCTGAAGGGCGCTCGGGTCGCGTTCAAGTGCGCCGACCAGGGCGCGATAACCTTCGCGCAGATTGATGTCGTCACCGCCGTAGACTTCCAGCGTGTCCTTGGGGTCGCGAATCAGCAGGCTGCCGAGCATGCAGGTCAGGCCGGCTTCAGAGGTCTGGCCGCTCTTGGCAATCTTGTCGACGAGGACGGCGGCGAGAAACACGCCGCCCAGCGCTGTCAGTTGCTCCTGGGTCGGGCTCATTGTTGCTGGCCTTTGCTGGTCCATGGCTCGGCAATTTCAATCACGCCGCCACCCAGGCAGATTTCACCGTCATAGAACACCACGGACTGGCCTGGGGTGACCGCGCGTTGCGGGTCATCGAAGGTTGCGCGGTAGCCGGTGGCGGTTTTCTCCAGCGTGCACGGCTGATCGCTCTGGCGATAGCGGACCTTGGCGGTCAGCTTGCGCGGCTCGGTCAAATCAACCGGATTGACCCAATAGATGTCCGAAGCGAGCAGGGCGCGGGAGAACAGGTAAGGATGGTCATTGCCTTGGCCAACGATCAGCTCGTTGTGTTCCAGGTCCTTGATAAGCACGTACCACGGCTCGTCACTGGCGTCTTTCAAGCCGCCGATGCCCAGGCCCTGGCGCTGGCCGATGGTGTGGTACATCAAACCGTGGTGACGGCCGATCACTTCGCCTTCGGTGGTCTTGATCTCGCCGGGCTGCGCGGGCAGATACTGCTTGAGGAAGTCGCTGAAGCGGCGTTCGCCGATGAAGCAGATGCCGGTAGAGTCCTTTTTCTTCGCAGTCGCCAGCTCGTATTTCTCGGCAATCGCGCGCACTTCGGGCTTTTCCAGTTCGCCGACCGGGAACAGCGTCTTGGCGATCTGTTCGCCGCCAACGGCGTGCAGGAAGTAGCTCTGGTCTTTGTTCGCGTCCAGGCCCTTGAGCAATTCGGTGCGGCCATCGATATCGCGGCGGCGCACGTAGTGGCCGGTGGCGATCAGGTCGGCACCCAGCATCATGGCGTAGTCGAGGAACGCCTTGAACTTGATCTCGCGGTTGCACAGGATGTCCGGGTTTGGCGTGCGCCCGGCCTTGTATTCGGCCAGGAAGTGCTCGAACACGTTGTCCCAGTACTCGGCGGCGAAGTTGGCGGTATGCAGCTTGATACCAATTTTGTCGCACACGGCTTGAGCGTCCGCCAGGTCGTCCATGGCGGTGCAGTATTCCGTTCCATCGTCCTCTTCCCAGTTCTTCATGAACAGGCCTTCCACCTCGTAGCCCTGCTCGATCAGCAGGAGGGCGGAAACGGAAGAGTCCACGCCGCCGGACATGCCGACAATGACGCGCTTCTTTTGTGTGTCAGAAGGGGCTGGATCACGCATAGGGATTCAATGAGTGTCTTGAAAAAGGACGCGATTCTAACAGGCCGGAGCCCGCAAGGCTAAAGAGAAGGGCGGATCAATTCGAGACCGAAGTGTTTACCGTCCAGATAATCATCGATGCAGCGGATGATCAGCTCACTTCGCCAGTTTGCGCGCTGTTTCAGCAGTTCGTCACGCGTCAGCCACTTGGCGCCGACGATGCCGTCATCCAGCTGATAGTCCGGGTGGTGTTTGAGCGGTTTTGCGATGAAGCAGACCCGTTGGTAAGTCACGCCGTTGCTGGGGGCGGTGTAGAGATAAATGCCGACGACGCCGGTCGGCTCGACGTCCCAGCCGGTTTCTTCGAGGGTTTCGCGGATGGCGGCTTCGGTCAGCGTTTCGTCCGGGTCCAGGTGGCCGGCCGGTTGATTGAGTACAACGCGGCCGTGTTTGAGTTCTTCGACCATCAGGAAGCGACCGTTGTCTTCGACGATGGTGGCGACGGTGATGTGGGGTAGCCAATCCATGAAATGCCCTCAATTTTGATTGTTGAAACACGAGCCCTGTAGGAGCTGACTTGCCAGCGAAGGCGTCAGGTCAGTCAATAAAGCGGTTGAATGACAGACCGCTTTCGCTGGCAAGTCAGCTCCTACAGGGGCGGGTTGTTCACAAACAGAAACCCCGGCACGGGGCCGGGGTTTCTTTGCATCCTTACAACCTTAAACCAGCGCAGCAACTGCTGCGTTGAAGGTTGCGCTCGGGCGCATGGCCTTGCTGATCAGCTCGGCATCGGCGTGGTAGTAACCACCGATGTCCACTGGCTTGCCCTGAACGGCGTTGAGCTCGGCAACGATGGTTGCTTCGTTCTCGGTCAGGGTTTTGGCCAGAGTCGTGAACTGCGCTTGCAGTGCCGCGTCTTCAGTCTGGGCCGCCAGGGCTTGAGCCCAGTACAGCGCCAGGTAGAAGTGGCTGCCGCGGTTGTCGATGTTGCCGACTTTGCGCGATGGCGACTTGTTGTTGTCCAGGAACTGGCCGGTGGCCTGGTCCAGGGTCTTGGCCAGAACCAGCGCCTTAGGGTTGTTGTAGGTCACACCCAAGTGCTCAAGGGAAGCGGCCAGGGCCAGGAACTCGCCCAGGGAATCCCAGCGCAGGAAGTTTTCTTCCAGCAGTTGTTGAACATGCTTCGGTGCCGAACCGCCAGCGCCGGTTTCGAACAGACCGCCGCCATTCATCAACGGAACGATCGACAGCATCTTGGCGCTGGTGCCCAGTTCCATGATCGGGAACAGGTCAGTCAGGTAGTCGCGCAATACGTTGCCGGTCACCGAAATGGTGTCCTTGCCTTCGCGAGTGCGGTCCAGGGTGAACTTCATCGCGTCGACTGGTGCCATGATCTGGATGTCCAGGCCGGACGTGTCGTGATCCTTCAGGTAAGCCTGAACTTTCTCGATCACTACGCCGTCGTGAGCGCGCATCGGGTCCAGCCAGAAAATCGCTGGCGTGCTGCTTGCGCGAGCGCGGTTGACGGCCAGTTTGACCCAGTCCTGGATCGGCGCGTCTTTGGTCTGGCACATGCGGAAGATGTCGCCGGCTTCAACCGATTGCTCCAGCAGCAGGGTGCCTTTGCTGTCGGTAACGCGGACAACGCCGTTGGCCTTGATCTGGAAAGTCTTGTCGTGCGAACCGTACTCTTCGGCTTTCTTCGCCATCAGGCCAACGTTTGGCACGCTGCCCATGGTGGTTGGGTCGAAAGCGCCGTTTGCCTTGCAGTCTTCGATGACCGCCTGGTAGATGGTCGCGTAGCAGCGATCCGGGATGACCGCCTTGGTGTCGTGCAGCTGGCCGTCGGTGCCCCACATTTTGCCGGAGTCACGGATCATTGCCGGCATCGAGGCGTCGACGATGACGTCGCTCGGCACGTGCAGGTTGGTGATGCCTTTGTCGGAGTTGACCATGGCCAGCGACGGACGAGCGGCGTAGACCGCCTGAATGTCGGCTTCGATGGCAGCTTGCTGTTCAGCCGGCAGGGCTTTGATGCGAGCGTACAGGTCGCCGATGCCGTTGTTCAGGTTGAAGCCGATCTGTGCCAGCACGTCAGCGTGCTTGGCCAGTGCGTCTTTATAGAACTCGGCAACGATCTGGCCGAACATGATCGGGTCGGAGACCTTCATCATGGTGGCTTTGAGGTGAACCGACAGCAGCACGCCTTTGGCTTTGGCGTCTTCGATCTCGGCAGCGATGAAGCTGCGCAGAGCGTTTTTGCTCATGACCGCGCAATCGAGGATCTCACCGGCCTGTACGGTGGTTTTTTCTTTCAGGACGGTGGTAGTGCCGTCTTGAGCGATCAGTTCGATTTTGACGGCGTCAGCGGCTTCGATCAGGGCAGCTTTTTCGCTGCCGTAGAAATCACCGGTGCTCATGTGCGCGACGTGAGACTTGGAGTCCGCAGCCCAGGCGCCCATTTTGTGCGGGTGCTTGCGCGCGTAGTTCTTGACCGACAGCGGTGCACGACGATCGGAGTTGCCTTCGCGCAGAACCGGGTTCACGGCGCTGCCCTTGATCTTGTCGTAGCGCGACTTGGCGAGCTTGTCGGCGTCGCTGGTCACGGTTTCCGGGTAGTCAGGAAGTGCGAAACCCTGGGCTTGCAGTTCTTTGATTGCCGCTTGCAGCTGCGGAACAGAGGCGCTGATGTTTGGCAGCTTGATGATGTTGGCTTCAGGCGTAACGGCCAGGTCGCCCAGTTCGGCAAGGTGGTCGGCTACGGCTTTGTCACCCAGTTGCTCGGGGAAGCTGGCCAGAATGCGTCCTGCAAGAGAGATATCGCGGGTTTCAACGGCGATATCAGCCGAGGCGGTGAACGCCTCTACGATAGGCAACAGTGAATAGGTGGCGAGGGCTGGGGCTTCGTCGGTGAAGGTATAGATGATCTTCGAGCGGGTGGGCATATTCGGATTAACTCTCTCTTCTTTGCTAAAGCGTGCGCAGAAACTCGAGGGGCGCCGGGTAAGCGCGTTCGTTCAAAGTCATCCATGAGCCGAATATCGAGATTTCGTTGCTGTGATGTTGGGTGCATCAGTAGGGCGTCAAGCGTTCGGGCTGCGGTAACAGACCGGCTTTTCCGGCGGAAAGGCTCATCATAGAGCCGTCCAGCTTCGTGACCCTTTAGTCAGCGGCGGCATTATACATAGGTAGCTGGCAATCTGCCGATGGTTCATGCATGACAATTCTCGTCCATTGGTCTAAAGGTCGCAGGGGCGAGTGGGGCGTAGAGTCATTCGTCGTGCTTGAGTTTGGCGCTTTTCCCTTTGCTTTCAGGCTTGTAGCCCGCGAGTCATGCAGCTTTGCGGCAGATGGATGGAACATAGGGTTTGCGCGCCGATTTAACTGAGTTACGCTCGAACGAAGCCAGATGTTCAATCCAAACAATGGAGTTCAGCATGGGATACAAGAAGATTCAGGTTCCAGCCGTCGGCGACAAAATCACCGTCAATGCGGACCATTCTCTCAATGTTCCTAACAACCCGATCATTCCCTTCATCGAAGGCGATGGTATTGGCGTTGATATCAGCCCGGTCATGATCAAGGTTGTCGATGCTGCTGTTAAGAAGGCTTACGGCGGCGAGCGCAAAATTTCCTGGATGGAAGTCTACGCCGGGGAGAAAGCGACTCAGGTTTACGATCAGGACACCTGGCTACCTCAGGAAACCCTGGACGCGGTCAAGGATTACGTGGTTTCCATCAAGGGCCCTCTGACCACCCCGGTCGGTGGCGGCATTCGTTCCCTGAACGTGGCCCTGCGTCAGCAACTCGACCTTTATGTGTGCCTGCGCCCTGTGCGCTGGTTCGAAGGCGTGCCTAGCCCGGTGAAAAAGCCAGGCGACGTCGACATGACGATCTTCCGTGAGAACTCGGAAGACATCTACGCCGGTATCGAGTGGAAAGCCGGTTCGCCGGAAGCGACCAAAGTCATCAAGTTCCTCAAAGATGAAATGGGTGTCACCAAGATCCGTTTCGACGAAAACTGCGGTATCGGCATTAAGCCGGTTTCGCTGCAAGGCACCAAGCGTCTGGCGCGCAAGGCCCTGCAGTATGTGGTCGACAACGATCGCGACTCGCTGACCATCGTGCACAAAGGCAACATCATGAAGTTCACCGAAGGTGCCTTCAAGGAATGGGCCTACGAAGTGGCCGCTGAAGAGTTCGGCGCGACCCTGCTCGACGGTGGTCCGTGGATGCAGTTCAAGAACCCGAAAACCGGCAAGAATGTCATCGTCAAGGATGCCATCGCCGACGCCATGCTCCAGCAGATCCTGCTGCGCCCGGCCGAGTACGATGTAATCGCGACCCTGAACCTGAACGGCGACTACCTCTCCGACGCCCTGGCGGCGGAAGTGGGCGGTATCGGTATCGCACCGGGTGCCAACCTGTCTGACACCATTGCCATGTTCGAAGCGACCCATGGTACTGCGCCGAAGTACGCCGGCAAGGATCAGGTCAACCCGGGTTCACTGATTCTGTCTGCTGAAATGATGCTGCGCCACATGGGCTGGACCGAAGCGGCGGATCTGATCATCAAGGGCACCAACGGCGCGATCTCCGCCAAGACCGTGACCTATGACTTCGAACGTTTGATGGAAGGGGCGACGCTGCTGTCTTCGTCTGCGTTTGGTGATGCGCTGATCTCGCATATGTAAGCGAATCGGCACTAAAAAAACCGCCTTCGGGCGGTTTTTTCATGACTGGATGCTGATGGCGTCAGTTCGATACCGTCTCCTGCTTGGTGGCGGGAGCGACAGGTTCGCTCATTAACGGGGCTGCACCGATCTTCACGGCGTGCAATCCCTTGGGGCCTTGAACGATCTCGAAGCTGACGATTTGTCCAGCCTTGAGCGTTTTGTAGCCGTCCATTTCGATGGCCGAATAGTGGGCAAAGAAATCGATGTCCTTGCCATCCTCGTCACGTCCTTCTCTGGCGTCGGTGTTAATGAAACCGAATCCCTTGGCATTGTTGAACCATTTCACCTTGCCGACTGACATGCTCATATCCCTCTGCAACAGACTCCATCACTGGAGTATCATCCAGTACATCCGCAGCCGGTCTCTATAATTACTATTGACTCTGCGGACCTTTTTTACCCACTGTGGGCTCTATTGGTTGTAACACCGTTTTTCCGATAGTCAAGGTGACCGGGCGGTCAGTGTTGAAATCGTCCATAGCCGCCCCCACCACTGTATTAGCACAACTGACGAACCTTTCTTTCCATGCATGCAATCAGCCAGATTCGACTAACATTCAATCAGGATCGCCCGACTCTCCAGAAAGATCGCCCGGAGGAACACGACGACGATTCCGCAGGCATTGCTGTTCAGGAGGCGAAGCCTGCGTTACAGGCACCGCCGATGTACAAGGTGGTTTTGTTCAACGATGACTACACACCGATGGATTTCGTCGTCGAAGTGCTCGAGGTGTTTTTTAACCTGAATCGCGAGCTGGCGACCAAGGTCATGCTGGCCGTCCATACAGAAGGACGGGCAGTATGTGGAGTGTTTACCCGCGACATTGCCGAGACAAAGGCCATGCAGGTCAACCAGTACGCCAGGGAAAGCCAGCATCCGCTACTCTGTGAAATCGAGAAGGACGGTTAATCGCCGACCACTTGGGTATGAGGTGAAGCTATGTTAAACCGCGAGCTCGAAGTCACCCTCAATCTAGCCTTCAAGGAGGCTCGTTCGAAGCGTCATGAGTTCATGACCGTCGAACATCTCCTGCTGGCCCTATTGGACAATGAGGCTGCCGCCACCGTTTTGCGTGCCTGCGGCGCAAACCTCGACAAACTCAAGCATGACCTGCAGGAGTTCATCGACTCCACCACGCCATTGATCCCCGTTCATGATGAGGATCGCGAAACCCAGCCAACCCTGGGCTTCCAGCGTGTACTGCAGCGTGCTGTTTTCCACGTACAGAGCTCGGGCAAGCGTGAAGTGACTGGCGCCAACGTGCTGGTCGCCATTTTCAGTGAGCAAGAGAGTCAGGCAGTGTTCCTGCTGAAACAGCAGAGCGTTGCGCGCATTGATGTCGTCAACTACATCGCTCATGGCATTTCCAAAGTGCCTGGGCATGGCGATCACTCTGAAGGTGAGCAAGATATGCAGGACGACGAGGGCGGTGAGTCTTCTTCTTCTGGCAATCCTCTGGATGCTTATGCCAGCAACCTCAACGAACTCGCGCGCCAGGGTCGAATCGATCCATTGGTAGGCCGTGAGCTTGAAGTCGAACGCGTTGCGCAGATTCTGGCGCGTCGCCGCAAAAACAATCCGCTGCTGGTGGGCGAGGCGGGCGTGGGTAAAACCGCGATTGCCGAAGGCCTGGCCAAACGCATTGTCGACAACCAGGTGCCGGACCTGCTGGCCAACAGCGTGGTGTACTCCCTCGACTTGGGCGCGTTGCTGGCCGGGACCAAATACCGTGGCGATTTCGAGAAGCGCTTCAAGGCGCTGCTCAATGAGCTGAAAAAACGTCCGCAGGCGATCCTGTTCATCGACGAAATCCACACCATTATCGGTGCGGGTGCCGCGTCAGGTGGCGTCATGGATGCGTCGAACCTGCTCAAGCCGCTACTGTCCTCGGGTGATATCCGTTGCATCGGTTCGACCACGTTCCAGGAATTTCGCGGGATCTTCGAGAAGGACCGTGCCTTGGCCCGGCGCTTCCAGAAGGTCGATGTGTCGGAGCCTTCGGTGGAAGACACCATTGGCATCCTGCGCGGCCTGAAAGGTCGTTTCGAAGCGCACCACAACATCGAATACAGTGATGAGGCGTTGCGTGCGGCTGCTGAGCTGGCTTCGCGTTACATCAATGACCGGCACATGCCGGACAAGGCCATCGACGTCATCGACGAGGCGGGCGCCTATCAGCGTCTGCAACCGATCGAGAAGCGCGTAAAACGCATCGAAGTGCCTCAAGTCGAGGACATCGTTGCGAAAATCGCGCGGATTCCGCCTAAGCACGTCACCAGTTCCGACAAAGAACTGCTGCGTAACCTTGAGCGTGACCTGAAGCTGACCGTATTTGGCCAGGATGCCGCCATCGACTCGTTGTCGACGGCGATCAAACTGTCCCGTGCCGGCCTCAAATCGCCTGACAAGCCTGTCGGTTCATTCCTGTTCGCAGGGCCGACCGGTGTCGGTAAAACCGAAGCGGCGCGTCAGCTGGCCAAGGCGTTGGGCATCGAGCTGGTTCGCTTCGACATGTCCGAATACATGGAGCGCCACACCGTATCGCGTCTGATCGGTGCGCCTCCAGGTTACGTCGGGTTCGATCAGGGCGGTCTGCTGACCGAAGCCATCACCAAGCAGCCTCACTGCGTGCTGTTGCTCGATGAAATCGAGAAGGCGCATCCGGAAGTCTTCAACCTGCTGCTGCAGGTCATGGACCACGGTACGCTGACCGATAACAACGGGCGCAAAGCGGATTTCCGTAACGTGATCGTCATCATGACGACCAACGCCGGTGCCGAAACAGCGGCGCGTGCTTCGATCGGTTTCACCCATCAGGACCACTCGTCCGATGCGATGGAAGTGATCAAGAAGAGCTTCACGCCAGAGTTCCGCAACCGTCTGGACACCATTATCCAGTTTGGTCGCCTCAGCCATGAGGTCATCAAAAGCGTGGTGGACAAGTTCCTCACCGAGCTTCAGGCGCAGCTGGAAGACAAGCGCGTGCAGCTGGAAGTGACGGACGCAGCGCGCAGCTGGCTGGCAGCGGGTGGCTACGACACGGCAATGGGTGCGCGTCCAATGGCGCGTTTGATCCAGGACAAGATCAAGCGTCCACTGGCCGAAGAGATCCTCTTTGGCGAACTGGCCGACCATGGCGGTGTGGTGCATATCGATCTGAAGGACGGCGAGCTGACCTTCGAGTTCGAGACCACGGCTGAAATGGCCTGACGTTAAATCGCGACAAAGCAAAAGGCGTCGAGAGGCGCCTTTTTGCTGTCTGGAGAACACCCTGGATCAACTGTAGGAGCTGGCTTGCCTGCGATAGCTATGGATCTGGCGGCATTGATGCAAGACATGCCGACGCCTTCGCTGGCAAGCCAGCTCCTACATGGGGTCGGCGTGCTGCATCAAATCGCAGGCAAACAAAAACGCCCGGCAGAGCCGGGCGTTTTGTATTGACTTGATTAGCGAGCGCGGTAAGTGATGCGCCCTTTGCTCAAGTCATAGGGCGTCAGCTCGACGCGCACTTTGTCACCGGTAAGAATACGGATGTAGTTCTTGCGCATCTTGCCGGAGATATGCGCGGTTACGACGTGCCCATTTTCCAACTCCACACGAAACATGGTGTTGGGCAGGGTGTCGACGACAGTGCCTTCCATTTCGAAGCTGTCTTCTTTCGACATGCAGTAAAGCCCTCGGTGTCCAATGAATGGCCCGGTGCAACTGCGCCAGGCAAAAGCGGCGTGCATTGTGCCCGAAAAATGGGGTTTAAGCCAAGGGGTTCTAGTTCAGGATGACCCAGCGTTGATTAATCAGCAGCTCGATAGGCCGATATTGGGTCTTGTAGCTCATTTTTTTGCAGTTTTTGATCCAGTAGCCGAGGTAGACGGCGTCCAGTCCGAGGCGGCGTGTCTCGCCGATCTGCCAGAGAATTGCGTAACGCCCCAGGCTGCGGCGTTCTTCCTCGGGTTCGTAAAAGGTATACACCGCCGACAGACCATTTGGCAGTAAGTCGGTGACGGCCACCGCCAGCAGCCGCCCCTCGAGACGAAATTCGTAAAAGCGCGAGAACGGCAGGTCGCGCACCAGGAAGGTCGAGAACTGATCGCGACTCGGCGGGTACATGTCGCCATCGGCGTGACGCTGTTCGATATAGCGCTGATAGAGGCCGAAATATTCTTCGGTGAACTGTGCTCTGGCCGGGCGAATCTGTAGGTCGGCATTGCGTTTGAAAATGCGTTTTTGTTGGCGGTTGGGGGTAAATTGCGCCACAGGGATGCGCGCCGGCACGCACGCATTGCAGTTCTGGCAATGTGGCCGGTAAAGATGATCGCCACTGCGACGAAAACCCATTTCAGACAAATCTGCGTAGACATGCACATCCATGGGCTGGCTAGGGTCGAGGAACAGGGTTGTAGCCTGTTCATCTGGCAGATAGCTGCAAGAGTGGGGCTGAGTGGCATAGAACTTCAAACGCGCCAACTCGGTCATGATCAACCCTCGGGATAAGCTTTGATTGGGGGCGTTCATTCTCAATGAGTTTCACCGCCGCGAAACTCGTTGAGAGCGCTCCCTAAGTGTAAGCCACGCGCGCAAAAGTCGCTCAGCAAACCCAGGTTGCGCGATTGGGTTGATCCAGATGCTGCGTCAGGTAGCCAGCAAATTCGCGGCGGGGAATCGCCCGTGCGCCGAGGCTGTGCAGATGATCGGTCGGCATCTGGCAGTCGATCAGCACAAAACCCGAGTCTTTCAGATGTCGCACCAGTGTGGCAAAGCCATATTTGGACGCATTGTCGGCGCGGCTGAACATGGACTCACCAAAAAACAGCTGACCCATGGCCAGGCCGTAGAGTCCGCCAACCAGCTCGTCCTGATCCCAGACTTCCACCGAATGCGCGTGACCACGCCTGTGCAGTTCTATGTAAGCGTCCTGCATGGCCTGGGTGATCCAGGTGCCGTCGGCGTAATCGCGCGGTGCAGCGCAGGCGCGGATGACGGCGGCGAAATCCTGATCGAAGGTCACTTGATAGCGCTGTTGGCGCAGTAATTTCGCCAGGCTGCGGGAAACATGCAGTTCGTCGGGAAACAGCACCGTGCGCGGATCCGGCGACCACCAGAGAATCGGCTGGCCTTCGGAGAACCACGGGAAGCAACCATGGCGATAGGCCTGAATCAGACGATCGGCAGACAGATCGCCGCCCGCAGCCAGCAGCCCGTTGGGGTCGCGCATGGCTTTTTCCAGCGGGGGGAAGGTCAGGGTATTGCGTTGTAACCAAGTCAGCATGGCATCCGGGCTTGCAGAAGGGGAGGGCGGTGGCGGGCTGATGGGCCCGCCGTAAAGTGTGCCGTTAAACGCCGGGAATGTCGTCGAGGTATTTCTCGGCGTCCAGCGCGGCCATGCAACCGGCCCCGGCCGACGTGACGGCTTGGCGGTAAACATGATCGGCAACATCGCCGGCGGCAAACACGCCGGGGATCGCGGTGGCGGTGGCGTCGCCTTCGTTGCCGCTTTTGACCCGCAGATAGCCATCGCGCATGGCCAGCTGATCGACAAATAGATCGGTATTGGGTTTGTGGCCGATGGCGATGAACACCCCGGCCAGCGCCAATTCACGGGTTTCGCCAGTCAGGCTGTCGCGCAGGCGAGCGCCGGACACGCCGCTGGTATCGCCCAGCACTTCATCCAGATTCTGATTCCAGTGCAGGCGAATATTGCCGTTGGCCGCCTTTTCGAACAGTTTGTCCTGGAGGATCTTTTCCGAGCGCAACTTATCGCGACGGTGAATCAGATGGACTTCCTTAGCGATGTTCGACAGGTACAAGGCTTCTTCAACAGCGGTATTGCCGCCACCAACCACTGCCACCACCTGATTGCGGTAAAAGAAGCCGTCGCAGGTGGCGCAGGCTGAAACGCCCTTGCCGGCGAACTTCTCTTCCGAGGGCAGTCCCAGATATTGCGCCGAAGCGCCGGTGGCGATAATCAGGGCGTCACAGGTGTAGGTGCCGCCGTCGCCGATGAGTTCGAATGGGCGTTGTTGCAACTTGGCGGTATGGATGTGGTCGTAAACGATCTCTGTGTCAAAGCGTTCGGCGTGTCTTTGCATGCGTTCCATCAGCACCGGGCCGGTGAGGCCTTCGACGTCGCCGGGCCAGTTGTCGACTTCGATGGTGGTGGTGAGCTGGCCACCTGCTTGTATGCCGGTAATGACAACGGGTTTGAGGTTGGCGCGGGCGGCATAAACGGCTGCGCTGTAACCGGCAGGGCCGGAACCCAGAATGATCAGGCGTGAATGCTTCGCTTCGCTCATAAAAACACCTCATAAGCCTTTGTCACGAAAGAGAATGCATGCTCAAATTGACCGCACGTCAGGGTGCTTTTGGCTATGCTATACCCAGTGCCTCAAGCATGGCGTCGGACGGACAAACCCGTACAATGCCTGCGTGCAAGGGGGGTTGTAACAAAATAAGCAGTGCACGCCGTGTTTATAAAACACTGGATGCAGTGTTAAAAGTAGTCCCGGTTGCGCCTGTTAACTTTTTTACCTGCCTGGATTGGGCAGTTTTTTATAGTCATTCAACAGATGGACGCGCCCCAGGCGCAGGAAAAGTAACGTTTTGAAGAAATCCACCGCAGCACCCAAAACAGTTGTTCCGCTCTGGCGCCAGCATTTGCACTACCGGCTCAAGGAAGGTGCATTGATCGCTATTGGCGCCTTGTGCCTGTTCCTGATGATGGCCTTGTTGACTTACGGCAAGGACGATCCGGGCTGGAGCCATAACAGCAAGATTGATGACGTGCAGAATTTCGGCGGCCCGGCCGGTTCTTACAGTGCCGATATCCTGTTCATGGTGCTGGGCTACTTCGCCTACATTTTCCCGTTGTTGCTCGCGGTCAAGGTCTATCAGATCTTCCGTCAGCGCCACGAACCCTGGCAGTGGAGCGGCTGGCTGTTCTCCTGGCGCCTGATTGGCCTGGTGTTTCTGGTACTGTCGGGTGCTGCGCTGGCGCACATCCATTTCCATGCCGCCACGGGTCTGCCGGCAGGTGCCGGTGGTGCGTTGGGTGAAAGCCTCGGCGATCTGGCCAGGAACGCGCTGAACATCCAGGGCAGCACACTGCTGTTCATAGCGCTGTTCCTGTTCGGCCTGACGGTGTTTACCGACCTGTCGTGGTTCAAGGTGATGGACCTCACCGGCAAGATCACCCTCGACTTGTTCGAACTGTTCCAGGGCGCGGCTAATCGCTGGTGGGCGGCCCGTAACGAACGCAAGCAACTGGTGGCGCAACTGCGTGAAGTCGACGATCGCGTGAATGAGGTGGTCGCGCCAACCGTCACCGACAAACGCGAGCAGGCCAAGGTCAAGGAGCGCCTGATCGAACGTGAGCAAGCCCTGAGCAAGCACATGTCGGAACGCGAGAAGCAGGTGCCGCCGGTCATTGCACCAGCGCCGCCGAAACCGGCTGCACCGAGCCAGCGAGTGGAAAAAGAGAAACAGACGCCGTTGTTCGTCGACAGCGCCGTGGAAGGCACCTTGCCACCGATCTCGATTCTTGACCCCGCGGAAAAGAAACAACTCAATTACTCGCCCGAATCCCTGGCTGCGGTTGGCCATTTGCTGGAAATCAAGCTCAAGGAATTTGGCGTCGAAGTCTCGGTGGATTCGATTCACCCAGGCCCGGTGATTACCCGTTACGAAATTCAGCCGGCCGCAGGCGTGAAGGTCAGCCGCATCTCCAACCTGGCGAAAGACCTGGCGCGTTCCCTGGCCGTGACCAGCGTGCGTGTGGTTGAAGTGATTCCGGGCAAGACTACCGTCGGTATCGAGATTCCGAACGAAGACCGGCAGATCGTGCGCTTCTCCGAAGTGCTGTCGACCCCCGAGTACGACAACTTCAAGTCGCCGGTCACCCTGGCCCTCGGTCACGACATCGGCGGCAAGCCGGTCATCACCGACCTGGCAAAAATGCCGCACTTGCTGGTGGCCGGTACCACCGGTTCCGGTAAGTCGGTGGGCGTGAACGCGATGATCCTGTCGATCCTGTTCAAGTCTGGCCCGGAAGACGCCAAGCTGATCATGATCGACCCGAAAATGCTTGAACTGTCGATCTACGAAGGCATTCCGCACCTGCTGTGCCCGGTCGTGACCGATATGAAGGACGCGGCCAACGCACTGCGCTGGAGCGTGGCGGAGATGGAGCGTCGCTACAAACTGATGGCGAAGATGGGCGTGCGTAACCTGTCCGGCTTCAACGCCAAGGTCAAGGAAGCCCAGGATGCCGGCACGCCGCTGACCGATCCGTTGTACAAGCGCGAAAGCATTCACGACGAAGCACCGCTGCTGACCAAGCTGCCGACCATCGTCGTGGTTGTCGACGAATTCGCCGACATGATGATGATCGTCGGCAAGAAGGTTGAAGAACTGATCGCCCGTATCGCCCAAAAGGCCCGAGCTGCCGGTATCCACTTGATCCTCGCCACCCAGCGTCCGTCGGTGGACGTGATCACCGGTCTGATCAAGGCCAACATTCCGACGCGTATGGCGTTCCAGGTATCGAGCAAGATCGACTCCCGGACCATCATCGATCAGGGCGGCGCCGAGCAGCTGCTGGGTCACGGTGACATGCTCTACATGCCGCCGGGCACCAGTCTGCCGATTCGTGTTCACGGCGCGTTCGTGTCCGATGACGAGGTTCACCGCGTGGTGGAGGCCTGGAAACTGCGCGGCGCGCCGGAATACAACGACGACATCCTCGCCGGTGTCGAAGAAGCCGGCAGCGGCTTCGAGAATGGCGGTGGTGGTGGCGATGATGATGCCGAAACCGATGCGCTTTACGACGAAGCGGTGCAGTTCGTCCTGGAAAGCCGTCGTGCGTCCATCTCTGCGGTTCAGCGCAAACTGAAAATCGGCTACAACCGCGCCGCACGCATGATCGAAGCCATGGAAATGGCCGGGGTCGTGACGTCCATGAACACCAACGGTTCGCGTGAAGTCCTGGCCCCGGGCCCGGTGCGCGACTGATTTGAATCGCCTCCTTAAATTGAAAAGCGAGTGGTGCACACGCGCCGCCCGATCCCCCACGAATGTTATGAGGACTCCCATGCGTCTTATCCGCATGCTGTTGCTGCCGGTACTGGCTTTGACCACGCTCCAGGCTAACGCCGATGACAAGGACGTGGCGCGCCTGACCCAATTGCTGGAAAAATCCCAGACATTGACTGCCCGTTTCTCCCAGCTGACCCTCGATGGCAGCGGCACCCAGTTGCAGGAAACCGCTGGTGAAATGTCGTTGCAGCGTCCGGGCCTGTTCTACTGGCACACCAATGCACCGGCTGAACAAACCATGGTCTCTGACGGCAAGAAAGTGACCCTGTGGGACCCGGATCTGGAACAGGCCACGATCAAGAAACTCGATCAACGCCTGACCCAGACGCCTGCACTGCTGTTGTCCGGTGACGTGTCCAAGATCAGCCAGAGCTTCGACATCAGCGCCAAGGAAGCCGGCGGCGTGATCGACTTCACCTTGAAGCCCAAGACCAAGGACACCCTGTTCGACAGTCTGCGCCTGTCGTTCCGCAATGGCTTGGTCAACGACATGCAGATGATCGACAGTGTCGGCCAGCGCACCAATATTCTGTTCACTGGCGTGAAGGCCAACGAGCCGATCCCGGCCTCCAAATTCAAGTTCGACATCCCCAAGGGTGCCGATGTAATCCAGGAATAACGCTGCTTAAACTGTGGGAGCGAGCCTGCTCGCGAAGAGGGAGTGTCAGTCGCCATCAATGTTGTCTGACCCACCGCTTTCGCGAGCAGGCTCGCTCCCACAGGGTTCTTCGGTGTTCAAGTTATTGGCTGATAGTCAGTGAGGTTTCGCAAGTAGTGATGGACCTGTTTCGTAGCGCCCCGATAGCTCAGCCCTTGGCCGCCCGCTTGCGTGCGGCCAATCTGGATGAGTACGTCGGCCAGGAACACCTGCTCGCTCGCGGCAAGCCATTGCGCGAAGCCCTGGAGCAGGGTGCCCTGCATTCGATGATTTTCTGGGGGCCGCCGGGCGTGGGCAAAACCACCCTGGCGCGGTTGCTGGCGGAAGTCTCGGATGCGCACTTTGAAACGGTCTCTGCCGTGCTGGCCGGCGTGAAGGAAATCCGTCAGGCGGTGGAAATCGCCAAGCAACAGGCCGGGCAGTACGGTAGGCGCACCATTTTGTTTGTTGATGAAGTGCACCGCTTCAACAAGTCCCAGCAGGATGCTTTCCTGCCGTACGTTGAAGACGGCACGCTGATTTTCATCGGCGCGACCACCGAAAACCCCTCATTCGAACTCAATAACGCTTTGCTCTCCCGGGCCCGCGTCTATGTACTCAAAAGCCTCGACGAAGCAGCCCTGCGCAAGTTGGTGCATCGCGCACTGACCGAAGAACGTGGCCTGGGCAAGCGGCAGCTTACCCTCAGCGATGAAGGTTTCCAGATGCTGCTGTCCGCCGCCGATGGCGATGGCCGGCGGCTGCTGAATTTGCTGGAAAACGCCTCGGACCTGGCCGAAGACAACAGCGAGATCGGCGTCGATCTGCTGCAAAGTCTGCTCGGTGATACCCGCCGACGTTTCGACAAGGGCGGAGAAGCGTTTTACGACCAGATTTCCGCGCTGCATAAATCCGTACGCGGTTCCAACCCCGACGGCGCGTTGTATTGGTTTGCACGGATGATAGACGGCGGTTGCGATCCGCTGTATCTGGCCCGGCGCGTGGTGCGCATGGCCAGCGAAGACATCGGTAATGCCGACCCGCGCGCCCTGAGCCTGTGCCTGGCAGCGTGGGAGGTGCAAGAGCGCCTGGGCAGCCCCGAAGGTGAGTTGGCGGTGGCCCAAGCCATCACGTATCTGGCCTGCGCGCCGAAAAGTAACGCGGTGTACATGGGCTTCAAGGCGGCGATGCGCAGCGCCACCGAACACGGTTCGCTGGAAGTGCCGCTGCACCTGCGTAACGCTCCGACCAAACTGATGAAGCAACTCGGTTACGGCGACGAATACCGTTACGCCCATGATGAGCCGGATGCCTACGCCGCTGGCGAAGACTACTTCCCGGAAGAACTCGAACCGCAGCCGTTCTATCAGCCGGTGCCACGCGGCCTGGAGTTAAAGATTGGCGAGAAGCTCAATCACCTCGCCCAGCTTGACCGTTTAAGTCCCCGGCAGCGGAGAAAATAGTGATTCCATTGGTCATCGCGGTGTCCATCGGCGGTGTCGCCGGCACGCTGTTGCGGTTCGCGACCGGCAACTGGATCAACGCTAATTGGCCGCGGCACTTCTATACGGCTACGCTGGCCGTTAATATCGTGGGCTGTTTGCTGATCGGCGTTCTATACGGTCTGTTTTTGATACGCCCGGAAGTGCCGTTTGAGGTGCGCGCCGGGTTGATCGTCGGCTTCCTCGGAGGGCTGACGACTTTTTCATCCTTTTCACTGGATACGGTGCGCTTGCTGGAAAGCGGGCAAGTGCCGCTGGCTTTGGGCTATGCGACGCTCAGCGTATTCGGCGGGCTACTTGCCACCTGGGCCGGCCTGTCCTTGACCAAACTTTGATAAACGAGAAACCGACATGCTCGATTCCAAACTGTTACGTAGCAACCTTCAGGACGTAGCGGACCGCCTGGCATCCCGCGGCTACACGCTGGATGTTGCGCGCATCGAAGCGCTGGAAGAACAGCGCAAGACCGTCCAGACCCGCACCGAAGCACTGCAGGCTGAGCGTAATGCCCGTTCCAAATCCATCGGTCAGGCCAAGCAGCGCGGCGAAGACATCGCGCCACTGATGGCTGACGTCGATCGCATGGCCAACGAATTGAGCGCCGGTAAAGTCGAACTGGACGCGATCCAGACCGATCTGGATTCGATCCTGCTGGGCATTCCGAACCTGCCGCACGAATCGGTGCCGGTTGGTGATGACGAAGACGGCAATGTTGAAGTGCGCCGCTGGGGCACCCCGAAGGCGTTCGATTTCCCGGTTCAGGACCACGTTGCCCTGGGCGAGAAATACGGCTGGCTGGACTTCGAAACCGCCGCCAAGCTGTCGGGCGCCCGTTTCGCCCTGTTGCGCGGCCCGATCGCTCGCATGCACCGCGCACTGGCGCAGTTCATGATCAACCTGCACATCAACGAACACGGTTACGAAGAGGCTTACACGCCTTATCTGGTTCAGGCCCCGGCGCTGCAAGGCACTGGCCAACTGCCGAAGTTCGAAGAAGACCTGTTCAAGATCGCTCGCGAAGGCGAAGCCGATCTGTACCTGATCCCGACGGCTGAAGTGTCGCTGACCAACATCGTTGCTGGCGAGATCGTCGATTCGAAACTGCTGCCGATCAAGTTCGTGGCCCACACGCCATGCTTTCGCAGTGAAGCCGGCGCGTCGGGTCGTGACACCCGCGGCATGATTCGCCAGCACCAGTTCGACAAAGTCGAAATGGTCCAGATCGTTGAACCGTCGACGTCGATGGAAGCGCTGGAAGGCCTGACTGCCAACGCCGAGAAAGTCCTGCAACTGCTGGAGCTGCCTTACCGCACCCTGGCGCTGTGCACCGGCGACATGGGCTTCAGCGCGGTCAAGACTTACGACCTGGAAGTGTGGATTCCGAGCCAGGGCAAGTACCGCGAGATTTCGTCGTGTTCCAACTGCGGCGATTTCCAGGCCCGTCGTATGCAAGCGCGTTTCCGCAACCCGGAAACGGGCAAGCCTGAACTGGTTCACACCCTCAACGGTTCTGGCCTGGCGGTCGGTCGTACCTTGGTGGCTGTGGTGGAAAACTATCAGCAGGCCGACGGTTCGATCCGTGTGCCTGAAGTCCTGAAGCCGTACATGGGTGGCCTTGAGGTCATCGGCTAAATGAACTATCTGCCGCTGTTTCACAACCTGCGCGGCAGTCGTGTGTTGGTTGTCGGTGGGGGGGAAATTGCCTTGCGCAAATCCCGCCTGCTGGCCGATGCCGGTGCGCTGCTGCGGGTGGTTGCACCTGAAATCGAAACGCAACTGCGCGAACTGGTTGCCGGCAGCGGTGGCGAGTGCCTGTTGCGCGGTTATGCCGAGACGGATCTGGACGGTTGCGGGCTGATCATCGCCGCCACCGACGACGAGCCGTTGAACGCGCAAGTCTCCGCCGATGCCCATCGGCGTTGTGTGCCGGTCAACGTCGTGGACGCGCCGGCCCTGTGCAGCGTGATCTTTCCGGCGATTGTTGATCGTTCGCCCTTGATTATTGCGGTGTCCAGCGGCGGCGATGCGCCGGTGCTGGCACGGTTGATCCGCGCCAAGATTGAAACCTGGATACCGTCCACGTACGGCCAACTGGCGGGTCTGGCGGCGCGTTTTCGCGGCCAGGTCAAACGCCTGTTTCCGGACGTACAGCAGCGCCGGGCGTTC
Organism: Pseudomonas sp. CLCA07; assembly: GCF_053615335.1. Taxonomy (NCBI): domain Bacteria; kingdom Pseudomonadati; phylum Pseudomonadota; class Gammaproteobacteria; order Pseudomonadales; family Pseudomonadaceae; genus Pseudomonas; species Pseudomonas sp. CLCA07. The sequence goes on along the minus strand of NZ_CM132131.1, from coordinate 654,037 downwards.
TGGGAAGATGTTTTCCAGGGCCCGATTGCCGACCGGCAACTGGCCGGGCAGGGCGCCGAAGCCGAGCGTCTGCTGCAAGTAAAAATTGAAGGTAAAGCGCCGGAAGCCACCGGTGAGGTCTACCTGGTGGGCGCCGGCCCCGGTGATCCCGACTTGCTGACGTTCCGTGCCTTGCGCCTGATGCAACAAGCCGACGTGGTGCTGTATGACCGCCTGGTGGCCCCGGCGATTCTGGAACTGTGCCGTCGTGATGCCGAACGGATCTATGTCGGCAAGCGTCGCGCCGACCACGCTGTACCGCAGGATCAGATCAACCAGCAATTGGTTGACCTGGCCAAACAGGGCAAGCGGGTTGTGCGGTTGAAGGGCGGTGATCCGTTCATCTTCGGTCGCGGCGGTGAAGAGATCGAAGAACTGGCGGCCCAGGGCATCCCGTTCCAGGTGGTGCCGGGTATCACGGCGGCCAGCGGTTGCGCGGCGTATGCCGGGATTCCGCTGACCCACCGCGATTACGCGCAGTCAGTGCGGTTTGTCACCGGGCATTTGAAGGACGGTTCCACCGATCTGCCGTGGGCCGACTTGGTCGCGCCAGCGCAGACGTTGGTGTTCTACATGGGGCTGGTGGGGTTGCCGGTTATCTGCGAGCAGTTGATCAAGCACGGTCGCGGGGCAGACACCCCGGCGGCGTTGATCCAGCAGGGCACCACGGTCAATCAGCGGGTGTTTACCGGCACGTTGGCGGATTTGCCACGGTTGGTGGCGGAGCATGAAGTGCATGCGCCGACGTTGGTGATCGTTGGGGAAGTGGTGCAATTGCGCGAGAAACTGGCGTGGTTTGAAGGGGCTCAGGGGCAGATCTGATTTGTGGCGAGGGGGCTTGCCCCCGTTCGGCTGCGAAGCAGTCGCAAAATCAGCGACCTCGCTCGCAGCTTTCAGGGCCGCTGCGCACCCCAACGGGGGCAAGCCCCCTCGCCACAATTGATCGCGCTGACCTCCAGGTTTCAGCGGTCTATCAGGCCCTGCGCCAAACCCCTTTCCCGCTCAACCGCGCCCGATCATGCGCCACGGTGAAATCCTGCGCCGGCCCTTTCGGCACAACCCCCGTCGGGTTGATGGTCTTGTGGCTGCCGTAGTAGTGGTGCTTGATGTGCTCAAAATCCACCGTTTCAGCAATCCCCGGCCACTGATAAATCTCGCGCAACCAGTTCGACAGATTCGGATAATCGGCAATCCGCCGCAGGTTGCACTTGAAGTGCCCGTAGTACACCGCGTCGAAACGAATCAGCGTGGTGAACAGCCGAATATCCGCTTCCGTCAGGTATTCACCGATCAAGTAACGATTGGCGCTTAACAGCTGCTCCAGTCGATCCAGTTCTTCAAACAAGTCATCAAAGGCTTCTTCATAAGCGTGCTGCGACGTTGCAAACCCGGCGCGATACACGCCGTTGTTCACGGCCGGGTAAATCCGCTCGTTCATCGCATCGATCTCGGCGCGCAGTGGCTCAGGATAGAAATCCAGGTCATTGCCGGTCAGGTCGTCGAATGCGCTGTTGAACATGCGGATGATCTCCGCCGATTCATTGTTGACGATGCGATTCTGTTGTTTGTCCCACAGCACCGGTACGGTGACTCGGCCAGTGTAGTTGGCGGTATCGGCGGTGTAGCGCTGGTGCATGAAGTCGAGGTGATCGAGTTTGTCGCCGGTGGAGCCCAGGCTCTGGTCGAAGGTCCAGCCGTTCTCCAGCATCAGCCAACTGACCACCGACACGTCGATCAGGCTTTCGAGACCTTTGAGTTTGCGCAGGATCAATGTGCGGTGCGCCCATGGACAGGCGAGGGACACGTAGAGGTGATAGCGGCCGGCTTCAGCAGCAAAGCCTCCGACACCCGTCAGGCCCGGCTTGCCATCGGCAGTTACCCAGTTGCGACGCTGTGCCTGCTCACGCTGAAACGCGCCGTCCTTGCTGCTTTCGTACCACTGGTCATGCCAGCGGCCTTCGACTAATAAACCCATGTTCAAGACTCCTCAAACCATAAATCGTTGGAGAGGAGTCTATGCCCATGAGTTCGAACAAAAAGCGCAAAGGTTGGGCAGTTATGATCGGTTAAATCGATCTGTCCCGAGCATCCCAGTATTGCTGGGCTGTTTCGAACGCCTGATCACGGGACTGACCGAGCCCACGCAAGGCCAGGGCCATGGTCGAAATCAGGGCCATTTGCGGATAACTGTCCACCACATCACCGCGCCAGACGGCCTTCAAATGCTCAGGGTCGAGGGAGGCGGGTTTAACGTGACGCTGGGCCGACATTTGCGGCCATTCTTCGTCCCAGCTTTCACCGCCCGTGGTGCCATACAAGTGACTGTCGGTGTCCGGATTGATCTCGATTTCGCCGCCATCGCCTTTCACCACGATCGCGGTGTCGCCGAGCAAACCGCTGGCATCGCGATGCACCGCCTGGTAACCGGGGTGGAAAATACTTTGCAGGCCGCAACGAGCCCCCAACGGATTGAGAATGCGCGTGAGGGAATGGATCGGCGAGCGCAGGCCCAAGGTGTTGCGCAGGTCGATCATGCGCTGCAGTTGCGGCGCCCAATCTACCAGCGGCATGAACGCCAGGCCGCCGTTATCGAGTGCCGCACCCACCTGTTGCCAATTGCGGCACAGTGGGATGTTCAGTCCTTCCAGCAGTTGTTCGCTGTACAGCCGCCCGGCCGTGTGCGCGCCGGCGCCGTGCATGAAAATGCGTACGCCGTTCTGCGCCAGGCACTTGGCAGCCAGCAGGTACCACGGCAGATGACGCTTCTTGCCGGCATACGTCGGCCAGTCCAGATCGACATTTAAGTCGGGAGCCTGCAAGCGTTCACGCAAGGCTTCGGTGAAGCCGGCCATTTCCTCTGCGCTTTCTTCCTTGTGCCGTAGCAGCATCAGAAATGCGCCGAGTTGGGTGTCTTCGACTTTGTCATCGAGCGCCATGCCCATGGCGTCGCGGGCTTCTTCGCGGGTCAGGTCGCGGGCGCCACGTTTGCCTTTACCAAGGATTCGCACGAACTGGGCGAACGGGTGCTCGGCGGGTGTTTCGAGGGTCAGCGCTGGAAAGTCGGTCATAAGCAATTCGTCGGTTTGGGCAGGCCCGCCAGTTTCGCGGCGAGTTTGGCAGGGGTGCCTTTGAACAATCGGTTCAGGTGCAGGCTGTTGCCTTTTTCCGGGCCGAGCTTCAACGCGGTGTATTTGATCAACGGGCGGGTGGCCGGCGATAGCTGGTATTCGTCGTAGAAACCGCGCAGCAGTTCGAGGATTTCCCAATGCTCAGGGCTCAACTCGATGTCTTCGGCAGCGGCCAGGGCACTGGCCACATCGGTGGACCAGTCGCTCAATTCGACGAGGAAACCGTCCTTGTCCAACAAGACGGCGCGAGCGCCCACTGTCAGAGAATTCATAGCCAACTGTTGACCTTGTCATGGTGAATCGACAGCTCGACGAAGGCCGGGTAATCGATGGCCTTGGCCCAGTCTGGCGTTTCAATGGACCGCGCTTGAACGTCTTCGGCCAGCACAAATAGTTGCAGACCGCGAGTATGCAGCGCGCTGAAAGGCGCAGTACCCGGCTGCAGGGCATAGACCGCGTCGCCGGTCAGCAGCAGCGCATCATTGGCGCCGATCACGCGCAGGCAACTGGTCAGGCGATCGTCGCCGAACGGGGAATGAGACAACACATGCAAAGTCGACATCAGAGGGTGATCACTTGGTCGTAACGGTCAATAAGGGCGGTGATGTCGTGGGAGGTCAGCACTTGGGCTTCTTCCAGTGACAAACAGGAAGGGTCCAGCCCACGTTCTGCGGCACTGTCGCCACAGACGAACAATTCCTCGACACCGAACATCGGCAAGGCCTGCAGGTTGGCGCTCAGGTCTTTTTGTTGCAGCGCTTTGGCGTCCTGTTTCGTAGCGAGCTGGAACACCCCGTCATCGAGAAACAGCAGGCCGATTGGCAAATCGAAGGCGCCGCCGGCGAGTACGATGTCCAGCGCTTCGCGCGCATTCGGCCCGGACCATGGCGCCTGACGGCTGATAATCAGCAAGGATTTAGCCATCTTACGCGCCTCCGAAACAGATCAAGCGGTCAGCGTCTTGCACCGCGTCGTGCAACTGGCCGAGGCCGGACAGTTCCCACGGCGCGCTGACTGCAACCGCGTCACGCTGATAACGCCCGGCTTCTTCCTCGTTCAACACACCACGGCGCAGGGCGGCGGCGATACACACCACGCCGTCCATTTGATGCTCGCTGACAAACGCGCGCCATTGCTTGGGCAGGTCCAGCTCATCTTGTGGCGTGACCACACTGGCGGAGGCGTTGTAGACGCCATCCTGATAGAAAAACAGCCGGACAATCTCATGCCCACCGGCCAGCGCAGCCTGGGCAAACAACAGGGCGCGGCGTGAGGAGGGCGCATGGGCGGCGGAAAACAGTGCGATGGCGAACTTCATGACAGACTCGATCAGCAAAACTGTGGCCATGATAAAGCTTTATCGGCGGGGGGGCTAAATCGATGTTGTCTGGGCGGGCCCCTTCGCTGGCAAGCCAGCGAAGGCAGCCTGACAGGCAACACTTAAATCAGCGCGGCATATACCCCAACTGCCACCGCCGCGGAATCTTCAACGAAACCACCCCCAGCACACCCGCCAGCAACCCGCTGGCAAACAACGCCTGAAGCCCCAAATGATGTTCCAGCACCGCCCCAAGGACTGCCCCGGCGAACATCCCGGTCCAAGGGATCAGCTGCACCCGCCAGCCATTGCGCCGCTCGCCGAGCAGCCAGCGTCCCAGTCCGCGTCCGAAGCGTGAGAGGGCGCCGGTGACATAGGTCAGGCCGACCGGCAGGCCGTTCACTTCCTCGACGGCGGCATTGAGCATGCCCATGGCGATGATCGCTGCCAGTAGCGCAGGTAATTGTTCGTCAAAAGGCCAGGTCGCGGCCGCGCACAGCAGTGTGGCGATGCTCAGCATCAACGGCAGCGCCCGCCGCCTGCCGAGACGGCTGACGATAATGCCCAAGGCGTTGCCCTCGATGAAAGTGGCCACGAGCAGCAGCAGTCGCCCTGTCAGCCCCAGATCGCCGACGCTGATGGCGACGGCGAGGCGGGTGGTGTTGCCGCTCATGAACGAGACGAAATCGCCGCTGGCCATGAAGCCGATGGCGTCGGTCATGCCGGCGAGTACCGAGAGCATGGCCACCAGCGTCATGCCGATACGCCCACGCCACTTTTGCGTGTGCAGGTGGCCGGGGCTGGCGTGGGTTGAGGAGGTGGATGGCAGCATCGGCGAGGGCATCCTTGAACAGTGGTTATGGATCTATCCCATACAACTCGCAATAATCCAGCCAGTCCATACCGGCCATCTCTGCGACTTCGATATGCACCTCCCGGCGCTGGGCTTCGTATTCCTGAGGTGTGGCGGCCGTCAGGAGCAGCGTCAGTTCCCAGGCGAACAGCCCTTGGCGTTCGGCTTCAGCTTCGAAGGCTTCGTGCAGTCGCTCGTCGCGGTACTGCGCCGGGGTTTCACCCTTGGCCTGAGCCAGCAGCGGGTTGAGGTTGTCGAGCTCATCGCGCAGTTCGGGGCGCTCATCGAGAAACTTTTTCAGCGCCTGCTCGTGTTGCTGTTCGGTTGCCGCCATGGTCGCTCCTTGGTAACGGGTTACGAAGATTGTTTCTTGCTGGCCTTGGCCGCTGCGGCCAGGCATTCGAGGGCGAACTGCTCGGTGTAGGTCATCTTGATCGGCGTGGTTTCGCCTTTGACGGTGCGTTCGCCGTCAAGGATGTAGCGGATGCGCTTGTCGGTGACGCCAATGCGCTTGGCAATCCAGGACGGTGTCTGGCCGATCTGGCTGATCAGCTTGTCGGCGTATTCAGGGGTCGGTTTGTAGAATTCGGCGTTTGGGGTCATTGGGGCTTCCAGAAAAATGCGCGAAACGGTGTTTATGGCGCGACAGGGTGCGCGAATCGTTACGCGGTGTCGCGGTATAAATGAAGTAAAGCAGAACGAAACGCTGCATCACGGTGATACAGTCCGCTTTTTCTTGATGAGCGAACGTAATGCGAATTCTGATGGTGGCGCTGGCCGTAACGTTGCTGGCGGGATGCGCGGGCTCGGTGATGGACGATGCTCGCACCAAGACCCCGTACAAAACCCTGAAATCGAACAAACCGCATACCATCGTGGCCGAGTGCGTGCAGTTTTCCTGGCAGGACGAGGCGGTGTTCGGTGTGGATGCTGCCGCCTATTTGCAACCCGGTAAAAATGGCGGTTCGACGGTCTACACGCGGTCGGCGGAATCCTTTGTGGACGTGACCACCGACGCTTCCGGCACCGTTTTGAATTATTACGCTCAGCATGACAACTTCGTCGCCAAGCGCCGTTTGGCGGCGTTGGCCACCTGCCTCTGATCCAAGGCTGATGCAATACCCCTGTAGGAGCGGGCTTGTGTGGCGAGGGGGCTTGCCCCCGTTGGGTCGCGAAGCGGCCCCCTCACTTTTTCAAGCCAACCGAGTCGCCTGGATTTACGACTGCTTCGCAGCCGAACGGGGCGGTGCGGCGTTCCGACAAGCCCCCTCGCCACACAAGCCCGCTCCTACAGGGTTTTGTGTGTTGATTAGTCGCTCAGACGCTTCTGGAAAAAGAAGCGCTTGTGCCCCGGCGGGTAGTCGGCAATCTGGCCTAGTTCGCTGTAGCCGAGCCGTTTGTAAAACTCCGGCGCCTGAAAGTCGAAGGTGTCCAGCCAGATCCCCATGCATTCCTTTTCCCGCGCCAGGTCTTCGGCCATCTGCATCAACGTCGAGCCCATGCCCTGTCCCCGGGCCTGTTCAGGCACGGATAGCAGTTCGATGAACAACCACTGGTAGAAAAACCGGCCATACAACCCGCCGAGAATCTCGCCGTTGTCGTCGCGCACCAGCAAGGCCAGCGGTTGCGCATTGGCCTGGCCAGCCTGTGCCGCGTTATAGGCGCGCAGCGGCGTGAGGATGGCCTCGCGTTCTTCATTGGTGGGGTTTTGCGAGCGTTCGATTCGCAGGGTCATGAGCTACTTCCTTATGGCAATGAGTCTGGAGCCTATCGCGCTTGCGGCGATTGTTCTATCCCCCAGACACCAGTGGAACCGTCGCAGTCGCGCGGATGTCTAGCCTAAACAGCGTCATTTCAGAACACGGCCAATGAGGACAGCCCGTGAATATTTTCGAAGCCTTGCGTGAAAGCCACGAGCGTCAGCGCAGCTATGCCGATGCGCTGATCAAAACCAGTGGTGACACCCCGGAACGGGTCGAGGCTTACAAGCAGCTAAAGTCCGAACTTCAGGCCCATGAAACCGCCGAGGAGCGCCATTTCTATATTCCGCTGATGGAGTTCGACAACGGCGTCGACCTGAGCCGCCACGCCATCGCTGAACACCACGAAATGGACGAAATGATGGAGGAACTGGACGAGACCGAGATGTCCAGTCCGGCGTGGCTGGCGACCGCGAAAAAACTCACCGAAAAGGTGCATCACCATTTGGAAGAGGAAGAGCAGAAGTTCTTCCAGATGGCCGGCAAGCTGCTCGATGACAAACAGAAAGAGACACTCGCCGGCCAGTATGAGAAGGAATACAAGGATCAGCTGTCCTGATCCTGTGTCTGTGGTTGTTAAGTGTTGAGCCCGGTGCTGCTCATTTAAGGAGCGACACAATCCGTAGCAGCTGGCGAAGCCTGCGTTCGACTGCGTAGCAGTCGTGAAATCAGGCGATGCGGTGTTTCAGGAAATCCGTGCGTTCAGGTTTACGACTGCTACGCAGTCGAACGCAGGCTTCGCCAGCTGCTACAAGGTTCGCTATGGCTTATGTGAACCGCATTAGGGGGATGCCAGGCTTTTTCGTTTTCGCCTACCATGGGCAACTCTGACGAAAAAAGGATGCGGTGTCATGGCGAACACAGCCGAACGGGTCAACATCATCGAATCCCAGGTGTTGTCCCACGACTGGTACCTGCTGAAGAAAATCACTTTCGACTATCAGCGCAACAACGGCGACTGGCAACGCCAGACCCGCGAGGTCTACGACCGGGGCAACGGCGTGGCGATTCTGTTGTTCAACCGCGAAAAGAGAACCATCGTGCTGACACGCCAGTTTCGGCTGCCGGTGTTCGTCAATGGTCACGATGGTTTGTTGATCGAAGTGGCGGCCGGATTGCTTGAGGGGGCCGATCCCGAAGAACGCATCCGCGCCGAAGCCGAGGAAGAAACCGGTTACCGCGTGCACCATGTGCAGAAGGTTTTCGAGTCGTACATGAGCCCCGGCTCGGTCACCGAAAAGCTGCACTTCTTCATCGCCGAATATGACGCTGGATTGAAAGTCAGCGAGGGCGGTGGGCTGGAGGAAGAGACCGAAGAACTGGAAGTGCTGGAGTGGGCATTCGACGAGGCACTTGAAGCGTTCTATCGCGGAGAGATCTGCGACGCCAAGACCATCATGCTCCTGCAATATGCGGCGATGAAGGACATCTTCTCGGCGCCTTGAGCCCATTCAAAACAGATCATCCATCCTGCTGGCGCCGGACCACTCGCACCCTTCAAGCGTCAGCAACCGCTCCTTCGCCTCAAGCCCGCCGGCAAATCCGGTGAGCTTGCCCGAGGCGCCGATTACACGATGGCAGGGTGCAACAATCGAAATCGGGTTCTTGCCATTCGCCGCGCCCACCGCCCGAACCGCGCTCGGATTGCCGATCTGCTCGGCAATCTGGCTATAGCTGCGTGTCTCTCCGAACGGGATCGTCAGCAGGGCCTGCCAAACCTTCTTCTGAAAGTCCGTCCCGGCAAAATCCAGTTCCAGCTCGAAGCGATTTCGCGTGCCGGCAAAGTATTCCTGCAATTGCTGAACGGCGCGCACCAGGATCGGATTGTCCGGGGCTTCGTGCATCGGGCCAAGCCGCACCCGGTTCGGTTTGTCGTTTTCCCAGAGGATGGCTGCCAGTCTTGCATCTTTCGCCACCAGCTTCAGTTCGCCGACCGGAGACGCCAGGGTGGTGAAGGTGTAGGTCATGCTGGCGGTCTCCGCAGAAGGTCTGAACAGAGGCTCAGCATACTGACTCGACGGGGAGGCGCAATACGCAATCCCGACCATACTTGCCTGTGCTTTAGAACCGCTCACTCGGTTTTGTACAGAGCCTGAAAACAAAAAAGAGACCGACTCATGAAGTACGAACCTTTTGCCAAATCGCTTATCGCGATTTCCTTGGCGTTAAGCTGCCTTACCGCCCACGCGGCCTCCGTTGCCCCCGTCGCGGCCGAAAACGGCATGGTGGTCACGGCCCAGCATCTGGCCTCCCAAGTGGGGGCCGATGTGCTCAAGAAGGGCGGCAATGCGGTCGATGCCGCCGTTGCGGTGGGTTACGCGCTGGCGGTGGTGTACCCCGCAGCGGGCAACCTGGGGGGCGGCGGTTTCATGACCACAACGACCCTCGTCGCAATACCGGGCTGTCGCTCGGCTACTAGGGGTTGAGTTTGAAAGGGGACGGAGCTGTTTTCGTCCCCTGATTCACTGATTGTTCAAGGAGCGAATCATGGCCACTGCACTGTTAATCATCGACGTCCAGCAGGCGCTGTGCTCTGGCGAGTACGAGTGCTTTGAGATCAACCGCGTCATCGAGAACATCAATCACTTGAGCATCCGGGCTCGGATAGCCGGGGTGCCGGTCGTGTTCATCCAGCACGAAGAAGCGGACGGTCTTCTGGTGTACAACACCGCCGGCTGGCAACTGGCCGAAGGGCTGGAGAACGCCCCCGAGGATATCCGCATACGCAAAACCACACCGGACTCCTTCTACCAGACCCACCTGAAAGACCTCCTGCCGAGAGAGGATTACGAGCGCCTGATCATCTGTGGGCTGCAAACCGACTACTGCATAAATGCGACCGTGCGACAGGCTCTGAAACTGGGGTATGACGTGGTGCTGGCGTCGGACGCACATTCCACTGTCGACAACGGCAACCTCGCCGAGGACATCATCGCCGAGCACAACAAGGATCTCGCGCGCTTGACCGGTTCAGTGGCGCGGATCGACGTCATGCCTGCGGGGGAAATCCGCATCTGAAACCACTGCCGGATCAACGGACATAAATTGTCATGAAATGATAAAGCGCTGTCGTCGATTGAAAAATTGATAACGCCCCCGCCTATTAAATTCTCCTCATGAACTGCGCTGCAAGCCCCGCAATTCGGCGGCTCGACCGCAAAGACCTTCTGTCGTAAAGAGAACAACAATATGAGCGTAGAAAAACTGATTGGCGAACTTCTCGCCGAGCTAACAGGCGTGAGCCCCGACGGCCCATTCAACGAGAACGAGCGTCTGCAGCAGCACAAAGAGCTGTTCCAGCTCGATCAGGATGTCTTCCATCCAGATTACGTGGCCAACAACCTACGCTTTGGGGTGCTCGAAGAACATTGAGTGTCTGATAGGGGACTGTCTGAAAGGGGGCGGATCTATTTTCGTCCCCGGTCCGGCGTCGGAATCTGAGCGCCCCCAAGGCTCGCCCGACGCTTGGCAGCCGCTCATGAATAGAGTCCCAAGAAGATCCATAGTATTCGCATTTACCAACTGCCGTATGGTATGCCGTACTTTTCGACATAGCGCTTGGAATCTTCCTCCAATGGGAAATAGCTCCCTCCGGAGAGTCCTAGAGCAGGCCCCTTGGGTTCAATCTCGGCTTGGCCGCGTGCAACTTTAATTGGCCGTTGGCACTGATCCCGCACCCAGATCTGTACTACACCGCCAGGGGCAAGACCAAGCTGAACAGACCCGCCTGCACGCAAACTTTTGACTTCCGGATATTCCGGGCAATCCTTTGTCACTGCATCGCGCAATATCTGCCGCGCACTTTCCGGTATTTCAAACCATCCTTGGTAGGTTTGCGGCTCGACAAGCGATTGCCAGCGCACATAGATGCGGACAGGAATTTTTGCCCCTACAACGGTTCTTTCGTTACCACCAATCCCCTTGCGCCAACCACGAGCGGCGTTTGCATTACTATTCTTTCCTCCCGCCGCTACGCCGCTCCCAACTCGACGATACAAGACGCTGTCGACATCAACTACCGCACTGTCTTCTACCCAAACTCTCATAAAATTGGGCTCGGTAAACCCGAGTTCCCATGGCACTGAGTCTGGGTCTAAGTGCTCTCCCGAAAGCTCCGTCGCTTGGCAGGCACTCACGAGCAAAGCCCCCAACAAGATCCATAGTGATCGCAAAATTTTGACTCCTAGTCGGGTACATGGGGATGTTGTACGCGAATCTCGTCCGTGGTTGGGGCATTAAAGTAGAGTAAACCCGCACTTGTCCGAGGTGTTGAACCTTGTAAGATTGTCGGTGGGTTCCAGTTGGCCGAGGTGTGAATGTACTTTAATTTGAGCAGTTGCTCCTCGGCGGGAGTTGTACTGTAGTCACCCGCGACGAAGCGGTCACACAGCGCCTGAAGCTCTGATGGGATGGTGTAAGTTGGATATTGCTCATCAAGGTGCTCAAACTTAACTCCCCGTTGCTTAGCCAACTCGTACATGACTCGCAGGTAAACCCGTGATAGCTCGCCTCGCACGGGGCGCTTGAGCTGCAACGCCGCATAGACCTTTTTGGTGGGGTTCAAGCTATCTTGCTGAGACGGAAGCACGCTCCGAACAAAGGGAGTCACGACCTCCAGCATTTCGGACGGCCAGCCTTTGGCCTCCCACTGGGCCTTCGCCTGTTGCGCGTCACGATAAATCGAAGTGTATTTCACGTCGGTCGTGGCTGGAACATCCAGCGTCTGCATCGGGCTGATCAACAGGTTCTCTTCGGATTCAGGAAAGTAGCCGCCACCAAGGTCCGAGTGGACACCGGGTAATGTGATTTCCAGGTGAGCGGGTTTTACCCGGCTCAAGGCGAAGTTAGCGCGGATTTCATCTCGGGCAGCCAATTGGATGACATTGGGAAACAAGCTGCGAGATAGGTACAGTTTGAGCCCAGGTTGTGTTTGGCTGCGTATGTAGCCCAGATTGGCCAAGCCACCTACTGACGGCACGGTATCAAACAAACCGATAAAGCCCATGTTGATATCGCGCTGGTATTCACCACTGAACGTTTCGTGAAAAGCTCGTCGAAATATCTTGATGGTTTGCCCCATGGGGCCTTGCTGACCTAGAGCCACTTCATTGGCAAAGTGACGTGCAGCGGCTGCGCCTCGGCTGAAACCAAAAACATCAAAAGTAAGGCTTACGATTTTAGAGTCAGGAGAGGTCTGGAAAAGCCGGAAAATCCTTTTCGCAATTTCACGGAAAGAATCCTCTACTTTACCGCTTACGCCCGATGTCCCGCGCCCCATGCTAGCGCCTAACATGCTGTCTGCTTGACCGGTCGACGTACCTATCCCGTCAACGTAAAGCATCTGTGACACGTTGCCTTGCAGCAAGGGTTCTTCCATCTCTTCGCTTACATAATACAAATCACTGAGTTTTTTTATGTTCGACGTATCGTTCGCGTAGCTGCTTTCCGGATCGGCCATATACGGTCTGCAGCTGGCGTCAAGATCCTCGGGTTTGATGGCATGGGTTGCGCCACAGAGCTGCCCCATCACGCTGTTATTCGCATTGTTTAATGTCCCATCGAAGAACACGCCGATGCGCAAGGTGATACCCACCGGTTTCTCTTCATCCAGTTCCTCTTCCTCCTCCTCTTCCTCTTCCTCTAAAACCGCGTCCTCAGCAGCAGTGTCTGGCGTTAGCGTAGGGGCAGGTGCAATGACCGAGGGCTGGTAACTGGAAGGCTCAACCAAATGAGCCGGCATCGAACTGACCGGCGAAACAGGCGCAGGCGTGAAGCTATTGCCGATGATGATGCTAGATGACCCACCCGTGATGGTGTCGCCATGCGTACCTTGCGAGCCGGTGACTAGCGCGGCCTGGCCATTGATCTTTACCGAGGACATGGCGCCCATGGTCAAGACACTGCCGCAGGTGGTGCAGTCCGTTACCCGGGCAGACCATCAAAAAATACATTGGGTGACCCGGATTCGATGGCTGTTCCACCGCAGCGGGGACAGCTCACGGAATCGGTCTTGCGCGCAGCAGGCTTGCCGGACATTTTTGACTTCCCTATCAGTGTTCAGAGGCAGCACCATGCTGACGCTCTTTATAGAAAACAATCAGACGTTTCCAAAAGTACTCAACCACGCACTTGGTTCGTGTCCAAGTGTTGGAGCATATAAGACTAAATCCGCATCTGAAACCACTGACAGTCTCGAAGCTGCAATCCGGCTGCTTGTGAACTCACCCAGCTGCAAAAATCTCAATCAACTCCGCCAGAAACGCACTCACCACCTCGCGTTGCCGCGCCGAATGTCGAACGGCCGCATGAAAGCCGACTTCATAGCGCAGTTGCTCAGGATTCAGCGGATGCAACTGCCCCAGCTGCTCATGTTTGGCCGCGTAGTGCTGTGGCAGAAAGCCCAAATGCTGCCCTGACAGAATCAGCAGAGCTGCGCCGTCCATGCTGTCGGTGAGCACCGTCAAGCGCTCGATGGAGGTGGGCGCGGGCATTTCCGGCAAGGGGTGGCTGGGCCAGACCCAGTCGTAATCGCGCACGTCATCGCGGCTCAGAGCACCCACGTGATCGAACAGCGGGTGGGCAGGGGCGCAGTAGGCGATTTGGGTTTCCTGGAACAAGGGGTAGTAATCGATGTTGGGCAAGCGGTGCCAGAAGTAACCGATGGCCAGATCGATGTGGCCGTTGATGATTTTCTCTTCCAGCAGCGATGACGACAGTTCGGTGAAGTGGAAGTACAGCCCCTCATGTCGTGAGCGCAATCGGGCAATGGCCAGGGCGATGTTCTTGTTGGCGGACGGATCGATTTGACCGAGCAAGCCGATGTTGATATTGCCCGACACCTTGCGATTGATGTGCTGCACTTCAACCCGAAAGCCCTCGGCCGCCGCCAGTAACCGACGCGCCGCTTCGACAAACTGGCCACCCTTGGGCGTCACCGAAAACCCGCCGCGCCCACGCTCGCACAAGCGAAATCCCACCCGCGCTTCCAGCGTCGCCAATTGCGCGCTGATGGTGGGTTGAGTGGTATTGAGCGCGGTCTGCGCGGCCGAGATGCCGCCCGCCTCAACGACGGTCAGAAATACCCGGATCAAACGCAGATCCAGCTCCGATACAGTGCCCAGCATGTGTGCCTCCGATGTTCGCCACATAGACGCGGATCTATGTAAACAGTGCGCCTGCGATATTTTACAGCCCTGATCAACGCCCTACATTGCAATGAAACCGGCGCTTTGCCCATAAAAACAACAATTACCAGCATAGGAATATTCGTATGTCAGGGTCCCCACAGTCTGCGCACGCACTCGAAGCGAGCAGCGGGTTGGCCATCGAAGGCCACTCGATCGATTACATTCCAGAAAACGAACGTCACGCCAAACTCAGCAGCCAGGGACCTTTTTGGTTTCTGGGCAATTTCCACTTCTTCACCATCTCTATCGGCTTTGTCGGCCCGAGCCTCGGCTTGTCGGCGCTGTGGACGATGCTGGCCGGTGCGCTGGGCATCATGTTCGGCACCATCTTCATGGCCTTCCACGGTTCGCAAGGTCCGGAGATGGGCCTGCCGCAAATGATCCAGTCCCGCGCCCAGTTCGGTTATCGCGGGGTGATCCTGGCCTTGATGGCGACGATGTTTGTGTTCGTCGGCTTCAACGTGGTGAACATCTCGCTGATCATGAACGGCCTCGAACATGTCTTCGGTATCGACCCGACCATTGTCGCGGTGGCGGTGGTGCTGATCGGTGCGCTGCTGTCGATCTACGGCCACGACCTGATGCACAAAGCCTTTAAATGGGCGTTGTTGGCCACGTTGCCGCTGTATGCGTTGGTCACGATCGCCTTGATGTTTGGCGCCGGCCAAGAGGGCGTTGCCCCGGCGACGGACCTGGGCTTCAGCTGGGTTGCGTTCGCCACCTTGTTTGCCATCGGCGCCAGCTACAACATTTCCTATGCGCCTTATGTGTCCGACTATTCCCGTTACCTGCCGAAAAACACCAGCCGGCCAAAACTGATCGCCGCCGTATTCATCGGCGCCTCGCTGTCCGGCGGCTGGATGATCGGCCTCGGTGCGTGGCTGGCGCAGCAGTTGAAAGCGGTGGATGCGCTGGTGGCGTTGAACCAGGTCGGGTCTTCGATGATTCCGGGGCTGGGCAATGTCTTGGTAATTGTCTCGGTGGCGGGCTTCCTGCCGATCATTGCGCTCAACACCTACAGCGCCATGTTGACGCTGCTGACCGGCGTCGACTCGATCAAAAAAATCACCCCGACACCACGCGCCCGAGTGATGTCCATCACCGCGATCAGCGTGATTCTGTTGACCTGCGTGCTGTCGATCAAAGGTGACGGCATCGCGCTGTTGAACACCTTCCTCGTATTGCTGCTGTACTTCCTCGTGCCCTGGACCGCCGTCAATCTGGTGGACTACTTTTTTGTGCGCAAAGGCCGCTACGCGATCCCGCACTTCTTCACGCCAAACGGCATCTACGGCGCCTGGCAATTTCGCGGCATCGTCTCGTACCTGATCGGCTTTGCCGCGATGGTGCCGTTCTTCTACATCTTTGACGCCGCCGCCAACAAAGAGGTATTCGTCGGTCCGCTGGCACGCATGCTCGAAGGCGTGGACATTGCCTGGCTGGTGGGATTGGTGGTCTCGGGCCTGACGTATTACCTCCTCAGCCGCTCGCTCGACCTCGCGTCCGAACGCCGGATCATCGACTCGATTACCGAGAGCGACATCCTTGCCATGACCAAACCGTCTGTGGAGGAGGTGCGTTGAACACTGCAAAAAACACCGTGGTCGCCTGCTGCCAAGTCGCACCGAAAATCGGCGACCTCGCGTTCAACCGCACACTGACCAAACGCGCCATTCGTTCGGCGGCCCATCAAGGGGCACAGATTGTGGTGCTTCCCGAGCTGGTGCAGAGCGGCTACGTGTTCAACGACCGCAACGAAGCATTGTCCTTGGCAGAAACGGTCGAAGGACCGACCTTGCGCCTCTGGACGGCACTCGCCCGTGAGCTGAACATCGTCGTGGTCGGCGGTTTTTGCGAACGCCTGGAAGGCGACGAGTTGGCTAACAGCGCGGCAATGATCGATGCCCAAGGTTTGCGCGCTGTATACCGCAAAGTGCATCTCTGGGATGCCGAGAGTGAAATTTTCAGCGCCGGAGACGCTGCGCCGCCGGTGGTTGAAACGGTGCATGGGCGAATCGGGATGTTGATTTGCTACGACCTGGAATTTCCAGAGTGGGTGCGACTTCCGGCACTGGCTGGTGCGGATTTGCTTTGTGCGCCGGTTAACTGGCCAGATGGACCCAGGCCGCCGAACGAACGTCCGGCGGAAGTGGTGCGGGTTCAGGCCAATGCGTCGGTGAACCGGATGTTTATTGCCGCGTGTGATCGGCATGGGCATGAGCGAGGAGTTGGTTGGGTGCAGGGTTCGGTGATTGTTGATGCGGATGGTTATCCGCTGGCGGGGCCAGCGGAGCAGGGGGGGGAGCAGATTTTGTTGGCGACGCTCAATCTTGGTGAGGCGCGGAATAAGCGGATTAGTGCGCGTAATGATTTGCATCGGGATCGGCGGGAGGGGTTGTATGGATGGGGCGGGGAGTAAAGCGGTAGGCCGTTCCTGTTTTGGTTGCCAGATGCCGTGGTGGGGAAGGGCGGGTTCTACTTTTTTGTGCAAACCGCATATGAGGTTTTGTAGACAAATCAGGTGACAGCTCAGGGCGGGAGCTGCCTAACCCGAGCAGAGCGCTTCTGGTCGATTGCTTCCTGATATGAAGGACAGCAATCGACCGATTCTGTTGAAAAAGCCGGTCTGCCCAAACTGCCTGATCATTGACTGGTGAAACCGCCTTTTCTGCACGCTGCTACGTGAAATCCGAGTCCGGAAGCCTCTGCCAAAAGTAAAGATTTCAATCTTGGACGCGTACTTTTCTGATGCGCAAACCATGGCCGACTGTTTTCAACAGAATCGACCCCATGCAGCCTGTCGGCGCTGGCTGTCAGCCCGCTTCGGCAGTCGGGAGAACTCGAAACAGAAGGCACTGATGAGACCGCTCAAAAATCAATGTACAGCATTGCATTGGATCAACCCATTGCCCAAACGGGCGGCCCGACAAAGCCGCCCGTCGCATTGATCCTGTGCCCTAGTTGCCTGGCTTGTTCTTGATCATTGCTTCGACCTGCCTTTTCACGGCCTCAAGGTTGAAGGAAGCCGGGTCCTGCATTGGGGGGTAGTCGATGGCCGTGAGGGCCAGTTTCGCGACTGCCTGCTGAACAGTGACGAACCTCCAGAACTCGCGCGCAAAGAAGTCATTCATGTACCCTCCACCTAGGTCGTTGAGGCTTTGCTCGCCGATCGATGGTGTCCGCTCGAAGGGGTCCTGCCGAATATTGACCATGGTCGGCATGTCTGTTGTGACCTTTGCACCGGGCCAACCCTGCGGTTGTTGGTAGAATTGGTACTTAAAGTCATCAATGCGGATTGCACCTAACTGAGGACCACCGAAGTAGAAGAACTCATGGCGTGCGGACGGGCCTTTGCCTTGCAGCAGGTCCAACTGGTTGTAGCCGTCGAGGTGGTTTTTGTAGGTGTTCTGGCCCAGTTTCACACCTTTGAGCAACTGGTCGGTGATGTTGGGATTACCCGCTGCGGCCACGAGCGTGGGGAACCAATCCAGAGCAGAATAGATACCGTTCTCGACCGTACCGGGCTTGATCTTACCCGGCCAACGGATAATCGCCGGTGCACGGAAGCCACCTTCCATCACTGTTCCTTTGGTACCCTTGAACGGCGTCATACCACCATCGGGCCAGGTAAACACTTCCGCACCATTGTCGGTGGTGAAAACGACGATGGTGTTGTCGGCCTCGCCCGCATCCTCCACGCATTTCAGGATGGCGCCAACGCTGTCATCCATTTGCGCCATGCCAGCTTCTTCGAGCCCATAGTTGGTCTTGCTATTCATGAGGGCTTGGTATTTGGGCGACAGAAATGTCCAGACGTGCATGCGCGTCGTGTTGTGCCAAACGAAGAACGGTTTGCCGTCTGTCTTGGCTTTGTCCATGAAGTCACACGAAGCCTTGACCAGCACTTCGTCGAACGTTCCCATGTCGTACTTGGCCTTTGGGGTTATGTCGTGCATGTTCGGCACGTTGGACATGTCGGGGTATGGCGCCAGAGGCCCCTCGTCCACGATCTTCTGCTTGCCGATCTTACCCCAGCGCGGCTGCTCGGTCGGGTCGTCCGTATCGGTCGCATAGGTATGCAGCAGATTGCGCGGTCCGACTTTGTCGCGGTACGACTGGTCATTCGGGAACGAATACCAATAGGGATCAGACATAGCGTCGAGGTGATACAAGTAGCCGAAGAACTCGTCGAAGCCATGCAGGGTCGGCAGGTATTTGTTCAGATCGCCGAGATGATTCTTGCCGAACTGACCGGTGGCGTAGCCCTCGGTTTTGAGGGCTGCGGCGATCGTAGCCGCTTTGTCCGGCATACCTACATCAGCGCCGGCCTGGCCAACAGTCGTCAGGCCTGTGCGCAATGGGATTTCACCCGTGATGAAACTTGCCCGGCCCGCAGTGCAACTCGCCTCTGCATAATAGTCGGTGAACATCATGCCCTCAGACGCCAGCTTGTCGAGGCTCGGCGTCTTTCCGGACATAATACCTCGGTGATAGGCGCCGATATTGAACCAGCCGACGTCGTCTCCCATGATGACGAGGATATTAGGTTTCTTGTCCTGAGCTTGCCCCGGAACAACGAATACGCCGGATGACAATGCAACAGCCAGGGTGAAGCATTGCACGCTTTTTATAGTCATGACCGCTATCCTCCCGCTAGTGCTGATTGAAAGCTGCCCACCCTGCCGATTGAAGTTTGACCCAAGGCGGTTTGCTATTTTCGTATCAGTAACGGTGGATAAGCATAGCAGCGGATTGGCATCGCCAAGGGGCAGACAGCAGGCTAAAACGCTTTGGAACTGCTGGTCTTGATTGAGTTGCTCAAAAGGAAAGGGGACGGATTTATTTTCCAGAAAAATAAATCTGTCCCCTTTTTTGCTCCCACCTATGCTTAGCACACCCCTCATTAGGCGTCATCTCCCATGCCTGAAGCCCGTCCCCTTCAAGTACTTAACTCAAGGCTGCGTGTTCCAGTTGCCCACCCTGAACAGGCAGGTCATCGATGTATCAGAACTTAGCGCTGCTTGCTGCCTTCCTCCTTATCTACAGCATATTTGCGGGGCGCTTCGAGTCACGCCTGCTGAATGGCCCGCTTATGTTCATGCTTGCCGGTCTGCTTCTCGGCCCGGCATTTCTGGGCATTCTGCAACCCCGGATTGACAGGGATGGCCTCAAGTTCTTGGCTGAGCTGACGCTGGCGATTGTTCTGTTTAGCGATGCGGCCAACGCCAACCTGAAGGTCCTGCGGGCCAATGAAGGACTTCCGCTGCGCTTGCTGATGATAGGGCTGCCACTGACCATAGCGGGTGGTTGGCTAGTCGGTGTCTGGTTGTTCCCACAGGTCCCACCGTTGGAATTGGCAATACTGGCAACCCTTTTGGCTCCCACCGATGCTGCGCTCGGTAAAGCTGTTGTGAGCAATCCCAAGGTTCCCGCGTCCGTGCGTGAAGGGTTAAACGTTGAGAGCGGGTTGAATGATGGAATCTGCGTTCCAGTGTTGCTTATGTTTTTGGCATTGCTGGTCGAACAGCAGACACGGTCCCCTATCTCATTGGCATTAGAGTTGGTTATCGAGGAACTGGGCATCGGTGCATTCATCGGTATTACCCTTACGCTCATCACCTGGTGGTTGCAGCGCTACTCCGGAAAACACCAGTGGCAAACGTCCATGTGGTCACAGTTGACCCTGCCCGGGCTCGCCATTCTGTGCTTTGCCACAGCGCAAACACTAGGTGGTAGCGGGTTTATCGCCGCGTTCGTCGGTGGGTTGCTCGCAAGTTTTCTGTTTACCGAGCAAAAGCACCAGTTGCTCAAGGCCAGCGAAGAGTTCGCCAGCCTGTTATCGGTCATTACCTGGGGCGTATTTGGCGCACTGGTGATCCCTTGGGCCTGGAGCAGTCTCACCCTGAACATCTGGCTTTACTCGGTGCTCAGCCTGACCGTGATTCGCATACTGCCCGTGCTGATCAGTCTGGTGGGAACCCGCTTCGATTTCGAAACCCGCCTCTTCATCGGTTGGTTCGGCCCGCGAGGTCTGGCCAGCATTGTCTTCGCCGTCATGATATTGGCCTACCCTCTACAAGCAAGTCGTACCTTGGTGGCTACTGCTGTCTGTACCGTTTTACTCAGCGTGCTATTACATGGTTTGAGTGCCAATCCATGGGTTGCACGGCTGGCCAGTCGTAATCATTGATATTTGTCAGAAACACCACAGTTTTTGCGGGTGTTAGCGTTGTGACGTGATGATGACTACAAACGAACGGCTCGTCAGCCGTCATCTACACAGGATGGACTACCTATACTGGGTCGTTTTCAGCCGGTCGCGACAGGCTGCAATCGGCCGATTCTGTTGAAAAAGTCGGCCATGGTTTGCGCATCAGAAAAGTACGCGTCCGAGATTGAAATCTTTACTTTTGGCAGAGGCTTCCGGACTCGGATTTCACGTAGCAGCGTGCAGAAAAGGCGTTTTCACCAGTCAATGATCAGGCAGTTTGGGCAGACCGACTTTTTCAACAGAATCGGTCAATAGCTACCGGTGAGCGTGGAAGTTCGGTTGAGCCATTCCCCGCCCGACGTGTTGATCGAGCGCGGAACCTGATTGCTTTCGTAGGACGGATAACGCGCCAGCGTTATCCGCCGTGGAGGGGCCGGCGTATTACCTATTCCGGGTTATGCGCCCTACGGTACTAGCGATGGTTGCGATAGCGTTCGGTCAAGGACTGCACGAGGGTGACGTAGGATTGCGTCTCGGCGTAGGGAGGCACCCCGTTGTACTCGACCACGGACGCTTCGCCGGCGTTGTAACCTGCCAACGCCAGCACCTGGTTGCCGTTGAAGCGCCTGAGCAGCCAGGCCAGGTAGCGCACGCCGCCACGAATGTTCTGTCGTGCGTCGAACGGATCGTCCACGGCGAAACGCTCGGCGGTGGCGGGCATCAACTGCATCAGCCCCTGGGCGCCGGCTTCGGAAATGGCGTTGGGGCGAAACGCCGATTCGGCATGTATCACTGCGCGGACCAGCGCCCTGTCGACACCATAATGACCCGAAGCGGCTTCGATCTCCCGCCGATAGGAATGGGTGTCCAGGCGCAGTGAGGCGACCTTGAAATCCTTCGGCGCCATGCACAGATAGCAGTCCTTGATGTAATAGAGCTCAAGGACATCGACCCGTGCGGAGATCCCGACGGGGCGCCGGCTCACATATTGACGAACACCCTTGTGGATGAAGGTGTACACCCGAATCCGCACCGCGCCTGAGTCGTCGTCCCGCACAACCCGTGGCAGGGCCATTGCCTTGGTGCCGACACCGGCGCCCGACATGCCATTCAGGCGAGTGCAGCGGGCGCTGGCGATGGCTTGGCTGGTGTAGCTGATGGCTCCGTCCCTGGCTTGGCACTTGAACATGGCGCTGGCGCACAGTGGAGCGACCAGCAAGGCCAGCTCGATGCAGCCAAGAAGGCTCTTGCGAGCCCATCGCCATGCTCTGGAACTCATCACATCGCTCCGCGCCGCAGGCGCCGATCAGGCCTGGGGCGCCTGGTTTGGGCGCTGCCTTTGAAGGGCCTATTCTGGGTGACCCGTCTTTTGTTCTGATAGTTATACCCCTTGTAACCGGCCTTGGAACTTGCGTTGACGTACGGGCTACGCACTGACCGAAACACGGCTGCTTCCAGCGAAGACCCAGCGGTTCATCGAGTTCATACGCGACCATCTCAACAGTGCTTAATGCCTGACGACTGGATAGGGGGCATCCCGACGCAAACGAATGTCTCCTTCTGGCCGATAGCCGACTGATTCAAGAGACCTCGTTGCCACCACAATTGCGACGGTCACCCCTATAAATTCGACAGAGGCTTCCTGGATGCTTCCAGTTTTCACCGTCTGTAGGAAGTGCGTATCAGCTTATTCAACAACTCTTGAGAGCGCGTGTTTAAACGCCCTCAACGTTACGTCCTGAAAGCTACAAAACCTTGTGCCATTGCCTACGGCTACGCCAGAATCCGCCGGCTTGTGCGCTTTTGGGGCACTCGGTAACTTGATTCGTGTCACTGCCCATCAGTGATCGGGTTTAGCAGCCCGTCGTGACGAAGCGCATCTGCATCCAGACAGTCAGGTCATTTCATGCCTGCACTTCATGGTAGCTGTGCGCAGGGCGCCCTCGGGCGCGCCGGAATCGTCTCCGCCGGTCTGCTAACCTGCACACAGCTGCCACCCTCCGTTTAGCAGCGATTCGGTGACGGCTCCATATTGTTGGAGACTTTAATATGTTCAAGGTCACACCCAATCCACCAGACACCGATCCAGTGTCCCCGTACGAACCCGACTCAAAAAAACTCAACGAGGCCGCCGAGCGCGCCCTCAACTTCCACTTCCCCTCGAATGCCGACATCAAAGCCACCAAGCGAACGCGCAGTACTCTGTTTTCTGTGGACCCTGAAGCCACAGCCGAAACCCTGGCCGTATTTTTGGTCGAGACGCTGGCGTCGGTCGATGTGATGGTCCATCAGTTGGTGGATCATTTGGAGGGTGAGTCGCGTTATGCCTTGCTGGGCATTTCCAACAGCATCATGGTGGCGGAGATCACGGCGAACCGGGTGCTGGATAAAGTTGAGCCTACCTAGGTAATCGCTGTTCAGTGGAGAGGGAGTTTGTCGGAAGCCCGCATCGACCCGCTTAGCAGCGAAGTGGCCTCAACCTATGGGCCTGCTGCGCAGTCCAACGGGGCGGTGCGGCGGTCCGACAAGCCCCCTCGCCACAGGTTGCTCATCGTTTGATCTATCTATTTTCATAAAAACGGGACGCTCAGCGTCCCTTTTTTTACTGTTGGCCTGGCTCGCACTAGCTTGCCCACGGGATTTATTCCCGAAGCACCTTTTCCATGGATTTGCCTTTGGCAAGTTCATCAACAAGCTTGTCCAACTGGCGGATTCGTTTCATCAGCGGATCTTCAACATCCTCCACACGGATACCGCAGACCACACCTTTGATGAGGCCGCTGTTTGGATGCATCTCTGGCGCCTGAGCGAAGAAGGCTTCGAAGTCGACCTTCAGCGTGAGCTGTTGCAATAGACCCGCCTGGTCGTAGCCCGTGAGCCAGCAAATGACGCGGTCAACTTCCTCTTGTGTACGCCCCTTGCGCTTGGCTTTTTCTACGTACATTGGATAAACCGCCGCAAAGGGTGTCGAGAAGATTCGATGTCCGGACATCTGCGTTTCTCCTGGTGCGGCTCGGTTTGATCTAGCCTTGAGTTAAATCACGCGGGAGAAAAACACCATGCCCCTCGCTCTCAGAAATCTGTCGGCCCTTACTTTGGGTGTCTTTTTTTGCATGGCCGCGTGCGGTCAAGGGGAAGCAGACATCAATCACCCACCGGCAATACTCCCGTTGGAGTCTGAGGCGGTGCCAAAGCTCATCGTCTATCCACCGCTGGCCGAGCCGCTCGCCCGTGGTGTTGTCATTATCCAGTATCGAACAGAGCACGCCAGGATCATGCCGGTATTTGGCAAGACGGCTGCTGATGTATCACCACGCCTCGGTCACCTTCACGTGACCGTCGACGATAGGGAGGGGACATGGGCGCACACCAGTGAAGACCCGATTATCTTGGTTGGACTCAAACCCGGCACGCATAAGGTTCTTCTTGAAGTGGCCGACCCGACTCACAAAATCCTCACCAGTACGATAGTGAGTTTTATAGTTCCGGAGAAGAAACCAACGGACGCCCCCCACATTGACGATAGTCACGCAGTAAAACCATAACTGTTGAGTGTTCATGGCTAACTACTGTGGTGTGATTAGCCCCGGATTTCTTAGACACATCTGACTGACTGCTCTTGGCTGTGGATTCAACCGGCCCGATGCGCTTGGCTATCGGTTCAGGAGAGGTGCCAGCAATGCACACATACCGCGCCAGTGCGAACCCTCCCAGTAAATCCGTTGGCAGGCGTCGCAGCGCAGAAAGCGCGAATAGAGGGCGCCAATGCGTGGCGGCACCTGCGGCCGAGCCAGTTCCGGGCTGATCTCGTGCAGCGGCAGGTTGCAATGAAGGCACAGGCTGAATGGCCTCGCGCTGCGCGCCAGGTCGAGGCGCTCATACAATTCGCGCAACTGCAGCGACGGTTTCAGGGCATGCACGTAACAGCCATGGCTGATGATCCGCCGCTTGAGCAGTTCGCGGTCGCGGGTTAGCACGATGCGTCCTTGCTGTGCAGCGATCTCGGCGATCTCGCTATCCTCGAAGCCATTGTCGTAGAGGGTATCGAAGCCGCTCATGCGCAGCAGACTGGCCAGCCCGCCAAGGTGCGCATCAGCGACAAAGCGCAGCACTCGCAAAGGTTGCGCACGAACCTTCAGCATCGGGCTGATGTCCAGCGTTTCGAACTTGGGATACACCGCCAGCCGGTCACTGTCGAAGATCACCCGCTCGAAGCCCACCGACTCGCCGTTGAGCAGCACCAGTTCGACCTCGGTGTGCGGTATCCCGAGCGCCTCGATCATGTGCTTGACCGTCGCCCCTTGCGCGCACTTGCAGGTAAAGGACTGCCGCCGCCGTTCGGCCGGCAGGAAATCGTTGAGCTCCTCGTAGAAGCGAAAGGTTGCACTGGTCATGTTGAACAGTATAGGCAGGGCTGCAAGTTGAGCGCCTAAAATGGGGGTTGAGTGGAAAGGTGGTCTGTCGCTTCCTGCGATTATCTTGGGGCGCTTGGTTCGGGACTACGCTAAAGCCATGCGGGTCGTCGATCAATGGTGACCCACTGTTCGCGCTGTGTCCGTCCTTGGAGCGCCCAATGCCGCCCATCACCACGCGCCTGGTGGCGCTGTTTGTTCTTTGCCTGACCTTTGAAGTGCCAGCCCAGACCGACGCCTGCCCAGCTGGCGAGACACGAGTATGCCTGGACAGCTGCATCTGCCTCCCAGCCGGGGGACAGCTTGAGGGTCTCTACCAGCTCGCGGCACCTGCCTTGGCGCTGTGGTTGACCCAAGCCCGCGCTGAAGCAGCCAACGCCGACATCCAACCCATTCCACCGCACATCCGGGAGCAACTGCTGCGCTGGTACGACCCCAGCGTCCTCGATACCGCGCGCTACAAAGTCAGCGACAACGGCCAATTCAGCGCCGCCACTGCCATGCTGCAAAACCCCGATATCGGCGCCGTGACGCTGATCGACATCATCCTCTTCCGGGATGCTCAATCCGCAGAAGAGAACGTCATGCTCTGGGCTCACGAATTAAAGCATGTGCAGCAGTATCAGGAATGGGGGGTAGAAGGATTTGCCCGGCGGTATACACAAGATTTCAATGCTGTGGAGGCGCCGGCTTATGCCATACAGGCTGAGGTCAGACGGGTGGTGCGGGAGTGACTGACTGTAAAAAGGTGACGGAAAAATAGATCCGTCCCCTTTTTTAAAGTTCTGTAACGGTCAACTGTGGATGAACGTCCAGAGATCGGTATTCAGTTTGTCGATAGCGGCTTTAAAGTCCTTGGTGGTGATTGACTGCTTGTCGTTCTCTAGCTGAGTGCCAAATACCTTGCGCACCACTTTGGCCATTGTCTGATTGGTTTTCGCGTCAATGAACTCGGCTTCGATGAACAGATTAGTGTCTTGATCCCGGTGACCGGTGGCTGCCTGTGTCGCTCCGACAACGGCCGCGATCGGCATAACTTCATACCACTTCATGCCTTCGTTCGAAGCGCTGACGCCAGTGATTGCCGCACGCAGGATCAGCGGGTGTGACCCGGCCGGTGCAGCGGCCGCGCTAGACGCCCTCCGGTATTTTTGGCCCAGCACGCTTTTGGCCTTCCTGGACATGTAGTTCTGCAAGTCGGCCAGAGTCTGCTGATTGACCTGCTCATTGGGTTTCGGCGCGGGATAAAACTCCAGCGTTCTGAACGCGATGGTGTCATAAGCATTCGGGTTCCACGACGGGCTCACCCAGCGCATTGCCTTCTCACCCGTGGCGGTGGTCACTTCTTCCAGGTTGTTGTAGTTGGACAAGAAACCGGAGTACTGCTCGCGCTCAGTGACTTGGGAGGTGCAACCGCCGAGTACCAGGCTGGCCAGTGCGACGCCGACAAACAACTTATGGGCCAAGGTCATAGTGGCTTCACTCCACGATTAAGTCGGGTTCCGTCAACAGAAAATCAGAAACGCCAGGTCATGTTTCCAGTCACGGCTTGAATCCAGGCGTTGTCGAACTGACCGCAGATTTGATTGCCCGTTGTGGGCTTGGTCTGCTCCACCGGCATGTCGCCGAGCCAGTCATGGCCCAACTGATGTTGATGTCGGTGTCCTTACCCAGAGCATAGGTGGCTCCTGTAGCAATGCGCCAGGTTTGGCCGATGCTGTCCGTTACGAAGGACAGCAATCGACTGTGGATTCAGCACGCGGTGCTAGACTTTCCGGTTGATCAGCCGTGAGAACCCGGTATGAACGATGAAAAAAACGACGCGATTCAAAGGGCGAAACCTGACAGCGGAACTCGTCGCTTGTGTTGAGCGGTTTGAGCCCGATCCTGGACCCGAACCGGGCACGACCGAACACACCAAAGCAGAGTTTGACGCGATGGTGGAGGCACTTTTACGTGAATACAAACCGGAAGATCTTTGGATCTTTGCTTATGGCTCACTGATATGGAATCCGGAGTTCGAATTTGTGGAGAGCCGTGGCGCCACCGCCTATGGGTGGCATCGGTCGTTCTGCCTGAAACTTACTCGCTGGCGCGGCACACGCGAGTTGCCTGCCCTGATGTTGGCCCTCGACCGCGGTGGAAGCTGCAACGGGTTGGCATACCGGCTTCCAGCGCAAGATCACTTCAAACAACTGGGACTGTTAATGTTCCGGGAAATTGACGCAAACCCACCGACCAATGTTCCGCGCTGGATTTCGGTTAAAACCGAGACTGGGATATTGCGTGCATTAGCCTTTGTCGCAGCACGCGACGGAATGGCCTATGCAGGCAAGTTGCCAATGGAAAAGGTTGCACATGTGTTGGCTCGCGCAGCCGGGCATTGGGGCTCGGCAGCCCAATACCTATTCCGGACCGTGACAATGCTGAAAGAGCATGGCATTCGTGACCGTAATATGTGGCGCATACAAAGCCTGGTCGCACAGGAAATCGAAGAGTTGGGAAAGAAAGGGGACGAATTTATTATTCCGTCCCTTTTTGGAAAATAAATCCGTCCATTTTTTACTCCTTTTTTTCTTTTTTACCTTACGTATCTCTCCACCGATCGGCGAGAATTGCTGCGCGAAGACGAGGGTTAGCGCAACGCGCTGGCTCTTCTTTCTACAATCCTGAAACTCAAGCGTACGGATGTTCCCTGTTGTTCATGGCGGGTCAGACTGGCTTCTCCACCAAAACTTTCCATGATCTGCTTCACCATAATCAGCCCTATGCCTAGCCTGCCTTGCTTAGTGGTGTAGAAGGTTTTGAACGCCATCATTTCTTGTTGCCGTGACGTTCCATTCCCGGTGTCACCGATGATGAGATGCAGCCATTGATGGGTTTCATCCACATAAGCCTGGATGGATAATTTTCCCCCGCCCTGCATTGCCTCTATTGCATTGGCAATGACGCTATTGAGAATTTGAGAAAGCAAAAGTGGATTACTGATGATTCGGAGGGCGGGCTCATTCTTGAACTCGACCTGGATTCTTGACTGAGCCAATTGCGCGCTGAAGCCGGCCAAAGTGGCGTGTACCACAATCATCGGTTCCACCAGTTCTGCCTCTCCACGGATCGGTCGCAAGCACAGCAGCAATTCGTGCACCCACTGCGACATCCGATCCACTTGGTTGACAATATCGTCGATATTCTTCTTGGAAGGTTGGCCGTCCATTTCACTCGCCAATTCCGCGCTGGAGCGGATGCAGGCAAGTGGATTACGCAGACTATGAGCGACCGCCGTGGACATTTCGACCAAGCCCACGTAGGTCTTGTTGGCGACGAGCTGGGCTTCCTGTGACGCCAGCTGAATCGATGCCCGTCGAACAATCCAATACAACCCGAAGTAAAGGATCAGACCGCCCGCCGCCGTAGACAGCCAGATTATCCAGTGGCCACGATTGAGTCGTTCGATTAGATCGACCGGTTCCTTGTAAATTTCCACCACTGCCAGAGTATTCCCCAGATCATCTACCAGGGGGATGTAGCTCTCGATGAAGAACATTTTGGGAGCGAGCAAAAATTGCTGTTCTGGACGGCGTTCATCAGCGTTGCTGTATTTGGTGGAAATTCGGCCTTTCGAGTTGAATGCCGCTTCAAGTGGTTCGTCGTTCAGAATTTTTTGTCCGATAAGCTGCGGATTGGTCGACCACATCACTGTCCGAAGAGGGGAGTAGATGCTAATCAGGAGTGAGTCCGGGAGGTACGAAAGGTGGTCGAGGAACTCGGAGCGGGCACGGTGTCTGTTCAGCGACATTTCTTCCGACAACACTCCATTTTGGGTGGCTGCCAAAACGTCGCCCATCCGCATCCCGGCCAACTCGTGGTGACGTATCTCACCCAGGGCGATGGTCTGGATAAATTGCGCTGACAACAGGGCGTCGCGCTCCAGGCTTTCGATGACCAGGAAACGGGTCGACACTGACCCCAGCCCGATGGCTATCGCGCTGATCAGGATGAAGCTGATGATCGAAAACCATCGCAGGAGGTTGGGTGGTTTTGTCGGCGAAATTGAGTCGGCCGCTCCTCGATCAAGGCGTCTGAAAAAAGCTGAATTTGGCTGCATGGGGAGTGTCCTTATTCATGCTGCTCGTCCGGTTGTAGCAGCTCGAACAACTCAATGAGTTCTGGATGAATACCCAGCATTCTCTGTGCCAAAAACCTCAGACGTACATAACGTAGGGTAAGGCAGGCAGTAATCGTTCTGTTTAGTGCCTGAGACGGAGCAGACGGAGTTTTCCAGGCATTCGTCAGCGCGAAAGCAAACGCATTCCTGGGGAAATAGAACCAACTCTGGGGACAATCCCCCTGTGAAGGGTGATGTCAGGGGCGTCTATAGAAACCAGTAAGCTGTTTTGGGGTGAGAGCGACGCTGGTCAGTGCCAGCGTATGGCCGATTGCTGCGTGTTACGAAGGACTTCCTCTCGAGGCACACCCCGTTCCTTGAGGCAGGCCTGAGCATCAGAGCCCGCATGCCGGGCCCTGATCGTCGAGCTGCGTAAAAGATAAACCCCCGAATCATTTAGCCAATCCGTCGCGTTAACGCGTTAGCCAGATTGTGCGCTAGCTTCGGTTCATTCCGGCGTTGTGGCCAGGAGGAGGGATCGGCGTGATTGACGATTCCTCCTCCTGGAGTCCATGCCGATGATCAGGCTTGCGCCGCACTCATCCCGGCAGTGGCCGTGGATTTTTTGCGCACCGCTTGATAAAGCAGGCTGGACACCATGAAGCCCACTATGGCCAGTACGCTCATCAGGCTGAAGACATAGTTGTAACCCTGTTGACCGGGGAAGTGGTCGAGGATCGCGCCATAGATGACGTAGGCAAACATGCCGGGTGCATAACCGATCAGGCAACCGATGCCGAAGGCCGAGCCGGTGATGTGCTGGGGAATGCCGACTTCACCCATGGGGGCCCAGAACACGCCGCGCATGGAGAACACGATCAGGGCGAAGGACAGGGTGGCGGCCATGCCCGCATAGATGAAGCCCGGGCTTTTCGGAATCAGCATGATCACGCCCATCAGCGGCAACAGCGCCAGGAATGCCCACTTCAGGTAGCGGCTGGTGCTCTTGAACTGCTTGTCGGCAATGAAACCGCCGGCAGGCCCGCCGAGGATCTTCAGGAAGTACTGGTTGATGATGCCGTAGGCGCCCACCAACGCCACGGGCAACCCATACATTTCCTTGAGGTAGGGAATGAAATAGGTCAGGCCGCAGTAGACGATGTAGACCATGAACACGTTGAGGCTGACCAGCCAGATGCCTGGAACCTTGATCGCTTCCATCAGGTTCGCCAGACCATTCTTCGGCTTGGCCGCCGACTGCGCGTTGCCGCCCTTGAGCAGGAACCAGGTCAGGGTGCCGGCCAGAATGTCGATGACCGAGTAGAACAGGATCGCCGACTTCAGGCCGGTTTCGCCCGAACCCATGGCGACGAACACGCCCAGGGCGGAAAAGGCCACCAGTGTATCCACCACGCCACGCCCGCCTTCGAGCAGGCCGAACAACCGGCCTTGCTCCTGATCGTCACCCAGGTTGCGGATGGCTTTGAGCAGCGATGGCCAGAACAGGCAGTCGGCACAAATCGCCAACAGACTGAACACGATCAGCAAATTGCTGAAGGGCGGAAAGGTCGCCAGGTACAACCCCAGGCAACCGGTCCCGATCAGGCCGAGGGGGATCAGTTTGCGCGTGTCGTAGCGATCGGCGAGCAGGCCGCCAAGCACAAACAGTGCGGTAGCGATAATCGCGTTGGCACTCAGCAGCATACCGATTTCAGTGTGGCTCAAACCCATGAATTCCTGCATGGGTACATAGAAGGCGTCCTTGAGGTTCGCCAGCTTGTAGATGGTGCCACCACCGAGGATGAGGATCAGGAATCTGAGCCATTTGGCCTTGTTTTGAGTTGTCATTATTGTTCTCCGGGCGTAATCGGGTCGTCAGGTTCAGGCGTTGGAAGGGCTGGCCAGGGTCAGTTCGGCCAAGGTGCGAAATTCGGCCAGCAGGCTTCGGACATAGGCGACCTGGTTGTTCGCCCAGCGGTGTTCATCGGCCAGCATTCGCTCAAGCGAGTAGCCGTTCGGGAGCGGCGTTTCGCTCATCTCCCGGTAAGCAATGAAGGGATCGGCCGCCTCAAGGCTCTGGCGGAAGGCCGGGGCCACGTAGTGGTTTTCCTGCTCGAGAATGAATGCGATCACCTGCGGGGTTGCTTCGCCCAGCATCAACAGTTCGAACAGCATGCGGGCGCTGGGCAGATCGTCCTCGTCGCTGCCCTGCAATACGCCGTAATGGCCGAAGCCGTTTTGTTCGGGGACGATGCGCACACCCTTGAGGTGAGTCTGGCGGATGTGCGGCGCCAGGTTGCGCAGGGCCTGCAGGGGCTGTTCGCAGGCATTGATCATGTTGCCGAAGTCGAACAGGGCATGCAGACGAGGGTGGTTGAGGCGGTTGAGCAGTTGCGCGATTTCGCCGCTCTTGAGTTCCTCATGCTGCTCGAAGTCAAAGTACAGGTTGTGCTCGTCGGCCTGCTGCGCGAGGTAGTGCAGGTCGGTCTCGATCACGTCCATGACCCGCGACAGCGTGCCCTCGTAACGTGAGTAAACACGGATGTTGCGCACCCCCAGAGTCCTGGCGATGGCGATTACCTGATCGACATCCTTTTTCAGCGTACTGCTGATTTCCAGGTGCACATCCAGCCCCAGCGCTTTGGCCTTGGCGGCAAACGCCTGGAGCTGCGCGGGTGACATTTGGCTCAGGCTGTTTTCCTCGCCGTCGAGCAAGTGCAGGCTCAGGCCTTGCAGCTCGTGGCGATAGGCGAAGTCCAGCAGGTCGGCAGGGGTGACACGACCGTGGGTGAGGTTGGTCAGTAGCGGGTAGGCGTGGGCAAACAGGCGCAATTGCCCGAGACGCTCAAGCAACCGCCGGGCCAGTGCGTCCGTCAGCACGGGAACAGCCCCGTCTTCGACCACCTTATGGCTCAGCAAGGCGTTGAATCGTTCCTGGATCTTATTGTTCATTAGAGTCGTTCCTGGTTCAGACACCGGGTCTACCGGCGCAGCCTTTATCGCGCCAGTCAGGAACTCTCGATAGATCCACTATCAGTTATTTGATAAGACCACTTGCCTCGCATTCAGTGGTCGGCGGCAGATAACCCAATGCGCGCAAGGCCCGGGCCAGCGCCTCGACACGCTCCCGGGCCTGGTTTTCAGGCGTGCCGGCAAAGCCGATCAACAGGGCCGGCGGCAGGGCATGCTTGATGCGGTAGTCGCTCAAGGCGTAGGTGTGGATGTTGTGCCGGGCCAATTGCCGGGCGATGTCAGTGTCACTGAGTTCGGGGGGCAGCCAGGCGATCAGGTGCATGCCAGCATCCGCCGGAGTGATCCTGAAGAAGCTGCCAATCTGCTTTTCAAGCTGTTCGATCAATGCCTGCTGGCGCGCCTTGTACAGCGCACGCATGCGGCGGATGTGCCCCAGAAAATGGCCTTCGCCCATGAAGTCCGCCGTTGTCGCCTGAAGCAGTGTGGGCGGACTGCGATCCATGACCGCGCGCAGGGTACAAAAGGGTTCGACCAGGGCCTGCGGCAGAATCACGTAACCCAGTCTCAGTGACGGAAAGAGCACTTTGCTGAACGTTCCGACGTAGATCACCCGGGCCATCTGGTCCATGGCATACAGCGCCGGGAGGAGGCGGCCACTGTAGCGAAACTCACTGTCGCAATCGTCCTCGATGATCCAGCTCTGATGCTGCGCAGCCCAGTCGATGAGTGCCTGGCGCCGCGCATAACTCAGGGTGACACCCAAAGGATGTTGGCGCGAAGGCGTGCAAAACACCAGGCGGGCATCAGGGCACTCGGTCAGGCCTTGCTGGACATCGATCCCCTGTTCATCGATACGCAACGCAACCACCTGAGCCCCCTGGGCCTGCAACGCAATGCGCGCGGCGATGTGCCCCGGGTCCTCCATCCAGACGCTGTCCTGCGGATTGAGCAGCAGCATGCCCAGCAGGTTGAACGCTTGCTGCGCGCCGGAAACAATCACCACTTGCCCGGCATTGCAGTCGATACCACGCGCATCGAATACGTACTCGGCAATCGCTGTGCGAAACGCCTGCAAGCCTTGCAACTCGCCATAACCCAGAATGGCCTTGGTTGGCTTGAGCAGATGACGGTTCATCAGACGCCGCCAGATCGCCTGCGGGAAGGCGTCATAAGTGCTGTGGCTGGGCAGGAAGGAAGTCGGGGTCGCGGGGTCCCAGTCGGCATAGGACACCCCGCGAAAATGATCGCTGCGCAGCGACAACATCGACTGGCTCAGGTCGGACAGGCGCGGTGGCTGGCGCGGTTGCTCGTCTTCGATACCCCGGCTTTCCCACTCAGTGCCGACATACGTACCGGCGCCAGTGCGCGAGGCCAGGAAACCTTCGGCAATCAGCTGATCGAACGCATTGAGAATAGTGATCCGCGACAACCCCAACTCGTTGCTCAAGGTCCGGGTCGACGGCAGGCGCACGCCCCCCTGGATTCTGCCGTTGAGTATCTGTTTGCGAATCTGCAGATACAGTTGACGGTACAGGGGAATGGCACTGGCACGGTCAAGCTCGATAGCCGACAGCAGCAAACCTGCGGGGGATTTCATGACATGCTCGTTTGGGGGAGATGGGGTTTGACCTGGGAACTGTCAGGTTACGGAGAGGGAAGGGTATCGAGTGGTACCTGATAAGTCATCTGTCGGGGGGGATGTCCGGCCAGATGATTCTCAGATTTATTTTTCCGTCCCCCCCGCCTGACTACGGGCTGTTCATGATTTTCAGCGGCGCTGATGAGTAACGGCTGCTCCGTGCTGCTGAAACACTCAGGCTTCATCTACCACGTGATTGCGCAGCAAGCCGATGCCTTCTATTTCGACCTCGCACACGTCTCCTGCTTTCATGTAAAGCGCCGGCTGGCGGGTGAACCCGACTCCCGGCGGTGTGCCGGTCACAATGACGTCGCCTGCCTGGAGCGTGAGCGCTTCGCTCAATAAGGCAATCAACGTGGCGGCATCGAAGATCATGTCGTCGGTGGAAGCGTCTTGCACAATCGTGCCGTTCAACCGGGTCTGTACGCGCAACCCCTTGCCGCCTGCTGGCACCTCGTCAGGGGTGACGAGATAGGGACCGAAAGCGCCCGTGCCGTCGAAGTTCTTCCCAACCGTCCATTGCGCACCCTTCATCTGGTAATCGCGCACGGAGCCATCGTTAAACACCGAAAAACCCGCAATGTGTTCAAGCGCTTTTTCCTGGGCGATGTGGCGTCCCGGCTTGCCGATCACGACGACGAGCTCACCTTCAAAGTCAAATTGTTCCGAGGCTTTTGGCCGCACCAGAGGCGCGCCGCTACCGATCAAACTTGACTGAAAGCGGGCGAAAACAGCTGGATAGGTGGGGGGCTGGAATCCGCCTTCTTTTGCATGCTCCAGATAGTTCAAGCCAATGCAAATGATCTTGCCCGGACGTTGCAACGGCGGCAGCACTTCAATGTCTGCAGCGCTGAATGCGTGCCCATCCAACAGACACCGTCCGGCGGCCTGAAGCAATTCGTCACCTTGCTCGATCAAGGTTTCCAAGGTTCCGGGGTAGGCATTTTCATCCTCCAGACAACCGCGCAACTGTCCTTTTGCATCCACAACTCCCAAACCTTGCTTGCCGCCCGACTTGAATACTTGAAATCGCATGCTTCTTTCCTCAATTTCTTTGCTTGAGTGCTATCAGCGGTCCTCGCGACCTGCTTCACCAATTGACCGCCTTACCTGCCAGCCCAGCTTA
Source organism: Pseudomonas sp. CLCA07 (assembly GCF_053615335.1). Taxonomy (NCBI): domain Bacteria; kingdom Pseudomonadati; phylum Pseudomonadota; class Gammaproteobacteria; order Pseudomonadales; family Pseudomonadaceae; genus Pseudomonas; species Pseudomonas sp. CLCA07. The sequence continues at coordinate 619,286 of NZ_CM132131.1, read as the reverse complement.
CGTACCGTTCCCGAGAGAATTACTCCTTGCCCATGACCGCCTTGTAGATGGATCGCTTGGGCGCTCCCATTACTCGTCTCACCATTGGCTCGAAGGTACTCAGCGGATAAATCTCGCCGTCTGGATCGAAGGCCGGGCTGTCGTATTTATCGATAAACTCTACCGTACGCTCATAATGCGGATGGCTCTTGAACCGGTCACGCATGTTGCGATCCATGCCGAGGTAGTGAAAGAAATTGTTCCCCTGAAAAATGCCGTGATGCTCAATCATCCACATGTTAGCTTCGGATACGAAAGGCTTAAGGATCGCCGCCGCGACTTCGGGGTGGTTGTACGAGCCCAGCGTATCGCCGATATCGTGCAGCAGGGCGCACACCACATACTCTTCGTCGCGTCCGTCTTTCAAGGCCAATGTGGCGCTCTGCAGGCAGTGGCTGTAACGGTCGATTGGAAAACCGCTGAAGTCGCCTTCCAGAAGCTTCAGGTGCACCAGCACGCGCTCAGGCAGTCCGCTGAAGAATTTTGCTGCCTGGGGTTTGATGATCTCCCAGTCTTCCTGAGTGCTGTCCTGCATGCGTTTGAATGTCGCCAGTTTCGTCATGAGAACCTTCAATTCTGATGTGCCGTGTGGGATTGCCATCTGGATACGCACCAGATGGCTTACGGTTCATTTCATTTAAATCACAGCCCCGCCATTGGGACTTATCACCTGTCCCACAAAGTAATGGTCTCCCGCCAGGTACGTCGCCATGGATGCATATTCCTCCATCTGGCCAAAACGCCCCGCAGGAATCATCTGCCAAAATCTGTTCCTGGCTTCTTCACCGATGGAATCGAGATATTCCTCGAAGAAGGGCGTCGACACGCCTCCCGGCGCCAGCGCGTTGACGAGTATGTTGGCTCCGGCCACTTCTGCAGCGACCGACTTGGTGAACGCAATAACGGCCCCCTTGGTGGCGCAGTAGTGGGGGCTGTGCAGGCTGATGGTGGAGAAGCCCGCGATGGAGGCCAGGTTAATGATCCTGCCGTACTGCTGCGCTTCCATCAGCTTGAGGGCTTCGCGGGTGCAGTAAAACATGCCATGCACATTGACATCCCAGTAGCGGAGCCAGTCCTCATCGGTGATTTGGCTAGTGAAGCCGAGGGATTGACGAGGCACTGGCGTGGTCATGTAGGCATAGTGCTTGTTGCGTCGCTCCGCGTCGGCTTTTCCGGTGGGTGCGACCGCTGCGTTGTTCACCAGAATATGCAGCGTGCCAAAACGTTCAACGGCGCTGGCAAACATCGCTGCCACCTCACGGCTCGATGTGATGTCGCAGCGCAGCGCCATACAGGCTGCGCCCGTTTCTTCCACTTTTTGCCGGGTTTCTTCCAGGGCAGGCAGGTCAATATCGCAGATAACAATGTCCGCGCCGGCCCTGGCCAAGTCGACCGCGATGGTGCCGCCAAGACCGCGGCCTGCACCGGTGATCAGGGCGATGCGGCCAGCGAGCTTGCCTTGTGTTCTGTCACTTGTCGCATGTTCGGTGTGTTGTGAGTGCTGTGACGACTGCATGGCGTTCTCCTGCGTTTAGGTACGATCAATTCTTCAGCGCGTATTCGCGGCCATGCCTCAGGCAGGGCGGCGCATGAGACTGTAGCTCTGGGCCGTGGGGCCGCCGTCGGGCATGCTCGCCAGGAACAAGGCCATCGGCGTCACCTCTTGGGGAGACTTGAACCACTCCCCGGGGGGGATGGCCGCGTCGCGGGTCATGTCGGTCTTGACCGGGCCAGGAATGAGTTCGTTAACGCTGATGTTGTATTCATGCAGTTCCAGCGCCAGCGATTGAGTGAGCATCCACATGCCGCTCTTGGAACAGGAATAAGCCGAAAATCCAGGCGTAGGGCGATAGCGTTGACCGGAGCCGACCATGATGATCTTGCCGGCGCCACGCTTACGTAGATGCGGGATAGCGGCATGTGCCGTGTAGTAAGCACCGGTCAGATTGATGTCGATCGTCTTGCGCCACAACTCAGGGTCACTGTCTGCGATCCGACGTTGCTCGGTGGCGACACCGGCATTGGCGACCACAATATCGACTCCACCATATTCATCGCTGGCGCGCTGAAATAAAGAGACCAGCGAAGCGTAGTCACCCACGTCAGCGGCATGAGCAAGCGCCTGCCCGCCCGCTTTCTTGATCAGAGTGGCTGTTTCTGCGATTTCCACGTGGCTGCGAGCGCTGCATACCACGGCAGCGCCAGCCTTTGCATAAGCAATGGCAATGCCGCGACCGATGCCACGACCGGCACCGGTAATGATGGCGACCTTACCCTCGAGCGGGTTGGGATTGGTTTGGATCATGGTCTATTCCCTTATTGCCGTTAGGATGAAGATTCAAAAGAATTGCTGCGGGTTATCCGTCTCGAAACGGCGCAGATCGCGCCCGTAGTTGGCCCTCGCGCAAGCAAATGCCAGCGCGGCGGCGATGGAAATCAGCGGAATCCATTGCAAGGCCCCTAGCAAGCCAATCCGATCGGCCAGTACACCGGTCAGGTAGGGGCCTGGCGCACCACCAAGCAGATTGTTGGCCAACACGAGCGTGGCAATGGCCGTCGCATGAATGGATGTGTGCACCAAGTTGGTCACCACGGCGCCAGCGGGACCATAGCTACCGCCTGCGAAAAAGACGCCAACGGCGATCAAGGAGAATTGTGCTGCGCCCGGGGGCAAGCGCATGGCGATCATCAGCAAGACACAGGCTCCCAGACAGAGCTTGATCGCCAGCGTCAGTTGCTTCTCAGGCGCGGCGCGCCCGGATCTGTCGGCGAAGGCTCCGCACACGGCCATGCCGATCCCGGCGACAATCAAAAGCAAAGCCGCTGCCAGTGCCGACTTGTCCAGAACCATCCCGTAGTAGCGGTTAATGTAGCTCGGCATCCAGGCGATGATGGCGTACACGATAAACAGCTGCAGGCCACTGGCGACATAGGTGAAAACCAGCGTAGGAGCGCCAAATAAGGCTTTGGCGATCTTGCGCAGTAGCTTGCGATCCATTTTGCTCAGACGGCCCGCACCACTCACTCCTTCCAACGAATGCGTCTGCACATGTCGGGCAACGCGGGCTTCGGTAATGGTCAATGCGTAGACCAGCACCAGCAGCAATCCGAAGAGGGCCATGGCAATGAAGGCAGCCCGCCAGCCAAAGTGGCTGGCCAACACCCCACCTGCAGCCATGCCCAGCACCGAACCGAACATGCCGGCAGCAGTGAATGCGCCGGTCAGGGTGGCGCGCATGGCCGGGGGGAAAATACTCAGGATGATCGCGAGACCGACGCTTCCGTAACCGGCCTCACCCAGCCCCACGAAAAAACGCGCGGTCAGCATATGGCCATAGTGTTGCGCGAATCCGCACCCCAAGGTGGCGAGGCTCCAGAACAGAACCATTAGCACGACACATCTAACGCGTCCCAAGCGGTCGGCCAGCACTGCAATCGGGACAGCCAACAAACCAACCATCAGGCCGACAATACCGCTGAGCAAACCGAGCTGGGCATCGGTCAGGGCCCATTCGGTTTTCAGCTGGGGAAACACAGCGCTGAGCACTTGCCGTGACATGTAATCTGACAACATCAGGCCGAAGATGATGGCAAATACCAGCCAGGCATAGGCGCGCGAGGGTGAAGCCTCCAACGCGAGGCCTGCTTTGGCAAACGAAGCGACAGATTCTTCTTGCATGGGTGTGCCCTCTTGGTCTGTACAACGGGTACGGGAGATCAGATGGGGCTGATGGTGCCGGGGTGTTTCAGCAGGGCTGATCGCCGATGATGGTGGCGCGGTCCATCTTGCGATGGCAGGGCGGGTAATCCATCACGGCGTAATGCTGGGTCGAGCGGTTATCCCAGATCGCCACGCTGTTTTTCTTCCAGCGCCAGCGCACCTGGTACTCGGGGATGTAAGCCTGGCTGATCAGGTACTGCAAAAGGTCACCGCCGCTCCTGTTGTAATCCTGGCCATAACGCACCCGCGCCTTGGTGTGGTAATTCACGAAGTGCGTTGTGAAAGCATTGACGAACAGGATCTTTTCACCGGTTTCCGGATGCGTGCGCACCACTGGGTGTTCGGCATCTGGAAACTGGGTCTTCAGCGCGTGGCGCTTATCCTTCGGCATGGCGGCACCGAAGCTGGACTCGATGCTATGGCTGGCAATCAAGTCGGCAATCCTCGCCTTGACGTCATCCGGCAGCTTCTCGTAGGCCAGCGCCATGTTGGCCCACAGGGTGTCGCCACCGACCGGGGGGCATTCCACGCAGCGCAGTACGGCACCAAAGGGCGGGGCTTCGCGCCAGGTAGCGTCGGTGTGCCAGCAGTTCTCGTAGCGGTCGATCGGGTGGTCCGGGGTTTTGTAAATTTGCACCAGCCCCGGCACCTCCGCATGAGTGGGGGCCACCGGGTGATCTTCAAGGTGGCCGAAGCGGCGCGCAAAAGCCGCATGTTCGGTGCTAGTGATGTCCTGATCGCGCAGAAAGAGCACGCGATGCTTGATCAAGGCTTCACGGATGGTTGCGAACAAACCATCGTCATGCACCGCGTCACGCAAATTGACATCGATCAGCTCGGCACCGATGGCACAGTTCAATTGTTCGACTCTCATGTGCGCCGCACTCCTTAGATGACGAAGATCGAGGAGCCGGTAGTCTTGCGCGCTTCCAGATCGCGGTGCGCCTGTGCCGCGTCCTCCAGCGTGTAGCGCTGGTTGATCTCGATCTTGATGCGGCCCGCGCCTACATGGCCAAACAGCTCGCCGGCCAGATCCGCCTTCTCGGCCGGGTCGGCAATGTAGTCGGCCAATGCTGGACGCGTCAGATAGGGTGAGCCCTTGGTGGCGAGGATTTGCGGATCGAAATTCGAGATGGTTCCGGAAGTGAAGCCTAGGCAGACCACCAGGCCGCGCCGCTTGACGGAATCGAGAGAGGCACTGAAGGTGCTCTTGCCAACGCTGTCGATGACGACGTTCACGCCAACACCATCGGTCATTTCTCGCACGCGCCTGGCCACATCTTCATGGCTGTAATTGATGGTGTGATCGCACCCATGGGCACGTGCGATGGTCGCCTTTTCATCGGTTGAAACGGTGCCGATGACGGTCAAGCCCAACAGCTTGGCCCACTGCGAGACGATCAGGCCGACGCCGCCGGCGGCAGCATGCAAAAGAATGGTGTCGCCCGGCTTGAAGTCGTAGATGCGACGCATCAGATAGGACGAGGTCAGGCCGCGCATGGTCATGGCGGCAGCGGTTTGACAGCTGATCGCTTCGGGCAACTTGATCAAGGGCGCAGCCGGAATCAAGCGCTCTGTGCTGTAGGCACCCAGCGTGTTCAAAAAGCCAGTGTAGGTAACACGATCGCCTACAGAGACATTGGTCACGCCTTCGCCGACGGCATCGACCACGCCGGCGGCTTCGACACCCATGCCGGCGGGTAGCGGAATCGGGTACAGGCCACTGCGGAAATAGGTGTCGGCGAAATTCAATCCGACCGCTTCATGGCGCAGCCGAACCTGACCAGGACCCGGATCACCGACTTCCACTCTCTCCCAGCGCAGGACTTGCGGGCCGCCTGTTTCATGCATGCGTATGGCGTGGGGCACATTAATTCTCCTTGATTCAATTCGTACGGCGCGCTGACTTCACTTCATCGCAGTGTCATCGCAGTGCAGGAAAAGTATCGGTGAATGAATGTGTGCGAATTTGATATTTTGGGGCGAAGACTTTACATTTTGGGGCACTAGAGGAAATCTCGATGCCGACCTTAATTAGAAGCTCAAGCCTGACAAACTTTATTGAGGTTGCCCGCGCAGCGGGTTTGGACCCTTATCGTCAGTTGCGAAAAGCTGGTCTCAGCACATCAGCGTTACTGGATCCGGACATCAAGATCCCGGCGAAGTCGGTGATGCGCCTGCTGGAGGAATCGGCTCAGGATTCAGGAGTCGAAGACTTCGGCCTGCGCATGGGCGAAACGCGCCAACTGGAAAACCTCGGGCCATTGGCGATTGCCCTGCGCGAGGAAGCCACGCTGCGCGAAGCGTTGGGATCCGTCGCGCGCCACCTTGTGCTGTATAACGAATCGATGGATTTGTGCATCGAGGAATTGGACGGCGTGGCGCTCCTCAGGCTGCAAGTGATACACGGTGCGCGCGGATCTCTACGGCAATCAATCGAGATCGTCATTTGCACGTTGTACCGCATACTCAAACTGTTCCTTGGGGCAAGCTGGAAGCCAAGAAGTGTCTGCTTCGAGCATAAGGCGCCTGCCAGCCTGGCCACGCACAGGCGCGTGTTTGGTACGTCAATCCTGTTCAATCAGGACTTCGACGGTATTGTGGTGACGCAAACCGATTTCGATACAACGATCTCCTCGTATGACCCCGTTCTGGCATGGCATGCCCGCGACTTCTTGAATGCGAAACTGGCGCAGTCTGATGTGACGATGCCAGACAAGGTCAGAAAGCTGGTATTCGCCCTGCTACCGAAAGGAGAGTGTGTTGCCGAGCGCGTGGCCGAACAACTGGGTATGGACCGCAAGACCGTGCACCGCCATCTGGCCAGTCACGGCCAGAATTACTCCTCCATCGTCGACGCAGTTCGTGTCGACCTGGTGATTCAATATGTCGAAAACAGAGAACGGCCGCTGTCTGATATGGCGACGTTGCTGGGCTTTTCGTCCTTGAGTGCCTTTTCTCGATGGTTCTCGAACCGGTTCGGCTGCAGTGTGTCGAGGTGGCGCCGCGAAAAGTGCCAGTCGGTTTGAACCTTATTCAGGACGGGACAGGGGCCGCAAAAAGGGGACAGATTTATTTTCTAAGCCTTTTATAGCGCATAGCGCTTGTGCCTGCCCAAATCGGGGCAGTGGTCATTATTGTTTTCAAAAACCGACATGTAGGTGTCGGTTACAAATAAGTTGTCGTTTATAGACATCTCTCGCGTATGTGCTACGAATGTGCACGACGTCGATGAGCGCAAGCTCAAACTCAAGCGTTTTCCTTATGGCTCCCGCCCTGCAAACCCTCAGCTTAGAGACATTGAGTGATGTCGTTTTTGGATCCACTAAAACTTATGTAATTGGGTATGACCTTTGCAGGTTGAATAGGAACAAACCCACCAACTTTTGGATGGGAGAATAAAAAGAGCCTCTGCCTGAGGCCATTCACACGCTTTGTGTGAGGAGATACCGCGATGACGTCGTTCAACTCCGGGGCCCAACCCCAGAACCGTGCGCCTCAATCCATCGGCTTTCTGCTGCTGGACAATTTCACGCTGATTTCTCTGGCGTCCGCAGTCGAACCCCTGCGCATGGCCAACCAGTTGTCCGGTCGCGAACTGTATCGCTGGACCACCCTCACCGTCGATGGCGGCCAGGTCTGGGCCAGTGATGGCCTGCAAATCACCCCTGACGCTTCCATGCACAAAGCACCGCCAATGGACACGATCATCGTTTGCGGTGGCGTCGGCATTCAGCGCACCGTTACCCGTGAACACGTATCCTGGCTGCAAAGCCAGGCCCGCAAGGCCTGCCGACTCGGTGCGGTCTGCACCGGCAGTTGGGCTCTGGCCTGCGCCGGCCTGCTGGACGGTTTTGATTGCAGCGTGCACTGGGAATGCCTGGCCTCGATGCAGGAAGCCTTCCCGCGTGTGGTCATGAGCACGCGCTTGTTCACCCTGGACCGTAACCGTTTCACCAGTTCCGGCGGCACCGCGCCACTGGACATGATGCTGCACCTGATCAGCCGCGATCACGGCCGTGAACTGTCCGCCGCAATCTCGGAGATGTTTGTCTACGAACGTATCCGCAACGAACAAGATCACCAGCGCGTGCCGCTCAAGCACATGCTCGGGACCAATCAGCCGAAGTTGCAGGAAATCGTTGCGCTGATGGAAGCCAACCTCGAAGAGCCGATCGACCTGGACGAACTGGCGGTGTATGTCACTGTGTCGCGACGTCAGCTGGAGCGACTGTTCCAGAAGTATCTGCACTGCTCGCCGTCGCGTTACTACCTGAAACTGCGTCTGGTCCGTGCGCGACAGTTGCTCAAGCAAACGCCGATGTCGATCATCGAAGTGGCTTCGATCTGTGGCTTCGTGTCCACGCCGCACTTCTCCAAGTGCTACCGCGAATACTTCGGCATTCCGCCGCGTGACGAGCGCGTCGGTTCCAATACCACGCAACAGGTGGCGATGATACCGCTGCCGCAAGCATTGGTGCTCTCGCCGTTGGCCGGTTCGATGTCAGCTTTGAGCCAGGCACGTAACGAGTCAACCTTTGCCAGCGTTCGTCTATAAATCTTCACCCCTATCCTGCGAAAGCGTAACGTTCGCAGGATAGGGGAATGCGCTTCATTTTAGTGTTGCGCTGAGGCAGGACTTACTCGACGGCTTTAACCATGTCCTCGATGACCTTTTTAGCGTCGCCAAACACCATCATGGTCTTGTCCAGGTAGAACAGCTCGTTGTCCAGGCCGGCATAGCCGCTGGCCATCGAGCGCTTGTTGACGATGATGGTCTTGGCCTTGAACGCTTCGAGAATCGGCATGCCGGCAATCGGCGATTTTGGATCGTTCTTCGCGGCCGGGTTGACCACGTCGTTGGCGCCCAATACCAGCACCACGTCGGCCTGGCCGAACTCGGAGTTGATGTCTTCCATCTCGAACACCTGGTCGTAAGGCACTTCGGCCTCGGCGAGCAATACGTTCATGTGCCCCGGCATCCGACCGGCGACCGGGTGGATCGCATACTTCACGGTCACGCCGCGATGGGTCAGCTTCTCGGTCAGCTCTTTCAGCGCGTGCTGTGCCCGTGCGACCGCCAGGCCGTAACCCGGAACGATGATCACGGTGTCGGCGTTGGTCAGCAGGAATGTGGCGTCGTCAGCCGAACCGGATTTTACCGGGCGGGCTTCTTTCGAGCCAGCAGGGCCTGCCGCATCTGCGGTGTTGCCGAAACCACCGAGCAGTACGTTGAAGAACGAACGGTTCATCGCCTTACACATGATGTACGAGAGGATCGCACCGGACGAACCCACCAGCGAACCCGCAATGATCAGCATCGAGTTGTTCAGCGAGAAACCGATGCCGGCCGCTGCCCAGCCGGAGTAGCTGTTGAGCATCGACACCACGACGGGCATGTCCGCGCCGCCGATCGGGATGATGATCAGCACGCCCATGATGAAGGCCAGGGCCAGCATCAAGGCGAAGGCGCTGAGGTCGCCGGTCAGCATGAAGGTAATGCCCAGGCCCAGGGTAGCCACGCCCAGCAGCAGGTTCAGTTTGTGTTGACCGGTGAACTGTACCGGTGCGCCCTGGAACAGGCGGAACTTGTACTTGCCGGAGAGCTTGCCGAAAGCGATAACCGAACCGGAGAAGGTGATTGCACCGATCGCCGCACCGAGGAACAGTTCCAGACGGTTACCGGCCGGGATCGCGTCACCCAGTTGCTGGACGATGCCCAGGGATTGCGGCTCGACCACCGCTGCAATGGCGATGAACACCGCAGCCAGACCGATCATGCTGTGCATGAAGGCGACCAGCTCGGGCATCTTGGTCATTTCAACGCGTTTGGCCATGATCGAACCGACAGTGCCGCCGATCAGCAGGCCGACGATCACGTAGACGATACCGTCGTGGGCCCCGCCTTGTCCAAAAGAGAGCGCGCCGAGCTTGTAGATCAGGCCCACGCTGGTAAGGATCGCCAGGCCCATGCCGAGCATGCCGAACAGGTTGCCGCGACGCGACGTGGTTGGGTGCGAGAGGCCCTTGAGCGCCTGGATGAAGCAGACCGAGGCGATCAAATACAGGGAAGTAACCAGGTTCATGCTCATGCTTGCTGCACCTCAGCCTTGATTGCTTCGGTCTTGGCTGCCGGAGCTTTGGCCGCTTTTTTCTTGAACATTTCCAGCATGCGCCGGGTCACCAGGAAGCCACCAAACACGTTGACCGCGGCCAGGGCCACGGCCAGGGTACCCATGGTCTTGCCCAGCGGGGTCACGGTGAGGGCGGCGGCGAGCATGGCGCCGACGATCACGATGGCCGAGATGGCGTTAGTGACCGCCATCAGCGGTGTGTGTAGCGCAGGTGTCACGTTCCAGACCACGTGGTAGCCGACATAGATGGCCAGCACGAAGATGATCAGGTTGTAGATACCGTGAGAGATCAGCATGTCTTCCATTGTTTTATCCTCAGCCGTTCTTGCGCACGATCTGGCCGTCGCGGCACATCAGGCACGCGGCGACGATATCGTCTTCAAGGTTGATCACCAGTTGTCCTTCTTTATCGAACAACAGTTTCATGAAGTCCAGCAGGTTGCGTGCATACAGTGCCGAAGCGTCTGCCGCGACCGCGCCGGCCAGGTTGGTCGGGCCGCAAATGGTCACGCCATTCTCGACTACCACTTGATCCGCCACGGTCAACGGGCAGTTGCCGCCCTGAGCTGCTGCGAGGTCGATGACCACCGACCCGGCTTCATCTGCGCCACGGTTTCCGCGCTTAGCAGCGTCGGTGCCTTGCGGCCCGGGATCAGTGCAGTAGTGATGACGATGTCAGCCTGCTTGGCGCGTTCGTGCACGGCCAGGGCCTGACGTTGCATCCAGCTGGCCGGCATTGGTCGCGCGTAACCGCCGACACCGACGGCACATTCGCGCTCTTCATCGGTCTCGTAAGGCACGTCGACGAACTTGGCGCCGAGGGATTCGATCTGCTCTTTTACTGCAGGACGCACATCGGACGCTTCGATCACTGCACCCAGACGTTTCGCCGTAGCAATGGCCTGCAACCCAGCCACACCGGCGCCGAGAATCAGCACGCGCGCCGCTTTCACGGTGCCCGCAGCGGTCATCAGCATCGGCATGAAGCGCGGATAGTGGTGAGCGGCCAGCAACACGGCTTTATAACCGGCGATGTTCGCCTGAGAGGACAGCACATCCAGGCTCTGCGCGCGGGAGGTGCGTGGCGCGGCCTCCAGCGCGAAGGCGGTAATGCCGCACTCGGCCAGTTTGGCGATGGTTTCATTGCTGAACGGATTGAGCATGCCCACCACAACGGTGCCGCTTTTAATCAGCGTCAGCTCGCTGTCGCTGGGAGCGACCACCTTGAGAATCAGCTCGGCACCAAACGCATCGTTGGCGCTGCCAATCGTTGCGCCTGCCGCTTCATAAGCACTGTCGACAACGCTGGCATGAATGCCGGCGCCGCTTTGCACAGTGACCTTATGACCCTGGCCGATCAGCTTCTTGATGGTTTCCGGGGTTGCAGCAACCCGTGTTTCACCCGTCTGGGTTTCGAGAGGAACACCAAAGTGCACGTCAAATCTCCTGCGTGATCTTATTGAGTAAACCCAGGCACTTCGGATGAATGGGGCGGCAGGGACGTCCTATCAGCACGATTGCGCCAAATCGGAACGATCAATCATTCGAACACTGGCAAAAGTCGATTCGTTTCGAGCTTGGTCGAGCGCTGTCAGTTGTTTAGTTGATGACTGCTGCGTAGCCGCAAGCGTTGCCGGTTTGCGACTCATTTCAGAGCCGGAACGCTCGTCGCTTGGTGGAACACCAAAGTACTCGCGATAGCATTTGGAAAAGTGTGGTGTGGACACAAAACCGCATACATACGCCAACTCTATGATCGACAATGATGTTTGCTTAAGCAGTTGTCGCGCTCGAATAAGACGTAACCTTAAGTAGTAGCGTGACGGCGTACAGTGAAGGTATTTCTGAAATAGCCGTTCTAGCTGTCGACGTGACAGATCAACGTATTCTGCAAGGTTATCCAGGTCGATCGATTCCTCGAGATTGGCCTCCATCAACGCGACGATCTCTTGCAGCTTAGGCTGATGAGTTCCCAGCACATGCCTAAGCGGAACGCGCTGATGGTCCTGTTCGTTGCGTATGCGCTCGTAAACAAACATCTCAGAGATGGCTGCGGATAATTCACGACCATGATCGCGACCAATCAGGTGCAGCATCATGTCCAGCGGCGCTGTTCCCCCGGAGCTTGTGAATCGGTTTCGGTCGAGGGTGAAGAGACTCGCGCTGATGCTGACTCGTGGAAACGCCTCCTGCATGGCGGCCAAAAATTCCCAATGCACGCTGCACTCGTAGCCGTCGAGCAGCCCGGCTTTTGCGAGCGCCCAGCTACCGGTGCACACACCTCCCAACCGTCTGGATTGACGCGCCAAGGCTTGCAGCCAGGTAATGTGCTCGCGGGTAATCACGCTCTGGATTCCAACACCACCGCACACGATTACAGTGTCCGCCACCAATGGATTGTTCCACGAAGCATCTGGGGTAATCGGCACGCCGTCACTGGCCCAGACAGGCTCTCCATCGGGGCTGAACGTATGCCAGCGATATAGCTCTCGCCCCGACAACTGATTGGCCATGCGCAGTGGCTCTACTGCGGACGCCAGGGAAATAAGTGTGAATTTATCCAACAGCAGGAAACCAACGGATTGAGTCGTACCGTCGGACACGGTGGAGTTCGATGACATCGTGGTCATGTCCTCACAAAGAGCGATTACGGCCTGAGACGCAGGAGCTTGTAATACCCCCCAGCCTTGGCGTAGGGAGTATTAGGTTTGGCGCAAATACCTCCTTGGTTTTATCCCACTGACGTCACACTCGCAGCCTGCGCAGGGTGACGCGACGTCACAAGGCCGATAAAGGAAATCGCCAGCGCCAGTCCAATGGTTGTGCTGACTTCGGTACGGTGCTCTGGTGTGATCATCATGACTGCCAGCGCTGCGCAAATGAACACAATCACCAGCCACGTCAGCCATGGAAACAGCCACATGCGAAAGGTCAGCTCAACGTTCTGCCGATGCAACATCCGGCGCATGCGCAGCTGCGACACTGCAATGGCCAGGTACACCAGCAAGGCAATCGCGCCGGAGCTGGCCAGCAGGAAGTCAAACAGCCCGGCGGGCATGAAGTAGCTCCACACGGTGATCGCCGCGCCCAGCACGGTGCTGGCGATGACCGCTGCCCGCGGCACGCCTTCGGAGGAGGTCGCCTTCAGTGCCTTCGGCGCATCGCCACGACGGCCCAGCGAGTACAGCATGCGCGAAGCAATGTAGATCGAGGAATTCATGCAACTGGCCACGGCGATCAGCACCACCACGTCCACCATGAACTTGGCGTGGGGAATGTTCATGATCTCCAGTGCCCGCTGGTAGGAGCCTACCTGGGCGAGCAGCGGATCGTTCCAGGGCACCACGGAGATAACCACGAAAATCGACAACAGGTAGAACACGCCGATGCGCCAAATCACCGAACGCGTGGCCTTGGCAATGTTCTGCGAGGGATTGTCGGATTCGGCAGCGGCGATGGTCACTGCCTCGGTCCCGATGAAGCTGAACATGATGGTGATGAAGGCGCCCACCACCGCCGACAGGCCGTTGGGGGCGAATCCGCCGTGTTCGGCCATCAGGCCACTCAAGCCGCTGACCTCCCGTTCGGGCACCCAGCCCATCAACACGGCAAAACCCACGCCGATGAAACCGATGATCGCCACCACCTTGGCCATGGCGAACCAGAATTCGAATTCGCCGTACTTGGAGACACTGAACAGATTGGTGATCACTAACGCAATGATCGACACCAGGGCGAACAGCCAGGCATCGATCTGGGGAAACCACTGGTTCAACACATGGCCGGCGGCCAGTGCTTCGATAGGAATCACAAGTACCCAGAACCACCAGTACAGCCAACCGATGGTGAAGCCTGCCCAACGACCTATTGCCTGGTCGGCATAGGTGGAGAACGAGCCTGTGTCCGGGTTGGCCACCGCCATTTCACCGAGCATACGCATGACCAGAACGACGAGCAGGCCTGAGAATAGGTACGCCAACAGGACTGCTGGGCCAGCAGCTGCAATGGCATGTCCTGAGCCAACGAATAAACCGGCGCCGATAATCCCGGCGATTGACAGCATTGTTACGTGACGAGGCTTGAAGCCCTGCGCCAATTGGCCATTCGAATCCTTGGAGCTCGGGCTGATCATTGGTTTTTTTTCTCTGCTGATCGACATTTAAGCGAATTGATGGGGGCAACGGATCATCATCGTTTCCTGCTGCCGCTTCCTAAAAGTGGCACCCTTCAAACGCTGCAGTTCTTATCAAACCCATCGTCGTGATGTGGTTATTTCTATGAAAAGACGCGCCACCTTACCCGGCTTGTTCGACAATTCAGTTGCCTGTTCACGCCGCCTCCTTGCCTGATATCGACACGTGCCAATTTAGCGTTCACAGCGAAAACCAAATGGTCACGAAATGGCCAGGCGCAATCATTTTGTTTTTTGAGGATTCTGCTACAGCAGCAACGGATGGGGATAAGTTGGAAGGTTTAAACGGGCGAGAAGGTTTCGGGACGAGGGCCGCGAGATCTCTCTGGGAAGAGCGGATTGGATGATTGCTGCCTATCGCGACCGGCTGAAAACGACCCACAGCAGACGGTCACGACCGACCGCTTATGGCTGTGGATTCAACCGGTCGACGCAACAGATTGGCTAAATCGTTCAGCGGGCGTTTAGTAATTTAGTGTTTTTCGAGGGCATCTGCCGCCCGCGCGGTTGAGTTCACTGACAGCTAGCCACTTGGTAGCCGATCGACGAGGAAATCCACTAAAGTCTTCACCCTTCGGATCGGCGTGCCAATGGTAGTGACCTAAAGAAGCGACTAAATGTTGTGTTGGATCTCCAGCATCTTGAACGTCACTTTTCCGCCCTCGGTGGGATAGCCGGTGTTGTCCTGCACATACGCACCCGCTTTGAAATACAGTGGTTTGGTCTTCCAGCTCGGGTCGATGGTGGTTCTCCAGTTGTATCCTGCTGCGCTGATGCCCAGAGCGCCCTTCGGGCTGAGGTGGATCTGGTAGGAAAAGTTGCGGTCGAGCGGCACACCCGTCGCAATGGTAATGACCTGGCCCTCTTCATCGTCGGGGCGCATGCGCACCTTGACGACAATGTTTCCAGTCGAAGTCGACGTTTTGTATTGGTATTCCAGCTTCACCATGGGGCTGTTGCTGTCCTTGTTGTGAATCTGACCAATCACGATCTTGCCGGTGCTGGGCACCTGATTGACGGTCAGACTCGCCCGCAGAATGTTATCCGCCGCTGAATACTGCCAGTTGCGCAGCGTTCCATCGCTATAGGTTTCCCGCAACTCAGTGCGCGGGTAAATAGCGTTGGCCGTCCTGGAGCCGGTCACAGGTGCCCAGAAGGAAAGGGTAGCGGCTTCAGAACTGAAATACTGGTCCTTGAAGCCTTGCGCCAGTCGAGGCGTTTCTATGGTAGCCGGTGGGCTGCCTTCAGGGATGCTTAAATTCCAGGTGGCGAGGTCGATCATGTCAATAATCCTGTATGCGGGGAATGTTGCGGCCACAGTTGCGCTCGAACCGACGCTATTGAGCTGTGTCAATTGGGTCTGCTGATTAGGAAACCCGTATGGCGGTAGATTGACGTCAAATGTTCGTCGAGGTGGTTGTTGCAGGCTTTGTGCCTACGGGGGGCACCGTTAGTCGGCTATTTTGGGAGTTGATGGAACTAATCCGGGTTGCTTAACAGCTGCAGCGAAGGGAGCTAAGCCATCAGCGGTGGACGGGTCGGCTAGGATGAGTGCATGCACTGGACGAAGAACACGCTCAGAAGCCGGTTCTGAATAACCGGCACGCCGCGCCATAAAGACAGGAGACTGCTCATGAGCCACCGAAGCAATTTTGCGCTGTTGAGCTTTGATCCGGCGTTTGAGTCGTTGCGCAATGGCCTTTCGGTCGCTCAGCAGATTGACGACACACTCTGGGTGGCGAACGACGAAACCACGAGCCTGGAACGCCTGCAAATCCAGGATGCTGCGCCCGGCGACGTCGTAAGGTGCGATGAGCACCAATCGTTTCAGCTCCTGGAGTATTTGGATCTGCCCCTGACGAAGCAAGACGCCGAGATCGATATAGAGGGGTTGGCCTATACCCATGACAGTGGTTACCTCTGGTTGGTGGGCTCCCATAAGCTGAAGCGAAAGAAGGCCGAGGCCGGCACTCCTGCACAGAAGAATATCAAGCGCCTATCGACGGTAGAGGCGCAGGGCAATCGCTTTCTGCTGGCCCGCATCCCTGTGGTCCGACAGAACGACGGCTATGCACTCGCCAGAAAGGTGGACGCCGATGGACGTACGGCGGCGCAGCTACATGGCAACGAGGTCAGTAACGACCTGACCACGGCCATTGCTGAAGATCCTCAACTACGCGACTTCCTGAGTATCCCGGGTAAAGACAACGGCTTCGATATCGAAGGGTTGGTGGTGATTGGCTCGCGTCTTCTGCTAGGGCTACGTGGACCGGTCCTTCGCGGCTGGGCTGTGTTACTGGAGATAGAACCTGAGCTGAACGACGCCTCGACTGACACGCTGGTGCTTAAGAAGATCGGTCCGGATGGGCGCCGCTATCGCAAGCACTTCTTCGCGCTAAATGGTCTGGGCTTGCGTGACCTGTGCACTAGCGGTGACGATCTGCTGATCCTGGCGGGTCCCACCATGGACCAGGATGGTCCGGTAACGGTCTTCCGCTGGCGCGGCGGTTTCGCGTCCGACGAGGAAAGCGTGGTCTTTACGGATCAATTGGAGAAGGTGCTGGAGGTGCCTTTTGGGCAAGGCAATGATCACGCTGAGGGCATGTGTTTGTTCGAATCGGGCGAGCAGCTTGGGGAGGTCCTGCTGATCCTCTACGACTCTGCGGCGCAGAGTCGTAAACACGGCGATACGGATGTGGAAGGGGACCTGTTCATCCTGAATTAGCCACGCACCTCGACGTCAACGCGGCCTGTAGATCAGTTTGCCTGGGCTGCTGGTCGCCACCCTCGGACTATCAGCACTGGCCCTGCAGTTTGAGTCGGTCTTCATCGCGGTGAAATGGCTCGGCGTTGCCTTTATCCTGTTCATCGCCTGGTACTTATGGTCAAAGAACACCGAACAAATGCAGGCACCTCCAAAGCGCTCAGCAGGCCGGGCCTTCTCGCCGGAGCCGTGCTGACGCTGAGTAATTTAAAGCCGTCGTTTTTTTCGGCGCGGGTTTGCCCCATGCATTTGATCTGACGGCTCTGTCCTGGCCAGAAGTCATCTTCATTACCGCGCTCGGCATCAGGATCGATCTCACCGTCCAATTGACTTACCTCGTTACCTCGTTACCGCGTCGCGAATCTAGCGGGCCATCCAGTCACCGAAGACAATGAAGCGTCTGAATAGAACGTCAGCAGGTGTCATGACGGGCCGCAATTCGGCTCTTGAACCGTTGTGGAACACCATCCACGACACGGTCTGCGGCACGCTGGCGCAGGGTACGGAGCTTGATTTTCGCTTCCTTTTACCCGTTCGCTGTATGCAGAACATCGGTGCTGGCTTCGGCGCTACTTGACCTCCTCAACTTCATAATTCACATAACCGAACTCGTTGCTGCGAGCCGCCATGTATTTGCCGTTTTGCTCGAATACTGTGGCCTCGAAGGGTGTGCCGCCGAGTGTTGTCACTAGATGCCCGTCCTTGATTTCATATTTGGCCGGCACGCCAAACTGGCCGTCATGCAGCATGTTCAGGTATTCCCCTTGCGCAGGCGGCTTGCCATCGATGCTGGTGACCAGGCGTTGGCCTCCGGTGCCATAGACGACCTCGAACGTCTGGCCGGTGACGGTATTGCGCACCTTGATGGTTTTGCCCACCACGTAGGCTTGCAACTGCTCATTAGTGAGCGCTTTGGCGCCTTCGGTTTTCAGCTGATCGATGGTTTTGCCAGCAGCGACAAGCTTGCTGTCCTCAACTGTCGGCGTGTACCAGATCGGCGAAGTCCACGCACGTTCCTGGACGGTGGCAGAGACGTCGGCCGGCGGCGGTACTTGCAACTTGGCCGCGTCATAGGTGCTCCAGCGCGGGGTCGGAATCTGTAGCACGCGAGCGTAGTAGAACGCGTGCTGGGCCGGATCGAAATCCGGATCGAGCCAAACTTTTTTCAGCTCGGTGGCACCAATGGTATTGGTGTAAGTCGCCTTGGAAACATCGACCGTCGAGCCCACTGGCGGGAGCTTGCCGGTGGCCTGGTCCGGTTGGCGATCCCCGGACCAGGCGACGTCGTAGATCTTCTCGAAGGTCTGGCCGTTTTTGGTCCAGCCCTTGATGATCTGGATTCGGTCAAGGTTGCCATCGTCGGCATCCTTGACCGCCCACACCACGAAGGAAGGCGCCTGTTTATCCAGTTTTGCCGGCAAATCGCCGCCCATGGGAACGCCCTTGGCATAGGCAGCATGCACCCAGTCTTTGTCGTTCCACAAACTGCTGTCGAAGCCCCAGCCACCAAACATGCGTACCGGGATGCGCACGCCGCTGGTGCCATAGACTTCTTTACGCTTCATGGCATCGAAGATCGATTCACGGGTGTTTTCTTCAGCCCACACGCCGGCCAAACCGGACGTGCTGGTTTGCAGGGCCACCATGCCCGAGTTCTGTTTACCGGAAATACGCGCTGCTGGGGTGCTGTCGGTAAAACCGTGGGAGCCGAAGTTGTTGTTCTGCGCATAGGGGATCACCCCGTTGTGCGAATCGCTGGCGCCGACCACACCCATTTTGTACGGGTTGTATCCGCGGGCTTCCTGTAAGGCCATGCCGTTTTGCCAGGCTTGCCTGATGTAACTGCCATTGAGTTTCGACGTGCTGTTGTCGATGCCAAGCAGGAAGCTCATGATTTCATAATTGGCAAATTCGTCGGTCGGCGACAGCTCGGGGTGGGTTTCGGAGGTGCCCTTGACCTGGTGAATTTCGGTGAGGGATTCATTACGCATCCGCGTTTGCGCCCAGGCCGCGTCGATGGGGCGGCCACGCTCATCTACGTCCACCGGAAACATCAGACCGTTGCTGAGGTTGGCATTGTGGGAGATTGCCAATACTTCGTTGCCCTTTTTGCGTTGATCGTCCATCCAGCCCCACAAGTCCTCCGGTTTGTCCGAATCGAGAGCCGTGAAGGGCAGGTCTGGCACTTTCTTCGAGTCACGGAAAAACACATTGCGGTGCATGTTTTGATTGTTGGGGGCTGAGGTCCATTCATAGGCGACAAACGTGGTGAACTTGCCGGGCTTGTAGTACTTGTCGGCGATGGCGATGTTCTGCTGCCAGATGTTGCCGGCAACCTTCGGATCAATCAGCTCTTTGATGGGATGGCTCAAGCTGCCCGCGATCCATTTGAACACCCGGTTGAAATCTTCCGGGGTTTTGACAATCAGCTTTTGCGCGATGGGCAGTTTGCTGAAGTCTGACTTTGGATCGTTGGCCAGGGCGATCACGCCCACGTATTCCGAGTGGTCGGTCACGCCATGGAAATCCAGCGGGCGACCCTTGAGTTGCACTTCAAACCCCATTGGATGCTTGACCGGCATTCCAAGTGAGTATTGGTACGCCTGCTCGGGATCGACTTGGTGGTTGCCGATCAGGTAGGCATCAATCGACCAGGAGCTGTGCGAGTGCGTCTGGCCAAAGTAAACCTCGCGATCCGGGTTGCCCTCTGCCAATGCCAGCGCGCTGACAGTTAACGCGGCGCAACCGAGCAGTGTTGGCGTGGTGAAGTGTGTAGGGCTTTTCATATTCCACGTCTCCGGAATACGGCAATGACAGGGTGCAACTCAGGGCAAGAAACTCGAGACTCTTTCGAAAAACCAGAAGGCAGCCAGCGTACCCAACCCGTAAGAAGCAATCGGTCGGGCATACAGGACTGCGGGCCTTGGCAGTCGACAACGCAGCAACAGTGCGCGCAGGCTCAACGCGACGGCGACGAACATCAGTTGGCCGATCTCGACGCCGACATTGAAGGTGAGCAGCGCCAGCGGCAGATCGCGTTGCGGCAAACCGATTTCCGCCAGCGCACCGGCAAAACCGAAGCCATGCAACAAGCCAAAACAGAACGCCACCACCCATGGCCACTGAAGGGTGAAACTGGTTTCGTCACGGTTCTTGCGGGCGATTTCCACTGCCAGCAACAAAATGCTCAGCGCAATCGTCGCTTCCACCGGAGGGCCGGGCAGCCGCACTGCACCCAGTGTAGCGAGTGCCAGGGTGATGGAATGGGCGAGGGTGAATGCGGTGATGGTCTTCACCAGCATCCAGCCATTACCCACCAGCAGCAGGAGACCGAAGACGAACAGCAGGTGATCGAAGCCCCCCAGGATGTGTTGGATGCCATGGACCAGAAATGCACCGGCCACCGAGAATGCTCCCGGCGTAGCCGCGATCTCTATCCAGGGTTGCGCAGGATGGACGAGGGTGGTCGTCAAGCTGCCGTCCAGGCGCGAGACACGCACCAGCACATCGGTGATGCTCGCTTGCAGGCCGATGAATTCAATACGTTGTCCGACCAGGCCTAAGGGACCGGCATCAATGACCCGACGCTCGATCAGTGAATCGTTCAGTTCGCTTTCCACGGGCTCAACGACAATACGCACACCTTCGGCAAACCGGAGCGCAATCGGCAATCGCATGCCTGAAAGCACCGGCGTGCGCCACAGTACGTCATAGCGCCCGGCGGCCGTTTCGTTGAGTTCCAGGTAAGCGGGGCGCGACTCATGGGCGATGGCCGTCAGACTCATGAACCAGAGCACCAACAGCAGCCATACCGTGCGCCCCATCACGGCCGCTCCGTGTGAGTGGCGGCAATCACACCGGCGAAAGCAGGTATCATCACCACGACCTCATAGCGTGCTTTCAGTGCATCGAAATTCGCGCGTTTCGATGCGCTGCGTTGTTCGGACAACCAATCGGATTTGACCTGCTGGGCCACGGTTTCGAAGGGTGGAGGAGGTGATTTGGCCAGCGCATCAATCCACACCAGATGCCAGCCAAAACCCGACTCCACAGGCCCCACCCAACTACCCGGCGTGTGCTTGAACAATGAAATGGCGAACGTTGAACCAAAGACCCGCGCCACCTGATCCTGGGATTGTTCTGAGTAGGCGTTTTTAAACATAAAGGCATCGCCTTCACCACTGTTCTTGTCAGACAGCCCACTTAGTGCGGACTGAGCCTGCGCTTGCGCATCCGCACCACGTTTGTCCAAAGCGAAAAACAAATGATGGAAGGTCAAAAGTGGCAGCGGGGCGTATTGGTCCTGATGCTGGTTGTACCAGGCCTCAAGTACACCGGGTGCCGGTTCGCGAAGTGACGCTACATCCTCGGCGAGGAAATCCATTTTTTGCGCCAGTCGGCGGCGAATAATAGTGTCGTCTTTATCCAGGCCAAGTTTCAGTGCTTCGCGATAGAGGATTTCCTCTTTCACATATTCCTCAATCAGGCCCTGTAACTGTTGCTCCGATGCGGGTCGTTGCCATCGTGCCAGCCAGGAAATCGCGATCCGCTGAACAACTTCAGGGGTGATTTCGATGCGTTGCGGATCTTGATTAAGGGTTGAGCGGTGTAAACCTCCGTACAGCACAAAGAGTGCAAAACCGGCAATTAGAAAGTGTAATAGCGGCTGGCGAAGGCATCGTTTGATTAATGAAAGTCGAGATTCTTTCGCTTCGCAGACGCTTAAGTTCATGACTTCTTGCCCCACGCTATACTGCGAATAGTTTTCGCGGCCGAGTGGAGTATTGCTGCTGCACCGGAACTTTCCACCAAGGCTAATCACGATAAGCACTAAGGCTTAGTAGCAATCGGATTAACCATTTCCCCAGGACCGTCCAGTCTTGCACCTATACAGCCCGGAACGGAGCGCCCATATGATGAAAGGACTGCTTGTTTTCGCCGCGATCATCGAGGCAGCCACTGGCGTGGCGCTGATACTTGTCCCGTCGCTGGTCGGGCAACTTCTGCTTGGCATCGAACTCACGGGCGTCATCGTCCCCCTGGCCGGCATCGCCCTCATCGCATTGGCCATCACCTGCTGGCCCGGACCAGCAATGCTCGGGATGTTGATCTATAACGCAGCCGCTACGCTTTATCTCGCCTACGTTGGTATCTCGGGGGAATCGAGTGGGGTTTTATTGTGGCCAGTGGTCGTCTTGCACGGGATCATGACGATACTTTTGATTCGAGCAATGACAAGCCAGACGAGGAACTCACAGACGTAGTCAACGCTTGGCCATATGTGTTTTCAGACGCCGGCACATCCTGCGGTTTTAAGGGGCAGGCTCATCTACTCCTTGTCGGTTGCAGTACTCCTGATGATTCGAAGCCAGGGCAACAGTTCAACGACTGCTTTTGGCCGATTCTGTTGAAAAAGTCGGTCTGCCCAAACTGCCTGATCATTGACTGGTGAAAACGCCTTTTCTGCACGCTGCTACGTGAAATCCGAGTCCGGAAGCCTCTGCCAAAAGTAAAGATTTCAATCTCGGACGCGTACTTTTCTGATGCGCAAACCATGGCCGACTGTTTTCAACAGAATCGGCCGATAGCAGTCTGTCGTCAGCAGTTATTTATGGCCAGTCTTTCCTGAGAGCCGCGAGGAGCGAAAGACAGTAACGTTCGCAGTACCTCACGGCTGACCTAGGTTGTTTTCAGAAACGGCGCTTAACAAACTTCTCTAATAGCGGTGAGGTCGGGGGCAAAGGTCACGGCACTCATCACTTGGAAGCAAGCGCAGTGTTTCCCCGTACCTGTTGGGTATCCGCGGCCGTCTGGCGACCCACCTTGAACCATGCGGCGTACAACGCCGGGACGAAGAAAATCGTCAGCAGCGTCGCCACAGTGAGGCCACCCATGATCGCGATCGCCATCGGCCCCCAAAAGACGCTACGTGTGAGCGGGACCATTGCGAGCACGGTGGCCAGTGCCGTCAGCATTACCGGTCGCGCTCGGTGAATGGCGGCATCCAGCACAGCATTCCACGGGGCACGCCCCTCGGCGATTTCGATTTGTACCTGATCGATCAGGATCACCGCGTTTCGCATGATCATGCCACCCAGAGCGATGATGCCCAGGATCGCGACGAAGCCCAGCGGCGATTGAAACACCAGAAGCGCGGGCACCACACCGATCAGGCCCAGCGGTGCGGTCAGCAGCACCATCCACATGCGGGAAAAGTTCTGCAATTGCAGCATGAGTAACAGCAGGATGGTGATCAGCATCAGCGGTGCCACCGCGAGTAGCGCCTTGTTGGCCTTGTCGCTTTCCTCAACCGCTCCACCCACATCGATGCGGTAACCGGTCGGCAGCTTGGCTTCGATGTCCTTAAGCAACGGCTGGATTTCCTGCGTCACCGATACACCTTGCTCTCCATCCTTCACGTCGGCACGCACAGTGATCGCCATGTCGCGGTTACGGCGCCACAGTACCGGCTCTTCCAGTTCAGAGCGCACCTGTGCGACTTGCGACAACGGCACCACCGTGCCCTGGCGTGTGTAAAGGTTGATGTTTTTCAGTGTGTCGAGGTTCAAGCGTTCCTCCGGTACGGCACGGGCTACGATGTCGATCAGGTCCTCGCGCTCCCGCAGTTGCGACAGGGTTGCGCCGTTCATCACGGTCTGGGTCGCCAGCGACACGTCGGCCGGGGTGAGGCCAAGCGCGCTCGCCTTGTCCTGATCAAGCTCCACTTTCAGCGTACGTACCGGGTCGTTCCAGTCGAGCTGGAGGTCGCGCACCTTCGGGTTGGACGCAACCACCTTCTCCACATCGCGGGCGATCTTGCGCACCACCTGGGTATCGGGGCCTACCACGCGGAACTGCACCGGGTAGCCGACAGGTGGCCCCAACTCGAGGCGGGTCACGCGCACCCACGCCTGCGGGAATTGTTGGTCGTCCGAGGCCACCAGCCGCGCACGTACCCGCTCGCGTGCATCCAGGTCCTTGGTCATCACAACGAACTGGGCAAATCCCGGATTCGGCAGCTCGGGGTTGAGCGAGAGATAGAAGCGCGGTGCGCCGGCGCCGGTGTAGGCGGTATAGAAACGCACGTCCTCGTCCTTCGCCAGGATCTCCTCCATGCGCTTGACCTGCTCGGTCGTCGCGGAAAACGAGGCGCCTTCCTTGACGCGCAGGTCAATGACCAGTTCAGGACGCGAACTGTTGGGGAAGAATTGCTGCGGCACTAGCTTGATACAGGCCAGAGTAAGCACCAGAGCGCCAAACGTCGCACCGATGACCACCCAGCGGCGCTCGATGGCCGCGTCGATCAGGCGTCGCAGGCTGCGGTAGAACTTCGTGTCGTACATATCACCATGCTGGTGCTTGCCCAAGTCGTTGGGCAGCATCTTGACCGCCAGATATGGCGTGAAGATGCCGGAGCAGATCCACGAGAACAGCACCGCGGCGCCGACGATCCAGAAGATGCCGCCCGCGTACTCGCCGGTGGTGGACTTCGAGAGGCCGATCGGCAGGAAGCCCACGACGGTGATGAGTGCGCCGGTCAGGCGCGGCATGGCGGTGGACTGATAGGAAAAGGCGGCCGCCTTCACGCGGTCCATGCCGGTTTCCATCTTCGCCACCATCATCTCGATGGCGATGATGGCGTCATCCACCAGCAGTCCCAACGCGATAATCAGTGAGCCGAGCGAGATACGCTCCAGGTTCCAGCCCATCGCCAGCATCACCAGCGCCACGCCGCCCAGCACCAGCGGCACCGTGGTTGCGACCACGAGGCCGGCGCGCCAGCCCAGGCTGGCCAGACTTACCGCGATCACGATGATCAGCGCCTCGGCCAGCGCTCGCCCGAAGTCCAGGATTGCATCTTTCACCGTGGTTGGCTGGTCAGCCACCAGCTCCAGCTCCACGCCGTGCGGAAGTTCTGACTGGATCTTGGCGACTGCCGTGTCCATCGCCTTGCCAAGGTCCACGATGTTGCCATCGCTGGTCATTGTGATACCGAGCATCAGCACTGGTTGGCCGTTGTGGCGGACCGTGTAGGTCGGCGGATCCTCGAAGCCACGTGTAACGGTCGCGATGTCGCCGAGCTTGATCAGCCGGCCGCCCGCGGAGATGGGCACATTGCGGATAGCCTCTTCGCTGGCGAATTGGCCACTCACGCGCACCATGACGCGGTCGCCACGGGTGTCAATCTGGCCTGCGGGCAACATCGCGTTCTGGCTCTTGAGACTTTCGGCGATGGCCAGCGGTGTAATGCCCAGTGCTGCCAGGCGCTCGTGCGAGAACTCGACGTAGACCCGCTTGGCTTGCTTGCCGATGAGATCGATCTTCTTGACCATCGGCACCTTCAGCATCTGGCGCTTGATATCCTCGGCCGCGTCCGACAGGTCGGCGTGGCCTATGCCGTCGCCTTCGACAGCGTACATCAGGCCATACACGTCGCCGTACTCGTCGTTCAGGATCGGGCCGATCACGCCGTCAGGCATCTCCAAGCTCAAGTCGTTGAGTTTTTTGCGCGCCTGGTACCAGGCCTCGCGCTGGTCAGCCTTGGAGGTGCCGCCGCGCACGGTGAGCGTCATGCCAGCGTAGCCTTGCCGCGCGTAGGTGACCACTTTCTCGAAGTTGTCGATCTGCTCGAACTTTTTCTCCATGCGGTTGAGGACCTGGTCCTGCAACTGCTGGGCGGTAGCGCCCGGCCAGATGACCATGGCGGTCATGGAGGGCACGGAAAAGTTCGGATCCTCGAGCTGGCCGAGGCGGGTGAAGCTGAAGGCGCCAGCCACCGCGACAATGAGGAGCATGAACAGGACGATGGCGCGATGGCGCAGCGCCCAGTCGGTGAGGTTGAAATTGTTCATCGGGTGGCCTGCTGCGTGGTGTTCGCGTCAACAATCGCTGCGCCGGGAAGCGCGACCTTCAGTCCGGATGCCATCTTCTGCACCCCGGCGGTGACGACCAATACTCCGGCCTGCGGCCCAGAGACGAGCACCTCATCGTTGCGATAGCCCAACACCGCCACAGGCACCAGTTCGACAGTGCCCACCGGATTCTTGCCCTCGGGCGTGACCACCCACAGCGCCGGCTGGCCGCCGGTTTGCGTCAGTGCCGTCGCCGGCACTGCTGCCACCGAGACACTAGTCATCTCGCGCTCGGCCATAACCGTGGCAGTGGCGCCGAGCGGCAGCGCCTGCACCGGCTTGAGCCGGGCGCGATAGGTGCGCGTCTGCGTTGCAGCCTGCGGCGACAGCTCGCGCAGGGTGACATCGAAGGTCTCGTTCGGCGCACTGGCCAGCGAGGCTTTGAAACGCGCCTCCTTGAAGGTGGACAGCTGATCCTCGGGCACATCAATGACGATCTCGGATTCGTCCGGATTCGCAACCGAGATCACTGGCTGACCCTCCGCCACGACCTGTCCCGCTTCGATGCGTACCGCCGTAACCACGCCGCTACGGGAGGCGCGCAGTACGGTGTACTTGAGCCGGTTGCGTGCGAGCTCAAGTTTTCGCGCCTCGGCCTCGGCGGTCGCGCGCGTGGTCTGGGCATTGGTATGCGCACGCTCATCGTCGGCCGCGCTGACTGAGCCATCAGCCTTCAGGGCCGTCAGGCGTTGGCGATCCGATTCCGCCTGACGCGTCTGCTCCACGGCAGCAGCCCACTGCTGTTGCGACGCTTCCTCCGCGAGACGGTAGTCGCTGTCGTCCAGCACAGCCAGTATGTCGCCTTCGTGCACCGTCTGACCTACATCAACTTTGCGCTGGGCAACCTTGCCGCCCACCCGAAAGGACTGCTCGACTTCGTGCCGCGACTGCACGGTGCCCACGTAGCGACTGACGTCGCGGGCATTGTCGTAGTTGATTTCAACGGTACGTACCGCTCTGGGGGCCGGCACGGACGGCTGGTCCGGGCTGCACGCGCAAAGCATCACGGCGACGGCCAAGGCGCCGGCCGCAGTAAGGGAATTCTTCAAGACGGTTCCTCTTTGGAAAACGACAAATACTCAGGAAAGTGGTGGCCGGTCGGTTTTAGCGGACGCGGTTGAGTTGGCGGGTTGTTCGAACACCTGCCAGCCCCCGCCCAGTGCTTTGTAAAGCTGCACGCTGTCGAGCAGCAGTCGGGTGTTGCTTTCGTTGGCACTCAGGCGTGCAGTCAGACGTGCACGCTGCGAATCCAGCAGAGGCAACAGGTCGATCTGCCCGCGGTTATAGAGCGATTGAGCGCGATTCTGTGCCGTCTCCGCAGACGCGGCGGCCAATTGCAGCGACCCGGAACGGCGGCGTTCCTGCGCAAGCGTGACGAGGGCGTTTTCCACATCCTCGAGCGCCCGCACGATGCCGTCTTCGGCGCGCAGCAGCGCCTCTTGTTGAGCACTTTCAGCCGCTTCGTTGATCGCTTGCGTGCGCCCGGCATTGAAGAGCGGCATCGCCAGCAGGCCCGCGACGTTAGTGAAGCGCGCAACGCCAAGATCGGCACCGTTCAGGCTCAGGCCCTGGCGGCCAAAGGACGCGCCGAGGAAGAGTTGCGGGAACCACTCAGCTTTCGCTTGTTGGCGACGTGCATTGGCGGCGTCGAGCTGTGCCATCAGCACCAGTACATCAGGTCGGCGTTGCAGCAACTCGGCGGGCTGCCCGGGCTTGGCCAGGGGTACGTCGGCCAAGTCTGCGATCGAAGGCTGGATGTTTATGGTGTTGAAAGACTGGTCGGCGATCAGCACCGCGATACGGTGGCGTGCCACCGCCACTTGGGTTTCCAGCGGCGGAATCTGCGCCCGCGCCGACAAGGCGTCGGTTTGTGCGCGTTCGACGTCGAATGCGGATGCCAGCCCCACCTGTTGACGCGCGGTAACCAAGCGCAGCGTTTCATCCTGCATCGCCGAGATTGCGCGCAGCGTCGCGACCTGGCGCTGTGCACCGACCAGTGTGAAATAGTTGCTGACGACATCGCTCATCACCAGCAGGCGTACTCCTCGCATGCTGTGTTCCGCGGCTAGCGCATCGGCGTCTGCCGCCGCCGCGCCGGCTCGCAGACGGCCGCTCAGATCGAGTTCCCACGAGACGTCCAGACCCACATTGGCGGTCTTGATATCCGGATAGCCCTGTTTTACGGCCGAGTTGAAGCCGCTGCTGCGGTCGCTGCCGGAGACGGATGCGCCGACGCTCGGGAGCAGCCAGGACTGGCTGACCGTTTCTCCGGCTCGCGCTGCACGCAAGCGTTCGGCGGCAATCTTGACGTCGCGGTTCTCACGCGCGGCTCGGCGCACCAGATCCGTTAGCAACGGGTCGTGGTAGACCTCCCACCAAGCTGCCTCGGGCTCCATCTCGGAGGCCGTACTCGCGGCAAAGTGGCTCGGTACGTCGACCGATGGCTTGACGACCGGCGTGGAGCAACCGGAAAGGACGATCGAAGTGAAAAGAGCTGCCGCCATGGCGAACCCAATCGAGCACTTGGTCCGTTGCAAGGTTATCCCACCGGCATGGCGGGGCAGCGGAGGGGGGGTGGAAAGTTGCGGCATTAGAAATGGACTCGTGTAGTTCGAGGTGGCGTCAGCGTAGGGGGACCGTGTACGCAAAGTCGTCAGCGAACCGTCACCGTTCGGTCGCCATGCGCTCTGTATGTCGTTGCCGGAAAGGATCATTTGCTGTCGCTTTCTATTGCCTGCTCACCGGCTGCTGATGTCAGATCCGCGCCAATTGACTCCAGCAACTCTTCGGCGGACGAGAACTCGCGCTGACGCCCGGTCACCAGGTTTTCGAGCCGGCCCTTCAGGGCGTCCGGCTCGGCATCACTGCGCAACTTGACGACGTATGAACGGCGGCTCGGGTATTTGGATTCAGGGTTAAGGCTCATCGCAGACCTGGGGATCGAGAAAGTTCGATGCCAGCGTAAGCCGCCCCCCGGGAGAAGTCGTAAGCGAAAGGTCAGAGTTTGGTCGGGACAGCACCCACAAAACTGAGACGGTGACCAGCGGAACGCTGGTGGTCACGCGGTTTTAGCCACGCTGAGTGGGCGCGATATCAGTTCACCAGGCGATGAAGGATACGCCGTCGCTTCAAGTCGACTTAGCAGCCAGAAGCAGTGAGTGCGCACGTTTCACCAGTTCGGTTCCGTTAGTTTCGGGCAATTGGTCAATCAGCTTCACCAATGCCAGGTGATCTTCGGTTGTAGCGTCGTGATGCTCACTCAGCTCGACCATTGCGAGCAGCTCCAGCCACGATGCTTCCTGGGCGCGTGCCTCCTCAATCGCACGCCGCACCGCCACACTGCTGGCATCCGACCGACCCTGAGCTCGCGCGATCGCGGCCTCCAGCAGCAACAGCTGCGGCAGGTATACGCGTTCGCCCAATTCCTCTCCCACTCGGAGGGCTCCTTGCAATTCAACGTGCGCAGCGTCGTAATCGCCAGCCAGTAGCAGCGCCTCGGCGGCGTAGCCAAGTACTTCGCTGGCACCGGAGCGCATACCGAGTCCGGTGTGTTCCTCGTAGGCCTCACGGATGTGCCGGTAGCCGTCGTGGGGGGCACCGTTGCGCGCGTCGGCCCAGCCGCGCCACCAGCGGCAAGCCGTGCGCCCGAGCGCGAGCGAATATTCATCGACGAGCTTCTGCATGTCGTCAGCCAGCGCCGCCACCCGCACAGGGTTTCCCAGTCGTACCTCGATCAACACCTCCTGCCAGGTAGCGACCAGCCATGTCATAGGTTGTTCAAGCGTATGCGCGCGGGTTCGTGCTTGCTGCAAATGGGTTCGCCCTTGCTCAATCAGGCCAGACCGCACCAGCTCGATGGCCAGCATACCGTGCAGCATGACCTGGGGATCTGCCGCAAAGATCTCGTTTGTCCCTATGCCCAGCGGCTCGGCGATCGTGAGGGCGCGCTCTAACCAGCTGCGTGTCATTTTCGTGCGACCCTGGAGGTGATGCACCTCGCCTTGAACGATGCACGCTGCCAGCATGAGCTCTTGATCGTTTGCGTTTAGGGAGAGAGCTTCAGCACGCTCTGCCACTTCCAAAGCCTGCGAATAGTCGCCGCGCAGACCGAGCAGATAGCCGAATCCGTGCAGAAGGCGACCGCGCATAGGGTGCTCGGGTACATACGCGAGCAGCGTGTACGCCCGTTCGAAAGCGCCCTTGGCTTCGCTGCCGACACCAAACATGTGGAAGGCCGAAACCCCCTGCAACGTGGCCAAGGTAATTTCGAGCGTATCGCGCTCCGTCCCTTCGGGTGCCTGCATAAGAAGGAGTAGGGCGCGCTCAGTGAGGCCGATGCACAAGTCCGGGCTGAAGTGCTGTAGCGCGGCTTCTGCGGCCTCGGTGTAGTAGCGCAGCGCGATCATCGGCAGCCGAGCACGGTCGAAGTGCATCGCCAGTTCCGAGGCCGCAACCGACACACCGGCCGAGCGCTCGCGTTCGAGGGCAGTGCCAACCTGGCCATGGAGATCGATGCGCAACGAACGCGGCGTGCGGTCATACAGCACCTGGCGAAAAAGGGCGTGTCGGAACGAGTAAGGAGGCTCTACCGCATCGTCAACATTGGGAGCCCGCGATTGTGTGAGCCATACCTGCTGACGCATCAGTTCCTCACAGGCGCCGATCACTGAAGAGAGATTGCGCTCGAGGGCCAGCGAAACCGTCTCAACCCGGAAGTCGGCCCCGCACACCGCAGCCGCCGAAAGGAGCGTACGTTGCTCCGGATCAAGCTTGGCGATGTAGTGATCAATGATGGCGGCTAGGTTGTCGGGAACCGCCAGATCCGCCAGTCGAGCTTCGATGGTGGTTTCGTCTTCTTTTGCATCCATCACTTCACTGATGATTGAGGAAACGAACAACGGCACGCCGTCGGTCCGTTCATGCAGGGCGCGCACGAAGGCTTCATCGCGTGCCAGTGAGGCTGAACGCAGCGCCACATAGTCGGCGACCTCGGTTTCGGAAAACGGGTCGAGCACCACTTCCTCGCACAAGCGTTGCAGACGTAGTTCGTGACGCAATGAGCTGAGCGGATGGTCCAGCGCCACCACTTCGGCAAGGCGCAAGCTTGACAGCCACATGAGCCGTGCGGGGCCACGGCGTCGCGCCATGTAGTTAATCAGCTGAACCGTCGCCCGGTCGCTCCAGTGCAGGTCTTCGGTCACCAGCAACAGCGGGCGCAGCTCTGTGTAGCGGTCCAACAGTTCACCGAATTCCCTCAGCATGCGTTCCGGGCCGACGCCGGCCAGCTCGCGCCGCAATGCGTCTCGCTCCTCCGCGCTACTCAGCCAGGGCAATTGCAGCAGCCAGGTTGGTGCCACTTCGCGCAACAACGCCGGCAGGGGCGGGTCGCTGCGGCACAGTTCGGCCAACGCCTCCAGCACCGGCAGGTACGGTTCGCTGGTGCCGAAGTGTTCCATGCAATGGCCGCGTGCGCAGGCGATGCCGCCAAGGCCGGCGAGGAAATGTTCGATCAACGTGGTCTTGCCGATCCCCGGTTCTCCAGCAAGCCAGACCACGGCCCGCTGGCCCCCACTAGCCCGCTCCCACGCCCGTTGCAGCCTGGAGACCTCGTCAATGCGACCGATGAATGACGGAAACGGATGTGTGTCGGTCGTGGTAACCGCATTGGATGTAGGCGGCATCGAAGCAGCAGGGGGCGACACGGCAATGAAGCGATAGCCGCGCCGCGACACAGTCTCAATAAAACGAGGATGCTTGGGGTCATCGCTCAACACCTTGCGCAGATCGCTGATGGCCGTCTTCAGGACCGAATCGCTGACAAATCGATGCCCCCACACGGCATCCAGCAAGGCGTCTTTGGATACCAGCGACCCCGGCTGGCGTGCGAGCACGCATAACAACAGGAAAGGAGTCGGTGCCACCGCCACCGCTTGCCCATCACGCAACAAGCACGCGTTGGCCTCGTCGAGCTCGAACTCGCCGAAGTCAAGCAGGACGGGTGTCGGATGGGGCTGCGGGCGCGCCACGGTTGATTCCTAAAGACTTAAAACATGGTGGTGCGCTGAAGATTCGCACGTGATTCAGTGTTGAAAAAACAATATTCCTGCCGTCCTGGGCCATTGCACCCATGACAACGCTGATCGACTCTGAAGCCAAGCGTCGTCGGTCGGAAACTGGCACGCGCGCAACTTCAGGCCACGAGCCTTCTTCGCCTTAACGCGGCCACTTACGCCTATATCTCAGCTCGTCCGGTCGGTCACATCGCGGCTTTTCAATGATCTCAAAAATTAATGACAAAAACATCAATATTGAAATATCTCTCAATATTGCATACCTTGATACTGCCTGACGATGAGACCTGCGCGCCTCACGACTTCAATCACAACAAGGGCTCGAGATGAACAACAACAAGAAAGTTTCCGAATTGCCTCCCTCCGTCGTCGACGTGCTGGTCGTCGGTAACGGTCCGGTAGGTGCGACAATCGCGGCGCTGCTCGGCCGCTACGGGGTTACGACCCTGGTGCTGGATAAGCTCCATGAAATCGTACTGATGCCCCGTGCCATCGCTCTGGACAACGAGGCCCTGCGCATCCTGCAACTCGCCGGATTGTCGGAGGACGCTTTCGAGAAGATCGTAATCCCTGAAGTGAAGATGCACTCTCCGGTCCTCGGGCAATTCGGTCGAGCCAATACCGAGGGATGTATCGATGGCCATCCCAAGCTTGTGACGTTCTATCAACCCGACCTCGAACGAGCGATGCGTGGCCAGGTTTCCCGGCTGAAATCAGTGACCAGCCTGGGTGGTTTCGAACTGGAGAGTCTGGTCGAAGAAGCGAAGTGCGTGGTCGCCACCGTACGGGATCAAAATGGGCAATCGCATTCTGTTCGCGCCCAGTACCTGATCGGTGCGGACGGCGCCAGTTCCAGGGTCAGGACGCTGATCGGCCAAGAGTTCGAAGGACAAACCTATGCAGAGGATTGGCTGATTGTCGATGCCAAGAACCGGCATCAGTCAGCCATTGATCACATTGAGTTTATCTGTGATCCGCGGCGGCCCACGCCGCACATGCCGGCCCCCGGTGGAAGGGAACGCTGGGAATTCATGCTGCACCCCGGCGAATCCCGGGAGGAGCTGGAAAGCCCGGAAAGCATCGCCCGACTCATTGCGCCATGGGTCAATCCGTTGGAGTTGGAAATCGAACGCAAGGCGGTGTATCGATTCCACGCGCGTTGCTGCAACAGATTCAGCAAGGGACGTACTTTTCTCGTCGGCGACGCCGCACACATCACCCCGCCCTTTGTGGGACAAGGTCTCGTAGCGGGCCTTCGTGATGGTGCCAACCTGGCCTGGAAGCTGGCTTGGGTTCTTCGTGGCCATGCCGCGCCGGCGATACTCGATACCTATGACGTAGAGCGCCGCCCGCATGCTCAGGCGATGATCAATCTGGCAAAACTCATGGGCCGTCTGGTAATGCCCAAGAACAAGATCGCGGCGTTCTTCATCCACGGCCTGATGCGCATGCTGGCGTTGACTCCCGCGACCAGAAGGTATTTCGAGCAGTTGGACATCAAGCCGAAAAACACTTTTATGCACGGCCTGTTCGTGCCGCATCGTCGGGGTGACAAGCTGGTACGTGGCAGCCTGTTTCCCCAAGCTTGGATTCGCACCCTGCAAAAGCAGATCAAGCTGAGCGACGATGCACTGGGAGACAATCTGACCCTGGTTGGATTCGGTGTTGACCCGTTGTCACTGCTAACCACTGACCAGATCGTTTCCTGGGAAAAGATGGGGGGCCACTTCTTAGAGGTTAGACCCCGCGGTCAACGTTCCGGTGGCAGTTGTGACTTCATCGAAGACATGAACCATGACATCCTGCCGCTGGCTGCGAAAGGAACACTCGTCGCCGTTCGTCCGGACCGTATTATCATGCACCACGCCCCTGGCACAGAGGCAAGCAGACTCCTTCAAGACTGCAGGGGCCTGCTGATGAGTGACAGCGTTTCCATTACCATCAACGAGCCGATTAGATTACGAGCTTAATCATGCATTCCCCCACACCTCCTTTAGAAGCTGCTGCGCCAGAACCTCTCACCAGGGGGCACAAGAAGCGTGAGCGCACCCGTCGCGGCCTGGTGGACGCGGCATTGCGTCTTATCGCGCGTAAGGAGGTGGGGGAGATCGCACTGCTTGAGGTAGCCGCGGAGGCAGCGGTATCCAACGGCACCATCTACAACTATTTTCGGACTCGCGACGAAGTACTCGAGGCGGTGGGCATTGCCATGGCCGCTGAGTTCTCTGACGCCATTTCCGTTTTGAACTCGGACGTGCAGTGCGGTGCGCAGCGGCTTTCGATCGGCGTACGTATGTTTGTATGTCGAGCCGCCGCCGACCACCAGTGGGCGAATGCGCTGCTGCGCATCATCCATTTCGACCAGGCAATGCGCTCGCGTTTGGCTGCCCATGTACTTGGCGATCTGCGAGAGGGATTGCGTGCGGGCACTTTTGCTTACGAGGATGAAGGGGTCGCCCTGGACATCGTTCTGTCGTGCACAACCGGAGCAATGCGCTCAGTTGTCGAGGGGCGTGCGGTGGCGGAGCACGATCTTCGGGTCGCGGAAATGATTCTCCAGGCTCTGGGCGTTACGCCTGCCAGAGCCAGGAAAATCGCCGGAAAGCCGCTACCCGCCTGATCTGGTGTCACCCTCGATCTGCCAGGCTTGATCAATCCATTTCCGATAACGCTTCGCCTGGCGACGAGACTTCAGCTGATTACCTATCAGTGCCATAAGTGGCGACGTCCCAGGCTGTGTCCGTTTCCCTTGGCTCAGCAAGCCAAGCTGCTTCTTGATCACAGACGCCACTGCGAGCGATGCCAGCGCCTTGTTCTTCCAGTGAACAACAATGGGCTCCACTTTGATGTCCCGACCTGCCATCCACTGTCTCGGCAGGGCAGGCTCGATTGCCAGCGCAGTAGCAAGCCCGACCATCGACACCGAGCCGCTCACCACTCGCTCCGCGACCTCCTTTCTACGCACGCCACCAGTGACCATCAGCGGCATGCGCGCTATTTCTCCTATTTTCTGCGCGATCTCGAGAAAATACGCTTCTCGAGCCAAGCGGCTGCCATCGCGGGTTTGCCCCTGCATCGCCGGGCTTTCGTAGCTACCACCAGACAACTCGACCAAGTCGACCGCCTTGGTATTGAGCATTTCCACTACACGAGCCGCATCCTCGGCATCGAAACCACCCCGCTGAAAATCAGCGGAATTGAGCTTCACCGCGACGCAAAAGCTCGGTGCTACTCGCTGACTTATTGCGTCGATGGTTTGCAGCAGAATTTGTGCACGATTTTCCAGGCTGCCGCCCCAGCGGTCGTTTCGCTGGTTGGTCAAGGGCGACAGGAATTGGCTGAATAGATAGCCATGCGCTGCATGAATCTCCACGCCAGTGAATCCGGCGCGCTCTGCCAACACCGCTGATTGGGTATAGCGCTCGATCAGCTCATCGATCTCCTGCTCTTTCAAGGCCCTGGGCGGCACAAAAGCTTTTGACAGTCCGGGGATATCGACCGCAACTGCGGAGGGGCCCCTTGCCGGTTGCCCCATTGAGGCCAATAGCTGCCGTCCGGGATGATTGATTTGCATCCAGGCCTGGGCCCCACGACTGCGACAGGCATCGGCCCATAGCCGGAAATTCACCAGGTTCCGATCGTCCTCAAGCACCACGCCAGCCGGTCCGGTCAAGGCGTGGCGATCAACCATGACGTTACCAGTAATGATCAGACCGGCTCCACCCTCAGCCCAACGCCGATAAAGCTTAACCAACGCTTCCCCTGGAGCGTGATCCTCATTGGCAAGATTCTCCTCCATGGCAGCCTTGGCGATTCGGTTTGGAATCACCGTGCCGTTAGGCAATCGAAGCGGTTTGAAGAGCTTTGAGCCGGTCATGTTCTGTCCTTCAGCTAATGAAAAGTCGGCCAGCCATCGCAGGGCTTGATGTGCCGAGAAGGCAAGCCTGAAACACAACACAATTGAACATGCGTGTTCAATTGTGTCAATGGAGCAGGACTTTAATTGACCTGGCTGCTCGCCGACTTTCAGACGGAAACACCTAAACGTTTAAAAATAGGGTTGACGTAAATTGAACACAGGTGTTCAATCGGTCCATAAGGTAATCCTGGAGAGAGAACCGTGGAATCCCTAAATCCAACACAGCGCCGCATTCATCAAGCCGCCTTTCGCCTGTTCGCTGAACGAGGCACCTCACAAGTGAACATTCTCGACCTCGCACAAGAGGCAGGAGTGGCGCGCGGAACGGTCTATAGCAACATCGATAGCATGGAAAGCCTGTTCGAGGCGGTCGCCAGCCATCTTGCGAGGGAGATGCATGAGCGCGTCAACAAGAGCTTCGATTCACTGTCTGATCCCGCTCAGCGCCTGGCCAATGGCATTCGTCTCTTCATTCGTCGAGCGCACGAAGACTCCCAATGGGGGGCATTCATCCATAAATTCGCCATGAGCAATTCTGCGTTGCGCGAAATGTTTAGCAGCCAAGCGACTACGGATCTTCTGAGCGGGCTTTCCACTGGACGCTACACGTTTGCGCAGGAGCAATTGCTCTCAGTACTGACGCTGATATCGAGCAGCGTTCTTGGCTCAATTTTCCTGGTGCTGGAAGGTCACAGAACGTGGCGCGAGTCGGGCTCTGATACCGCCGAGCTGGTGCTGCGGGCATTGGGTGTGCCGCCAGAGGAGGCTCGTGCGTTGGCGACCATAGAGTTGCCGGCACTTCCATCTCTCGACTGAGCCCTTAACTGAATTGATTAAATAAACCCCTGGTTTTTCAGGGGTTCGGGACAGCTTTGCCCTAAAAACCCGGAAAACAACAACAATGAACAACAAAAACGAATTGCACCGGTTGGCGACACCACATCCCGCGCGGCATCCGCAGCCGACGGTAAAGGCCCAGGATCTGACTCACCTGATTTTCCAACGGCCGGATTTGAATGAGGCGGCGCGTTTCCTGACTGACTTTGGCCTGACGGTAAGTAGGCAGGACGCCGATACGCTCTATCTACGCGCCACCGACGCCACTTCATACTGTTACCGCGTCCAACGGGCCGACTATGCTCGTTTTATAGGATTCGGACTTGCAGTGCAGTCTTTAGAGGACCTGGAAAAACTCACTCGAATCCCAGGGGCGTCATCGGTAGAGAAGTCGGAACATCCTGGCAAAGGGTATTACGTCAGACTGACCGATCCTTCCGGTTTCATTGTGGAAGCCATTTGCGACCAGACTCCAAGTGAAACTCTTGAACATAGAGCTCCTCTTCCTTGGAATCTGGCGCATCAGCAACCGCGAATCAACGCCACGCAGCGCCCACCGATTGCTCCGCCTGAAGTACTCAGGCTTGGCCACATCGTGATTGAAGTGGCCGAATACCAAGCGACCTGTGCCTGGTATACGCGCCATTTCGGGTTTATTCCCAGCGATGTCCAAGTACTCCCCGACGGCACACCTATCGTCGCCTTCATGCGCCTTGACCTCGGTGAAATTCCCGCGGCGCACCATACGCTCGCAATAGCGCAAGGGTTCATGGCGACCTATAGCCATAGCGCCTATGAGGTCGTCGATGCAGACGCGGTGGGAATGGGGCAGCGCGTGCTGCAGGAGCGGGGTTGGGAGCACTCATGGGGCATCGGCCGACACATTCTGGGTAGTCAGATCTTCGATTACTGGCAAGACCCATGGGGCGATAAGCACGAGCATTACTGCGACGGGGATATTTTCACGGCCACTCGGCCTACGGGCATTCATCCGGTGAGCCCCGAGGCAATGGCCCAGTGGGGGCAGCGCATGCCCAAGAGTTTTACAAAACCCAAGATGAGCTTAACCAATCTGCTTCTGTTGATCCGCAACCTGCGACGCAGCCCGGACCTGACAATTCGAAAGTTGGTAACACTCATGCGGATGTTTGGATAGAGCTGCCGCCATGTCGGACAACTCAACCCAGTATGGCCGGCGGGAAGTGCTTAAAGCCGGCGCTTTGATCGCTGGCGGCTCGTTGGTCTGCACCGTTGTCAGCCCCCCTTCAGAACAACACCACAGTTCTCGCGCCCCCGAGCGCGGGACAAACGCCGCTCCAGGAGTACCTTCAATGTCTGCTGTACACGTAGTCCGCTTTGAATTTCAGAACGGTATCCACTGGGGCGTGCTTCGCCAGGGCCGTATCACGATCATCCCCGGTGTTTTTGAAACCACCGGTGACTTCATTCGCCAGAACAGTATCGACGACCTCGCTCAACTGAAAGGCTCGGAGTTGGAGGAGGGCGAAGTGAAACTGCTGTCGCCGGTGACCCGTAACCAGCAGTTCGTCTGCCAGGGCGCCAATTACCGTCAGCACATGATCGAATCAGGCATGGACCCGGACGCGAAGAAATTCAACATGATCTTCACCAAGGCGACGAGTTGCCTGGTGGCGGCTGACAGCGACCTGATCAAGCCGCGCACCGTGCGCTTCCTTGACTACGAGATTGAACTGGGGCTTGTGATGAAACGCGCGATCACCGGTTCCGTGTCTGTCACTGACGCCAATCTGCATGAGTTCATCGCCGGCGTTGTCATTGTCAATGACTATTCGGCCCGCGACATTCAGATTCCCCAGATGCAGTTCTACAAGGGCAAGAGCTTCCGCACTTTCGGCCCGGTCGGTCCCTACCTCTGTCTTCTGGATGCCAAGGACATGCATTACCTCAAAGCACTACAGCTGCGTCTGACAGTCAACGACCAGGTGCGACAGAGCGACAGCACGGCCAACCTGGTTTACGGTCCCGCTGAAACCCTTACCGAACTATCCTCCTTGCAAGACCTCGCCGCTGGAGACTTGATCGCCACCGGTACTCCGGCTGGCTGTGCGCTAACGATTCCTTCGCCTGCCAAACAGCGCATTGCGGCTCTGATGCCAGAAGCTACCAAGTGGAAACTTTTTCTCAAGGCGCAGGAGAGCCGGTCGCAGTATCTCAAGCCGGGTGACGTGGTCGAGGCGCGCATTCGCAGCGCCGATGGTGTGATCGACCTCGGTGTGCAACGCAACCGAGTCGTGGGGGAAGCCTGATGGTGGTGCAGACCCTGAGCGACATTGAAAATCTTGAACGAGTCCCCTTGTCGGAGCGTGGCCTGGCTTCCAGCACATATGAAGCTCTTCGGCAGGTGGCCGAGTGCATCCCCCAGGCACCGGCGCTAAGCTTCTTCACCGATGCCGCCGATTTCAGACGCACCGTTGAGTGGAACTACTCCCAACTCTTCGCGGATATCACCCGCGCGGCAAATGCCTTCCATGACCTGGGCATAAAACCGGGCGAGGTGCTTGCCTTCATCCTGCCCAACCTGCCAGAAACCCATTTCACTATATGGGGCGGGGAGGCGGCGGGCATCGTCATGGCGATCAACCCTCTGCTTGAGGCCAAGCAGATGGCCGGCTTGCTGAATGCCGCGAAGGCATCTGTGGTGGTGACGCTTGCGCCGACTGCGGGCAGCGATCTGTGGCCCAAACTGGCTTCGCAGCTGGATCAGTTACCCACGGTCAGGTCTGTCGTTTGGGTCAGCATGGAGTCCTATGTCGCCGAACCTGTGCGTGGGGCTCTGAAAGCCGTGGCACTGAAGGAGCGAGACTTGCACCGCGGCATCCCGATCCACGATTGGCGGTCGCTGATGAATGCTCAGCCGCACACACACCTGAAGAGCGGTCGGCAAATCCGCCAGGATGAATGCTCTTCCTACATCTGCACGGGCGGCACCACCGGGCTCCCCAAGATCGCCGCGCGTACCCATGGCTCTGAAGTATTCAATGCATGGTCTGTGGCCGCTCACTTGCAGCCACGCAGCTGTGGTCAGGTTATCTTTTGTGGCCTGCCGCTATTTCATGTCAATGGACAACTGGTTACTGGACTGATGCCTTGGACTCAAGGCGACCATGTGATCCTCGGGACGCCTCTTGGGTATCGTGGCGAGGGGGTGATTCCACGATTCTGGGAGATGGTCGAGCACTTCGGTATCAACCTCTTTTCCGGCGTGCCAACTGTCTACGCTGCACTTTTGCAAAATGAATGGCAGGGCCGCGACCTGTCCAGTCTTCGCTTCGCAATGTGTGGCGCCGCACCCATGCCGGCCGAGCTTTTCCGAGAGTTCGAGCGTCGGACCGGGGTAAAGATTCTTGAAGGCTACGGTCTTACTGAGGGCGCCTGCGTCTCCTCAATCAATCCGCCCCATGGCGAGCGTCATATCGGCTCCATTGGAATACGGATCGCCTACCAGAAAATGCGTGCGGTCTTGCTTAATGATTCTGGGGAGTACCTGCGCGACGCCAATGTGGATGAGATCGGTCTCATCACGATCAGTGGTCCGAATCTCTTCGATGGCTATCTGGAGGCGCGTCATAACCAGGGCCTTTGGATCGATATCGACGGTCAGCGCTGGTTGAATACGGGCGATCTGGGTCGCCAGGATGCGCAGGGTTACTTCTGGCTGACCGGACGCAAGAAGGAGTTGATCATTCGCGGCGGCCACAACATCGATCCCAAGCAAATCGAGGAGGCTCTGCAGACGCATCCCGCTGTCGCCTTGGCCGCTGCAATCGGCAGCCCCGATGCCTACTCGGGCGAGGTGCCGGTCGCCTACGTTCAACTGCGCCCCGGGCAAACCTGCAACGCCGAAGAACTTGTGGCATTCGCTCAGATCAACATCAGCGAGCGGGCAGCCGTTCCTAAGCGCATTGAGATTCTCGAAGCGTTGCCACTGACGGCGGTTGGCAAAATCTTCAAGCCCGCCTTGCAGCAGCGCGAGGTAACCCGAGTAGTTCGGCAGGAAGTGGAACGTATGTGTCTGCAGGATGTTGAGGTAGAGGTGTTACAGGATGCACGACGCGGGCTAGTCGCATGCATCCGGGCGGGAGGCAATCAGGAGGCCCTGGCCCTTCAACTAGGACGGTATAGCTTCCAAGTGGAGTGGATAACTGAGAGCGAGTCCGCCTCTATAAGTTAAGCAAACATGCCCTGACATTCATTAGCCAGGGCCATTTTTACAACTTCGATCAACTCCAACTGGCACTGAGATGTGCATGGGAAGGCGAAGCCTTGCCTGTGTGCAACCAACAAAAAGAATAAGGTGTGGACAATGAAAGTGAATAACCGCGCGATCCTGTGTTTCTTTGATCAACAAGGGTTTACTTCCTGGATC
Organism: Pseudomonas sp. CLCA07; assembly: GCF_053615335.1. NCBI lineage: Bacteria > Pseudomonadati > Pseudomonadota > Gammaproteobacteria > Pseudomonadales > Pseudomonadaceae > Pseudomonas > Pseudomonas sp. CLCA07. The sequence continues at coordinate 578,289 of NZ_CM132131.1, read as the reverse complement.
AAGTTTGCCGGCGCTGTAGCCATACTCACCGCTTCAACAACTGCGGGCGCCAATGGCATTGCCCTGAACGAACAAAGTGCAAGCAGTGCGGGAACTGCTTATGCGGGAAGGTCGTCTTCCGCGCTGGATGCCAGCACTATCTTTGGAAATCCTGCAGGCTTGACCAAGTTGAAGCGTAGTGAGATTTCCGGCGGCGCCGCGGTCGTCTCGGTGAGCGACGACATTAGCAATGCGCAAAGCAGTGCCCCAGGAACGAATAAGGGCGACTCGGTCCCTTTGGGGGTTGTGCCCTTCGCCTATATGTCGACGCCGCTTGACGATCGTTTTTCGATTGGTCTGGGCCTTTATGCTCCGAGTGGTCTGATCAATGATTACGAGAGCAGTTTTCAGGGCCGTTACCATGGTTCCTATAGCACGACCAAGGAAATAACCCTGCAGCCCACCATTGCCTATCGGATCAATGATTACGTGTCCATTGGTGGCGGACCGACCATAAACCGTTTCAATGCAAAGCTTCAGAATTACCTGGCCACCGGCGCCCTGAACAACGGCCAGGACACACTGGTTACCATCAAAGGCGATGACACGGCACTTGGCTACAACGTCGGCGTCTTGTTTGATTTGAGTGATGCGACCCGTTGGGGGATTAACTATCACTCGAAGGTGAGCTATGAACTCAAAGGGCATACTGAGGTTACCGGCTCCCCGAGCGTTGTACCGCTGGACGGAAATTATGACAACAAGATAGACATCACTATGCCCGAATCCGTGGACACGTCTATCACCCATCATTTCAATAGTCGCTGGACGGGATACGTGGGGACCACCTGGAAACGTTGGAGCCGGATCAAGAAGGTCGAGGCAGTCAACAGCGGTCTTTCCCCCTTGGGTCAGGCGGCTGGTCTGGGAAGTGTGACCGAAGAAATGAACTGGCACGACACTTGGTCCACCGCAGTTGGCGCATCCTGGCAATTGAACCAACAATGGCTGCTGCGTGCAGGCTACGCCTATGATCCGTCGCCGATTAGAAATGCCGATCGCAGCGTGCGCGTTCCGGTTGGGAATCGCCAAGCCGTGACCTTGGGTGGCGCTTATTCGCCGAATGCCGATCTGACGATAGACTTTGCTTATGGTTATCTCTGGGATTCCAAAGTCTCAGTAAAGCAGTCGAACAACACCGGTCTTCAACCTGAATACAGTGCCAGCTACGAAAACAGTGCGAATGGAATTTCAGTGCAGGCAACTTATCGGTATTAATCGAGCTTTCTATTGCGGCTCTCGTGATGGGCGGGAGCACTGTGGGGACATGGGTATGCATTAATTTTTATACCATCTACACTCTTCTATAAGTGTCGGAATCGAAGGGCTCGCTCTCAGAAAAAACGCACATCGCATTAGAGAAATGGCTTTTAGCACTTGCTGTGGTGGCGTTGGAGCGTGGAGACTTAACTCAGGAGCTTAAAAGGTCGACCTTGGAATAAATTATTAGTAACAAAGGAGAAAAATGGAACTGTCTGATGCGATTTCATATTTCCGATACTCCTTAGATCAAGCGCACAAATTTTGGGGTTATTATCAAGCTATCACTGCAGCAGCAGTAGCTTTCGCGTGGGCATCGACTAAACCTCCAACCGAATTACTGATCGGACTTGCTATCGTGTATTTATTATTTTCATTGCTGAACTGTCGGCTGATCATGGCGTCCCAAGTGGCCGCGCTCGAAATCTGGCGCTCATTACAAGATTACAAAAGAAGTCCAACAGAAACAAAGCCAAGCAAATTTCTGTCGCTTCTAGAATTAAACAAACCCGATAATCCGAGACTTGTGGCTGGCATGCAGATTACTCTCAGCATATTCGCAACAATGGCTATATTGGTCAGGATTAAATTTGTTGGCTGTACTTAACAAGAAATCCACATCGTTTATTCACGGGGGTTAGCAAAAACTGCTGTTATTCGAATCAGGTAAATGACTCAATAGACGACGCTGCCAACACACTCGCGACGATCACCCTTATAAATACGACAGTGGCTTCCTGGAGGCTTTCCCAGCTTTCATCGCTTGTAGGACGAGCGTGTCAGCTCATTCAACAACTCTTGAGGGGCGTGTTTAAACGACCTCAAGGTTACGTCCTGAAAGCTACAAGACCTTGCGCGTTTGCCTACGGCTACGCCAGAATCCGCCGGCTTGTGCGCCTTGGTGCTGCTCGGTAACTTGATTCCCGTCACTGCCCATCAGTGATCGGGTTTAGTCGCCCGTGGTTACGTGAGGCGCATTTTGCGGTCCAGACAGTCAGGTATTTTCCATACCTGCGCTTGATGGCAGCTGTGCGCAGGGCGCCTTCGGGCGCGCCGGTTTCGCGTCTCCCCGGTCGACTAACCTGCGTACAGCTGCCACCCCTTGTTTAGTCGCAAGTTGGTGACGGCTCCATTTTTTTGGAGACCACACTATGTTCAAAGTAACGCCCAACCCACCAGACACCGATCCAGTGTCCCCGTACGAATCCGATTCAAAAAAACTCAACGAGGCCGCCGAACGCGCCCTCAACTTCCACTTCCCGTCGAACGCCGACATCAAAGCCACCAAGCGAACGCGCAGTACTCTGTTTTCCGTGGACCCAGAAGCCACTGCCGAAACCCTGGCCGTATTTTTGGTCGAGACGCTGGCATCGGTCGATGTGATGATTCATCAGTTGGTGGATCATCTGGAGGGGGAGTCGCGCTATGCGTTGTTGGGCATTTCCAACAGCATCATGGTGGCGGAGATTACGGCGAACCGGGTGCTGGATAAAGTTGAGCCCTCCGTGTAACCGCTGTCCTGTGGTGAGGGGGCAAGCTCTCTCATGAGTTACGCAATTTCTGTAGCAGCTGGCGAAGCCTGCGTCCGGCTGCAAAGCAGTCGTGAAATCAGACGATGCGGTGTTTCAGGAAGACCGCAAACTCAGGTTTTACGACTGCTACGCCCGAGCGCGGACCGGCCGACGCAGGCTTCGCCAGCTGCTACGGGTTGCGTGCAGCTTCAGCTATCCGCTTCAAGCGCGTTTATCCAACGCCGCCTCAGCCGCTGCGATTTGCGCCTGGCGCTGGACAATCATGTCGCCCACCGGCGGCCCCTGGAAGCGCCGGGCTTCAAAACCGAACCAGACAATCGCCGTCAGCACCAGGAAACCAATGGTGATGTACAGCGCCCAATCATTCGGTGGCTGAATGCCGATGATGAAAATGATCACCATCGAAAGCACTGAGAGCAGGGCGAACACGGTGTACCAGAAGCGCCCCATGTTCCACGGGCCCATGGTTGGCCACTTCGCGGTCCCGAAGGTAAACAGGCCCAGCACGATGGGGATGACGAAGGAGAAGAACAGGAAGATCACTGTGCAGGACACCACGATGGTGTAGACCGGCGTTTCACCGATCGAGATCACCGATGAGCCCCAGACGAACAACACCGCGAGGGTGGCACCGGTCCAGATCGCTGCCACCGGGCTGCGAAAGGTTGGTGAGACCGAGGCCAGCGCTTTGGAGCAGGGCAGGCCGCCGTCACGGGAGAACGCGAAGATCATCCGTGAAACCGAGGTCACGGTCGCCAGCCCGCAGAGAAACTGCGAGATGAAAATCGCCACGTACAGCGCGAGCTTCACGGTTGGGTTGACCTGAGTGTCCATCGCCCAGAAAAACACGGTCCAGCCATGTGACGCGGCTTCATCCATGCTTGGCAGCATCAGCACAAACGAGCTGAGCATCACCCAGCCGAACAGCAACGACCAGACCACCGACATGACCATGCCGCGTGGCACTGACATGGCGGCATTGCGGGTCTCTTCCGAGGTGTGCGCGGAGGCGTCATAGCCGGTGATGGTGTAGATCGGCAACAGCAGGCCGAGCATGAAAATCCAGCCGTTCGACACCTGCGGCCAGACGCTGCCACCCGCCTCGCCGGAGTAGTTGCTGAAGGTCCACAACCGCGCGAATTCATAACTGGGTGCCGAGATCAGGCAGACGATGGTCAGCGCCAGCGCCGTGGCGAAAATCAGGTAGCCGGAGAAGTCGGTGAGCTTGGCGGTCAGGCCGATCCCCAAGTGGTTACACAAGGCCTGAAGACCGGTCAGCACCGCGAGGAAAATCACCCGGACCGTGGTCGTGTCTTCCATGCCCAGCGCCGGTCCGAAGGCACCGAAAAAGAAGTAGTAAGTACCGACGTTGATCGCTCCCAATACTGTGACCAACCCCAACAGGTTGAACCACGCGGTGAGCCAGCCGGTGAAGCGGTTGCCGAGAATCGAACCCCAGTGATACAGACCGCCCGCGGTGGGATACGCCGAGGAAATCTGCGCCATGGCCATGGCGAACACCCCGGAGATCAGGCAGCCGATTGGCCAGCCGATGCCGATGGAGGCGCCGCCTGCGCCGGAGGTGCCCTGGGCGAGGGAGTTGATGCCCCCGGAGAGGATGCAGATGATTGAAAAGGAAATCGCAAAGTTGGAGAAAACGCCCATTCGTCGCGACAGCTGCTGGGCGTAGCCCATGCTGTGCAGCACTTTGACGTCATCGTCATGCGGCGCGTCAGTGCCGGGCTGGATTGCTGGATTCATGTTGTGTGCCCCATCAGGTTTTGATACGCATCCATCCGGAATGCCGGACGGGCTGGCCTTCAACCCCTTGTCGTACTGCTCCTGTCTCCAACCGGTACAACCTGCCCGTGCGCTGCATTCAAATGTTGAGCACAGGCAGTCAACTGCTCTAAAGGCGGCCGTGATACGCCGCGTCGAAAATCTCTGCCGCACCGGCCTTCGTCAATGGCAACGGATTGCCGCTGGCGGAAGGGTCGACAACGGCCATGTCCGCGATCAGGTCGGCCTGTTGGTCATCCACCCCCAACTGCACCAGCGTGTGAGGCACGCCGATGTCTTTGCGCAGTTTGAGGATGAAGGCCAGGAAACTGTCGAAGCCGGGGGAGGGCAGGCGCAAATAGGCAGCCAGGCGCGTGATGCGTTCTTCGATGGCCGGGCGATTGAATTTGAGAACGTAGGGCATGAAGGTCGCATTGGTCATGCCGTGATGGGTGTCATACAGCGCGCCCACCGGATGCGAAAGGGCATGCATCCCGCCCAGTCCTTTCTGGAACGCGGTGGCGCCCATCGCCGCCGCCGCGAGCATGTGCGCGCGCGCATCAAGGTCGGACGGCGTGTGCACGGCGCGCACCAGTGCGTTGGCCACCAGGCGCATGCCTTCCACGGCGATGCCGTCGGCCAGGGGGTGGAAACCGGGGGCGCAGTAGGCTTCCAGGCAATGGGCCAAGGCGTCCATGCCGGTGCCGGCGGTGACTTTTGCTGGCATGCCGACGCTCAGGGCCGGGTCGCTGATGACCACGCGCGGCATCATTTTCGGGTGGAAGATGATGCGTTTGGTGTGGGTGGCCTCGTCGATGATCACCGCTGCACGGCCCACTTCCGACCCCGTGCCCGCCGTGGTCGGCACCGCAATCACCGGGGCGATGCGGCTTTCGTCGGCACGGGTCCAGTAGTCGCCGATGTCTTCGAAATCCCAGACCGGCCGAGTCTGGCCGCTCATGAAGGCGATGAGTTTGCCCATGTCCAGGCCACTGCCGCCACCGAAGGCGATCACGCCATCGTGGTTGCCGGCGCGCCAGGCGTCGAGGCCGCCGGCGAGGTTGGCTTCGACCGGGTTGGGCTTGAGGTCGCAAAATAATTCGACGCCCAGGCCGGCGGTGCGCAGGGCTTCCAGGGTGGCGATGGTCATCGGCGCACGCGCCAGGCCACTGTCGGTGACCAGCAGCGGGCGCTCGATTCCTTGGCTGCGGCAGGTGTCGGCGAGTTCGGCGATGCGGCCGACACCAAAGCGGATGCTTGTGGGGTAATTCCAGTTCGCGGTCAGGCTCATGGCTCAAATCTCGTGGCGCAAATGGAAGGATTTGGCGCGGGTCAGGTGTTCGTAACCGAGGCGCGACAGGGTGACGCCGCGCCCGCTGTTTTTCACCCCGGTCCAGGCCAAGGCCGGGTCTAGGTAGTCGCAGCGGTTCATGAATACGGTGCCAGTGTCGATCTCATTACCCAGGCGTTCAGCGGCGGCAAGGTCCTGGGTCCAGATCGAGGCGCTGAGCCCGAACTCGCTGTCATTCATCAAGGCGATGGCTTCGTCGTCGCCGTCCACCGGCATGATGCCGACCACGGGACCAAAGCTTTCCTCGCGCATGACCGACATGTGGTGAGTGACATCGACCAGGACCTGCGGCGCGAGGTAGGCGCTGCCCGGTACGTCAGCGGGAAATGCTTGGGGTTCAATCAGTGCCTTGGCACCTTGGGCCAGCGCTTCGGCGATCTGACCGCGTACGAAATCAGCGGCTGCCGGGGTGACCAAGGGGCCGAGCGTGGTGGCTTCGTCCAGTGGGTTGCCGAGCACGTATTGGCGGGTCAGGGCAGCGAAACGCTCGATGAAAGCTGGGTAGATTTTCTTGTCGACGTAAATGCGTTCGATGGCGCAGCAGCTCTGACCGGAATTGAAGAAGCTGCCATCCACCAGGTTTTCTACTGCATGGTCGAGATTGGCATCTGCGCGCACGTAGGCCGGGTCTTTGCCGCCGAGCTCCAGGCCGACGCCGAGGAAGCGCCCGGTGGCTGCGGTTTCCATGGCCTTGCCGGCACCGACGGAACCGGTGAAATTGACTTGATGAACACGTCCGGAGCCAATGATTGCGGCGGTCTGGTTGTGATCGAGCAGCAGGTTGTGAAACAGACCGGCGGGCAGGTTGGCGCGGGCCATGGCCTCGGCGAACCGTTCACCCACCAGCAACGTTTGCGACGCGTGTTTGAGGATGACGCTGTTGCCGGCCATCAGCGCTGGAATGATCGTATTCACGGCGGTCAGGTAGGGGTAATTCCACGGTGCGACCACCAGCACCGTACCCAGTGGATCACGTTGGATGTGCCGTCGAAAACCGCTGACCGGGGTGGGCTCAACCGACGCCAAGGCTTCAGGCGCAATGGCGATCATATGCCGGGCGCGCTCTTCAAAACCGCGCAGCTCGCCCGCGCCAAAGTGCACCGGGCGACCCATTTGCCAGGCCAGTTCCGGCACGATGTCAGCCTTCATCGCCAGCATCGCGTCCACCACCGCACTGCAAAAAGCGGCACGTTCGCTCAGTGGCCGGCGTTTCCATTGCGCTTGGGCGGTGGCGGCCACCGTCAGAGCCTGTTCGATTTGCGTCGCGTCGGCGTAGTGGCGTTCGGCGTATACCCGGCCATCGACCGGGGAGATGAGTTGAATGGTTGCCGTCATGGTGACCTCAATAACGTTCAAAGCCGCGCTGCAGTTCCCAGTCGGTGATCCGCCGGTCGTACTCTTTCTGCTCCCATTCGGCGGTGTGCACGTAGTGGTCGATCACCTCGTCCCCGAATGCTTCGCGCAACATGGCGGAGGTCTGGAGTGCGGCGCAGGCTTCGCGCAAGGTCTTGGAGACTTCCGGCAAGTGTTCATCGAGGTAGGCGTCGCCTTCAAAGGGCGGTGTGAGGGTGAGCTTCTCGTCGATCCCGGCCAGGCCCGCTGCGATCAGGGCTGCGAAGGCCAGATACGGGTTGAGGTCGGCGCCGCCGATGCGGCATTCGATGCGGATGGATTTGCTGCTTTCGGCACACAGACGAAAGCCGGCGGTGCGATTGTCCCGACTCCATACCGCCCGCGTCGGCGCAAACGTGCCGGCCTGGAAGCGCTTGTACGAGTTGATGTAGGGCGCGAGAAAACAGGTGATGTCGTTGGCGTACTTGAGTTGCCCTGCGACCCAGGAACGCATCAGTGTCGACATGCCGAATTCGGCCTTGGCATCGAAGAACAACGGCTTTTTACCGTTCTTGTCCCACAGCGAATTATGAATGTGGCTACTGGAACCGGCGGCGTCATAGCGCCACTTGGCCATGAAGGTGATCGCCTTGCCTTGCAGTTGCGCGATCTCTTTGCAGGCGTGTTTGATGATGACGTGGTGGTCGGCCATGGTCAGCGCATCGGCGTAGCGGATGTTGATCTCTTCCTGTCCGGGACCCCATTCACCCTTGGAGTTTTCCACGGGAATGCCGCTGGCCTGCAGATGCTTGCGAATCGCCCGCAGCACCGGCTCTTCGCGGGTGGTCTGCAGGATGTTGTAATCCTCGATGTAATGGCCGGCGGTTTTTGGCTTGTGGTAGTTGCGCTCGTGGATGGCCTCGTAGCTCTCGTCGAACAGATAGAACTCCAGTTCCGAGGCGAACATGCCGGTATAGCCACGCTCGCGCAGGCGTTCGATCTGCTTCTTCAGGATCGCCCGCGGGCTGTGCGGCAAATCGCGTCGATGGTGGTGATCGAGCACGTCGCAGAGCACCAGCGCCGTGCACTCCAGCCACGGCACCCGGCGCAAGGTGGACATGTCGGGCTTGAGCACAAAGTCGCCATAGCCTTTGCTCCAGCTGGCGGCGGCGTAACCCGGCACGGGTTCCATGTCGATGTCGTCGGCCAGCAGGTAGTTGCAGCAGTGGGTTTCTTCATGGCCGCTGTCGATAAAAAACTCGACCTGGAATCGCTTGCCGACCAGGCGTCCCTGCATGTCGACCATGCAGACCAGTACGGTATCGATTTCGCCGGACACGGCGGCACGCTTCAATTCATCAAAGCTGAGGAGGGGCTCGGTCATCACGTCAGTCCTGCGTGAATAGTGTGGGCCAGTCTGAAATAGCTGTTGCAGACGCTCTTCAGAAAAACCCAAACCCTGCCGGAGCGAGCATCGTGCGCAAGAAGCTGATCCTTAGCTTAGCCTACTGTCGATTTGTGCAAGTTTTGATGGAGTTGGCGATACGCGCTCACCAGTTGATCAAGCGTGAATGCAAGATTTCGCCCGCTCGGGTTGGGCAAGACCCATACCTTGGCGTTGCCGAAGGTGTCGGGTTGAAGCCCCCAGGCAATATCTCGCTGGCCGGATAACGCGCAGTACGCGGCTTTGCCGAGAAACGCTACGAAGTGGGGTGCGTAGTGCAGGATCTTTTGTTCAAAGTCCGCAGCGGCGGCGATGAACTCGTGCAACGACAGCTGATCTGCGCGCGCCGTGGGCCGGTCGACCACGGCGGTCAAACCACAGCGGTACTGCAAAATCGTCCGGTCGTTTTCCGGGCGCACTTGCTCGGGCGTAAACCCGGCGAGATGGAGGGTGCGCCAGAAGCGATTGCCCCGGCCCGCAAAGTGATGCCCTTGGGCGGCGGCCGTCATGCCCGGATTGATCCCGCAGAAAATCACGTCGAGCTGATCGGCCAGTATGTCTTCAAGTCCTTCACCTGCCATACCGCCTCTCAACCGCAGATAACGTTGACCGCGTTGCGGGCCAGTTCGGTCAGTTCCTCTCGGGATTTGCCTGCCCGTGCCCGGATCGAAATGCTGTGCAGCAGGGAGGAGGCGAGCACCGCGAGGGCTGCCGGGTCGACGTCGTCTTTGAGTTCGCCAGCAGTAATGGCCGTTCGCAGACGCGCTTCGAGATCGGCGTCGAGTCGACTGAGACGGTCCGACAGGACCTCACGGATTTCCACATCCTCGACGGCTTCAGTGGTTGCCGTGCCGATCGCAAAACAGCCACGGGGTTGGCCGTCTCCCGAAAAATAGATCGATAACTGCCCCTCATAGAAACGCATCAACGCCTCGCTCAAGGTCAGCTGGGTGTCGGTCAGCGCCTCATGCATGTCGGCAGCGGCGAATTCCCAATACTGCTCAAGCGCCTTGATATAGAGCGCGTGTTTGTCACCGAACGCGGCATACAGGCTCGGGCGATTCATGCCCGCTGCCGTGGCGATGCTGTCCAGCGACGCGGCGGAATAGCCGGTACTCCAAAACACCCCAAGCGCTTGCTGCAGCGCGGTCTGTGGGTCATAGGCGCGGGGGCGTCCGCGGCCTTTTCCTTGCGTAATCTTATTTTGTGCCATGGCGTACAAAATCCTTGTGCGAAGGTGGGTCGAGGCATATTCTTACACCATCGCACAAAATTAAGGAATCAGAAGTTCCTGAATTTGAAGTTTGTTGTAGCGGAGCTCGAACTGGGTATAGCGGCGACGAAACAGGGTGCGGCGGAGCGATCCTTCTGACTGCGCACGGTATGGCTGTTTTTTATGGGTATTAGCCCCTGACTTCCCGGTTAAAGGTGTTTTCGATCATGACTAAACAGTTCGATATTCCAGCTTCACAAACCTTTGAGCACCCAGGGACGAACCCGACCGGCACGCCCAGCAAAAAAAACCTTAAAGAGACCGTGCGGCCATTGCTGATGGTGGGTGTACCGACGCTCTTCGCAGCGGTTGGGTACGCACACTATGTCGCCGGTGAGCCTTACATCTCGACCGATAACGCCTACGCCAGAGTGGCTCAGGCATCGATCAATGCACGCACGTCGGGCCAAGTCATCGAAATCGCAGTCGAGGACAACCAGTCGGTTCGCAAGGGCCAGGTGTTGTTCCGCATCGATCCCAAACCGTTGCAGATCGCCGTTGACCGCGCGCAAGCCCAGCTGAGCGTCGCGCGGCTGCGTATCGATGGGCTCAAGGCCAGCTACCGGCAGCAACAGGCTGAACTGCAATCGGCCAAAGAGTCGGCTGATTTCGATCAAAAGGAATTTGGCCGCAAGAAGGCGCTGGTCGCTTCCGAGTTCGTGTCGAAGTCGATTTATGAGCGCGCCGACACCGACCTGAAAGTGTCACGCCAACGAATAGCCTCCATCGAACAACAGATCGCCAGCACGGTGGTTGCCTTGAGCGGCAATCCGAACATCGACGTCGACAGCCACCCGGCCGTTCGTGAGGCCAAGGCGCAGCTTGATGAAGCGCAGCTCTACCTCTCGTACGCCACGGTGTATGCGCCGGACGATGGCATCGTCGCCAAGGTCGATGATTTGCAGGTAGGCAATTTTGTGAACAACGGCGCACCGGCCTTTGCGCTGCTGTCCGATCGCCAGGTGTGGGTAGAAGCCAACTTCCGCGAAACGGAGGTGACGCACATGCACCCGGGTCAGGCCGCGACCATTCACCTCGATACCTACCCTGATCACGAATTCAAAGCCCACGTGGTCAGCATGAGTCCCGGTGCCGGATCGGACTTCGCCTTGCTGCCGCCGGAAAACGCCACCGGCAACTGGGTCAAGGTTGTGCAACGGGTGCCCGTGCGCCTCGAACTCGATGAGCTCGACCCGCAGATGCCGCTCTATTCGGGGATCAGCGCCACGGTCAAGGTCGATACCGGGCACCGCACGCCATGGTGGCATCCGCTCAAAGCGCTGATGACCGCAGGAGCCTTCTGATGAACACCAACCTTGCTGGGCCTGCGGGCTCATTAAGGTTTGCCGCATTGCTCGCGACTTATATGCAATCGGCGAACCTGCCTTTGCCCAATGCCGTCCTCCGTTTGATCCAGGGCAGTATGTCGATGACCGACGACCAGGCCGGATGGATCTTCACCGCGTACCTCGCGGCCAGTGCGATCACGATGCCGATTGCGCAATGGCTGGCCGGGCGTTACGGCTTGAAGCGGGTCTATCAAACCGCGCTGGCCGTGTTCGTCCTGGGCCTGGTGCTCGCCACCCTGGCATCGACGCCGCTGGAGTTTATCGGTGCGCGCATTATCCAGGGCCTGGCGAGTGGCGTGCTGGCGCCGCTGTCGATGGCGATTGCCCTGGAAACGTTGCCACTGGAGAAACGCGCGAAGTTCGGCGCGACGTGGACGGCCATCGTGCTCCTGGGCATCGTCAGCGGCCCGAGCATCGGCGGCTGGGTCGCCGAGCATTTCGGCTGGCGCCCGATCTTCTACATCAGCCTGCCGCTGTCGGCGTACATCTTCCTGGTGATCGCACTGTTGCTGACCGAGAAGAAGGCCGAGAAACGTCCAGCGTTCGACTTCTTTGGTTTCGGCACTTTCACGCTGGGGCTGATCAGCCTGCAAATGATGCTCGATCGCGGTGAACGCCTGGACTGGTTTGCCTCGACCGAAATCTGGCTGGAAGCGATCGGCTGTGCACTTGGGCTGTACCTGTTCGTGGTGCATGTGTTGACCGCGAAGGTGCATTTCCTCAACAAGCGTTTGTTCAACGACCGCAACTTCGTGCTATCGACGGTGATCTTCTTCGCGGTGGGTTTCGTGTTGCTGTCGACCATGGCGCTGACGTCGCCGATGCTCGATGAAATCCTCGGCTACCCGCCTGACACCACCGGTTCGCTGACCATACCGCGCGGTATAGGACTGGTCGGTGCGTTTCTGTTGATGGGCCGTGTTCCGGAGCGTTTCGACCGTCGGCTGTTCGTGGCGACGGGCGTGGCCATCGTGGTGTATGCCAACTGGCTGATGCTCGGCTATTCGCCGCTGATGGACTGGTCGCCGGTGGCAGTGGCTGGCGCAATTCAGGGCATCGGCATCGGCATGTTGATGCCGTCGCTGACCAAGGTCGCGTTCAGCACGCTCGACCCGACGCTGCGCCCGGAAGGCACCGGTCTTTTCAATCTGTCGCGTGTGTACGGCAGCACCCTCGGCGTTGCGATCGTGCAGTTGTATTTCTTCAACAACACCCACGCCATGCACATGGCGCTGGCCAGTAACCTGACGCCCTATGGCGCGGCGGCGCATTCGGCGGCGACGTCCCTGCAAGCCATGGCGGGGCTCAACGAAATGATCACCGGCCAGGCGGCGTTTATCGGTGTGGTCGGCCAATTCAAGATTTTGATGTTCGCGATGCTGGTGGTCAGCCCACTGGTGATCTTTCTTCGCAAGCCCGTTGCGACCAACTAGTTTTCGTGGAGTTTGCCTGATGAAATCCAATGCGCGCTTCCTCAACAGACAGCTGTTCAACACCACGTTCGGTGCGGTGTCGGTGCTTTTGTTCCTGGCCGCTTGTACGGTCGGCCCCGATTACCAAATGCCTGCACCCAGCCAGTCGCAGCACTACGATCAGCAAGCCGAGCAGCGTCTTGGCCAGCGCATCGACCTTGGCAAGAAGGTCAATGGCGATTGGTGGACTGCGTTTCGTTCGCCCAAGCTCGACAACATTGTGCGCCGAGCAATCGATGGCAATCTGGAGCTCGTCGCTGCCGATGCCACGATCCGCCAAGCGGCGTCCTCCGTCGCGGCGGCGCAGGGGGCGCTGTATCCGCAAGTCGATTTTGCCGCTCAGGCCGGCCGAGTGCGTACGCACAACAGTCGTGCCCCCGTCGTTTCCAACTTCTATGCCATCGGGCCACGCGTCGGCTTCGACCTGGACGTATTCGGCGGTAACAAGCGCCAGGTCGAACAACAGGAAGCGCTGACGGCCTTTCAGACACATCGCTACGAAGCGGCGTACCTGACCCTGACGGGGAATGTCGCCAGCCAGGCGTTGTTGATGGCCTCGGCGAACGCACAGATGCACGCCGTGGAAAAACTGCTGGCCATTGACACCAAGAACCTCGAACTGGTGCGCATGGCGCACCTCAATGGCAGCACCACGCAGATCGATGTATCGCTGGCCGAAACCCGGCTTGCGCAGGACCGCACGCTGTTGCCGCCCCTCGCTCAGCAGCGTGATTCGGCACGGCATGCGCTGTCGATCCTGACGGGCAAAGGCCCGGCTGACTGGATCGCGCCGGACTTCGACCTGAGTGAATTTGCGTTGCCGGCCAATGTCCCCGTCAGTCTGCCTTCGGAAATGGCCCACACCCGGCCGGACGTGCTGCAAGCCGAGGCGCAACTGCACATGGCCAGCGCCGCCGTCGGAGTCGCAACCGCCAACCTCTATCCGCATGTGGAGCTTTCTGCGTTTCTCGCACAGTCGGCGGCAGGCAACGGCGGCGCCGCGCTCTGGGGCTTCGCCGTCGGGGTGGCGGGGCCGATCTTCAACGGCGGAACCCTCAAGGCTGAACGCCAGGCTGCGGTCGATGGTTACAACGCATCGCTCGCTGACTACCAGCAGACCGTCATTACATCGTTCGGTCAGGTCGCTGACACGCTGCAAGCCATCAACCATGACGCCGAAGAAAACCTCGCCCAGGAAGACGCATTGCGCGCCGCCGACAGCAGTTTTCGCTTGAACCAGCAAGCGTACGCCCAAGGGGAGAACAGCATTCTCCAGGTGCTGGAAGCGGAGCGCGCCTATGAACAGGCGTTGTTGGGGCAGATCAGGGTGAAGACCGCGCAGTACCTCGACACCGTTCAGCTGTTTGTCGCCCTCGGCGGCAATTCCGTCGGCGTGTTTGAGCAACGAGTGGCCAGTCGCGAAGAATCCAAACGTTCATATCAGTAAAGGCTGCGGCCTCAGAGAGTGGAGTAAAGACATGACCTACGAAGCCTTTCACGATGAACTTCGCGAGACAAAATTTGCGCTGAACCACGGCTCGGCCGAGATGCCGGCCGTTGGCTTTGGCACGTTATTCCGCGACCTCAGCGTCACGACCCAAGCAGTCACACAGGCGCTAGAAACAGGTTTTCGCCATTTCGATTGTGCCGAGCGTTATCGCAACGAAGAGGCGGTGGGCGTGGCGCTCAAGGCCTTCCTCGACACGGGCAAGGCCGGGCGCGAGGACTTGTTCATTACCACCAAACTGTGGAACACCAACCATCGCCCGGAGCGGGTGTTGCCGGCCTTCGAGGCCAGTTGCCGCCGACTTCAGGTGGATTACATTGATTGCTACCTGATCCATACGCCGTTTGCCTTTCAACCCGGCGATGACCAGGAACCAAGAGACCCGTTCGGCCATATGATTTACGACTCGGGCGTGACCTTGCTCGAGACATGGCGGGCGCTTGAACAGCTGGTGGATGAAGGGCGCTGCAAGTCCATCGGCTTGTCGGATATCACCTTGGAGGCGTTGCGGGCGATTGTTGAAGTGGCGCGGATAAAACCTGCCGTGGTGCAGGTGGAATCCCACCCTTATCTGCCGGAATGGGAACTGCTGGAGTTCTGCAAACAGCATGGGATCATCGTCCTCGCCTTTGCACCCCTCGGCCATGGCATGCAGCCTGCGGTGCTGGAAGATCCGGTGCTTACCGGCATCGCGAAACACGTGCAGAGAACCCCGGCGCAAGTCGCCTTGGCCTGGTCGGTGCAGCGTGGTGTGGCGTTTCTGACCACGTCTGCAACACTGAGCCATATTCAGGAAAACTTTGACATTGCCACGCTGCCGCACCGGGCGATGCTTGAGATCAAGGAGGACATCACGACCCGAGTGCGCTTCAACTCGGTGGTGGAAACCGGTATCCCGGGCTTTATCCCGGGCAAAAGGTAACCCATGCTAGCGCGGCGGCCTGATCTCAGGCCGCCGCTTTTTTTTGATGGGTCAATTGTGCGCTGAGGCAAAACCGATGGACGTTTTCCAAACCATGCGTTGTTTCATCGCGGTGGCCCAGAGCGGCAGCTTCACGGCCGCAGCGGTGATGCTGGACACCTCGACCACCAACATTTCCAAAGCGGTTTCCAGCCTGGAGGCACGGCTGCAAACGCGCCTGATCAACCGCACGACCCGGCGCCTGGCCCTGACCGAAGCGGGCCTGCGCTATTTGCAACGCTGCGAGAAGATCATTGAGGAGATGCGTGAAGCCGACGAGGAAGCCGGGACCGCTCAAACCAGGCCCGTGGGCCGGCTGAAAATTCATGCGATGTCAGCCGTTGGCAATCACTACGTGATCAACGCCATCGCCCGGTACAGAGAGACGCATCCTTCGGTCATGTTTGATTTGACCCTGACCAATCGGCTGCCGGACTTGCTGGAAGAAGGCTATGACATGTCGATTGTGTTGGCGCGGGATTTACCCGATTCAGGCTTCGTCGCCCAGCGGCTCGGCGTTACCTACAGCATTCTCTGCGCCTCACCGGCATACCTGAAGAAACGCGGCGTTCCCGACGCGCCAGGTGCACTGGGCGCACATGATTGCCTGAGGATTGTGAACACCGTGATGCCGGCAGAAAACTGGATATTTGAAGGGCCTGAAGGCGTGGAGACGGTGAACACACCGTTGTCGCCGTTTCACGTCAATACCGCCGATGCGATGACGGTCGCGATCAGCAACGGAATGGGCATCGGCATTCAACCGATTGCGTCTGCCGTGGACGGTTTGAGAGCGGGGAGGTTGGTGCGGGTGTTGCCTGAGTATCATTTTGAAGAGCTGAATGTCTTTGCCATCTATCCATCACGCAAGTTCGTCGATGCGAAAATCAAGACCTGGGTGGATTTTCTCAAGGATTACATTCCGGTCTTGCTGGCCTGCGATGAAAAGATCGTGAGCTCAACGAAAAACAGATAATCGCCAGTGCCGCCGGTATGGAGTGTCGACCCTCCATCGTCTGCACGTTGCTCAACCGTTCGAACACCCGGTCCCCATGACTTGATACTCAAGGACGTGTTGCTGACCGTGAGAGTCTTCATACGTCATTTGCGCCGACACCGGACCGCACTGGTCGCCCACGTCTGTCACGCTGATAACGCGTTTGATGTCGAGGTGGGTGTCGTAGGTATAGGTTTCAACCGGGGTCTTGGCGGTTGCGGCCGTTGAGCTGTTATCGTCGGCGAAGGCTGGTGCACCGACACTGGCGAATGCCAGCAGGATCACGATATTCGAAAGTTTCATGGTGTTCACCGTATCGTTTGAGGATGGCTGGGCGACCGGTTTGATCGTCCGTTTTTCACCTTGTGAGTTCGTGCTGAATGCTCACGGGGTAGGGACGATGCTAGGGGGTAGTCCTTGCCTCAAACAGCGGCCAGAAGGACAAACACTGTTGCCGGTTTGTGCATGAATACGGGGCTTGTGGACGCCATCACTGACCTTGTGGCATGGTCGAAAAAAATGCCACGCAGCCAACAGGATCAAATTGATGGAGGAGGGTAATGAGGTCGGCGCCACACCGTCGATGGCGATGCTCAAGGCATTCAATCATTGCGTATTGCACCTCGGGCGACTGGCTCGGGAGCGCGGTGCCTCGCAATTCATCGAAGACGGGCTGCAAGCCTTTCGCCCACTGGTGCCGTTTGCTTCGGCGTGGTGGGGAGAGATGTCCACGTCGGACGCCCATGCGGCGCCGAAAAGCTGGATGCACGGGCGCATCGATCTGCCCGAATCGTTTGCCGCTGAATGGCACAAGAGCGCGGGCAGCGACAAATTCTCCCATGACACCTTGAGCCAACCGGGCGCCGTGGTGCGCGACAGCGGCTTCACCGATCCCCATGAAGAGGTCGACGCATTCGCTCGCCGTCACGACCTCTACCACCCGATGTGCATCACCTTCGAGTTGCCCGAAAGCGGTTTGATGTTCTTTGTCTGCCTCTATCGCGGTGAACAGGCACCGGCATTCAACGACAGTGAGGCCGCTTTGTTTTCCGCGTTCTGCGACCACCTGTTGCAGCTGTGGCGATTCCAGGTGCAAGACATGATCCGAATCGACACCGGTAACGGTGCCAGCGACTTCGGGGTTGCGCGCATGGACGGCACGCTGCTGTACGTGGGCGCCAGCCTGTGCGCGGCGATCCAGCGCGAAGTGCCGGGGTGGAGCGGGTCGATACTGCCGACGCAGGTGATCGGTCAGTTGGAAAAAGCGCCGTGCGTCATACGCCTGGGACGCTGTGCGCTGACCCTCAGCCCGAATGCCAGGCACGTCATTTTGTCCCTTGAAACCCAGTCGCGTGGGGTCGTGCTGGCGCCACGGGAGCGGACGGCGGCGATGTTGTTTGCCGCGGGTCACTCCTATAAGGAAATTGCCAAAATTCTGGGCTTGAGCCCCGCGACCGTGCGCACCTATCTACGCAACTGCTATTTGCAGCTGGGGGTGAAGAGCAAGGTTGAGTTGGGTTCTGTTCTGCGTTCACCGAACTCGCTGGCGGATGTGACGCGCCTCAACTAAGTGTGGGGAGACCCCGATGTATCGGGGGCAACACCTCGGCTTATCGATCGCTATTTTGCGGATCGCGCAAACCTACTTTCTGCAACCTCCTCATCTGTTTTACTGCCCCTCTCGTTAGTTGAAGCAATATTTTGAGTTGCGGAAATCTCTTACGCGTTATGCGGAGTTGTCCGGCATCAATTCATTGCCCCCCGTTGGTACCGTGCGCGCCCATTTCGCGTGCACAGACCATGGACGGTTTGGACATCGCGCTTCATTTCCTCTTTGCTTAAGGATAAGCGTATGTTCGGCTCGGCCAACACGGCGCATTTCGCGCTGCACATCCCCACGGTTCGCAACGATTTCAAAGTCCTCGCCTTCGACGGTGTCGAGGCCATCAGCGCCTTGTACGCGATCCAGGTCGAGTTGGTCAGCGAAAACCCGGATGTCGATCTCGAGAGCCTGCTCAGCCAGCCCGCCTTTCTAGAGTTCGGTCATCACGGCGAAGGTCTTCATGGCCGCATCGAAGGCGTGCTCGTCGGTGAGTCCGGCAAACGCCTGACCCGCTATCAACTGACCCTGGTGCCCGCGCTGCACTATCTGCAGTTCAGCTACGACCAACGGATTTTCCAGCACCTGACCGTGCCGCAAATCATTGCTCAGGTGCTCAAAGGTCACGGCATACAGGCCGATGCGTTTACCTTCCATGTCAGTACCAGCCCCGAGCGCGAGTACTGCACGCAGTATGGGGAAAGTGATTACGAGCTGGTCCAGCGCCTGTGCGCCGAAGACGGCATCGCGTGGCATTACCAGCATTCACCGCAAGGCCATGTGCTGGTGTTCACCGACGACCAGACCTGGTTTCCCAAACTGGGCGAAACCGCTTATCAACCAGACTCCGGCATGGTGGCTGACGAACCGGTCGTCAGCCAGTTCTCGATGCGCTTCAGCACCCGCCCCAGCACCACCACGCGCCGGCACTACGACTTCCAACGCCCGAATCTGCTGCTGGAAAACCGCTTCACGGCCGAGTTCACTCCTGAGCTTGAAGACTACCGTTACCGGGCTTTGATCGATAACGAACAGCGCGGCAAACAGCTCGTGCGCCAGGCCCTGGAGCGGCACCGTGCCGATTACCAGTTGATCGAGGGTCGGAGCGATCAGCCGAGCCTGCGCAGTGGGCACTTTTTTGACCTGACCGATCACCCCCGCAAAGCCTGCAACGACTTGTGGCTGTTGCTCAGCGTGACGCACTGCGGAAAACAGCCTCAGTCACTGGAAGAGGCCATCACCAGCGACGTCCAACCCGCAGACGGCTTTACCCAAGGCTATCGCAACCGCTTCAGCGTCCTGCCATGGGACGTGATTTACCGGCCGCCGATGCGCTCACGCAAAACGCTGCTGGTGAGCCAGACCGCCCGCGTCACCGGACCTGCCGGCGAAGAGATCTACTGTGATGAATATGGTCGCGTGAAGGTCGAACTGCCGTGGGACCGGGCCGAACTCAACAGTGAAAAAAGCAGTTGCTGGCTGCGCGTCTCGACGCACTGGGCGGGTCCACATTTCGGCGCGATGACGATTCCGCGTGTCGGCATGGAAGTCGTCGTCACCTTTCTGGACGGCGATCCCGATCATCCGTTCATTACCGGGTGCGCGCCGAACAAGGTCAATGCGGTGCCATACCCCTTGCCCGAAAACAAAACCAAAACCGTCTTGCGCAGCCAAAGCTCCCCGTACAGCGGTGGTTACAACGAACTGTCGCTTGAAGACCGCGCGGGGCAGGAGAAAATCTACCTGCGCGCCCAACGCGACCTCGAACAACTGATCCTCAACGACAGCGATACCAACATTGGTAACGACCGCCGCGAACAGATCACCCGTGACAGCCACAGCCTGATCAGCAACGACCGCTTCGAACAGGTCGACCATCACAGCGCCAGCCTGATCAAGGGCGACGAGTTGCACACCACCGAAGGTTCGCGCAACACCGTGATTGGCGGCAATGAACTGATCACCATCAGCGGCAACAGCAGCACGACGGCAGAAGGCACGCTGGTGATTCAGGCCGGGCCGCACGCGCATATCACTGCTGCCCATGTGGTGATCAAGGGCGATTCGAGCTTGACGATTGAGTGTGGCGGTCAGCACATCGTGATCAACGCCGCCGGGATTTTCAGCAGCGTGGCCATTGTTCAGGGTGGGGCGCCGGTGGCCGGTGTGTCAGCGCTACCAGCGCTGTCAGCGAATCCCCTTGCAGCCGAAGTCTTGGTCATTAACACCCTTCCCAGCGAAACCCTGCTCAAACAAAACATCGTGTTTCGTGAAGCCAGCACGGGGATTTGTCCGGTGTGTGATGCCGCTCAAGAGACTCAGGACGCCGAGGAGGCTCAAGCATGACCGCCGAAACTATGGAAAAGGGCCTGCTTTTACTGGATGGCGCTCAGTATGACGACGCTATCGATTGGCTTGGCGAACACTACGGCCCGGACACTCCCCAATCGCTGTTCAAAGGTACGGCGTACGAACCGATTGCCGGGGCGGGGCCATTTTTACTGAATGCCTCATTGGGTACTGTCGCCTATACCGCGTGGTGGGGCGGTAGGGATTTGCAGCGAGGAGTGTGGTTGGCCACTTCTAAAAGTGCCCAACAACTGCTTCCGGTTCTGCAACGTCGCTTGCGTATTTTTGATCAACAGCAACGGGAGTTCTGGTTACGTCTGGCCGATGGTCCCGCACTGAACCGTGCCTGGATGGCAGGCGCGCAGTGGCCGGCAGGTTTCTGGTGTGGCGTTGATAGCGTCTGGTTACGGCATTCGGATTCGGCGGTGTGCGCTTGGAAAAACGAAAGGGCTGAATACGACTTGGCGCCGGCCAATAACGGGGTGACCGCACAAATCACCCTGCCCGAGGCGCTTTTGCAGGCCCTCAGCCTGCCAGCCTGCATGGAGCACAATACATGAGCACCCCCGATCCCGCGCGCTTCGGAACCTGCCCGATTTTCGCCGCCGTTTTGCCACTTCGATATGCCCTCGGTCCAACAACCGCTGTCGATACCAGTGCCTATGATTTGCCTGCGCTGGAGGGCCACTTTCCCGAACTCGGGCCCCGTCATCCTGACTTGAGCCAACACTCGCTGAATTACACCTGCCGCTTACTGCGCGATGGTTGGTTGTACGTCTGGGAAAGCAACCCGCCCAGGTTGGTGGAGTTTCAGGTCGAGGCGGCTCAGTTCAAGCAAACGGCCCGTGCTGGCAAGGTCATTGATGATCGGGTCAAACCTCACTTGGTGTTGAGAGCGGGCGATCCTGCCGGATTGGTTTGGTCGCCCATTCGTTGGAGTGAGCCGCAGTATCTGGCCACTAAAACGGACACTGCCGTGCGCCAACGCATCATGCGCAGTTTTGTGCCGGGTGTTGCACCGTTCAGCGGAAAGGTCGACACCCAAGCCAAGCAGATTGGCGAATACACCGATGCGACACTGTATGGCTGGAGCGCTCAGCCTGAAACGGAGCACGCGCCCGACTGGTTGAAAGTACGCAAGCAGATGGCGCGCTGCGAACAACAGACTTACGCGGTCATTGATGATGCCTGGGGCGTGCTGCTCGACCTTGCCGCGTTGATGCGTGCTCGCAAGGCTGGGTTTGACAGTTATCAGGAACATCACGCAGAAAAGTGGGCGATGGCCAGTGTCCTCAAGTCACTGAGCGAAGGCGACCGGCAACTGAGTGCACAACTGCCGTCTATCACTCGCTATGACGAACTCCAGCGGGCATGGAAAGATCAAGACATCCAGAATGATCGGTACACCGCCGACACGCGGCGCCTGGCCCAACTCTGGGTGGCGTGGTTCAACACCCTGCAAATCTTCGGTCCGTCGAGCATGGACACGGCTTGCGGTCATTTCGACATTACTCAGGCGATTGCCCGTGAGGCATTGGAACTGCATTTTGCTGAAGCCTGCCTCGGACCGGCCAGCACCAGTGTCGGGGCCGAGGCCATTACCCTCAGTCTGGATGGTGACAGGGCCGGTAAGCCATGGTTGCTTTGGGCGTTGCTTGGGTTGCCGTTACGGCTGGGTGTTGGAGAAATCAAATACCTTGTGGACTTCAGTGATGTGGCCCGCGATAACCAGGCGGCTGTGCAAGATGGCGCCAGCAAACTCGCCAGAGCGTTCGGTTATGCCGATGCGCTGAACAAAACCGCCGACAAACTGAAGCAACACAAGCCTGCATCCAGTCTCGAAGCGCTATTTCTGGCCATCGCCCCCGTCGCGGCGCTGCAATTGCATCAGGCGGACAATGCCACCAGCGCAGTCGGGCGGGTGTACATGGCGGCAGCCCTTGCCCGCAGCGACCAACGCATCCAGACCTCCGGCGTCACACCGCGCCAAATGGGCGAGTGGTTCAGCGATTTGATGGGGACACGCCAGACATTGCCTGCTGCTTTGAACGTTGCACCGGTGGCCAGCGGGGTGGCTGACGGTATCCCCTTCATGCACCTGGTGCCAGCTAGTACCAAGTTGCCACCGTTGCCGGTGAATCTGGCGGCGAATGTTGAGTTGAGCAGTGTGTTTGAGTTGAAAAGTGCGCTGAGTAAGGCGCCGATCAAGTCCATTGTGACGTTGGTGGCGGGGGTGAATTTTGCTTCGTCCGGTAGTGCATTTGTTGATAAGAAAACGGTAAAAAATGGCTTTGCCGCAGTCGGGGCTGCATTTGGAGTTGGTGCGGCAGGCGCAGCTGTGTGGCAGCGAGTCGGTGAAGTTAATTGGGAAATGGCTGTCCGCCAGACCGGGAAATTTTCAGTCTCATCAAGACTAATGTTGATTAAAACTTTGGGGCGCGCAGCGATTACCGCGGGGGCGCAGGTTGCTGTGTTGGCGTTCGACGTTGTGATCTATGGGATAGAAGCCTTTGAGGCGTACCAAAAAGGCGATTTCGACACCATGGCGACGAATTTGGCTATCGCCAGCGCCGAACTGGCCGGCATCGTGCTCTATGTAAAACTTTTCCGGGCTTACCGTGCCGCACAAGTCGCCGTGATGATCGGTAAGGCTGCAGCCATTGCGGGGGGGATGAATGTTGCACCGCATGTGGCCATAAAAATACTTGGCCTCACCTTGGTGATTGTTACCGGGGTTATTGCCCGGCTCTATACAGCAGACTCGCCTCTGGAACAGTGGGTAAAAAACAGCCGTTTTGGGATTAGTCCAGACGACACTTGGTCGAACAGCTACACCCTGTCCATGGAGAAGCTGTACCCCATTTTGTTTCCGATCAGTTTTGATGCTCGCCGGCTGGCGGAAATGCATCCCTACCAAGGACAGGTCACCTCCACCTATCTGATGCTGAAACTGCCGGGTGAAAACGTACCGTTGCCCGACACGATGATTCACTTCAAGGGCATCGAAGTGTGGGGTGATACGCTCGGCTATCACTCGGAGCAAATTAAAAAGGTCGAATGGACGGGCAAAGACTTTGCTCTACATAGTGGCAGTCGCATTCCTGTACCCGTTGGCATCACTCCTTATCGCCGTGTGTACCATGAGAACGGAGTGCGGGACTTGAAGCGTATCGAAGGCGAGTTGATCTATTCCCCACAAGAAGGGCTGACGCTGCCAGCAGTAAAAATCATGGAACGAGCATGGATATGAATATGCCAGAAGCACCACGTTATAGTTCTACGCCCATCGTCGCGCTTGAAGCGAACAAGTCCACTGGCGAACAGCCGATGGAGCTATTTATTACCGATGAACACACCGAGCATTACTTGGCGTTGCAATCAGGAGGTGATTCTTGCCGAGGGCTGATGACGGGTGTGTTGGGCGGTATTGGTGGGGTCGCAGGAATCGGGCTTGGACTTGTCAGTCTTGTACACAGCGGTGAAGTTGAGGGGCTTTTCATAATGCTTTCAATATGTACTCCGCTATTTGTAGTGCCATTTCTATGGGAAACTCTACGACCGCTACCGCTACCTATTCTGTTTAACCGTCGCACCCGCGAAGTATATTTCGATCACGACGGCGAACTGTTCCACACTCCGTGGGAAGGCATCTCTGCCGTAGCCAATGAGTTTCAACTAGTCGGCCCCCACATCGGCGGCATGCAAAGCGCATCGCTGGAAATTCAGGTTTGGAAATTTCAAACCCCGGATACGGCACTGATGGTCAGCCTCGGCTCACCGCTCGGTAAATCATTGGCGATGCAGAAAGGCTTTTGGGAGTACATCCGCTCCTATATGAACAATGGCCCCTGGTTCGACGAGCACGGTAATCACAGTGAGTCGGATACATTTGTAAAAAGCCAACTATCCGTGCGAACCAAAATGAGCGACAGCTTCAAGCAAACACTGGAACGGATAAAACACGCGAAGCAAGAAAGCGGAGGCAAGAATTTTTTACGTGGCATCGATGTACTGGGCTTAGTACTCGATCTTTGCTTCTATCCCACCTGTCGCATTCAAGAACTCACCTACAGCCTCGCCAAACGCCGCTCCCGCAACTTATGGCCGAAAGTTGTCTCTGAACGTCTGAAAGCCGACGGTCCTACCACGCGCCTAGTTGATCTGGAACGCTAAAGGTACTCGACATGTCGTTGAGCAGCGTCACCATTAAAAAAAGGAAAAATTATGCAGGCTGGTTTTGATTTGGAAGTTGGACTTGGAATTATGAGTTGGTTTTGTGCAAGTGGCATCGTGACGACACTTCTGCTTGTTTTTCCTATTCTCCAGTTTAGTGGTTATTTAGGGCTGTGGCCGATTGGTATCTCAGTGCTGGTGACCATAATACTTGGCGCCACCAGCATCTTCGCAAGGCGTGACCATAAAGTCAGCATATCCATTGTCCCCGAAGGATTGATTTTTCGTGATGAGGCTGTTGGTTTTCATCGTCAAGACCTGATCCTGAACGAAGAAATACGCTCAGTCCGAGTTCGGCGTAATCCATTTTTCAAGACGCTTATCATTGATTTAAAAGAGACGAATCAACGTTTTTCTCTAAGCAATGTAATGCTTCCTGACGATTTCCTTTCGCAAATACAAGCGCGTATTGGTGGTGAAAATTAAGTGATCCTGAATAAATCTAGATAGGCCTGTCTGGCAGGCCAGCTAATCGCCTTACCCCTCCTCATTTGTGGAGGTCCATCCAAAGCCCGCGCGCTATAGGGTATGCCTTGCATATCAGGGGCTTGCGCGCAGGCTGTTCGGGCCTCTTCCAAAACTATAAAAACAGAGGTGAGGCAGTTGAAATTTTCCAGGCTTTTTGTCGCCGTTGCGGCGACAACCGCATTTTCCGGTCTGGCGCTGGTGGGGTGCCAGACGCAGGGTTCGACCCCGGCAGACATGGTCATGCGCAACGGCTATGTCTACACCGTCGATGGCCAGAACTCGGTGCAGCAAGCGATTGCCGTCACGGGTGGGAAGATTGTCTATGTCGGCAATGACGAAGGGGTTGCCTCGTACATCGGTAAGCAAACCCAGCTGATCGATCTGGCGGGGCGCATGCTGATGCCGGGGTTCATCGATGCGCACATGCACCCGGGCGACGGCGGTCGTGCCATGACTTTGTGCGACCTGAAATACCAGACCATGACGCGTAAAGAGTTCCAGAACACCATTCAGGCGTGCCTGGATGCCGACAAGGATAAGGGGCCTGATGTCTGGCTCGAAGTCGGCAGCTGGGACCGGATGGGCATGGACGGACTCGATGGCGACCCCGACAAATCGACGCTGGACGCACTCAAGACCAACCGGCCGATTCAGGTTCGCTCCACCGATTTTCATACCGTGCTGACCAACTCGCGCGGCCTGGCGGTCGCTGGCATCAACAAGCACACGGCCAACCCCAGTGATGGCAAGTATGTGCGCGACAGTGCCGGCAACCTCACCGGCATCTGCGAAGACGGTGCAGCGGACGCAATGGCCGCCGTGGTGCCTCCGGCCACCGATGCCGAAAAACTCAACCAGACCCGCGCTGCGCTCGACGCCATGCGTCAACAGGGCATCACCAGTTTCTTCGATGCCTTGTCGGGGCCGGAAAATGGCAAAGCGTTCACCACCTTGCAGCAGTCGGGTGAGCTGACCGCCCGGGCCTTGCTGGCGATAAAACTGGACCCGGCGGCCGCAGCGGCCGACCCGACGAAGACCATCGCCGAGGCCAAGGCGATGGCCGCGACTTACGACCAGGGCGACGCCAAAGTCGCGCCGGGGGTGAGTATGCGTCACGTCAAATTGTTCATGGATGGCATCATCAATGCGCCGGCGGACACCGGTGCGATGTTGACGCCGTACCTGCACAACGCTGGCACCGATAAGGCGCCAAAATGGGCGCCGGGTAAAAACGTTGGCGAGCTGTATTTCCCGCCGCAAGTGCTCAAACCGTTGCTGTTGCAAGCCGTGCAAGCCGGCCTCGACCCGCACCTGCACGCCACCGGCGACCGCGCCGTGCGTGACTCACTCGATGGCATCGAATACGTGCGCCAGCAATTGCCCGGCAATGGTTTTCGCCCGGCCATCACCCACAACGAGTCTGTGGACCCCGCCGACTATGGACGCTTCAAGTCCCTCGACGTGACTGCCAACATGTCCTTCCAGTGGGCGCAGCAAGCGCCGTCCACGGTCGACGGCACCAGCGATCACCTCGGGCCTGCACGTTTTGCCCGCATGGAACCCTCGGGCAGTATCGCCCGCGCTGGCGGCCGGGTGGCGTATGGCAGCGACTGGCCTGTCGACCCGCTCGACGAGTTCCTGGCGCTGAAGATCGGTGTCACCCGTTCCGGTGATCCGCTGAACCCGCACAGCTATGGCCCCAAGTACGCCGGCCGACTGAATGCCGACCCGGCGCTATCCCGTGCCGAAGTGCTGCGCACCATTACCCTCAACGCCGCCGAGCAACTGAAGCTGGAGAACGTCGTCGGTTCGGTCGAGGTCGGCAAGTTTGCGGATCTGATCGTGCTGGACAAAAACTTCATGCAGGTGCCTGAAGATGAATTGGCTCGCAACGCGGTGCTGATGACGGTGGTCGGTGGCAAAGTCGTGTGGGCCAAAGCGCCGTTCGTGGGACAAGTGGCCATGACCGAACAACAAAAATAACCCCATTCCCACTAATGCCGATCAGTTAAAAAATTTCTGCGTTAACGCAATTTCTGTAGCAGCTGGCGAAGCCTGCGTCCGGCTGCGCAGCAGTCGTAAACCTGAGTTTGCGGTCTACCTGAAACACCGCATCGTCTGATTTCACGACTGCTGCGTAGCCGGACGCAGGCTTCGCCAGCTGCTACGGACCGTGTTGTGGCTTAACTGATCGGCATGACCCATGCCCACCTTGAATTGTGTGAATGCCTTCTACCTTTGAAGAGAATAAAAATAATGACTCAGCTCCACGATAATCAGCAACGAAGTCCCCTGATCGAGACACGCTCGATCGATTTCATCCCCGAGGCCGAGCGTCATGGCAGCCTCTACAGCCAGTTCACCCTGTGGCTGGGTGCCAACCTGCAAATCACCGCGATCGTCACCGGGGCGCTGGCCGTGGTGTTGGGGGGTGATGTGTTCTGGTCATTGATCGGTTTGCTGATCGGCCAGTTGCTCGGCGGCGCCGTCGTCGCCTTGCATGCTGCCCAGGGACCCAAACTCGGGTTGCCGCAGATGATCTCCAGTCGTGTGCAGTTCGGGGTGTACGGCGCGGCCATCCCGATTGTCCTGGTGTGCCTGATGTACCTCGGTTTCAGCGCCACCGGCGCGGTCCTGTCCGGGCAGGCGATTGCCCAGTTGATCAGCGTCAGCGACAGCACCGGCATCCTGATATTTGCCGCGTGCATCGCGTTCCTGACGATCTTCGGCTATCGGGTGATTCACCTGGTGGGAAGGGTGGCCAGCGTGCTGGGCATCATCGCCTTCGCCTACCTGTTCACCCGGTTGATGACTCTCAACGACATCGGCCTGCTCCTGGAAAACCGCCACTTTGGCTGGAGCACGTTCCTGCTGGCGGTGTCGCTGTCGGCGTCGTGGCAGATTGCGTTTGGCCCGTATGTGGCCGACTACTCGCGTTACTTGCCGAGCAAAACCTCGTCCTGGAAAACCTTCACCGCCGTCGGCCTGGGGACTGTGCTAGGCGCCCAGGCGTCCATGGTGCTGGGGGTGTTTGCCGCTGCGTTGGCCGGCACCAACTTTCGCGGTCACGAAGTGGCGACCATCGTCGGCCTGGGCAGTACCGGGGTGATGGCGTCGCTGCTGTACCTGAGCGTGGTGTTCGGCAAGGTCACGGTGTCGACGCTTAACGCCTATGGCAGCTTCATGTGCGTGGCCACCATCATCAGCGGTTTCCGCAGTCGCCTGGAAATCACCGCCCGCCAGCGCATGCTGTTTGTATTGCTGATCGTCGCGGCATCTACCACGCTCGCATTGGTCGGCCAGTACTCGTTCCTGAACTCGTTCAAGTACTTCATCCTGTTTTTGCTGACGTTCTTCACCCCGTGGAGCGCGATCAACCTGGTGGACTACTACTTCATCAACAAGGAGCGCTATGACATCCCGGCCTTGTCCGACCCGGCAGGGCGTTACGGTCGCTGGAACGTGTTGGGTATCAGCGTGTATGTCAGCGGCGTGTTGATCCAGCTGCCTTTTGTCGACACGCACTTCTACTCCGGGCCGATGGTCGCGCAGCTGGGTGGCGTGGATATTTCCTGGATCGTCGGGCTGGTGGTGCCGGGCGTTCTTTACTACCTGTTGGCGAGGAAATCGGCGGTGGTGGTGCCGGTTGCACGAAGTACGAAGGCCTGACCGACAGGGGCGACAGTGCATTGCTCGTCATTGCACTGTCGCGGGTCCTTGATGAAGCACCTATGCTGATTTCGTCACTCCCCCCGTGCAAACCCATCAAGCCCTATCGCCTCGAATAGACCACCCTGACCGGTCTGTCCAAGGAGATGACCATGATCCGACTGACCCTGATCGAAGCCCATGCGTTGGCCGAATCGATCCTGTTGCACAACGGTTTTAACCAGGCCCATGCGCGTGCGGTGGCGGCGACGGTTATCGCCGGCGAGCGTGACGGCTGTGCCTCCCACGGTTTGTACCGGATTCTGGGGTGTGTCAATTCCCTGCGGGCCGGCAAAGTCTCGGCCACCGCCGAACCTGAGGTAATCAATCAGGCGGCGTCGATCGTGCGGGTGGATGCCGGCGGTGGTTTTTCGCAGCTGGCTTTTCAGGCGGGTTTGCCGCTGTTGACGGAGAAAACCCGAGTCAACGGGATCGCGGCGTTGGCGATCAATCACTGTGTGCATTTCTCGGCGCTGTGGGTGGAGATCGAGCAGTTGACTGCTGCCGGCCTGGTGGCGCTGGCGTGTAATCCGAGTCATGCCTGGGTGGCCCCGGCCGGTGGGCGCTTGCCGGTGTTCGGCACCAATCCCATTGCCTTTGGCTGGCCCCGTCAGGGACATGATCCTTTTGTGTTCGACTTCGCCACCAGTGCCATCGCCCGTGGCGACATCGAACTGCACCGCCGTGCCGGCAAAGCGATCCCCGAGGGCTGGGGCGTGGATGCGCAGGGGCAGTCCAGCACCGATGCCAACGTCGTGCTCGACCGCGGCGCGATGCTGACGTTCGGCGGGCACAAGGGCTCGGCGCTGGCGGCCATGGTGGAGCTGATTGCCGGGCCGTTGATCGGTGACCTCACCAGCGCCGAGTCACTGGCTTACGACGCGGGCAGCAAGTCGTCGCCGTACCATGGTGAATTGATCATTGCCCTTGATCCACGGCGTTTTTTGGGGGACTCGACGGAGGCACATTTGGCCAGGGCCGAAGTGTTGTTCCAGGCGATCGAAGGGCAGGGCGCACGCTTGCCATCCCAACGGCGATACGAGGCGCGGGCGCATAGCCTGGTGGAAGGGGTGCAGATTCCCGAGGCGTTGTATAACGACCTAAAAGCGCTGTTGGCTTGATTGATTATTGTAGGAGCTGGCTTGCCAGCGAAGGGGCCGGCATCGTCAACATCCCTGTTGACTGACACACTGCCTTCGCGAGCAAGCTTGCTCCTACAAGGTGTCCGCGTGTTTTTCAGATCGGGTTTCGGTGGCTGTTGCCGTCGACCAGTCGGGCAATGCCCAGTGGATTAGCGTTTTTCAGCGGGTCGGGCAAGAGCGCGTCAGGGCAATTCTGGTAGCACACCGGGCGCAGGAAACGTTCGATGGCCAAGCTGCCGACCGAGGTGCCACGGGCATCGGAAGTGGCCGGGTAGGGACCGCCATGCACCATCGCATCACACACTTCGACGCCCGTGGGGTAACCATTGAACAGCACCCGACCGACCTTTTGTTCCAGCAGGGCCAGCAGCTCTGCGTGCTCATGCAGGTCCTGTGGTTCGCCAATCAGGGTCGCGGTGAGTTGACCGTGCAAACTGTTCAGCGCCTGGCCCAGTTCGGCCTTGTCGGCTACTTCGACGATGAGGGTGGTCGGGCCGAACACTTCCTCTTGTAGCAATGGATCACCTTCGAGCAGCAAACTGACGTCGGCCTTGAACAGATGGGCGCGCGCCTGATTGCCGTGTTGGCCATGACCGGTCAGGTGGGTCACGCCCGGGTGGCTGAGCAATGCCTGCACCCCTTTTTCGTAGCTACCAAGGGTGCCGGCGTTGAGCATGGTTTGCGCCGGTTGTTCAGCCAGCAGCGCAGTTAGGGACTCGGTGAAGGCACTGAATTGCCCCGAGCGCAGGCCGATGACCAATCCCGGGTTGGTGCAGAACTGGCCGCAGCCGAGCACGACAGAGGCGGCCAGTTCGCTGGCAATGTTGTCGCCGCGAACGCTCAGTGCTTCGGGCAACACCACGACCGGATTGATGCTGCTCATTTCGGCGAACACGGGAATCGGTTGTGGTCGTGCGGCAGCCATGTCGCACAGTGCACGGCCACCTTTGAGCGAACCGGTGAAACCGACGGCCTGGATCGATGGGTGTTTGACCAAGGCTTCACCCACACCCGCCCCGTAGATCATGTTGAACACACCCTTGGGCATGCCGGTCTGCTCGGCAGCGCGGATGATTGCATCGGCCACTTGTTCGGCGGTCGCCATATGTCCGCTGTGGGCCTTGAACACCACCGGGCAACCGGCGGCGAGGGCCGCAGCGGTATCGCCGCCGGCCGTGGAGAACGCCAACGGGAAGTTGCTGGCGCCGAACACCGCCACGGGGCCGACGCCGATCCGGTACTGACGCAGGTCGCTGCGTGGAAGCGGTTGACGCTCGGGCAAGGCGCGGTCGATGCGTGCAGCATAAAAGTCACCGCGACGAAGGACCTGGGCGAACAGGCGCATCTGGCCGCTGGTGCGTGCGCGTTCACCCTGTATCCGTGCGTTCGGCAATGCGGTTTCGCGGGTGACCAGGGCGACGAATTCGTTATCCAGGGCATCCAGTTGTGCGGCGATGGCTTCAAGAAAATCCGCACGGCGTGCCGCCGGCATGTTGCGAAACTCAGGGAATGCAGCGGCAGCGGCCTGAGTGGCGGCGTGCACCTCGGCCTCGGTGGCTTGTATGAAAGAGAAGGGCAGCGCCTCGCCGGTGCTGGCGTCATGGCTTTGCAGAGCAATGCTGCCGGCGGCGCTGCGTGTACCGCCGATGTAGTTGTGGCCGAGTATCTGGGGCATGGAAACTCCTGTCGGGTAAAAGGTAATACAACCCTTGTAGGAGCGAGGCTTGCCCGCGAAGGCGGTGTGTCATCCGACATTGATGGTGAATGACACACCGCCTTCGCGGGCAAGCCTCGCTCCTACAGGTTTTGGGTCACGCCAGTGAATCGCTCCGGCGCGGGGCTGCGGGGACGGTGGTGTCCAGCGCAGCAATGCGCGCGGCGGACTCGGCATCCACCGCGTGCAGCGACTTGCCACGGGTTTCCCGGGTCAGCCCTACGGCAACGACGGAAATCAGCGAGGCACCGACCAGGTACCAGGCGATCGGCGTCGAGCTGTGGTACTTGTTGAGCAGAGTGATCGCGATCAGCGGGGCCAGGGAACCGGCAAAAATCGGCGCCACCTGGTAGCACAGCGAGAGGGCGGTGTAGCGCACGTGAGTCGGGAACATCTCAGCCATCAGCGCCGAATACGGTGCATAGGTCATCGATTCGATGGCCAGGCCCAGGGTGATGGCGGCCATGATCAGCCAGTTGTTCCCGGTGTCCATCATCGGGAAGCCGACGAAACCCCAAAATGCGGTGAGCACGGCGCCGACGAGGTAGACCGGTTTGCGCCCGACCAGATCGGACAGGTAACCCATCAGCGGGATCAGGAAGAAGTGCAGCAAGTGAGCACCGAACATCAGAAACAGAATCTCTGAAGTGTCCTTATGCACCACCAACTTGAGGTAGGTGATGGAGAAGGTCACAACGGTGTAGTAGAGAATGTTCTCGGCAAACCGCGCGCCGATGCCCACCAGCACCGAACGCCAGTGGTGACGCAGCACTTCTGTCACGCCCAGTTGTTGCTGCTTGGTTTGCGCCTGACGAGCCTGGGCTTCCTTGAAAATCGGTGCGTCATCGACACTGGTGCGAATCCAGTAGCCGATCAACACCACCACCGCCGAGAACCAGAACGCCACGCGCCAGCCCCAGGCGAGGAATTGCTCTTCAGACAAGTTCGACGACAACAGCAGCAAGGCGACCGTCGCGACCAGATTCCCGGCTGGCACACCGGCTTGCGGCCAACTGGCCCAGAAGCCACGGCGATTGTCCGGGCAGTGTTCGGATACCAGCAGGATCGCGCCACCCCATTCGCCGCCAAAGGCGAAACCCTGGATCAGCCGCAACAGCACCAGCAACACGGGCGCCGCGTAACCGATCTGGTCGAACCCGGGCAGGCAACCCATCAGGAACGTCGTGATGCCGACCACCACCAGGCTCAGTTGCAGCAGGCGCTTGCGGCCAAATTTGTCACCGTAGTGACCGAACACCAGGCCACCCAGCGGGCGGGCGAGAAAGCCCACGGCGTAGAGCGCGAACGCGGCAATGATGCCGTCGACGGGGCTGTCGGTCTGGCGAAAGAACAGTTGGCCAAAAACCAATGCCGAGGCCGTACCGTAGAGAAAGAATTCATACCACTCCGCGACAGTACCGGCCATGGCGGCGGCCACGACGCGTTTGAGTCCGCAGGGGGTGGTTGCGCGTTGAGTGTCTTGAAGGTTGGGCATACTGACGTTTCCTGTAGAGGCGCAAAAACAGGCAGCCGGGTCGGGCCGTGAAGGCCCGCCCGGCAATCACTCAGAGACCGACGTCCGGCAGTTGCGGACGGTTCGCCAGGGCTTTGGCCATGATTTGTTCGACGAACACCCGATCCGCTTCCGGCAAGGCCAGGCGTGGCGGACGGGTCAGCGCGCTGCCGCGACCGGCAATGGCTTCACACAGTTTGATGCACTGCACCAGGTCGGCACGGGCATCCAGGTGCAGGATCGGCATCAGCCATTCGTAGATCGGCATGGCTTCGGCGAAACGCCCGGCCTTGGCCAGACGGAAAATGGTTTCACCCTCTTTCGGGAACACGTTGGACATGCCCGAGACCCAGCCTTCGGCACCGACGGCGATGCTTTCCAGCACCACATCATCCAGGCCCGCAAACAGCACGAAGCGGTCGCCGACTTCATTACGCACGTCGATGAAACGGCGGGTATCGCCGGAGGAATCCTTGAAGCACACCACGTTGTCGCAGTCGGCCAGGGAAATCAGGATGTCCGGGGTGACGTCGTTTTTGTAGATCGGTGGGTTGTTGTAGACCATCAGGGGCACGTCGGCGTTTTTTGCCACGTAGCGATAGTGCTCGGCGGTCTCAAAGGGCTTGGAGCTATAGACCAACGCCGGCATCAGCATCACGCCATCGACGCCGACCTTGCGCACGGCGTTGGCGACTTTGGCCGCTTGCACGCTGGTGAATTCAGCCACGCCACAAATCACCGGTACTCGGCCGCGAGAAGCATCGACAGCGACTTCGGTGACGGCGATTTTTTCTTCGGCGGTCAGCGAGGTGTTTTCGCCTACCGAACCACACACCACCAGGCCCGACACACCATCGCGGATCACGTTGGAAATCACCTGGTGGGTTTTATCCAGGTTGATGGTGAAGTCATCGTTGAATTGAGTGGTCACCGCGGGGAAGACGCCACTCCAGTTAATACGTTTGCTCATTTGTTGCCTCCGGATCGTTAAGTGTATTTCGTATACGATATTTAAAATGAAAAGATTCGGCCAGTGCTTTTTCGGGTTTTTGGGGAGATTTAGTAGCCGTTGGTCTGGGTGTTCAGGGATTAAGCGCTCAAGCACCCGGCCAGGTGTCGGACAGGCGATAGCCCTGTGGCCATGGATCGCTCGGATCGAGCAGCAATTGGTGGGTGCCGGTGATCCAGGCCCGCCCGGAAATGCACGGGTAGATGGCGGGGCGGCCGGCCACTTCGGTCAGCGAGTCAATGCGACAGTGGAACTCGGAACCGATGATCGAACGACCGATAAAACGTTCGCCAACCTGCATCAGGCCCTTGGCCTGCAACACGGCCATGCGCGCCGAGCAGCCGGTGCCGGTGGGTGAACGGTCGATTTTGCCGGGTTGAATCACCACCGCATTGGCGCCGGTGGCAATGCCGTTTTCGTGGACGATGGGCGCCGCGATCTGGCAGAAGGAAATATGCGACCACTCCGGGTTCAGCGGATGCACAAACCCTAATTGCTCATTGGCCGCCCGAGTGATTTTCAGCCCGACGTTCACCAGATCGGCGGCCTCGTCCGGACTGATGGAAAAGCCCAGCCCCTTGGCGTCGGCGATCACGAAACTGTCACCGCCATAGGCGGTATCCACCTTGAGCGAGCCGAGACCTTCGACTTCGATCCACGCATCGAGGCGATCGGCGAAGGACGGCACGTTTTTGATTTCGACCCGTTCGACTTTGCCATCACGGCAATCGGCAACCACCTCAATCAGACCTCCGGGAGCCTCCAGCACCATTCGGGTTTGCGGCTCGGTCATCGGCAGGATGCCGCTGTCGAGCAACACAGTG
The DNA here is from genome assembly GCF_053615335.1 of Pseudomonas sp. CLCA07. Classification (NCBI taxonomy): domain Bacteria; kingdom Pseudomonadati; phylum Pseudomonadota; class Gammaproteobacteria; order Pseudomonadales; family Pseudomonadaceae; genus Pseudomonas; species Pseudomonas sp. CLCA07. The sequence goes on along the minus strand of NZ_CM132131.1, from coordinate 543,433 downwards.
GCCACGCACAGTGAGTTTGAACCGGACATCGGCGGGGTGTCCGCCGGCTCCATGATGATCCAGGCCATTTGCGCCCGCGGGTCCTTGGCCGGCACCAGCAGGTTGACGTGGCGAAACACGCCACCGCGCGGCTCGTTGAGCACAAAGTTGCGCAGGGTTTGATCCTTGGCGATCCATCGCGACTGTTCCCACACGGTGGCGCCGGGCGGCGGGGCGACACCGCCGACGATCACGTCACCGACTTCGCCTTCGGCGTGGCAGCTGACGACATGGATTACTTTTGATGAACGCATGGTTTCCTCCTTGTGTTGCCTGTTAGAGCCTCTTCGCTGGCAAGCCAGCTCCTACAGGATTTGGTGGTGTACATAAAATGGGTGGTCGACACCGATCACTGTAGGAGCTGGCTTGCCAGCGAAGATTGCAAGGACGACGCGTTTATCCAGACTGCACGCGTCATCGTTGACGACCATCGCTGGCAAGCCAGCTCCTACAGGGTTGAGTTGGCCTTGGGTTATTTCACTGATTTCAAAAACGCCGCAGTCTCCGCATGCACCGGGTTACCAATCACCTGATCCGGCGACCCAATCTCATGCACCAGCCCATTGCGAAAGAACGCCACACGGTCGGACACATCGCGGGCGAAGCGGATCTCGTGGGTCACCAGCACCATGGTCATGCCGTCTTCGGCGAGCATGCGCATGGTGTCCAGAACCTCGCCCACCAGTTGCGGGTCGAGGGCTGAAGTGGCTTCGTCGAACAGCATGTAGTCCGGTGACATCGCCAGGGCGCGGGCGATGGCCATGCGCTGCTGTTGACCGCCGGACAGCTTGCCGGGGAAGGTCTTGAGCTTGTCGCCCAAACCGACGTGGGTCAGTTGTTGCACCGCCAGTTCCTCGGCTTCGGCTTTGCTTTTGCCCAGCACTTTGCGCGGGGCCAACATCACGTTCTCCAGGACCGTCAGGTGCGGAAAGGCGTTCCATTGCTGGAACACGATGCCGATCTTCTGTCGCAGACGGTTGAGGTCGGTGGCGCTGTGATGGACCTCGACACCGTCCACGCGGATGTTGCCTTTCTGGATCGGTTCCAGGCCGTTGATGCACATCAACAGGGTGGATTTGCCGGAGCCGGAGCCGCCGATGATCGACACCACCTCGCCCTTGTTCACGGTCAGGTTTACGCCCTTGACCACTTCGAGGTTGCCGAAGGATTTGTGTACGTTGTCGATTTCAATCATTTTCCTGCCACCTTCTTTCCAGACGAGCGCCGAGGCGTGCAACCACCAGGCTCATGACGTAGTAGATAAGGCCCGCGATGCACAGCACCAGCAACGGCTCCTGGATGCGGGTGACGATGGTTTGCGAGGCGCGCAGCAGTTCGACGATGCCGATCCACATCACCAACGCGGTGTCTTTCATGACACCGAGCACCAGGTTCAGCCAGCCGGGGAAGGCGACTCGCGTGGCCATCGGCAGGACGATCCAGCGCAGGTCCTGCAAGAAACTCAGGCCCAGTGAGCGGCTGGCCCGGCGCACCGTGAAGGGCACCGCTAGCACGCCGCCACGCACGATCTCGGTGAAGTACGCGGCGGTGTACACCCCGAGCACGATGCAACCGACGCTGAAGGCGCTGATGTTCAGGCCGACGATGCTTTTGAGAGAGTTGAACAGCACGAACTGGATCAACAACGGCACGCTGCGAAACACGTCCAGCACCCAGGCCAGCGGCAGGCTGGCCCGTGGCAACAAGGCCCGCAGCAAGCCGAACAGCAACCCGGCGATGGAGCCGAGGATGATCGACCAGAACGTCAATTGCAGCGTGACCCAAGCGCCATTGAGTAGAAACATCAGGTCATTCGAGGAAAAACCGGTGGCAAACATGGACAACTCCTCAGTAACGAAACAACCGCCAGGCAAACAGCCGGGCTGTCGCGACGATCGTCTTGGCAATGGCGTAATACAGCACCGCCGCAATCGCGAAGTACTCGAACGTGCGGAACGTTTTGACGTTGTAGTCCTGGGTCACCCCGGTCAGGTCATTGTTCAGCCCCACAATCACCCCCAGCGACGTCATCAACACCGCCCAGACCATTTGGTTAGTCAGCGGGTAAAACACAATTCGCAGCAGCTGCGGGACGATGATCATGCGGTAGGTCTGAAAGGCGCTCATGCCCAGTGACCGAGCGGCGCGCACCTGGGTCTGCGGCACGGCCTTGAGCCCGCCGCGAAAGTTTTCCGCCAGGTAACCCGCGTTGTTGAACGTGATCCCGGCCAGCAGCGCGAGCCACGAGCTGACATGCAATCCGAGCGAGCCGAGGCCGAAGTAAAGGATGTAGATCTGGAACAGTGATGGCGTGTTGCGGGCAATCGATACCCAGCCATTACCAATACCACTCAGCACCGGGTTTTTGCTTTCGCGCATGACCGTCAGGGCCAGGGCGATGAGTACCCCGAAGATCATCGACAGTGCCGCGGTCTCGAAGGTGACCACGGCGCCGGCGAGCATATCCGGCAAGGCGCGCAGGGCTGAGCGCCATTGGAAGGTGTAGTCAAACATACGCAGGGCTCTCCAGTTGGGCGGCAGGTTGCAGCCAGGCCGGCAGGCGCCCGCTGGCCGTGGCGTTACACGCAGCATCGACGCACTCTGCAAGGCTGGCGAAATGCACCTTGCGACCCACCAGACCGGGTGCGTAGTGGGCGTACTTGCCCGAGTTGGTCATCAGCGTGGTGGCGGCGGTTGGAATCACTGGCTCGCCGAGCATGCACCAGCAGGTGTCGGTGACCAGGGTGGCGCCGAAGGCCTCGATCACCGCGATGTGTCCGGCCTGGCGTGCCTGCTCCAACACTGCGCGACCGCAGGTGATGGCGAGTACGACGTTCGGGTGTTTGTGCCGACCTCGGCACAGCCGCGCCATATGAGCAAATTCACTAAGGGAAAAATGCGGGTTGCCCAGCGACACCACATCCACCCGGTGATCACGGGCACTGTTGAGCTCGCGCCAACTCACCAGCAGGTCTTTCAGGCGGATTTTTTCCACGGGTATGGATGCATCCGCTTCCAGTACCTGTGTCGGGTCGATGGCCTCCGGAGTGACCCCGGCGATATGAAACAGTGGTGCCGCCGAGGTAGTGGCAAACGCTGCGCCGAACGCTTTGAGATCGTCCAGGCTCGGCTTGCGGTTTTCCAGGCCCAATACCAGCGGCACGCGGCTGCCGGCCAGTGCACCGATGTGATATCCGAGCAACGGGTAAAAGGCATCGTCCAGTTCACCGAGTCCGGGCACCTCGATCTGCAAGCGGGCCTTGCGTTGCGCGTCCAGGTGACAGCCGATCAGTGGGGCACGGCCGGTGAGGGCGATGCAAATGTCGAGGTAGTCCGGGTACTTCAGGGTGCGTGCGCCGAGCACGCTGTTGGCGTAAACCACGGCATTGGATTCGGCCCAGACAATCTGCTCGCCAGCCTTGGGCGCACTGTCGAGCAGGTAAGGTGCACAGGTGTAGCTGAGTTGCGCGCCCATCGCCATATAGGCATCGCCCAAGGCACTGGCCGGCTCGCCGAGGGCCGGGTCGATGCCCAATTCGCGCCAGCGGCGCTGGTCCACGGAAATCGAATTGAGGGTAGTGGGCACCCGCACTTTTGCCCCCCACTGCACCAATTGTTGGGCAAAGCGCAGGCTTGCAGGTCCGGTGTAGATGCAACCATCGATGTGCGCCTGGGTGACATCCACCAGACGTCGGGCCCCTTGCAGATCGGCCATGCGCAGAACAATGCGCATGGCCATTTGCGCAGCTTGTCCATGCTGACCGTCGAGCAGCGCCCGATCAAACTCGGTGAGCTCGATTGAAGCGCGGCTATCGGTGTTGGATAAAGGTTTGTCGAGCGCCTGCCAGGCATCGCCGGGCAGGTGCTCGAACAGGCTCAGCATGGCCCCGTCGACCCGGGCGAAGGCCTGATCGTGCAAGGTCGCGAAGGCCTCCCGGCCGATGCAGAGCACCGGCAGAGAACGGGCAAAAATAGTCTGCGCCACCAGCACGCCCAGGGTCAGGATCTCATCCGGTTCGGCCAGCACCAGTGCCGCCGGTGCATGGCCGTTGCTGATCAGTTCCATCAACACACTGCTGCCGGTACACGAACCGCGTCCGCTGGGAATCGCCAGCACACGCCCCGCCAGGTATTCGCCGCTGAGCGGGTGGTGGCGATCGATGACCTCGCCACTGCTGGAGTCAACCCCGCCCCAGAAACTCAGCCCGACATCGGCGAACAGCAGGGCACCTTGAGCGGCGCCCGCGACCAGGCTGCGACCGGTCAGAGAAACGGACCTAGGCATGCCGGACATCTCAGTAGTAGACCTGTGGCACGGTCAGGTTGGCCGGCGAGATATCGGTGCCGACCCATTTGACGAACAGCTCCTTGTAGCGACCGGTGCGCACCTGCTGGTTGACGAACAGGTTGAGGTAGTTGAGAAGGCCATACTCGTTGCGCTTGGCGCCGAGGGAGACGTAGTCGATGACGTAGGGGGCGTTACCGGCGACTTTCAGGTTTTTGTATTTACCCGATTTGAGGGTGGCGGCGGCGACGGTGTTGGTGACCACAGTGGCGTCGATGTGGCCCTGGGCAACGGCCAGCAGGGTGTCGTTCTGCGACTGATAGGCACGGAAGCTACCGGTGCCCCAATTCTTCACGTCTTTTTCCAGGGCGATGGCCTCATAGGTGCCGCTGGTGTTGCCCACGGGTTTGCCTTTGAGGTCGTCGAAGCTGTTGATGCCCGTATCGTCGCGGGTCAGCACCACCATTTGGAAGGCGAAGTAGGGCACGGTGAGGCCAACAGTCTTGGCCCGTTCGAGGGTGTCGGACGTGGAGGCGACGATCACGTCGGCGCGTCCGGAGACCAGCGCCGGAATGCGGTCCGGGAACGGCGTCTCGACCACTTCAGCCTCGACCCCGAGGATCTTCGCCAGGTCGCGGCAGTAGTCCACATCGAAACCGGCCGGGCTGTTGCTGGCATCGCGAAAACCCATGGGCGGGAAGTCCAGGGTGACGGCGCAGCGCAGCTTGCCTGCACCGATGATGTCGTCGAGCTTGTCGGCCTGGGCGTTGGCGACAAAGAGGGTACTGAGAACAGCGCTGAGGGCTACGGCAAATGCGGGGTTTTTCATAGAGGCCTCGTTCGTGTGAAGTGCTGTTGAATATCGTATTGAGGATTTCGTATACGATATTAACAATAGCAAGTGGCGTGCCTATTTCCAGTCCTTGAGGTGAATTAGTTGGTAGACCTTGAGGTAGGGGGCTTGGAGCGACATGACCGGGGTAGTAATGCCCAGGGGGGGGCTCGTGGGCCCCAGTGGCTGGTGTTACGTATGGGAGCAACGGGAAGCAGAGCGCCCCTTTAAGGAACACCGATTGGCGAAAAATGGGTGAGAAGCCCGTAATTCCCTTCCGGCATAACAGTTGCCGGTCCCTCTACAATGGCCTCCCACACATGGGTCAAAAGGTCTTTCCCAGAGAGAACTGGAACACTTGCGTTTCAGCGTTATCGGGAGTTCGAATCGGCAGCGCCAAGCTGAATGACAGCGGCCCCAGTGCGCTGTACCAGGTCACGCCAACCCCCAGCGAGCTTGCCATCTGGTTCAGATCTACGCCGTTGCACCCTTGAGTGGTGCTCAAATAACACTTGTTCGAATAGACACTGCCCGCGTCCCAGAACACCGAAGTGCGTACGGATTTAGTGTCTTTGATGAAGGGCATCGGAAACAGGTATTCCACGCCGCCGGTGATGAGCACATTGCCGCCCAAGGCGTCGGTGTCCCGATCGGAATAATAGGCTTGACCGGCACTGGCATACTTCCCGGTGGCGGGGGTGTTGCGCGGACCCAAGGTGCCGTTTTTGAAACCGCGAACTGACCCTTCGCCACCCGCCGTGTAGTTTTCATAGAAAGGCAAGCCATCGGTTGAGCCGTAGCTGTAGCCATAGCCGAGATTGGTATGGAAACGCAGTGATGTGGCAGTGCTGACCGGCAGATAGGTCTGCCCGGTGTAATCGATCTTGTAGAAGCTCAAGTCGCTTCCCGGCACCGTCACCGTAAGACTCAGGTTCTGTGAATGGCCGCGAGTGGCCAGCACACTTCGGTTCAGGGTCGACTCCGACCAGCCGAGACTCGCCTTGAAATTGGTGAACTCCTTGCCTTCGCGCTGGATAAAGTCGTAGATCTCATCCGCGCTATAGGTGCCAGGCTCGATGCTGTCATGTTGTGCCATCAGGCCAAACGTCACCCGCGAGGTCTCATTGATGGGATAGCCAAGCGAGGTTCCGGCACCAAAGCTGTTGATGGAATAGTACGAGGCGCCGTTACCGTAGTATTTATCGTAGTCGGTGTGGTTGTAGAACAGGTTGTAGCCCAGGCTCACGCCATCCGAAGTGAAATAGGGATCGACAAAGCCGAAGTTGTACTTGCTTTGATATTCACTGCGGGTCAAGCCGATGCTGACCTTGTTACCGGTACCCAGGAAGTTGTTCTGAGTGATCGAACCACCGAGGATCAGGCCGGCACTTTGTGCGAAGCCAATGCTGGCAGTGATCGAACCGGAAGCCTGTTCTTCAACGCGGTAGTTCACGTCAACCTGGTCATCGACACCTGGCACAGCCGGGGTTTCGACGTTCACTTCTTTAAAGAAGCCCAGGCGCTCAAGACGCGTCTTGGATTGATCAATCAGGTAGGTCGAAGCCCAACCACCTTCCATCTGACGCATTTCGCGGCGCAGCACTTCGTCTTCGGACTTGGTGTTGCCACGCAAGTTGATACGGTTAACGTAAGCACGTTTGCCCGGATCCACAGCGAAGGTGATGTCGACCGTGTGGTCTTCATTATGGGGCTGAGGCACGCCGTTGACGTTGGCGAAGGTGTAACCCTCGTTACCCAGACGGCGGGTGATCAATTCCGAGGTGGTGGTCATCAGCTTGCGCGAGAACACCTGGCCTTTCTGAACCAGCAGCAGGGACTTGATCTGATCTTCAGGGACTTTCAGGTCACCGCTCAGCTTGACGTCACGAACGGTGTACTTATCGCCTTCGTTGACGTTGACAGTGATGTAGACGTGCTTCTTGTCCGGGGTGATGGACACCTGGGTCGAAGCGATATCCATATTGATATAGCCACGGTCCAGGTAGTAGGAGCGCAGACGCTCCAGGTCACCGGAAAGCTTTTCACGCGCGTACTTGTCGTCGTTCTTGAAGAACGACAGCCAGTTGGTGGTCTTCAGTTCGAACAGGTCGATCAGGTCTTCTTCAGGGAAAACGGTGTTACCCACCACGTTGATGTGCTGGATAGCCGCGACGGTGCCTTCGTTGATATTGACCTTCAACCCGACACGGTTACGGGGTTGCGGCACTACTTCGGTGTCGACGGTGGCGGAGTAGCGACCCTGGGCGACGTATTGGCGCTGCAGTTCGTTGCGCACACCTTCGAGCGTGGCACGCTGAAAGATCTCGCCTTCAGCCAGACCGGATTGTTTGAGGCCTTTCATCAGGTCTTCAGTAGAGATCGCCTTGTTACCCTCGATCTCGATACTGGCGACCGACGGGCGCTCGACTACCGTGATGACCAGGACGTTGCCATCGCGGCCCAGCTGGATATCTTGAAAGAACCCGGTTTTGAACAACGCACGAGTGGATTCCACCAGGCGACGATCATCCGCCTGTTCACCGACGTTCAACGGCAAAGCACCAAAGACGCTACCCGCGGAGACCCGCTGGAGGCCATTGACGCGAATATCGGAGATTTTGAAGCCTTGGGCGTGCGCAAGTGTGGCATTGAGCAGCAGCGCAACCGAGCAGAGAAGGTGCGAAAAATTCATCAAGTTGTTCCAGGATACATCGACAAGCAGCGCAGGCACGCCTGGATAACTCGCCGTAGACGGGTCACCGCACAGGGGCCAGGCGGGTGGATATCAAGCATAAAAGCGCGGGATGTTTGGTGCGGTTAACCTAGTGTCAAGTTAGGTAAAGGTTGGACTGAAGCGATGACGGTGCGCGGTGCAATAGAGATAATGCGACGATGTTCAATCAAGAGCCCGCCATGATCTCCGTATTGCTAGTCGACGATGACCAGGAACTGACGGCAATGCTCTGCCAATACCTGGAGCGAGAAGGCTTCGAGGCGACTGCCGTGCACACCGGCGAGGAGGGCGAACACCACGCGCTTTCGGGTCGTTATGGCATTGTGGTGCTGGATGTGATGTTGCCGAGACTGTCAGGTATCGAGGTTCTCAGGCGTATCCGGGCCAGCAGCCAGGTGCCCGTAGTTTTGCTCACGGCTCGTGGCGACAATATCGACAGGATCACCGGCCTGGAACTTGGCGCCGATGACTACGTGCCCAAGCCCAGCTCTCCGGGTGAACTGGTGGCGCGCTTGCGGGCGATCATGCGTCGGGTGCGATCGATGAGCCAGCCAGCCATGGAAGTCATCAAGAGCGGCACTCTGACCTTGTGGCCGGGCAAGCGTCAGGCTCAGTGGCATGGGCGCGAGCTGGGCCTGACCAGTACCGAGTTCAGCTTGCTTGAAGAATTGGCCCGACGGGCAGGACAAGTGGTGAGTAAACAGGAGCTGTCGCTCAATGCCTTGGGGCATCCGTTGACCCGCTATGACCGGCGCATCGATGTGCACATCAGCAGCATTCGCCAAAAACTGGGGCCGCGTTCCGACACCAGCGCGTGGATTCAGAGTGTGCGTGGCCTCGGTTATCTGTTGATCGCGGAATGATGAGGCCAAGCCGCTTGTACTGGAAACTGTTCCTGGCGTTCTGGCTGGCTACCAGCCTGACCTTCTTTGTCGGGCTGGGCATTCTGATCCTGGAAAACTTCCGCCCCGGCGATCCTCATCTGGAGGTTGTCCTGGTCAGTGAGGAACAGCTGCTGCAGCAATTTGGCATCGAATCGGGCAAGCAACTCCTGGCGATTTGGCAGCATCCTCCTGGTCAGGCCATTGGCGTATATGACGTTGCTGGCCAGTTGCTGGCCGGCTCACCGGTATCGCAACCGACTTATGAGCGCTCGTTCATCAGTAAAGAGGGGGTCACACTTTCGCTCAGGTCCTCTCGTTTTCCTGGTCGCGACGATAATGGCAGGCCCGGGCGTTTGACTCCGCTGATCGTCGGCACCGTGATGAGTGCGCTGTTTAGCGGGTACCTGGCCTACTATCTGGCTTGGCCGTTGGCCTACTTGCGGCGGGCGATGAGCGATGTCGCGCAGGGGCACTTCGATACCCGGGTCAAACCGATGATGGGCAGGCGCCGCGATGAAATCGTCGACCTGGCCGAGGACTGTGACCGAATGGCCAACCAGTTGAAATTACTGGTGGAGGCTCAGCAGCATCTGTTGCACGACATCTCCCACGAACTACGTTCACCGTTGACGCGCATGCAGGCCGCCATTGGGCTGTTGCATCAGGTCCCGACTCGCCTGGAAATGATCGAGCGCATCGAGCGCGAGTCGGTACGCATGGATACGCTGATCGAGGCCCTGCTGACCCTGGCGCGCTTACAGGGCCGGCCCGAGAGTTTCGAGTGTGAATCACTGGATGTCATCGAGTTGTTGGCGGAAATCGTCGAGGACGCCCAATTCGAGGCGCAGATAAAAAATTGTCGGGTCAGTCTGCAGGCCTGTCCGGCCTTCGTCAGCCGTGTCAACGGCGAGCTGTTGTATCGGTGCTTCGAGAACGTCATTCGCAATGCAGTGCGTCATACCCGGTCGGTGAGTACGGTGCGGGTCTGCGCCGCGGTCGATCTGCCAACACAAAGCCTGACCGTACAAATTATCGATCAGGGGCCAGGAGTCGAAAGCAGCAGGCTGCAGAGCATTTTCCATCCCTTCGAGCGTGGTATCGGCGAGCACAGCGGCGGTTTCGGCCTGGGACTGGCGATCGCCTCCAGGGCGGTAGAGGTGCATGGCGGCACTATTACGGCGTACAACGAGCCGTCTGGTGGGTTGATCATGGATATTCGTTTGCCCCATCGGGCTTGATCTTTACACGAAATTACATTGCCTTGACCGCCCTGTACGCTCTGTCTCAGTAGACTTCTCACTGAAGCTTACTCAACGTTTGCTGATTTTCTGAGTGATGCCATTGAGGGGAGGTGGGCATGTTTCTGGTTCATAAAAAGGGATTTGTATCTGGGCAGAAAATGGTGGACGGGCTGGTACCCTATGATTTCTTCTGCGAAGACAATCCGGATATCAACCTGTTTGTATTCACTGGTTCTGCCACACCGGGCAAGGCGGTCAAGGAACAGACGCTCTGGGGGTTTACCCGCCTGGAACGTTTTGAGGCGCTGAGCCACACCTTGGTGGCGAACAAAAGGAACGACGGCTGGTTTCAAAATGTGAGCGTACTCACCGGACCAACCCGGAACGGTACTCAGGCTGTGATGTTTCAGCGAGTACTGAAAATCATCAAGCATACCGTTGCATTGGGCCAAACTGCGCCCCAAACGGATTATGAGATCCACACCGTTGAAGGTGATACCTACTTCACTCGTCGTCCCACTACATTGGATACTGCACAATCTGTCATCTATGCAGCAGATCAATAACCTGCCCGCGTCAACCATCATCCACGCAGCGTCATAAAAACCGATAGCCTCAGTGCCAGACAGGCTCATGAGAATGTTATAGGTTCAGTGTTGATTGTCGCGATACTGACTCGGCGACAAACTGGTCAACGCCCGAAACTGCCGGCTAAAAGCACTATGGTCGGTATACCCACAACGCAAGGCAATCTCGGTAATCGGCAAATCGCTATGCAACAACAACCGTGAACCCTCTTCCAGCCGTGCCTTGTGAATCATCTGCCGCGGTGTGAGCTGGAATACCCGTTTGCAATGACGCTCCAGTTGCGCCACCGAATACCCGGCAATGTCCGTCAACTCGGCAAGGCTGATAGGTCGGGCAAAGTGATCACGGATATGCGAATCCACCGCGGCGAGCTTTTGATAAGCAGGATGATTCGATTGTGGCGATTGCAAATCGCGGGAAATGCCGGCCAGGCCAACGATGCGACCTTGTTCATCTTTGAGGGCAAGTTTGTGGGTCAGGCACCAGATCGGCTGGTTGCCGAAATACAGGTGCAGTTCCAACTGGTCGGCTAGTACCCGGCCGCTGGAGAGCACCCGTCGATCCTGTTCGGCGTACAGCGGGCCGAACTTTTCCGGGAAGACCATTTCAGCGGTGCGTCCCAGCAGTTCCTCACTGTGTTTGAAACCGCATCGCCGCGCCAGCGTCTGGTTGACGAAGGCGTAACGGGCTTCGCGATCCTTGATGAAAAACACCACGTCCGACAGGGTATCGAGCAGCGGCGCGATCGGCTGAAGACTGTTCAGCAGCGTCGGCAAGTCACAGGGTTTAAACGTGGTGAGCGAGGGGTACATGGCGTAGGGGGCCTGATGTCGACCCCCGGGATCATAGTGGCTCGGCAGCGTGGCCGAAACCCCCGATGCGATCATCACGCGGGCGGGGTGTCGTCCAGGCACATCAACGTCTCGATACGTGCCGGGCTGAACGGTGGGCGCGGCGCTGAGGGTTGCCAGCCAAACAGATGCTGCACCGCACCGCCACACACACGCCCCTGGCAGGCGCCCATGCCGCAGCGACTGGCCAGCTTGGCCTCACGCCAGTCCGTGTGCCCAGCCAATGCTGCGTATGCCACATCTTCGCAACGGCAAACCAAGGTGTCGGGGCGCGCCAGGGATTTGAGTCGCGGGTCGAGGGCGAATGCCTGATTCAGTGCATTGGCGAACCCCTGCCAGCGTGCCCGGCGCAGCCACAGTTGGCGGGCTGCTACAACGTCGCCCACTGCGGCGTGGCCGGCAATCGCACCTTCCACCAAGGCCAGTTCACTGCCACCGAATCCGGTGCATTCACCTGCCGCGTAATGATCGGTGCGGTTGCTGGCCTGCCAGATATCCACCGCCAACGCCTGTCCTTCGATGGCGTAACCCAGTGCCTGACCCAATTGGATATTCGGGATCAGGCCGAACCCACAGGCCAGCCGGTCACATTCCAGCTCGACGATTTTGCCTTGCTGTTGCAAGCGCACGCCTTCGAGTCGTTCGGAGCCAAGGGCTGCCAGTACATGAGTGGCTGCACGGTAATGACGGTTGAACAAGCTGAACGACTGCAACCATTTCGCCGGCCAGCGCGGCAGTTGCGCAGCGAAACCGGCGACCGCCGTGAGCGAAGCTTGCTCGGCGATGCGTAGCACCGATGCTCCGTGTATTTTTGCGGTAGCCGCACTGGCCAATAATAGTGGCCCGCTTCCGGCGATTACCACGCGCTCATCACGCACCGAAAGTCCGGATTTGATCAGTGCCTGCAAACCCCCGGCGCCGGTGACCCCAGGCAGCGTCCATCCGGGGAAGGGCAGCAGCAACTCTCGGGCACCGGTGCACAGAATCAATTTGTCATAGCTGATCAGCCAGCCGTGATCGTCGTCTTCGACCAGCAATTGTTTTAGGCCGGGATTGGCGATCACCCGAGTGCCGCTGTGATGGCGGATATTGCCGTGGGACTGTAACCGCTCACGCAGGTGACGGGCCTGAGCGGGGAGACTGGCTTGAGGGCCGTCGCGCCAGATTTGCCCGCCGGTAAACGGGTTGTCGTCGAGCATGACAATGCGTGCACCACTGGGTGCTGCTGCCAGTGCGGCGGCCATGCCGGCAGGGCCGGCACCGATGATCAACAGATCGGCGTATTCGTTCATGGGTGTGTCTCCACCTGCATGCCGTCACGGCACAGGGTCTGGCACGCCAGGCGACGGCGACCGTCGATGGTCACCCGGCATTCCTGGCAAATGCCCATGCCGCACAGCGGTGCGCGCCGTTGACCGCTGACCGAGGTGCGGCTGCAACCGTTGCCGCCCAACGCCAGGGCTGCGGCGACGCTGGTACCGTCGGCGACCCTCAGGGCATGACCGTCGAGCATCAATTCAGGCATACACAGGTTCTCCGAGGAAACGCTGGGGCAGATAGGGTTGCGCGGCCAGTGGCGGGGTTTCGTTGAACAGTTGCGCGACCAGCAAATCCGCGGTGCCGGGCGCGGTGGTCACCCCCAGTCCTTCATGACCGACCGCCAGCCATAAGCCCTGACGTTGTGGGTGCTGACCCACCAGCGGCAAGCCGTCGGGGCTGGCGGCACGAAAACCGGTCCAGGCGCGGATGCCATTGAGCCGGGCCAACCCCGGCATGTATTCGGCCGCACGCTTGAGCATTTTCGCCAACATCCAGCCTTCGACCTGCGGGTCGGTCGTGCCGAATTGCCGCGAGGCACCAATGAACAATTGCCCGGTCGGACGCGGTTGAATATTGCAGGCCACCGACGGGCCTTTGGCGTTATGGGCGCTGGTGACGTAACCCAGTTCCACCAGGGTGTGGGTGACGGTGGCGGGGTAGCGGTCGGTGATGAGCAAGTGACCTTTTTTCGGCTCGATGGGCAACTCAGGGCACAGTTCATTGGCCTGAACACCGTTGGCCAGCACCACCGCTTCGGCACTCAACCAGTGGCCGTCATCGAGGCGTACCCGATGGCCATCGACCTCCGTGACGTGTGCCCGGCGCTGGCGGATGTTCGGCGTGTCGAGCATCCAGTTGGCCGTGGCCGGCGCATACAGAATGCCGTCACCCTTGATCAGCAGTCCTCCTTCAAGGCCCTCGCGCAGTTCGGGTTCACGCTGGCGCAAGGCACTGGCACCGAGCAGTTCACAGGCGATTCCCTGAGCCTGCAAGTTCAGGCATTTGCTGTGGGCCACTGCCATCTCCTCGGCGTTGGCGGCCAGCCAGAGCGTGCCGTTGTTACGGTAAGCGCAGCCGTCGGGCAAGTCCGGTGCGTGCTCGCGCCAGCGTTGCAGGGAATAATCACTCAGGGCCAGTTCGGCCGGGTTGTCGTCGAGCACCAGTAAGTGGCCCATGCCCGCTGCCGTCGCGTTATGCAGGCCGGCATCGAGTACCAGCACCTGCAAGCCGCGACGCGCCAGCGCCTGGGCGCAAGCCGCGCCGATGATGCCGGCGCCGATGACGATCACATCGGCCACACGGCCCCGGTTCATGGGCGAATGCCCCAGGCGAACGGGTCGTCCTGTTCAATGATCAAACGGGCTTCGGCACTGATGAAGGCACGGCCACGAATGGTCGGCACGATACGCTCACCCTGCCATTCGAAGGAGCCTTCGAACTCGCTGCCAATCACACTGGCCTGGCGCCAGATCTGCCCTGGCTGCAAGGTGTCGTCAGCCGCCATGCACGCCAGTTTCGCGCTGGTACCGGTGCCGCACGGTGAACGATCGTAGGCCTTGCCAGGGCAAAGTACGAAGTTGCGGCTGTCGGCGTGATCGTCATCGGCGAACAGCTCGACATGATCGATCAGGCCGCCGTCTTCACCGCGAATACCCTGGGTTTCCAGTGCCTGCTGCACCGCGTAGGTGTAAGCGGTCAGCGCCTCAAGGTTGTCTCCGGACACCCGCAGGCCGTGATCGGCGATCAGGAAAAACCAGTTGCCGCCCCAAGCGACATCGCCGGTCACCTGACCGATACCCGGCACCTGCAATGCCAAATCTTTGCGATAACGATAGGCGGGGACATTACGTACGCTGACCGAATGGTCGTCGTGCAGGGTGGCTTGTACCGTGCCCACCGGCGTCTCGATGCTGTGCACGCCGGGCCCGATCTTGCCCATGTGCGCCAGAGAAGCCACCAGGCCGATGGTGCCGTGACCGCACATGCCCAGGTAACCGCTGTTGTTGAAGAAAATCACTCCGGCACAGGCGCTCGGGTCTACGGGTTCGCAGAGCAGGGCACCCACCAGCACATCACTACCCCGTGGTTCCAGCACGCACGCCGCACGCCATTGGTCATGCTGTTCGGCGAGGATTTTGCGCCGTTCAGCCATGCTGCCACTGCCCAGATCAGGAAAACCGGCGGTCACCAGACGGGTCGGTTCGCCGCCGGTGTGGGAGTCGATGACGGAGATGTTTTTCATGGGAGGGCCACGTCCATTCGGTTGAGTGAACGCTAGAGTGGCCCGTGCGGTCGGGTGTCGGCTTGATGGATTTAACCTGTGCCGATGACGAAATCAGCACAGTGTCCGCAGCGATCAGTGAGCGTGGGGCAGATGCTCGAAGAGGGTCTTGCAGACCCCGGCAATGTGCTCATCCAACAGCTTCACCGCCAGGTCCACATCCCCGGCACGGCAGGCCGCAAGGATCTCGCGATGCTCGTGATCGGCGCGCTCCTTGCCGGCGGACAGGCTCATCTGCATACGCAGGTAACGCTCCAGCTTGTCGTTGACCGAACGAATCAGACTCACCAGAAACGGCCGCTGCGCCGGTTCGTAAAGACAGGAATGCAATTCCCAGTTGAGCTCGGCCCAGCGCCCGACGTCGTCTTCGCCGATGAATTCCTGGCAGATACGCTCGGCACGCTCGAAGGTCTGTTCGGTCATGTTGGGAATGGCCAGGCGCAACACCTTGTCCTCCAGCAACATGCGCACTTCGAACATCTGCGCCAGTTCCGCATCGGAAATCCGCGTGACCATCGCCCCGCGATTGCGCTGGAACATCACCAGGCCTTCGGCCTCCAGCCGCTTGAGGGCCTCGCGCACCGGGATTTTGCTGACGTTGAACTGGCGGGCAATGTCGTCCTGGCGAATCGGTTCATCCTCGGCAAAATGCCCGGCGACGATCGCGTCCCGCAAATGACGGGTGATGATTTCCGAGGTCGAAGGCGTATTGCCAAGGTCGGGAGCGTTGAGTTTTGGTAGGTTCACGTCGGCGGTCGTTTGGAGTGAGATAGCGCTAGGGTATACGAAATTCTTTAGCCGATCTCCCTCGCCATTCACATGCCATTCAGAAATAACTCCGGGATTGCGCTGCCATGAACTCCTTCAGAAACCTGCTGACGCTGGCCAAGGAACGAAGACTTTGTGCACTGGATTCCTGGCATCGAGCACTCGAAAATATCGCGCTGCGCAGGGAAGATGACGTGCAACGAGCGGTGTTTTGTCCAACGTGACGGGCGTTGCACGGGAACAGCTGACGTTGATGGATCGAGGCGGGTATTGGCGTGGTCTTACCGATGGCGCCGGGTACCGAAGTACCGGCGCAGCGGTTGTTTTACTGCAGGGTCTAGTCTTGATCTGCCGTGACCTCTTTCCAGCTGTCATCCGGGTCAAAGAGCTTCATCGACTGCGCCAACTGTTCACCATCAGGCCCCAGGTCTTTTTCAAATATCTGGCCGTCATGACTGATCATGAAACTCATCACACCGGTATCATCGTATTTCGCCGGCCAGGCGATCAGTGCAAAACCTCGGCTCATCTTGTCACCGATGAGGTAGCTGTAGGCGCCACCCGGTGCCGAAGGGCCTTGGCCAGTAAGGATGCGGAAGTGGTAACCATGCCAGGCTTCTCCGGCAATGGCGTTGCCGAACGTGGGACCCAACGGGCTGATCTGACCGCTATCGTCGTCTGCCCAATAAAGTCCATCGTGCTTGCCGGGGGCGCTGTAGATATTCTGCGCATACTCAAGGGCGCCGTCACCGTCACGATCCACTGACGCATAATCCATCTGGGCGTCGTGATAGGCCTGCGCCGATTGCAACGCGGCGAATTCATTGCGGCCAATTCGACGTGCACGGATTTCGGCACTGCCGGCCTTGATGTCGAAATGCCAACCTTTCGTGCCTTTTACGATGGGGACAGGCAGTGTCCAGTTGTTGGTTCCGACCGACAGGATCGCCTCGCCGTCGCTGGTTTTTTCAATGTGGTTTTGCTCGTGGTACAGCTTCAAAAACGCATCGACATCTTTGCGCTCCGCGCCTGCGCGAGGGATGTAACTGCGCCATTCTTTACCCAGTAACTCTGTCAGGCGTTCATTATTGGCGTGTTGCGTACCCAGTGCTTCGACGAACGCTTGAGCGGCCTTTTCGGGCGTTGGAAATTCCTGTTGTGCCATGACCATGCATGACCACGCAACGCCTGCCGTTATCGCCAAGGACTGACGAAGCAAGCCCATGAGTGTCTTCACTCGAGGATTGTTATTCAACGACGGCCACCCCTTTGACTTTGACGCGCTGGTGGATTGGACGGCCGACTGACCTGTTTGCCGGCTGATCGCGAGGCACTCGGGCGCTGGGCAGATGCCTGGCTGGCCCGGCCACGATTCGCTTGTGCGTTGACTTGGGACGGTGAGCGCGCGCCGGCGAATGCATTGTTGCGTGCTCCGCCCTTATTGGCGGCCTGCGTGGTCGGCCGACTTTTCGTCGTTTGGCGCGCCTGTGCGTTACCCTGTCCGCGCTGTCTGGCATCAGCGGTCTGTTTCCTGGCTTGCTGATTTTCCCGTGTGTTTCTGTCAGTGCCCTGGCCTCTGTTAGAAGCCTGCTGTCTGTCAGACGCACTCTGTCTTTCAGCCGCTCGCTGTCTGTTAGCGGCATTCTGTCTGGCAGCATCTCTGTCTGTACCACCTTGTGCCCGATTGCTGTCCACGCCTCTGGCTTGGGCGTCGCGCGCTTGATCACGGGCTTCGCGGTTGGTGGTGGGAGGTCGTTCGATACCGGCCCTGTCCATCGAGCTACGGGCATTTTCACGCTGCTGGGCTCGCTGAGGCGTGTCGCCTCGATAGGCTTCACGCTGATTGGCACCGTTGAGTTGACGACCGTACTGTTCGCGGCTCCTGCTGTCGCGATAGGGAACGCCATTGCGATGCGCGGAGTTATGCTCCCACTTGCTCTGATTAACGTTGATCCGGTTGTTGCCGTTGATGTTGTTGTAGCGTTCGACGTCGATGTCGACGTCGTTATTACCCCAGTCACATTCACCCCACAACGAACCGACGATAGCCACTCCGGCACCAAACGCCAGCCCGGTCAATAATGCCTGGCCGGGGTAATAGGCGGGCGGTGGTGGGTAGTACGCAGGAGGTGACGCAGGATAAGGCCAGGTCCCATAGGTGGTTGTCGGGTTATAAGTGGGTACGTAGACAACCTGTGGATCGGCGGGCTGGATGATGATGGTGGAGCTGCTGGCTGGGGCCGGCGCCACTTCGGTGGACGTGGATGCCGGTGCCGGTGCTGGAAAATTCTGAACCGTCACGTTCTGATATTGGTTGCTCTGCAGATTGCCTGCTGCCTGCGCCTGATGACGCAAGCGTTGCACCGCAGCCATGAGATCGTCGGGCTGCGCCAGGAAGGCATCACCCAGGCGTTGTACCGCCACAGGATCCTGTCCCAGCGTGGCCAACACCTGCGGGAAGGCGACGAGCGCCTGTACACTCGGATCCCAGGGCTTGTTCTGCACTTGTTTGACTGCATCGTCGCCCTTGGCGTTCGGGTTGGCTTTAGACCAGGCGACTGCTTCGGTGAATTCCCCGGGGTACGTGCTGGCCATCAGTATCTGTGCCAGCAATGGATCCGGGTACAGCGCAATGGGCGCCAGCATTTGATCCAGCTGTTCCTGGGTAAACACGGCATCTTTAAGCGCCGAACTGGCGGGCGCTGGCACGGCAGTGGTCGTGCTTGAGGCCGCTTCGACTGGCTGCGATACGCAGAAAGATCCGCTCAAAATAAGGACAGCTGACAACGTGTAGAGTGATGGAATGCGCATTGCATCTCCATGTGGTCAGGCAGGTTTGGAATGAGTGGATCAATGCCAGGGAGGTGAGGTCCGACTTTGCTAACCCCAGACCTCAGCGTCGATACCGCTCCTTAAGCGTAGCAAACAAAAAAATTCTGCTATTTATTTACGTTCATTCAATTCGCACTAGACGCTCTAACCAGTGCGTCGCCACTGTCATCACCGGGCACTGGCATCGGTTTCGTGCTCGTCTGCAAACGCCACGAGCACATCCAGATCGAGCACATCCAGCTTGATCCGGGCGATAAAGGCTGAGAAGGCGAGGTTGGCGGCGAGCAGGCGCAGATCGCGGGCCCACGCTGGAAGATAGACCGGCCCCTGGAGCCAACCCGACTCGAACAGTGGCGCCAGGCGGACGGTATCCCCCAGGCTGAGGCGCCCGGCGAACAAATGGCCGACCAGTTCCGGCCGGTTATCGCGAATCGCGATGCGCAGCAGGGTATGCACGCCGAGCAAGCCCGTCAGGTAGGCGGCATCCTTGGTAAACGCCGACCCACCGTGCAGGTCGGCACCGCGGAACACCCGTTGGGTGGAGCGAAACGACTCCTCCTGCGACTGACCTGCCGCCAGAAAACCTTCGAATACCTGGATGAAATCGGCGCCCTCCAGCGCCTGCTGGACGGCGAGCACGCGCAAGGCGAGGCGACGCAAGCGGTTGATGTCCATGCTGCCGGTGAACAGCTCGGCCAAGGTGGCAATACCCTCCTGAGTCTGTGTCGTGCGTGGCGCCCCAAGACCGAGGCTTTTGAGGTTGGGTTGGCGCGCGCCGTTTTGTGCCGTGGCGATATGCACGAACGCCTCGTGCTGCAATAGCTGATTCTTGTCCAGTTCAGAGAACATCGCGCTGGCGCGCAGGCGGATGCGGCTCGCCCCGGCGATGGCCTTGGCGGCCAGGGTCGGATCGAGTATCACCGTGACTTGGCCCTCGCCGAAGAAGCGGTCCAGTTCCGGCTGCATCCAGGCAGCAAAGGCTTCGGCCGGGATCTCGGCCGGGCTCGGTGGAATCCGGGCACTGCCCAGAAGGGCGTCGGTGGTGTTGAGGAAGAACCGGGCGGCGTCCAGCATGCTCAAGTTGAGGCGTGGGTAATGGAAATCCGGGCGCCGGTACAGCGCTGATGAATAGTCAGTAAAGGCGGGAGTGCCAATGGCCCCCAGCATGCGTCCGGCCGTGGCATAGCTTCGCGCTGTCATGGCGAGGTAGTTCCCGGCGGGATGTGCCTCATCGCAATGGTCAACAAAGGATTCCAGCGCGGCGATGTCGGCGCTGTGGTCACGCGGACACAGTTCGACGTTTGGCAACTGTGCATGCCCGCTTCGCCAATTCGCCAGGAAGGCTTCTTCGACGCCATCGGGCCACGCCAGGGCATCCAGCACGCGGATCTTGCGGGCCAGACCGGGCAGGGCGGCATCGAGTTCAGACAGGGGCGTGGCGATCATCGGAATCTCCCGGGGAGACGAGGCTTACCAGCAAAAGCTTAGTCGTTGCTGACGCAGTGCGTTGTTACAGGTCAGGGCGCTGCTTGCGGGAGTTTGACGCTGACAGGCAAGGCAGGCATTCGCGTGCTAACCGTTATAGAGGCTGCATCAGGTGCGCTGTTGTAGACATCGCGCTTGATGTCGGCGACAAATTTTTTTGTCACTACAATTAAGTGAAATCGAAAAAGAGCACCGCCTGATAGCGCTGTGCTCTGGCCTATGAAACCTGCACACGTGGGTACCTTTCAGCGAGGTAGGACGCATGCCAAACACCGAAGGACAGAAGCGGGCACGGATCCTCGACCCGGTCGATCGTGTCACAGAGGTCATCTTCGGCCTGCTCATGGCGATGACGTTCACCGGAACGATCAGCGTGGCGACATCGGGCCAGGAGGCTGAACGTACCATGATGTTCGCCGCGCTCGGTTGCAATCTTGCCTGGGGGCTTGCAGACGCGGTGATGTATCTACTGCGCGCGTTGATCGACCGCACGCGCAAAAGCACCTTATACGCAAAACTCGGCGGGGCGGACGCGGCCACCGGCCAGGCGCTAGTGGCGGGGGCCCTGCCGTCGCACCTGGCGGCAGCAGCCAAGCCTGAGACCCTGGAATTGTTACGCAGCCGCTTGGTCGAGTATCCGGCCACGTCAGTACAGTCGCGCCTCGGTTGGGATGATTTCAAAGGTGCACTGGGCGTTTTTCTGTTGGTGGTGGCATCGACCTTTCCACTCGTAGTGCCTTTCCTGTTACTCGAAGAGACGGCGCTCGCCGTTCGTCTTTCTAATTTGGTCGGGCTCGCGGTGCTGTTCATCGCGGGTTGGATACTGGCGCGATACGCCGGCGCAAAACCGTGGCAAGGCGGGGTTGCGTTGGCGGTCACTGGCGCGGTGCTGATCGTCGCGATCGTTGCGCTCGGCGGATGACGAACAAAAGCGGATTCGGCAATTCTGCGGCTGCCTCTAAGCCATTATGCGCTGTACACCAAGGGGTTACAGTTCTATGAGCGATTCGAATTCTGTACCTTCCGCCCCGGAACCGGGCCGTATTGCACATCGGGTAGCCGGCGCCGAACAGAAACACTGGAGCCGCTGGCTGCCTGGACTGAACACGCTACTCACCTATCAAATAGCCTGGTTGCGAAATGACATCGTCGCCGGACTCGTCCTGACCACCATGCTGGTACCAGTGGGTATCGCCTACGCGGTGGCCTCGGGCGTACCCGGCATCTATGGTCTTTACGCGACGATCATTCCGCTGCTCGCTTATGCGTTATTCGGGCCGAGCCGGATTTTGGTGCTGGGGCCGGATTCCTCGCTGGCGGCCGTCATCCTTGCCGTGATCCTGCCACTGTCGGGCGGCGACCCGTACCGCGCCGTCGCCCTGGCGGGAATGATGGCTATTGTGTCGGGGGTGGTCTGCATCCTGGCCGGCATAGCGCGCTTGGGTTTCATCACGGAACTGCTCTCCAAACCGATTCGCTACGGGTACATGAACGGTATCGCGCTGACCGTATTGATCAGCCAATTGCCCAAATTTTTCGGCTTCAAGATCGAGTCCGCCGGGCCGCTGAGAAATATGTGGGCGATCATCACCTCGGTGCTGGACGGAAAAACCAACTGGGTCACGTTTGC
Source organism: Pseudomonas sp. CLCA07 (assembly GCF_053615335.1). NCBI lineage: Bacteria > Pseudomonadati > Pseudomonadota > Gammaproteobacteria > Pseudomonadales > Pseudomonadaceae > Pseudomonas > Pseudomonas sp. CLCA07. The sequence goes on along the minus strand of NZ_CM132131.1, from coordinate 521,663 downwards.
CGTCGGTGCCGCCACGTTGGTGGTGATCCTGTTGCTCAAGGGGCACAAACGCATTCCGGGTATTTTGATCGCCGTGGCAGGCGCAACCATCGCCGTCGGTGTGCTGGACCTTGCCTCGAAATACGGAATATCAGTCCTCGGCGAGCTTCCACAAGGCATGCCGGCGTTTGCCATTCCCTGGATCACTCAAGCCGATATGGTCCCGGTCCTGATCGGAGGCATTGCCGTCGCGCTCGTTTCGTTCGCCGACACCAGCGTGCTCTCGCGTGTCTATGCGGCACGTTCGCGTACTTACGTTGATCCGAACCAGGAGATGGTGGGGCTCGGCGTCGCCAATCTGGCGGCCGGTTTTTTCCAGGGTTTTCCAATCAGCAGCAGTTCGTCACGCACACCGGTGGCCGAGGCCGCAGGCGCCAGAACCCAATTGTCCGGTGTCGTCGGAGCGCTGGCGGTTGCCTTGCTGTTGCTGGTGGCGCCGAACCTGTTGCAGGACCTGCCCAACAGCGCGCTGGCGGCGGTCGTGATCGCATCGGCCATCGGCTTGATCGAGGTCACGGATCTGCGACGCATCTATCGCATTCAGCAGTGGGAGTTCTGGCTGTCCATCGCCTGCACCGTCGGCGTCGCTGTGTTTGGTGCAATCGAGGGGATCGCCCTGGCCATTGTGATTGCGGTGATTGAATTCCTGTGGGATGGCTGGCGGCCGTACTCCACGGTGCTGGGACGTGTCGATGACCTTCAGGGCTACCATGACATCAAGCGTTTTCCTGACGCACGACTGCTTCCCGGCCTGGTCCTTTTCCGCTGGGATGCGCCTTTGTTTTTCGCCAACGCCGAGTTGTTCAATGAACGGGTGCTGGACGCGGTGGCCACGTCCCCTACGCCGGTACGCTGGGTGGTCGTTGCGGCGGAACCTATGACCAGTGTGGACGTGACCTCTGCCGACATGTTGGCTGAACTGGACGAAACATTGCGCGCGGCGGGCATCGAGTTGTGCCTGGCCGAGATGAAAGACCCGGTCAAGGACAAACTGAAGCGATTCGGGCTTTTCACCCAGCTTGGCGAAACCGCGTTTTTTCCGACGTTGGGCACTGCGGTCAACAGCTACCTCGCAACGTATCCTGTGGAGGGGGCCAAACGGCAGGATGAGAATCAGTGAGGTGGTAGAGATGCACGAGTTTTGACGACTATCAACGACCGAAGCGCCTTGCACGAATGCCTGGGGAGTCCAATCGTCAGATTTCAGGCGTCACAAAAGTTTTTGTGGAGTATGAGTGAACAATGTAAGTGCAGTTTCCCCTGAACATGCTCGGTGAGCGAACTGGTTGGCAAGCGAGCCGACTGAGCGTTTTTGAAATGGAGGAACATCATGATTCGCAAGCACGTCTTGATGGCCTTGGCGACACTGGTCGTCGCCGCGGGTGTGCAGTGGGTCTCGGTGCCGGCGTATGCGACAGAGCAGGGAGAACAACGGCGTGAAGCGCGGGATACGAGGCAAACAGGGCGCTCCGACGCACGGCAAACCAAGTACGATTGCAGAAAGGCCAGTGACAAGAACAATGCAGAATGTCGCCAGGACAAGCGCAGTACCAAGCAGGACACGCGCCGCACCGCTCGGGACATCAAATATTGATCGTTAATGTAAATCCCGCTTCCATCCGCCAATGGGTCAATCCTTCCAGAAAACGGTCAAGGCAGAACGACTACATCAAGCAATGAAAAGCGGACATATTTATTGTCCGCTCGATTTGCTGGAGCTGCTACTTAGCCGTAAAAAGCGGCTATCACAATGAGCGCGAGAAAACACACCAACTGGACGCAAAAGAAGGTAAACCGAATTGCCACGAACGTATCGGTTTGCACATGGGATACGTGAACCAAAGACTGGCACACGCGAGCGATCAGGACGAGTGTGGACAAGTAGTTCACTGCAGGGCCGCTGACACCAAGGGCTGAAATCACGAACACGATGACAGCAAAGACAGGCAGATTTTCCACGCAGTTGGCGTGTGCTCGTGTCCCGCGCCGATACCAATCTTCGCCTTCGAGCTGATCGCTTCGGAACGAGGCAATCGGAACATTCGAGAACAAGATGGCGACCCAGCGGTACACGCCGACGGTTGCCATCAACAGCAGCAAAGTCCAGGTCGAAAACCCAAGCAGCATCCACATCGGTATGGTCATGGCCGCCATCCTCAATAAATCATTTTCAGCACGTCTTCCCACAGCCGCGCGGCCGACGAGGCGCCGGTCGCGCGCTGTCGATCAATGGCTCATGATGGGTGCCAGTGCGGTCTGAATCCTGGTCATTTGTGCTGGCGTTGTCATGCTCGTAAGCAGCCGGCCAAAGTGTGGATGCAGCACGCCCGAGACAATGTATTGCCAGCGGTAGGCGCTCAGCACGCAGGCTTTGATTTGCGTTGTCTCATCGACACTGAACGGTCGTGAAACATTGTGAATAAAGTAGTCGGCATCGGATGCCGATTGCGCCTGAAGAATTCCGTCGACGGCCGCCACCAGCGCAATCAGATCGTTCACCGCCTGGTCGCACTCGGCTGGCGAGAGTTTCGCGTGCTCCGTCTTCCACTCCAGTTCATCGAGTACGACGTGCCGGCTTTCATCCTTCCAGTGAAATTTGAAGACATCCTTGAACAGTGGGCACAACTCCTCGTGCGGTGCGATGCTCTGTACGTAGTGCGCCTGGACAAACAGCTCGATATGACAGGTCAGCGCCAGCACCGACCACGTGCTGGCCGCCAGTACCGCACGCGCCACATCGTTTGGATCGGCAACTTGACGATACCCCGCTGGCAAGTGCGTACCCATCATCATCTCCATGCGCCGGAACAACTCCTGGTGCTTGATCTCGTCGTTGGAAAAGCGTACCAGCGCTTCGAGTGCGAGCTGATTGTCAAAGACATGGGCCCGACCTTGATCGAGCATTTTGGCACTGATAAAACGCTCGACCAGGCCAAAGATATACGCATAGGTCCGGCCCTGAATCTGACTGAGCAGGCGTGCCTCGGCCTCGGCGAGAAAGGTCAGACGGTCGATTTTGGATAGTCCATCGGGCAAGAACTTGCGCGAGAAGTCGAAACTCCGGTCCTGTAGCAAATCGCGATCGATCTGCCATTCGGCCTTTTTCGATGATCTGACAATTTGAGCATAACGGTCGGCGTTGTCTGACTCTGGGCTGAGTCGGGTAGCGACGCTGTTCATATGGATCTCCTGCTGCCTTGGTCGGTTGAAACGGGGCAATTACGGTTGACGTCGGAGCCAATGACCACAGGTGAAGCATCGGGGGGGATAGTCTCGATCGCTGAGTCCGCGTTGGTGCTAATCTAGGTCTCGCCGTTCAGGCGGTGAATGACCAGTGCGCCGGATTACATGCTCAGGCGTCCGGAAAAGAGGGCAGGCAAGTGTTGGATGCGCTTTCTGATGTCTTGCGTGTGATTCGGCTGTCTGGAGGGGTCTTCCTCGAGGCAGAATTCACTGCGCCCTGGTGCATCAACGGAAAAATCTCGGCGGATGATTGCAAACCGTTCCTGGCGGCACCTCGGCATATCATTGCGTCGCATTTTGTCGCCGCGGGGCACATGCAATTGCGCATCGACGGTGGTGCCACCATCGACGTGGGGGCAGGCGAACTCGTTCTGCTTCCTCGCAATGACCCTCATACTTTTGGCAGCGACCTGAGTATTGCGCCCATGTCGGCGAGCGAAGTTGTTCAGCCGCCAGAAGTCGGCGGCATTTCACGAATCAAGTACGGTGGGGGCGGCGAGGCCACGCAGTTATTGTGCGGATTCCTCGGCTCTGAAACACCCTTCAGTCCGTTGCTTTCGTCGCTGCCATCCGTATTGAAATTAGACATTCGCGCGACGGCTTCGGGAGCCTGGATCGAAAGCTCATTCCGTTTCGCTGTCAGCGAAATCGCGGTAGGACGCGTCGGCTCGGCAACGGTCATTGCCAAGCTGTCCGAACTGCTATTCGTCGAAGCCGTCAGCCAGTATGTCGCAAGCCTTCCCGTTGAGCGGCGCGGGTGGCTGGCGGGTTTGCGAGATCCGCATATCGGGCGCGCACTGGCGCTACTCCATGCTCGCCCAACCGAGGGCTGGACTGCAGAAGCCCTGGCGCTTGAAGTGGGTATGTCGCGCTCGGTATTCGCGGAGCGATTCACGGCATTGGTCGGACAGCCGCCGATGCAATACCTGACGCTCTGGCGTATGCACGTGGCGGCTCAAAACCTGCGCGAAGGTCGCGGCAGTGTGGCGCAAATCGGCTTTGCAGTTGGCTACGAATCCGAAGCCGCGTTCAGTCGCGCCTTCAAACGTCAGTTCGGTACGTCACCCGGCACTTGGCGCAGACAATCAGCTGGAGAGCTGGAGGCCGGTGTGAATGAACATGGACGCGCTTAAGTTTCGCCAGCCAAGCCTTCATCTATGCATGTTTGTGTGTCACATAATTATCGGGGGAAGATGAGCAGGAACGGGCAGAAATAGTGGCCCCCCCGATATCGGAGTGAACTCCCCCATTAATGGGTGGTATTGCTCTGCAGTATTTGCGTCTCCATTAGCACATTGTTTCAATCCGTGGCCAATGTTTGCGGAGCATTCAAGTCATCACACATGTTTTACACAACGCTGGCAGAGTAATTGCTGACTGAGCATATCCCGTTCATGCAAGGTGCAGAGTCGGGAAGCAGTGGCGCTGTAAGTACCCCATTGAGTGATTACCTATCCATCGGTTTGCTTCACGCATTACCCCTGGCCACTCAATAGAAGTGCAGCAGTTATTCACTGCAACCGCCCAGGGGAAACGCTTATGAGCCGCTCTAAGCATACGTATGCGCAGCGCTTTTACCAGATACGCAATAACTCGCCCAGGCCGGGTGAAATACTGGCAGCCTTTGTCCACAACCTGATCTACCTGGTGATCAGACCTGTTGTTCACCGTCTTTTGTTCTTTCTCGCCTGCCTATTTACGGTAACTCTTGTGGCGGCCGACGAACCTCAGGGTAACGACAATCAAAGTAATGAGAAGTGGGTGGAGCCGGCTCGCTCCAGGCTCATGCATGTGATTGGCGGGATGCCGTTCTTTCCGCATCGGGCCAATACCCCCGGCAACCTGGTTTTGAATGTAAAAGACTTCGACAATGCCCAAGTATGTGGCGCATGCCATACGGAGATCTACAAGCAGTGGCGCTCGTCGATGATGTCCCAAGCCTGGGATGAACCCATCTATCGGGCCTTGCTCAAGCGTGCGAGTTCGGCCACCGAGGGGAAGGTCGATAACTTCTGCACCGGCTGCCATACCCCGATAGGGCTCACGACCGGGCAGATCAATTCGCAAGTCAACCGCTCCTCGATTGAAGACAGCGAGAAAAATCATCCGATGCCTGGGGTCGATTGCGAGACCTGCCACAACATCAGCGCTCGCACCGGCCTCGATAACGGCGCTTATGTCTTGAGCCCTCGAGCGCATGGTAGACCGACCAAGTTCGGCCCGCGTAAAGATGCCATTTCGCCTTATCACGACACCGTGTATTCCGCTCTGCACACACGCTCGGACTTTTGCGCCACCTGCCACAACGTCACGCACCCGTTCAGCAGTGTGGCGGTCGAGCGCACCTATGACGAATGGCAGGAGAGCTCCTACAGCTTTAACGATGTAACCTGCCAGAGCTGCCATATGCCAGGTTTTGCGGGTAAGGCCGCGATCATGGGGCCAGACCGCGAGGAGGTCGCCTCGCATTGGTTCAGCGGCGCCAACGCTACGATGCTCAAGCATCTCGGTCAGGAAACGGGCGCACAACGCGGGCGCGACATGCTCGCACGCGCGGCGGAAATAAAGTTCGAGCAACTGCCGGCAACCATCATTCCCGGGCAATACACCTCGGTCGCAGTCAAAGTTGCCAATGTCGGCGCCGGGCACAAGCTGCCGACCGGCTTTCCGGAGGGACGGGAGATGTGGATCGATTTCCGGGTGCTGGATGCCAGTGGTCGCGAGCTCTATCGACTGGGTGCGATCAAGGACGGCAAGACTGAGGACAACACGCGAAATTTCAAAGTGCACATAGGCGACAAGGACGGCAATCCGTTGGATGTCGAGGTCTGGAATGCCACGCAAATTCTCTCGGATAACCGCATTCTGCCCAAGGGCTACGATATTCGGGAGTTTTCCTTCCTGGTGCCGGCCGACGCCATCGGGCCGCTGACCGTGACTGCCGACCTGAACTACTGGCCGTTCTCGCAGAAGCTGGCTGACTACTTGCTCGGCAAGGATAAGTTGCAAGTGGAAATCACCCGGATGGCCAAAGTCACGCAGAGCGTACCCCTGTGGACAAGCCTGCCCGCCGCCGGGCCAGATACTGCGCACTTTTAGCTGTGCAGTGTCGATGTCCCAGCCGGCTACATTCATCAGCCACAGGAGTGACCGCCTCTATGTGTGACGAAAGTTGTATGGCGGTCGGTGCCGGTACCTGTTAATGCGCGTTCATCTTGCAAGTGCAAATGCTAATTTGTATCATTAGTTTTCAATTCAGCGAAGCAGGGAACGCAGCGCCCAAACAATAATAAGGTCAAGGCAATGCTCAAAATGCTTCTCGTATACGGTCATCTGCTCGCTACGTGTATTGCCCTGGGGCGGGTGATGCAGGCGGATCACAAGCTTTGGAGTTGGCGCAAGGAAACACTGGACCAGGCGAGGCTTGAGTACCTTGATGAAACTCAGAAGATCGTCAGCCTCGCACTGCTGGCCCTTTGGGCAAGCGGACTGTTGCTGGTGCTTCAGGGTTATCTCAATGAAGGCGACGCGTATCTGCTCAATCAGAAACTCTGGGCTAAGGTGACTGTCGTCGCGCTGCTTAGCCTGAACGGTGCATTACTGCATCGAATCGGCTTCCCGCTTTTGCAAAAGGCTCCATTCGTCGCACTGCGCAGTGCAGGCCGCGCGCGGCTCGCCTTGTTGGGAGCGCTTTCCATGAGCGGTTGGTTATTCGCTGCTTTCCTGGGGGTGGCTCGAGCCTGGAATCACGTGCTGCCTTATCTACACGTGATGGGTGCATTCGCCGCATTCTCGTTGTTGGCTTGTTGCGTGGCACTTGCAATCGCCGGTAGGGCGGGCAGTGTCGGTGCGCAAAAAACCTCGGTACCGGGGTAGCTATCCATAACGTGCAACCGGTAGCCTCGTATTTGTCGAGCCATGGTGGTCATTGTCCGCTGCTGCGACCACCAGCGCTCGAACCTGCTCCCGTCCCTGCGCCGCAGCCACGAACCGCCTATTTGAATGCCTTGAGGAAGCGTGGTTCACCGCTCCTCAAGAACCTCGAATTTGGTTGACTGACTTCCTCAGGGCGTGAAGCTGACGGTGGCGATAGGGCGGATTGATCCCGTGGCTTCGCACTAGCGACGATAGTAGCGGTGATCGTCCTCATAGCGGTGCCGCATGGCCCGATCCTGGTGGCGCTCCCAATAACGATGGCGTTCAGCTTCTTGGCGGGCTTGCTCTCTACGCCACTGATCTCTACGCCAGTCGTCTCGGCGCCAATCGTCTCTACGGTCGTGCCAACGGCCGTCGTGCCAGTATCGATCGTCATGGGCAAGCAACGGCCCAGGCTGCTTGCCGGCCATACTAGCCAAGGTCGGCCAAGGGTTGCCGGCGGCCTGGACAGGAGCCTGAACGGCTGTGACTTCAGTTGCGAAAACAGGGGTTGAGGTCTTCATCTGTGTTGCTGATGCCGAGCCCACTGCCGCGAACGCGAACAGGCCGAAGAGCACCATCCGTAGGTCATGGAATTTCATGAGCGAAGACAACCTCTGATTGACAATTGGACGTGGGGCCATCTGGCTGCGGGAAGCCTGCGGGTTCGCGCTTACCCAGCGGATGTGCCTATCCACATAGACCGATAAATAGGGAAAAGTTCTAGGGGACCGCTGCTTAAATAGCCAACGGCCTCAGTGTTCGGCCCCTTTGAGGTTTGCTATCTCGATATCCCTTCTGGCCATTTTCTGCCTGTGATCAAGGGTCGAAATCCACAACCCAAAGCTGACGCTCAGCAACGGGAGCACCACTTGGGTAGGTTAGGCTGTGAAAGGATGGTCGGATCGCCAAGAAACAGCTTCGGCTTGAATGAATTGTCAGGCCACGTCCTCGCGGTACGTGCCATCGGAATGCCTGACCCAACCGTGGTGATTGAGCTACATGGATCAGCTCTCAGAAGAAATGATTGAGTCGTCACTGGATTCAGCGGCCAACTTCAATCGGTCAGCTTTACTAATGTATTTAGACTTGCTTGCCGGTGCCAATTTGGCACTGGCCTTTTTGGCGTGAGCCTTTAATAGCTGCTGTATTTTTTTACGACGATTCATGTTTTCTGCTCAGCTTGTAAATTCTTGAAGGGTATCAGCTTAAATGTTAATCCAGATCTCTGTGCCGCGCTCTTGGTGCATTATCGATCTGGCAGCCGTCGTTTCGAGGGCGCTGATGCATGCATCGGGAAGGGCGGGACAATGTGGTTCAGTCGTGCGGATCTGCCGCTTCTTCCAGGTGGTCAATGTGCTTGAAACGCTCAACCAGAAAATCGATCAAGCTGCGCACTCGCGCTGAAAGGTGTAACTGTTGCGGGTACACCGCATAGACATCGGCGCGTGTCGGTGTCTGGTCTTCCAGTACCAATCGCAAGCGACCACTGCGCACGTATCGGGCGATGTCCCATTCGGCTCGCAAAAGAATGCCGTGCCCTTCCAGCGCCCAGTTCAGGGCCACTTCACCGTCATTGCAACCCAATGCTCCACGAACTTTGATGTTCTGTGTGCGCCCACCGTTGGTGAAACTCCACACGCCGTAGGGCGTTTCGTTTTGCCGTAGAAAGATGCAGTTGTGTTGCTGTAACTCCGTCAGGCGTTGCGGTACACCATGTTTTTCCAGGTACAGGGGCGATGCGCATAACAGACGACGATTGGACGCGATCTTGCGTGCATGGAAGGCGGCGTCCGGCAGCGTGCCGAATCGAATTCCCAGGTCAAACCCGTGCGTCGTCAGATCAAGCGGGTGATCGCTGATTTCCAGCTGCACTTCCACCTCCGGGTACTGTGCGAAGAATGCACCCAGGGCAGGGCCGATGTAACGGCGACCGAAACCCAATGACGCGTTGACCCGAATAAGGCCTTTAGGCGTCGCCCGACTGCTATGGATCAACTGCTCGACCTCATCGATCTGCGTCAGGATGCGGGCGGCATGCGAGAAAAGCAGTTCACCTTCAGAGGTCAAGCTCATTGAGCGTGTCGTGCGGTTGACCAGGCGGATGCCCAATCGAGCCTCCAGCGCGGTGAGACGCTTGCTCACTGCCGGTGGAGTGATGCCCAGTTCCCGCGCGGTCGCGGCGAGGCTGCCTTTGTTGGCCAAGAGGTAAAAAAATGACAAATCCAGGGTCTGGCTCATTCGTAACTCAAAGTTATTTATGTAGTGATTCTGAGTAACTCACACCTATTTGTTCACTACATATACTCCGCTCACACCCTGATTGAACAGCCCGTTCAACAGGCACAACAAGAACGTTACAAGAGTGGAGTTGACCATGAGCGCATACAAAATTGCAGCGGTTCCAGGTGATGGCATCGGTGTTGAAGTGATTGCCGCTGGTGTCGAGGTGCTGCAAGCCCTGTCGAAAAAGTCCGGCTTCCAACTGGATTTCAAACACTTTGACTGGAACTCGGATAACTACCTGAAAAACGGTTACTACATTCCCGAAGGTGGCCTGGATGAACTGAAAACCTTCGACGCTATTTTCTTCGGTGCCGTCGGCGCGCTCAACGTACCGGATCATATTTCCCTCTGGGGCTTGCGCCTGCCGATCTGCCAGGGCTTCGATCAATACGCCAACGTACGTCCCGCTCGGGTACTGCCGGGGGTGAAAAGCCCACTGCACAACGGCGATCAGATCGACTGGGTGGTCGTGCGGGAAAACTCTGAAGGTGAATATTCCGGCAACGGCGGTCGCGTACACCGTGGCCTGCCGGAAGAGGTCGCAACCGAAGTCTCGGTATTCACCCGTGCCGGGGTCGAGCGCATTCACCGCTTCGCTTTCGAACTGGCGCAGAGCCGTCCACGCAAGCACCTGACCATGGTCACCAAGTCCAACGCCCAGCGTCATGGCATGGTGTTGTGGGACGAAATTTTCTACGAAGTGGCCAAGGATTTCCCGGACGTCAAAATCGACAAGGAATTGGTCGATGCGGTGACCACGCGCATGGTGCTCAAGCCTTCGACGCTGGATGTCATTGTCGCCACGAACCTGCACGCCGACATTCTGTCCGACCTGGCCGCCGCGCTGTCCGGCAGCCTGGGCATTGCGCCGACCGCCAACCTCAACCCGTCACGCAAATTCCCTTCAATGTTCGAGCCGATCCACGGTTCGGCATTCGACATCACCGGAAAAGGCGTGGCCAATCCCATCGCAACGTTCTGGACCGCCGCAATGATGCTTGAGCATCTCGCAGAACCCGCCGCAGCCAAACAGCTGATGTCCGCTATCGAAGCCGTGACCGAAAGCGGTTTGCATACTCCGGATCTGGGCGGTAACGCCACTACTCGACAGATTACGGATGCAGTCATCGCGTTGATCAACCGCTGATTTTTTTCCAGCGATTCAAAGTAGTACTGCGGCACAACGCCGAGGGGCAGATCGCTTGATCTGACTCCTTGGCATTTCCTGACAACAATAAAAAATCAGGGCCCTGTAATGAAAAGAATATTTGGCAAACTCTACGTACAAGTGCTCATCGCCGTCATCCTCGGCGCCATCGTTGGCGTGTTCGTTCCTGAAACCGGCACTGCGCTCAAACCCTTGGGCGATGCCTTCATCAAATTGATCAAAATGCTCCTCGCACCGGTGATCTTCCTGACCGTAGTCACGGGCATTGCGCGCATGGAAAACATGAAGGAGCTGGGTCGGGTCGGCTTTCGCGCGCTGCTGTATTTCGAAGTCGTGTCGACGCTGGCGCTGGTGGTTGGCCTGGTGGTGGTCGATGTGTTCAAGCCCGGCGCGGGCATGAACATCGATGTTGCCACCCTCGACACCTCAAGCCTGGCCACCTACACCTCGGCGGTGAAGCATGCCTCGTTCATGGACTTCGTCATGAACATCATCCCCGATACGATTGTGGATGCCTTCGCCAAGGGCAACGTCCTGCAAATCCTGTTGTTCTCCATTCTGCTCGGCATCGCCCTGGCCCACGTCGGGCCGCGGGGCAAACCCTTTGTCGACACCCTGGACAGCCTGATGCAGGGCATGTTCCGCATCGTCAACATGGTGATGCGACTGGCACCGATCGGCGCATTCGGCGCCATCGCCTTCACCATCGGCAAATACGGTTTCGGCTCGCTGTTCTCACTTGGCAAGTTGATGGCCTGTGTGTACCTGACCTGCGCGGTGTTCGTGATCTTTGTGCTCGGCCCGATCTGTCGCTACAGCGGCTTCAGCCTGTGGAAGTTCCTCAAGTTCATCAAGGAAGAACTGTTCACGGTGCTGGGCACCAGTTCATCGGAATCGGTGCTGCCGCAGATGATTTCCAAAATGGAAAAGGCCGGGGTGTCCAAACCCGTCGCTGGAATGATCATTCCTTCCGGTCTGACCTTCAACCCGGACGGGCAGGCGATCTACTACACCATCGCTGCGATTTTCATTGCTCAGGCGACCAATACGCCGCTGACCCTGACCGATCAACTGATCGTGTTGGCGGTGCTGATGTTCACCTCCAAAGGCTCGGCAGGTGTTACGGGTTCGGGGTTCATCATCTTGGCCGCCACCTTGTCTTCCCTTGGCACCATTCCAGTGGCGGGCATGGTGTTGCTGCTGGGGGTCGACCGGTTCATGTCGGAAGCACGGGCCATCACCAACACCATCGGCAATGGTGTCGGCACCATGGCCATTGCGAAATGGGTCGGGGCGCTGGACACGGTCAAAATGAACAAGGCGCTCAATGGTGACGTCGAGGAGGAAAAGTCTGCCACGGTTGATGAGGCAAATCGCATTTTTGCTCATTCGGCGGTGGGCGAGGGGGGCGTGCTGCCCAGTCTGAAAAAGGCCTCTCGGGCGTAGGGGGCGTGGCGCTGAATGCAGTGATGTTTAGCGCCATTTTTGATTCAACCCAAAGCCGCCGCTCGCACTGTACGAGAAAGGCGGCTCCACTGACGAACTGACGGTCAGGATCGCTGGCTTGCGGACAGCCAGTCGGCGGCGCGTTCGGCGATCATGATTGAAGCGGCGTTGGTGTTACCGCCAATCAGCGTCGGCATGACCGAGGCATCCACCACGCGAAGCCCCTCGATCCCATGCACACGCAATTGGCTGTCCACCACGGCATGTTCGTCGACGCCCATTTTGCAGGTGCCGACCGGGTGATAAATGGTGTCGGTGCGCTGGCGCAACAGCTCGATCAACTGTTCGTCACCGTATATCCCTTCGCTGTGCATATCCTTCAAACCGTAACGTGCCATAGGGGCTTGCTGGATAATCTCCCGAGTCATTCGGTATCCGGTGAGCAGGGTCTCCACATCATCGTCATGCCCCAGAATGTTGGGATCGATACGCGGTGGGGCGTTCGGGTCATTCGATTGCAGGCCGACGCTGCCGACGCTCTTGGGGCGCAGCACGCAGACGTGGCAACTGAAACCATGGCCCCAATGCAGCTTGCGGTTGTGGTCGTCAATCATCGCGATCACCGAATGCAACTGGATATCCGGGCGAGCAAGGTGGGCGTCGGTTTTCAGGAAAGCACCACCTTCGGCGAAGTTGCTGACGAAAGGGCCACGTCGATGCCGGACATAGTCGATCAACGCCTTACCCATCTTCGCGCCGCCGCGCAGGGAGACCCCCATCAAGGATGTGTCGTGGCTCTTGTAGCTGAGCACAACATCCGGATGGTCTCGCAGGTTCTGCCCGACACCGGGAAGTTCGTGCTGCACTTGTATGCCCTGTGGCTTGAGTTCCGCTTGCGGGCCAATCCCCGAGAGCATTAACAAGTGCGGGCTACCAAAGCAACCGGCACTGAGCAGTACCTCCTGGCGGGCCTTGATAGTCTGGCGGTTGCCCCTGATGCGCAGCTCCACGCCGACGGCCTTCTTGCCTTCCAGCACGATGCGCTCGGCGGCGACTGAAGTCAGCACGGTGAGATTTTTGCGGGTATGTCGAATCGGTTTAAGGAAAGCGGTGGCGGTGCTCCAGCGCCGACCGTCGCGGATAGTCACGTCATACTGACCGACGCCTTCCTGGTCGATACCGTTGAAGTCGGGGTTATGGCGGTGTCCGGCCATCTGTGCCGCCTCGATAAAGGCTTGGGTGGCCGGATGTATCGGGTTCTTGCCGACATAGAGTTCGCCATCAGCACCGTGATAGTCGCAGGTTCCGCGGTGGTTCATTTCACTCTTGCGAAAATACGGCAGTACGTCGGTGAACGACCATCCCGGATTACCCAGGGCCTGCCAGTCATCAAAGTCACTGTGATGACCACGGATATAAACCATGCCGTTGATTGAACTGCTGCCACCCAATACCTTGCCTCGCGGCTGATAGCCGCGACGTCCGTTCAGGCCAGGTTGCGGTACTGTCTGGAACGCCCAATTGACATGTCGGCTCGGCAGGATCGCCGCGACGCCCACGGGTGCATGGATCAGTGGCGAGCGGTCTTCCGGACCGGCCTCCAGCAAACAGACTGTGACATTCGGGTTTGAACTCAGGCGATTAGCCAGGACGCAGCCGGCTGAGCCGGCGCCGATGATTACGTAGTCGAATTCCATCACAGCATGATCCCGATGAGCGAACAGGGGCTGCTTCACCAGGAAGCAACAGTGGATACCTGGGATGGATTGTTGGCTGAAACATACAGAAAACTATTGACCTCTCATGACATTTATTTGATCTTTGACGACATGACTTCTCTGATCAGAACAACATCGTTTACCGGATTCCGTGAAGTGACGAGCCAGCTAGGCGGGCAAGCTGACCTGATGCTTGAACGCTTCCGCATCAATCCGGATCTGCTGATGGACGAGGACGCGCGCGTGCCGCTGCGTTCGTTGGTAGGGTTGCTGGAGTTTGCCGCGCGAGAGCTGGAGTGCCCCGATTTTGGTCTGCGCATGGCCGAGTATCAGGACTTGCATGTACTCGGACCGATTGCGGTGATCGCTCGAACGTGTGCAACGGCGGGAGAGGCGCTAGCGCAAGTCATCCGTTTTATCGGTTACCACAGCCCCGGCATCCAGCTTGATCTCGACCTGAGTGAGGCCCGAGCTCCGCGTTTAGTGATCGATATCCGGTTGTCCGGACCGAGCCCGCGACGGCAAATGGTGGAGCTGGCGATGGGGGTGGCGCATAACGGAATGAAGTTGCTCTATGGCGACAACTTCGTTGCCCAGTCCGTTCTGTTTTCCAGTCATCTCTCAACTGCGCAGGCTTACCGGCGCTATTTCAAAACGACGGTGTACACGGGCCAATCCTGCAACGCGCTGGTTCTGCGCGACGAACAACTGAGTCAGCGACTTGAGCAACATGCTCCCTACCTGCATCACGCACTGGAGGCGTATTTCAACCAGTTCGACTTGCAAGCGACATCGAGTGTCGTCAATCAAGTCGAACGCCTGGTCCTGCGCATGATGCCGATACAGCGTTGCCGTTTGCCGTTGATTGCCGAGCAGCTCGGCATGCATGTGCGCATGTTGCAACGAAGGTTGGCCGAGGAAGGGCGAAGTTTCGATGAAGTGGTTGAGGCCCTTCGCCGCGACCGTGCCGACCACTATCTGGCGGAGCGGCACATGCCGATGTCCCAGGTTGCCGGTCTTCTCGGCTATAGCGAACAGAGCGTATTCAATCGTGCTTGCCGTCGCTGGTTTTCCATATCACCGGGAGCCCGGCGCCGTCAGTTGCTTGGAAGTGGCGACCTCTGATGAGGTCGAACCACTGTCCTGGGCAATTCATTTAGTCGCTTGCGCGACATTGCCGCAGAAAATATCGGTGTTGCCATCCTCGGGTGAGGTACGCAGAAGAACGGAGTAGTTGCCGGCAAGCAGGTCTGGCATTTTTATCGGCGCGCTTCTGTAAAAGGTCCACCCACCGGTACCCGCATTGGGTTCAGTATTGACCTTGTCGTTCAACGCGTAGGCGACTGCGCCGGGTTGCTGGCAGCTGCCTTTGTTGATGAACGTGAAGATGCGCGGGGGCATGATGGTTCCGGTTGGAACACCTGTGATGTAGAAGTCAAAGTTGGTTTGATCGCCCACGCTGGTCAACGTGGTAGTGGCAATCTTCCCTGGATTCGCGTGGGTCGCTGCCAAAGGAAGGTTCATCGAGTGGTTTGATGAGCTGGTGCAGCCGAAGAGACTTGCGGTGACCAATAGCGCTGCCAGAGGAGTGTAGAATTTCATTGCCAATCTCCAGTAATGGAAGAAGTGCATGGGGGGCCTATTGGGTATAGCTCAATAATGCGGTGTCGCATTCTTGAACCTCTACTTTTATAGCCCCCCTCAAAAATCCCTGGACCCCCCGGTTTATCAGTCAGTCATTGCGAACCCGCAGGCTCACGCGCTTGAGCACCTGTAGGTAGGTGGGTGGTTCCGGTACGATGCCGCGCTGTCGCAAAAGTGCATGCAATTTAGGCAGGCGAAAATACGGTACCGAGGCCATCAGATGATGCTCAATGTGAAAGTTGACCCGAATAGGCGCCACGCAAGCGCGGGCGATCAAGCCGGCGTGTGTGGTACGGGTATTGCGAAGTACGTCCGGGCTTGATTCCAGACAGGCATGTTCCGCCATGGAGCGAATGCGGATGAACAGCGGGAACGGTGTGATGTAGGCCAGTACCCAAACGCCGTATAGCCAGGCATTTCCACTGATCCAGAACACGGCAAAGAGCAGGGCGTTGGTGAGTAGCATACCGCTGGCGTTTTTGAAGAAGGTCCGTGGATAGTCCCACCAGCGACGACCCTCCTGGGGCAGGCGGCGGATATCGCTGGTCAACGACCACTGCAGCACACCGGCATCCATCAGCAAGCGTCCCATCAGGAACTTGAGGCCGGTGACGCCTGAAAGATCACGCAGGCACTTGCGCATCAATGAGCGGCGAGTCGTAGGCAATCCCGCTACCAGACAGAGATCGGGATCGTCGACAGAAGAAGTTTTGGCGTGATGGGTCAGATGATACGGACGGTACTTGCGCAGCTCATTCCAGATCGGCCGAGCGCACAACCAATCAACCAGTACGTCATTGCACCATTTGGTCTTGAACAAAGTGCCGTGCGCGGCATCGTGCTGCAAAATCCCAAAGCACAACTGGCGTCCGGCAATAATAGCCACACCCAGGATCAGTGCGAGGCTGAACCCCCACCAGGGCAAAAAATCGCGGGCCCAGGCCAGCCCCAAAAAGGTCAAGGCCAGCACCCCCCAAGTAGAACCCACCGCCCAGGCGCCCCACCAATCTGAGCGTTCGCTAAAGGATTTGATTTCGTCGCGGCTGAGAATATCGCTGATTTTAGTCTTGTTATGCATGTCTATCCTCGACATCAAAGGCCTGTAGCCGGCCTGGGTGATGAGTCAGTTGGGGCTTGAGGGTTGTTGCAAAAAGGTGCGCCAGATCTGGTGGCCGTGGTCCACGAAACGTTGGGTGCAGGCAAGGAATTCGGTGCGCAGCGCCACATTGACCAAGGGTTGTGGCAGCAGGGGATCGAAGACGATCTGGCGGATGGCTTCTCGGCCGAGGATGAAAGATTCGCGTGCGGCCGCATCCAGCTTCAGTTGCTCGGCGCGCAGGGCCCAGCTCTCCAGTTGCTCGCAAGAACGGCGATAGCTGTCGTTAAGCAACTCGCCGTTCCACAGACTTTGTATTCGCTGCGCTTGCGTATCTTCGAAGCCCGTGGCCTGGAAAACCAATGCCGCCGGCTCCAGGCCGAGCTCGATCAAGCGTTGTCGCAAAGATTCGACATCAGGCTCGACATTGTTCGGACGCACGTACAGATCCTTGTCCAGTTCCGCGAAGCCAAGCATGTGCAGCGCACGTTCACGCTGGCGCAAGATGTTGCGGTCACTGCGCCCCAAGGCATTGCACGCAACCATCAGATAACTACCGTCCCACGGCCGCAGATGCTGCTCCACGCTACGCCACCCAAACAGCTGCGCCGAAATGTCCTTGGCTTGCGGTCCCAACTGATAACTACCGCGCCCCGCACCTTCTAATAATGCTTCGATCGTGAGGCGCGCCAGCGTGACCCGAACGTTGTTTTCACTGATTCCGAATAGCTCACACGCGACGATCGCTTCCTTGACTTGCAAGGGAACGCCGTTTTTAGCGACCAGCAGTTCGAGCACCAGGCTTTTTGCGCAAGGTTTCATTATTTTCCCAAGTCATTACCCTTTAGGTAAAAAATTATCGTAACCCGTAATATTACGCAACAGGCTATTAAAATAATAATTTTGTAATTATCAGGAGTCGATGCGGGAAGGTGGGGCCGCAAGATAAAGCGGCTATCGGTGAAGGTCTTTACCAGGTGTACTGCCTAAGTCACTCCATCCTCATCTTGGCGAGAAGGCTTTCACGCTGACAAATTTCTACTTCCACAGCCCTCACTTCCTTCATATAAAGCTCTACCGCGGGTGGCAGTGAGCGCTCTTTAAGGTAGATGAAGCCATAACGGGTACGCAGTGCGAGGTCATGGATGGGTAACGGTACGATTTCACCCGACATGATTTCCTGCTCAAAGGTCGATAAATTCCCCAAGGCCAGCGCATTACTGGTCTCGACGAACTTGACGATTTGCATCGGTACGTCTATTTCGATCGCCGGTACAAAATCACCCGTCACCGCATCA
Source organism: Pseudomonas sp. CLCA07 (assembly GCF_053615335.1). Lineage (NCBI taxonomy): Bacteria > Pseudomonadati > Pseudomonadota > Gammaproteobacteria > Pseudomonadales > Pseudomonadaceae > Pseudomonas > Pseudomonas sp. CLCA07. The sequence continues at coordinate 503,810 of NZ_CM132131.1, read as the reverse complement.
TAAGCGCCAGCACAACCCAACGTTGCCGGGAGCAAATGGCGGGCCAGCCGCAGAGGAAGGCGCGAGGCCACCCACGGATAATCGAGTGTTTGCGCCAACGTCAGTGAGCGACGTTTCGACAGCAGCGGATGGCCGGGGCGGCAAAACAGGCGTCCTTCATGCTCACCCACCAGCTCACAGGTGAATTCCTCCCTGCCGGCTAGCGTGCTGATTTCGGCGATCCCCAGATCTACTGCCCCTGTGGCGACCTGATGAGCAACCTCACGCCACCCGGCGACATGTGCAGTGACCTTGATGTGCGGATGCCGGGCGTGTAATCGCGCGATGCTGGCGTAACCGCTGGCGATGCTTGGATAGGGACCCAAAGCGACCTTCAGTGCGCCGACATCGCCTCCCGCCAGCAAGGCGATGTCACGTCGCAGGTCTTCCTCGGCCATCAACAAGCGCTGGCTTTTCTCACGAAGCAGCTGTCCAAACGCAGTCAGCACGACGCCTTCTGTGCGTCGGTCGAACAGCGTGACCCCGAGTTCGCTCTCCAATAACTGGATGCTTTTGCTCAATGCCGGCTGGGAAACCCCCAGCGCTTTTGCTGCCCGACCAAAGTGCGCGTGTTCAATCAATGCCAAAAACTGACGTAGGCGGCGTGGCGTCATGTCATAACCTTTATGTTATCGAAAAGCGTAAAAACGGAATTTTTCGTAATCAAATGAATATGCTATTCATGGCCAGACGGGTCAAGTTGACGCGTAACCAATAAATAAAATCGGGCGCAATTCACCGCATTGACGCTCTTGGCACCCCTTTGGCGCAGGAACCCTTCCATGTACAACAAGACCTTCCATCTGGCACTGGCAATCACGCTTGGCAGTGGCATAAGCCCAGCCATTTTTGCTGCGGATGCAAACGGCGCAAGTTCAGATTCGGCCTCAACACAAAATGCGCACTTCGATAGCAAGGGCAAAGCACCTTCGACCTACACGATCGAACTGCAAAATGGTGTGCGCAAGGCACTCCCTTTCGCGGACAAGCGCGACTTTGAAGAAGCGAAAAAAGGCTTCATCGCTGCACCGACCTACAACAAGATCATGGCTGACGCCGGAAACGTCGCCTGGAACATGGGGAGCTATAACTTCCTGCTGGAAGGTAAGGACTTCGACAGCGTCAATCCGTCCCTGCAACGCCAGGCAGTCCTCAACATGGCCTTCGGTCTGTATGAGGTGGTTCCGGAGAAAATTTACCAAGTGCGCGGATTTGACCTGGCCAACATCACCTTCATCAAGGGCGATACGGGCTGGATTGTGTTCGACACATTGATGTCGAAGGAAACCGCCAAGGCTGCCCTGGATTTCATCAATGAAAAACTCGGCAAGCGCCCGGTTGTAGCGGTAGTGATCTCTCACTCCCATGCCGACCATTTCGGTGGTATCCGCGGCGTGGTCGATGAAGCCGACGTGCGCAGCGGCAAGATCCCGCTGATCGCACCGCAAGGTTTCATGGAGCATGCCGTGGCTGAAAACGTCTACGCCGGCAATGCCATGACTCGGCGCGCGTTCTTCCAATATGGTGTGATGTTGCCGCACAGCCCCTATGGCCATGTCGACATGGCCATCGGAAAAAATGCCTCCATTGGCAACATGGGACTGATTGAGCCCAATCGCTATATCGCGAAAGATTTCGAAACCCTGACCATCGACGGTGTGGAAATGGAGTTTCAAAGCACGCCCGGCACCGAAGCGCCTGCGGAGATGAATACCTGGTTCCCGCAATTCAAGGCATTCTGGGCCGCCGAAAACATCACCGGCACGATCCATAACATTTACACCCTGCGTGGTGCCTTGGTCCGTGATCCACTGGTTTGGTCGAAGAACATCAACAACGCTTTGTATCGTTACGGACAACAGGCCGATGTGATGTTCGCGTCCCACAGTTGGCCACGTTGGGGTAATGAGCGAATTCAGGACGTCATGCGTGCGCAACGCGATGCCTACGCCAACCTGAACAATGCCGTACTGCACGCCGCCAATCAGGGCGTCACCATCAACGAGATTCAAAACGTCTACAAATTACCCGAAAGCCTGAAAAACAACTGGGCGACTCATAGCTACCATGGCTCGGAAGAGCACAACAGCCGTGCCGTGATCAACCGCTACCTGGGTTACTGGGATGCCAACCCGGCGACGCTGATGCCGCTGTCTCCGAAAGATTCGGCACCGCTGTATGTAGAAATGATGGGTGGCGCAGACAAGATCATGACCAAGGGGAAATCCCTGTTCGATCAGGGCAAGTACCGCGAAGCCTATGAGATCCTCAATAAACTGGTGTACGCCGAACCCAAAAACAGCAAGGCCAAGGACCTGCTGGCGGATGTTTATGAGCAAGTCGGCTATCAGAAAGAAAGTGCCGGTGTACGCAATAGCTTCCTCTCTGCGGCGTATGAATTACGCCATGGCATGCCTAAGGGAGTGCCGCCAAAAACCACCGGGCCTGACTTGATCCGCGCCATGAGTACAGAGTTGTGGCTGGAATACCTCGGCATCGCCCTGGACGGCAGCAAAGTCGCGGACCAACACTTCGTCTTGAACCTTAAGACTCCGGACAATGGTGAGCAGTTTGTGGTTGAGTTGAGCAATTCGACGCTGACTAATATCAAGGGGCAGCAAGCGAAAAATGCCGATCTCACAATCACCGTTAATCGCTCTGATCTTGAAGGCGTAATGGCGAGGAAAGCCAGCTTCGATCAACTCGTCCAGGCCGGCAAAGCTACATTCGAAGGCGACCATAAACCTTTCGCGCAGTTGATGGCTGCCATCACCCCATTTACCCCCGCGTTTGAACTAATACCAGGCACCAATCAGTAATCCATCGCCTCTATACGGTGAAGCAACCTTGCGCACGTGGAGACCTGTCGTGCGCAAGGTGCACAAAATTCGGGAGCACGTTTTTTGGGTTACTGTCCGAGGCGAGAGAGAGTGTCGCGCATCGGTTCGACTGATACCCCGATCAACCCATCGAGCGGTCTGTTCATCTCTTGAATAAGCAGGATTGCCGCGGAGGCCGAAAGCGCGCACGTTAAAAACGCGGCAATGACCGTCCCGTTGTTGGGGGCGAACACGCCGAACGCGCCGAAGATAACGGATAGCCATGCGACGAGAATGATCAACAACGTAACGGGAATCGATCCATGAGCTTGCAGCAGTGTTAACCACCGTGCAGCTAGCACTTCATCGGCAATCTGTTGCGCACGAGCCTTGAGCGCTCGCTGCGAATCATTGCCAGGCTTCAAATCATCAATCTGTTGCCTGAGAGCGTCCGAACGGCTAATGGCCTCCGGGCTGTCGAGTTGTGAGATCGTTGCGCTGTCGTGTGATGCAACAAGCTCGATCACGGTAGCGTAGTTGCGCTTGAGCACCGCACGGATGTCTTGGGTTTCGGGTCCATACCTCGCCAACACCCGGTCAAACTGAAACACCTTGGCCGCATTGACAGTGAGCTCGGTGCTGGTCGTTTCGAACGTAACTTTCGCGGACGAGATCAACAGCCCAAGAACCAGGGCAGCCATTGTCGCAATCAGTCCGGTCGCCAGTTTTACAACGGCAATGGACTCATCACTCAGGTGGTGTTCCGGCAACAACTTCTGTATGTAAAGACCCAGCAATGCGCTGCCGAATACACATGCAAAAGCAATTAGTGCGATGACAAAAGGGCTCAATTCAAATCTCCTGTTATGGCAGCGCAACCGCACGGCTGAAGTTAGCTATTTACTGCATCTGCACAATGGCTGGTGGTGACCAGGTGCCGGAATCCGCTGGAAGTATGGAGGGCGCGTACGTCTTCGGCCAATAGAGGCGCATGACGAGGTAGATGGCACCATCGGGGGCTGGCAACCAGTTCGTTTCATACTCTTTGCAGGGCGGCTCCTTCTGGATATAGAGGGTAAGCGACCCATCCGCATTCTTGTTCATGCCGGGCAACATAGGTGAATTGATGAGGTAGCGGTTTATCGGGTTTTTGATCAAGAGTTGACTCTTGCTGTCGTACATCGTGACTGACCAGAAAGCATTTACCGGCGGGAGCTGTCCGGCTGCAAAGGTGAGGGTGTAATTGTGTTGACTGCCGTTGAGTAAATTACCTTTCGCATCGGTGTGAGTGAGGGGATACATGGCTTCGACAGCATCATTGCCGTAAATGCCAGCCTTTGCAGCGGCGGCGCGCATTAACCAATTACCGTTGTAAAAGGCTTTGTCTCCAAAGAGGGAGTCGACTGTCCACCCATTGATTCCCTTCATTCCTGTCGACAGATAAGTTGATACTTTCGCGTCACCGTCCTTCATGGCAAGCAAAATGGCTGCTTTGTGTTCCCTGGAAAGATCTTTGAACTCAACGGTCTTTTCTGGCCCGATACCGATGCTGGCGAGCCTGGCACGGAGTGCTTTATCCGCTGGAGTTTCTGGTACGAATTGAAGTGCGGCGTCCAGATACTGATAGTAGTTGTCTTTGATGCCCGCGGTCGTGGCCGGGAGGAAATCAGTGTCAGGTGCAGCGGCCGGGGCAGGTTGATTCAGGAATGCCGAGAGTGGCTGCGCCTTGTACCCCGCCTGAACCTTCACTACGTTTGGCATGTCCTCCGGGCTGAAGAGTTGGGTGCGAAAAATAGTGAGTGCGAAGGGGGTGGTCGAGTGAAAGACGTTTTCGATCCCGGCAGGTATCGAACCTTTCCAGTCCGGGCCAACGACCAAATAGGCGCCAGACTCCGTGCCAGTGGCGCGACTGCCTATGTAGCCGAAGTTATAAGTGTTGCCATCGATGAACTGCACCGAGTAATAACGGTTCTTGTCGACGGCGGGCACGGAAATGATCATTGGCTCCGCACGCAGATCCAGCCAGACCATGGAATATGGCGTATCACTGTTGGGCGTGACGATGGCGGTGTCCTGATAGGTAAAGACGCGCGTTTCATTGAATATCTGATTGAACGGAGCTTTATATTGTCCGGAGTTCTTGTTCAGTGCGAACTCGTTCATGACGGCATAGTTCATCGCAAGTGGCAGGCCGTAGATGTAGGCTTCTTCCGCGATGGCTTTGGTCTCGGTGATGCTGGGGACAGCAGTGCCAGCCTTTCCTGCACAGCCGGCCAGTAGTACCGCTGAAATGACACTGTACAGCGCACCCACGAACAGCATGCGTGCTCGTTTCATGTGTCTTTCTCCTTAAAGAATGCGATGACCGTCGGCTTACGTTCGACTGCGGATCAAATCTCCTTTTTGAGTGTCCCGATTAGCATAGAGAGAGTAGGTCAGATTGATAGCTCAGGAAGGAATGCAGGATCATTTCAGAGGCACTCACTCAGGTCTGCGTACAGACATTAAATGGTTACATCATCGAGTTCGCTCACCAACCACTCACTAAAACTCCGCGCATTGTTCTCGCTGTCACGATGGGTCAGTAACGCCCAGTTCGGTCCGCGAATGGTGTGTTCCACCAAGGGTTGCAACAACCCGTTGGTGCACGCCTGCCGACTCAGTAACTGGCTGGCCAGCGCAATACCGAGCCCCGCGCAGGCAGCGTCCAGCAGCAGGCCGGGATCGGAGAAGTTCAGCCCCTGATCTTTCTGGCCAACGTCGATACCGGCTTCTACCGCCCAATGACTCCAGTCCATTTCCCGCTCGCCGTGCAGGGTGGTGCGCTGTTCGCTCGGCAGCGCCAATTGACTTGGGTGACCCGCCGGAAAGAGGCGGTCGGCGTGCAGCACTTTGAAGCTGCATTCGGCCTGTGAACTGATGTCGTCGCGCACCGCAATGTCGATCGTCTGGGTGGTCATATCCGGGACTTCATCGGTGCTGTAAATCCACAGATCCACCTCTGGATGTTGGCGGCGAAAATCCCCCAGGCGTGGCAACAGCCAGTGACGGGCGAACGCCGGTGTGGTGTTGAGCACCAGTTGATTGGGTTTCTGGTATTGCCCGAGACGGCGAATGCCGACGGCCAGTTGTTGCAGCAGCGCCTGGGTGGTGCTGAGCAGGTCGTGGCCGGCGTCGGTCAGACTGACGCTGCGGCCGCTGCGAAAGAACAGGGGTTGTTCAAGGTACGCCTCAAGGCTGCGGATCTGCTGGCTGATGGCTGACTGGGTGAGGTGCAACTCGTCGGCCGCCTTGTGAAAACTGCCCAAACGGGCGGCGGCTTCGAAGCCGCGAAGGGTGCCAAGCGGGGGCCAGTGTTTGAGCATTGATAAGTACTCCTAATCACTTTTGCGCAAAATCCATCGTTTGTTCGCCCGTTTTAGCCGCCGTAGCATGCATGCCAAGACCGCCAAGGCAGTTTTCATTGAACACAATGGCTTAACTAAAAGGGCTTTTTACCATGCAGCAGGTCAAGCAGCAGCACGAAATTCAAAACAGTGGTTGGTGGATGCCGGCCGAGTGGGTTCGCCATGCCGCGACCTGGATGGTGTGGCCGCACAATCAGGCACTCTGGGAATCAGGTTGGGGCGTCACACTACCGCTGGTGCAAGAGGATTTCGCGCGTGTGGCCAACGCCATTGCCCGTTTCGAACCGGTAAAAATGGTCGTCGATCCGTCTGCTGTCGCCAGTGCCAAAGCCTTGTGCGGCCCCAACATCGAGCTGATCCCGTTAGCGGTGAACGACAGTTGGTGTCGCGACTCCGGCCCAAGTTTCGTCTGCCATCCGCAACAAGGCCTGGCCGGTGTGAGCTGGCGCTTCAACGCGTGGGGCGGCAAGTCGGCGCATGATCTGGACGAAAGCCTGGCGCGCCGTGCACTCAATCATCTGGGCTTGCAGTGCTTTGGCACACCGCTGAGCAACGAAGGCGGCGCCATCCATGTCGACGGCGAGGGCACGCTGATCACCACCGAGTCGGTGCTGCTCAACTCCAATCGCAACCCGGGCATGAGCAAATCGGAGATGGAAGAGATCTTCACCCGTTTGCTGGGCGTGAAGAAGACCATCTGGCTGCCGGGTGATCCGGACTATGTGACCGGCGATATGACTGACGGCCATGTCGATGGCGTATGTGCGTTTGCGCGTCCTGGTGTGCTGTTGGTCGACGCCACCCACGACCAAGGCTCGGTGTATGCCGAAGTGGTGCGCGAGAACCGTCGTGCCATGGAGCTGGCCACCGATGCCCACGGGCGCACCTTCGAGATGATCGAGTTGTACGAAGCCACCGATGCTGTCGACACCGACGCCGAAGTGTTCTGCGCCTCCTACACCAATTTCTACATCGCCAACGGCGCCATTATCATGCCGGCCTACGGCATTGATGCCGACGATGTTGCGGCGCACGTGCTGCGCCTGGCGTTCCCCGGACGTGAAGTGGTGCCGGTGCGGATCAATCATCTGGCCCATGGCGGCGGCGGGGTGCATTGCATCACCCAGCAGCAACCGGCGTGGCCGGTGGAGGGTTGATCTCATGACACTTCTGACGATTGCCACCACGCAAATGCCATGCACCTGGGACTTGCCACACAACCTCGATCAGGCCGAACAGTTGGTACGTGACGCGGCGGCCGAGGGCGCCCAGGTTATCCTGCTGCAAGAGCTGTTTGCCACGCCGTACTTTTGCATCGAGCAAAGCCACAAGCATTTGGCGCTGGCTGAAGAATATCGCGACAGCCATGTGCTCAAGCGCTTCGCCGCGCTGGCCAGGGAGTTGGGCGTTGTGTTGCCACTGAGCTGGTTCGAAAAGGCCGGCAACGCGTATTTCAACTCCTTGAGCGTGGCCGATGCCGACGGGCGTCTGTTGGGCGTGTATCGCAAGACGCACATCCCCAACGCCATCGGCTATCAGGAGAAGGAATACTTCAGCCCAGGCGATACCGGTTTTCGGGTTTGGGACACCGTGTTCGGGCGCATCGGCGTGGGGATCTGCTGGGATCAGTGGTTCCCCGAAACCGCCCGCTGCCTGGCGTTGATGGGCGCTGAAGTCTTGCTGTTTCCCACGGCCATCGGCTCTGAACCTGGCTGCGCGGCGCTGGACTCACAGGACCACTGGCAAATGACCATGCGCGGACATGCGGCGGCCAACATCCTGCCGGTGGTGGCCGCCAATCGCGTCGGCCGCGAGGTGGCAACTACCGATCCCGAACTGCAAATGAGCTTCTACGGTTCGTCCTTTATCTGTAACCACAAAGGCAAGTTGCTGGCCGAAGCCGACCGCGACAGCACCGGCGTGTTGGTACACAACCTGGACCTCGCTGCCATGCGCGAAGAACGTTTGAGCTGGGGCATTTATCGCGATCGCCGTCCGGACATGTACGGAGCGCTGTTGAGCCAGGATGGCCGTCACCTCAATTCTCGCTGGAACACTCAAGGGGTTTGACATGCACATTGCCAACAAACACTTGCTCGGCGCCTTGGGCCTGGCCTTGTGCTGCGCGATACCGTCGCTGCACGCTGAGGAGAAAACCCTGCGGCTGTACAACTGGGCCGATTATTTTGCCGAGGACACGCTCAGCCAGTTCACCGCTGAAACCGGGATCAAAGTGATCTACGACGTCATGGACGGCAGCGAAACCCTGGAAGCCAAGATGCTCGCCGGCGGCAGCGGTTACGACCTGATCTTCCCTGGTGACACCGTCGCCGAGCGCTTGATGCGCGCCGGCAGCCTGCAACCGTTGGATCAGTCAAAACTCACCGCGATGGATGACGTCGAACCCGGTTTGCAGAAACTCCGTTCGCACTACGAGCATTCGAGCAAGGCCACCGTTCCCTACACGTGGGGCACCATCGGCCTGACTTTCAATGCCGAGCAGATCAAACAGCGCATGCCGGACGCGCCGGTCAACAGCCTGGACATGCTGTTCAAGCCGGAACTGGCCGCGCGGTTTGCCGATTGCGGTATCTCGATGATCGATTCGCCGGATGAAGTACTGGCGGTGGTGCTCAACTATTTGGGCAGGGATCCACGCAGCGCCAAGCCCGCGGACCTCGTTGCCGCCAGTGATTTGCTGATGAAACTGCGGCCGCACATTCGCAAGTTCCAGTCGCAGCCGGTGACCGATCTGGTCAATGGCAACCTGTGCCTGTCCCTCGGCTACAGCGGCGACATGACACAAGCGCAACGGACGTCGGACACCGCCGGGAAGAAAACCACGTTCCAATACCGCGTTCCTCGTGAGGGCACCACGGTGTGGATGGACACCATGGCGATTCCGGTCGACGCTAAACATCCGGAGTACGCCTATGCGTTCATCAACTTCGTGATGCGTCCGCAGAACATGGCCGCCATCAGCAACTTCACCGGCTACCCTACCTCCAGCGCCAAGGCGCGGCCGGGTGTCGATGTGGCCATGCGCAATAACCCGGACATTTACCTCGACGACGCCACGTATGCACGGCTGATTCCGGGCAAGGACATTCCGCAATCCGATATGCGCGCGCGGATGCGCACCTGGACCAAGTTCAAGACCGCCACTGCTCAGTGACGTTCGGCCGGCACCGGGTGCCGGCCTTCACCTTTTCAGCAACAACGAACAGCTATCCAAGGATTCACACATGTCGACGCGTCGCGAGTTCATCAAACAAGTCTCCGTGATCGCCGGTCTGGGCGCCGCAGCGTCCATGGGGTGGGTACACGCCGCCACCCGGCGCCCATGGTTCATGCCGGATGAAGGCGATAAACACCAACGGGCCTTCATCGCTTTTGGCGCACAGGACGCGATCTGGGAGGACTTCACCGCCGATGTCCAAGAAGCCCTTGGCCTGATCGCGCGCACCATCGCCCACTATGAACCGGTCACGGTGTTCTGCCGAAGCAACGAACGGAGCCTGGCCGAAGAGCTATGCGGTATGGCCAACATCACCTACGTCACCACCCAGCTCGACGACATCTGGATGCGCGACATCGGCGCCAACTTCGTCATCGACGGGGATGGCGGGTTGGGCGCCGTAGACTTCAACTTCAACGGCTGGGGCAACAAACAGCAGCATGCCAAGGACGCGAAACTGGCCGCCTTGGTTGCCGAAAACGCAGACGCCAGTTACCTGCGCAGCGAACTGGTGGGCGAGGGCGGTGGTATCGAAGTGGATGGTCACGGCACCGGGATCATGACCGAAAGCAGCTGGATCAACAGCAATCGCAACCCGGACTGGAGCAAGGCAGACGTCGAGCAAGCGCTGAAGGAACGCCTGGGCTTGCGCAAAATCATTTGGCTACCGGGCATCAAAGGCAAAGACATCACCGACGCCCATGTCGATTTCTATGCGCGTTTCGTCAAGCCTGGCGTGGTGATCGCCAACCTCGACAACGACCCCGAGTCCTATGACCGCAAAGTGACGCTGGCCCACCTGGAAATTCTGAAAAACGCCGTGGACGCCGATGGACGCAAGCTGCAAGTGCATACCGTGTCGCCGCCGCTGAACCCGCGCAAAAGCAAATTCAACAAAAACAACCCGGACTTCGCGGCCGGCTACATCAACTACTTCGTGATCAACGGGGCGGTCATCGCGCCCGAGTTCGGGGACAAAGCGGCCGATACCAAGGCCTTCGACCTGCTGTCTGAGCTCTATCCGGATCGCGAGGTGGTGCAGCTCAATATCGATGCCATCTCGGCCGGGGGCGGTGGCATTCACTGTGTGACCAGTCATCAGCCACGGGTTTAATCTGCAGCGGCGCCCGTTGTATCTGATCTCGAATAATGTTAAGTGGCTGTTTTAGAAGAAAAATATTTTAAGTAGGGGCTTCCCGGAAGGCGCAAAAGTTGATAAATTTCCGCCCACACGTAGCAACCGCTACAGGGGCGTCGCCAAGCGGTAAGGCAGCAGGTTTTGATCCTGCCATGCGTTGGTTCAAATCCAGCCGCCCCTGCCATATTCTGTATAAAAAAACGCTAGCACCTTACCGGTCTGGCGTTTTTTTATGCCCGTCACTTTCTCTCCAGGCGACACGCCTCAGCCTTCTACCGACTTCGCCCCCTGAACTTGTTGATCCGCATGGTAAGACGAGCGCACCAGCGGGCCGGACGCGACGTTCTTGAACCCCATGCGCAAGCCTTCCTCGGCGAACCAGGCAAACACGTCCGGGTGCACGAAACGCTGGACCGGCAAGTGGCTGCGCGACGGTTGCAGGTACTGGCCGAGGGTGAGCATGTCGACGTCGTGCTCACGCATTCGCTGCATGACTTCGATCACTTCCTCGTCGGCTTCGCCAAGGCCCAGCATCAGGCCGGATTTGGTTGGTACAGACGGGACCAACACCTTGAACTTCTGTAACAGGTCCAGTGACCACTCAAAATCCGAACCTGGCCGTGCCGCTTTATACAAGCGTGGCACGGTTTCCAGATTGTGGTTGAACACATCCGGTGGTTCAGTCGCGGTGATCGCCAGCGCAACGTCCATACGTCCCCGGTAATCCGGAACCAGGGTTTCCAGTTGCACGCCCGGCGACAGCTTGCGGATTTCACGCAGGCAATCGACAAAGTGTTGGGCGCCGCCGTCACGCAGATCGTCGCGGTCCACCGACGTGATCACTACGTATTTCAGGCGCAGGTCGGCGATGGCCACCGCGAGGTTGTTCGGTTCATCGGCGTCCAGCGGTTTCGGCCGACCGTGGCCGACATCGCAGAACGGGCAACGGCGGGTGCAGATGTCCCCCATGATCATGAAGGTCGCCGTGCCCCCGGAAAAACACTCGCCAAGGTTAGGGCAGGAGGCTTCTTCACAGACACTGTGCAGCTTGTGTTTGCGCAGCAGCTGCTTGATCCGGTCGACTTCGGGAGAAATCGGCATGCGCACCCGGATCCAGTCGGGTTTGCGCGGGAACTCATCGGTCGGGATGATCTTGACCGGGATCCGCGCGACCTTTTCAGCACCGCGCAGTTTGACGCCGACTTGCATTTTGGCCGGGGTGGTGCCGGTTGATTCCACAGATAGGCTCATGAGTATTTTCTTTCTTCGAGGGCAGAGGCAGGTTCGGCAGCCTGTCAGTCAAAACACAATCCCATTGTGGGAGCGAGCCTGCTCGCGAATGCGGTGAATCATTCAACATTGATGTTGACTGACACTCCGCATTCGCGAGCAGGCTCGCTCCCACAGGGGGAAGTGGTGGCTGATCAGTCGCGGTAAACCGGGAAGTCACTGCACATCGCAGCGGCTTTTTGGGCGATTTGCGCCTCGACGTCGGCATCACCAAGGTGATCAAGCAGGTCGCAGATCCAGCCTGCCAGCTCGATGCTCTGGGCTTCCTTGAAACCACGGCTGGTGATCGCTGGCGTGCCGATGCGCAGGCCCGAGGTCACGAACGGCGATTGTGGGTCATTGGGTACGGCGTTTTTGTTCACCGTGATCCCCGCGCGACCGAGGGCGGCGTCGGCGTCTTTGCCGGTCAGGCCCTGACGAATCAGGCTGACCAGGAACAAGTGGTTGTCGGTACCGCCGGACACAACGTCGAATCCACGGTCGATAAACACCTTGGCCATCGCCTGGGCATTGCGGATCACCTGGGCCTGATAGGTTTTGAAGCCTGGCTCCAGCGCCTCCTTGAAGCACACCGCTTTGGCGGCGATCACATGCATCAACGGGCCGCCCTGACCACCGGGGAATACCGCCGCGTTGAGTTTTTTCTCCAGCTCCGGATTAGCCTTGGCCAGGATCAAGCCGCCACGCGGACCGCGCAGGGTTTTGTGGGTGGTCGTGGTAACGACGTCGGCGAATGGAATCGGGTTCGGGTACAGACCGGTTGCCACCAGCCCTGCAACGTGGGCCATGTCGACAAACAGGTAAGCGCCAATCTTGTCGGCAATCGCGCGGAAACGTGGAAAGTCCAACGTCTTCGAATAAGCGGAGAACCCGGCAATGATCATCTTCGGTTGGTGCTCGACCGCCAGGCGTTCGACCTCGTCGTAATCGATCAGGCCAGTGGCAGTGTCGATGCCGTACTGCACGGCGTTGTAGAGCTTGCCGGAAAAACTGACTTTGGCGCCGTGGGTCAAGTGGCCGCCATGGGCCAGGCTCATGCCCAGCACGGTGTCGCCGGCTTGCAGGAGCGCAAGGAACACCGCGGCGTTGGCCTGGCTGCCAGAGTGCGGTTGCACGTTGGCGTAATCGGCACCGAACAATTGTTTGGCCCGATCAATCGCCAGTTGCTCGACCACGTCAACGTGTTCGCAACCGCCGTAATAGCGCTTGCCCGGATAGCCTTCGGCGTACTTGTTAGTCAGGCCGCTGCCTTGCGCTTCCATCACCCGTTGGCTGGTGTAGTTCTCCGAAGCGATCAGTTCGATGTGGTGCTCTTGCCGTGCGTCTTCGGCGTTCATCGCCGCCAGCAGTTCGTCGTCGTAGCCTTTGATCTGGTCGTGTTTGCTGAACATGGTGGTGTCCTGTGTGGATGACGGGAAGGTATTGAGGGGCATCAAGCGTCGGCCGATTCCTGGGTCAAACGCGCGTAGGCGTGTTGATCCAGCAGGTGGTTAATGGCCTCGACGTCGGCCGGTTTGAAGCGAAAGAACCAGCCTTCACCCAAGGGATCTTCGTTGACCAGTTCGGGGGCGGTTTCCAGCGTCGCGTTGACCTCGACCACTTCACCGTCCAGCGGCATGCCAATGTTGCTGGCCGCTTTCACCGACTCCAGCACCGCCGCTTCATCACCGGCGCCGAACGTCCCCAACTCGGGCACTTGCACGAACACCACATCGCCCAACGCCTGCTGGGCATACGGCGTGATGCCAACGGTGACGAGGCCGTCCTGCTCAAGCCTTAGCCATTCGTGATCGACGGTAAAACGCAATTCACTCATAACAGCTCCTCATTGTTCAGACCCATCCGCTGCTGGTGGCGGATGACGTTTACAGGCTCGTGCGACGCAGCGAGCGTGGTTGGGAGAGTGATAGCAAGGGCGGTGCCAATGTGAGTTAGTTGTTTTAAATCAATGAGTTGATTTGTTTTTGTGAGAGGCGAAGATTGCTTTCTGTATTGAATTCAATACAGGCAAAAGGAAGGAGGGCAGCTGGGCAGGAAAACACGGGGTTGTGGTTGGCTGTCTTGAATTCGATACGCTGTAGCGATTTGCAAACACTCACTTCAGCCACAACATAAATCCCCTGTAGGAGCTGGCTTGCCGGCGAAAGCGTCGTGTCAGGCAACGTTTTGGCGACTGACACACCGCATTCGCCGGCAAGCCAGCTCCTACAGGAGATGTGTGTTGTTTTCAGGATTTGGTGGGAATGCCGTACTTGCGAAGGCGAATGGCGATGGCGCTGTGCGACGTTTGCAGGCGCGCAGCGAGCAAGCGGCTGGAGGGATAGCTGCGATAGAGCTGCTCCAGAAGATGCTTTTCAAACCCTTCAACGGCCTCTTCAAGGCTGCCTACTTCACCGTCGTTTTGCCGCTCTACCGCCGTTCTGGCGATGTCCAGATCGTCGATGTCCACCAGCGGGTTTTCGCAAATCGCCGCCGCGCGGAAAATCACGTTTTGCAGCTGGCGAACATTGCCCGGCCAGCGGTTGCCGAGCAGTGCGGCAAAGGTGCTCGGCGCCAAACGGCACACCGGACGCTGGATCTGCGCGCAGGCCTGTTGCATGAAGTGATTGGCCATCAACAGGATGTCGTGGCCGCGTTCGCGCAGCGGCGGTACTTGCAGGTTGAGCACATTGAGGCGGTAGAACAGGTCTTCGCGAAAGTGGCCTTCGCTGACCATTTTTTCCAGGTCACGGTGAGTCGCACTCAGCACCCGAACATTGACCTTGACCTCGCGATCGCCGCCGACCCGGCGAAAACAACCGTCGCTCAAAAAACGCAGTAACTTGGCCTGCAGGTAAGGCGACATCTCACCGACTTCGTCGAGGAACACCGTGCCCTGATCGGCCAGTTCCAGCAGGCCGAGTTTGCCTCCACGTTGGGCGCCGGTGAAGGCGCCGGCGGCGTAGCCGAACAGTTCACTTTCGGCGAGGCTTTCCGGCAGTGCCGCGCAGTTCAAGGCGAGAAAGGGCGAATCATGCCGTGCACTGATCGCGTGGCAGGCGCGGGCGACCAGCTCTTTGCCAGTGCCGGTTTCGCCCTGGATCAACAACGGCGCGTCGAGCGTGGCGACGCGTTGGGCGCGGGCCTTGAGCGTGCGAATCGCCGGGGACTCGCCCAGCAGCGCATCGAACCCTTCGGCATGGTCATGGTGCAGCGCCGACAGGCGTTCGCCGATGCGGTTTGGCTGATACAGGGTTAGCAGGGCGCCGGCGCCGGTGATCGGCATGGCGTCCAGCAACAACGTCTGGCCGCCCAGGCTGACCTCGTGCATTGGCAGGCGAAAACCGTGTTCGATCAACGTGTGTTGCAAGGAAGGATCATCAAACAGTGCCGTCAGCGATTCGCCGGCCGGTTCGCGACCACAGAGGGCGATCAACGCAGGGTTGGCCAGCAGCACAAAACCCCGATCATCCACGGCCAATACCGCGTCGGTGCTGGCAGCCAACAAGGCATCGAGCTGCAAGCTTCGACGTTGCCCTGGAAGGATGTCGACCATCGTCACCGCTTGTACACCCTCCACGCCGAGAAAGGCCTCGCGCAACTCTTCCAGCACCTCGGCGCCGAGGGTCGGCGCGTCGATGTAAACGTTCGGTGGCACCATCTCGACGGCGTCCAGATTGAACCGGCGCCCACCGAGCAGGGCCAGTACTTCCTGGGTGATGCCGACGCGGTCGATGAAGGTGACGTGGATGCGCATAACGGGCCTGCAAGGGTGGTGAACGGGGTGGCTGCGTCAATGAGTATGCCGGGCGCTGCTCGGGTGTGGCGAGCGGATATCAGCCTTTGACGGTTTTACGCGAGCTGGCCGCCAGATCCTCAAGGAAGGCCTGGAGGATCGGCGGTGGTGCTGTTCCGCGTCGGGTAATTACGTCGAACGGCGACACCAACTGCAGACTGTTCGGCGCCAGTTGGTGCATCTCCCCAGTCTTGATCCACTGGTTGGCGAAGTGCGCTGGCAGGAACCCCAGGTAGGCACCGGAGATCAACAAAATGGCCAGGGCCTCGATGTTGTCCACGGTCGCCGCTGCTTTGCTGACACCCAAATGTTCGAGGTCGTATTGCTGCATGTAGCCGCGCACGACAATGCGGCTTGCGGCAATTTCTTCGAGCAGTTCATCACCTTCGGCCTTGTTGCCATACAACGGATGCCGACGCCCGCAATACAAGCCCAAGGCTTCTTGGTACAGCGGGGTATGCAGCAACCCCGGCACATGGATCGGGAAGTGCCCGATGGCCAGGTGCAGTCGGCCGTCTAGCACCCGCTCTTCCAGTTCGGCGGGGGTGCCGACGTACACGTTGAGGTGCACGTCATGCCCGCGGGACACGAAGCGTTGAGTGGTGCGCGGCAGCGGTGAATCGGGGTCGGTGATGGTGGTGTCGATGATCCCCAGGTTGAGCTTGCCGCTGATGTGCTGTTTGAGCACGTCGGCGTCCATGCAGAAATTTTCTACCGCCGAGAGCAGGCGCTGCGTCGCTTCATGAATCGCCACGCCTTGCTCGGTCAGGCGAAAGCCGCTGCGCCCACGCTGGCAAAGTTTGACCCCGAGCCGGGTTTCCAGATGAGTCATCTGTTCGCTGATCGTCGACTGGCCGGCATTCAACGCCGCCTGCGCGGCGCTAAAGCCTCCGCACCTGACAATCGTGGCAAACACCCTGAGCAACTTCAGATCGACATCGTGCAGCTGAATCACCTTGGACCTCCTGCGTGTGGATGCATCGGCAATACCGATATGAGTATCTGATGTTTAGCATTTTTTCCACGAAAACCTGCGCCCATAGTCATTCCAACGGCGGTCGCCTTGCAGTCCGCTCAGCCGATAACAAAAAGTGGAGAGGCTTGAAATGTCCAATAACGGTTATGAATCCGGTCGCCTGAACCTGCCATTCGTAGGTCATTGCACCTTTGGCAAATCCCCGGTGTGCACCGATTGGGATGCACTGGATGCCGACGTCGCGGTGCTGGGCGTTCCCAACGACATGGGTACCCAGTGGCGCTCCGGCGCACGCTTCGGGCCACGTGGGATTCGCGAAGCATCGACGCTGTTCTCCTTCGGCCACGCTGGCGCCTATGACCACGAAGACGACGTGATGTACCTGACCGCCGCCGACGTGCGCATGGTCGATGTCGGTGACGCCGACATCGTGCACACCGACATGGCCACCAGTAACGAGAACACCGAATACGCCGTGCGCAAGATCCTCGATGCCGGTGTCATGCCCGTGGTACTCGGCGGCGACCACTCGGTGCACGCGCCGGTGATCAAGGCCTTCGAGGGCCGTGGCCCGATCCACATCATCCACTTCGATGCGCACCTGGACTTCGTCGACGAACGCCACGGCGTGCGCTACGGCCATGGCAACCCGCTGCGTCGCGCTTCGGAAATGAACCACATTGTCGGCATGACCCAGATGGGCATTCGCAACGTCTCGTCCTCCAACCGCGATGACTACGAAGCGGCCCATGCTGCCGGCTCGAAAATCCTTTCGGTGCGTGATGTCCGCCGTCTCGGCGTCGAGGGTGTGCTGGCGCTGATCCCGCAAAACATCAACTACTACATCACTATAGACATCGACGGTTTCGACCCGTCCATCGCCCCCGGCACCGGCACTCCAAGCCACGGTGGCTTCCTCTACTACGAAGTGCTGGAAATCATCCAAGCCCTGGCCAAACGCAGCAAAGGCAACATCGTCGGCATGGACCTGGTAGAGGTTGCACCGGTGTATGACCCGAGCGGCATGACCTCGATTCTGGCGGCGCAACTGCTGCTCAACAGCATTGGGTTCATCTTCCATGAGCGGGCTCAGGCGCGGCAAGTCGTGAACGAGACCACCACGGCTACGGCGTGAACTGACCGCCGCACAGAGGGCATGAAAATGGACACGATTGTTAAGCAGTACCTGCAAAAATTCGGTGTATCCGAAGCGACCCAGACCTTCCTCAGCAAGGTCCAGAAAATGTTCATCGGTGGCGCCTTTGTCGAGGCCAGCGACGGACAGACTTCCGACGTCATCGAACCGTCGACCGAGGGGCTGATCACGCGCATTCCGATGGGCACCACCGAGGACCTGGACCGCGCCGTGCAAGCCGCTCGCGCACAATTCGACGGTGGCGCCTGGAGTCAGGCCAAACCGGCCGAACGCGAGCGACTGATACAGCGTCTGGCCGACCTGATTGAACAGAACGCCGCAGAACTGGCGGAAATCGAATCGATCGACATGGGCAAGTCCGTAGCGTTTGCCAAGGACGTCGATATCCAGGGCACGGTCGATACCTTGCGTTATTTCGCCGGTTGGGCGACCAAGCTGCACGGGCGCACCGTCGAGCCTTCGCTGCCGGGCAATTACCTGGCCTATACACGCAAGGAAGCGGTGGGTGTGGTCGGCGCTATCGTGCCGTGGAACTTCCCGCTGCAAACCATGGCCTGGAAGCTCGGCGCCGCCCTGGCCACCGGTTGCACCGTGGTGGTCAAACCCGCTGAACTGACCTCGCTGTCGGCCCTGCGTTTTGCCGAATTGGTGAAGGAAGCCGGGATCCCGGACGGTGTGATCAACATCGTCTCCGGACGCGGCAGTGTGGTCGGCGCGGCCATGGCCACGCACCCTGGCATTGACAAACTGACCTTCACCGGCTCGACCCCGGTAGGCCGTACCGTCGGGCGCGCGGCGCTGGACGAAATGAAGCGACTAACCCTTGAACTAGGAGGAAAATCACCGGTAATCGTGTTGGCCGATGCGGACATTCCAGCTGCAGCGCAAGCGATCGCCAATGGCGTGTTTTTCAACTCGGGGCAGGTATGCGATGCCGGTACACGCGCCTATGTTCATCGCAGTGTCTACGACGAATTCCTGCGCGAACTGATCGCCTACACCCGTACATTGAAAATGGCTCCGGGCCTGGACCCTGACTGTTTCATTGGCCCACTCGTGTCGGCACTGCAAAAGCAGCGTGTGACCGAGTACATCGAAACCGGTAAGCAGGAAGGCGCCGAACTGGTATACGGCGGTCAGCCTGTCGATGGTCCTGGCTTCTTCGTCGAGCCGACTATCTTCGCCCATTGCCGCAACGACATGCGCATTGTCCAGGAGGAGATCTTTGGTCCGGTGCTGGTCACCGCACCGTTCGACGATGAGGAAGAGGCGCTGGCCATGGCCAATGACTCGGTGTATGGCTTGGCTGCCGCGCTGTATTCCAATGACCTGGGCAAAGTGCACAGCCTGATTCCACGATTGAAGGCCGGTTCGGTCTACGTCAACGCCCATGGCACCCTCGATCCGTCGATGCCGTTCGGTGGCTACAAGCAGTCCGGTTTCGGCAAGGACCTGGGCGCCGAGCAGCTCGATTACCTGCTCGAAACCAAAGCCGTCTGGATCACGCTGCCCTGAGCTTCGGCTTATGTCCAGCGGTGCCAAGGAAGATACCAGGTGAACACCGTACCTGTGGCGAGGGAGCTTGCTCCCGTTGGGTCGCGAAGCGACCCCCTTATCCCTGAAAAGAACGGGACTACTACGTAGTCCAGCGGGAGCAAGCTCCCTCGCCACAGGGGCGTTCACCCGAAAGAATGCAGTTATCTCGTCATGATCTTCCAACAATAAGAGACAATCATGAATACTGACGCCAAAGCCGCACCTAGTGTGTCGCACCTCGACGGTAAACCTGTCGTCGAAAGCCATTCGATCGACTTTATCCCGGAAAACGAGCGCACCGACAAACTGTCGAGTCAAGGCCCGTTCTGGTTCCTCGGCAATTTCACCTTCTTCACCATGACCATCGGCTTCGTTGGCCCAAGCGTCGGCCTGACCGCGCTCTGGACCACACTCGCCGGCACGCTGGGCATCATGTTCGGCACTTTGTTCATGGCGTTCCATGGTTCGCAAGGCCCACACTTGGGCTTGCCGCAAATGATCCAGTCGCGTGCGCAGTTCGGCTATCGCGGTGTGATCCTCGTGCTGCTGGCAACGCTGTTTGTGTTTGCCGGGTTCAACATCGTCAACCTGGTGTTGATGATGCAGGGTCTGCACACGTTATTCGGGTTCGATCCCTGGGTGATCGCGGTGGCGGTGACGGTACCGGCTGCGATCCTCGCGATCCTCGGTCATGACTGGATGCACCGCAGCTTCAAATGGGCGTTGTACCTGTCGATTCCGCTGTACGGCCTGGTAACGCTGGCGGTGATGATGGGTTGGGTGCCCGATGCCGTGATGCCGGCACTGGCTGCTGGTGAAGTGGCTCCGGCGCCGCTGGGTTTCAACTGGACCGGTTTCATCGCGCAGTTCGCCGCGGCGGCCAGTTACAACATCGCCTACGCACCGTACGTGTCCGACTATTCGCGTTACCTGCCAAAGAACACCTCCAGCGGCAAGCTGATTGCCGTGGTGTTTCTGGGCGCGTCGTTGTCCGGCGCATGGATGATTTCGGTGGGTGGCTGGCTGGCCGATCATCTGCATTCCACGGATGTGCTGGTCGCTCTCGGACAAGTCGGCAACGTCGTCTCGCCACTGATAGGCACAGCGGTGGTGGTGATCACCATCCTGGCGTTCCTGCCGGTGATCGCGATGAACATCTACAGCGCGAAACTGACCACGCTGACCTGCGTCGATTCCATCAAGCACATCAAGCCGACCCGCAAGGCACGCATTCTGGCGATTGGTTTTGTAATACTGCTGCAACTGGGCGTGGCCCTGAGCATCCAGAGTTCGGGCAAAGGCTTGTCGGTGCTGGGGATCTACCTGGTGGTGATGTTGTACTTCCTGGTGCCCTGGACCTCGGTCAACCTGACTGACTACTTCTTTGTGCGCAAAGGCCGCTACGCCATCCCGCACTTCTTCATGCCCCACGGCAACATCTACGGCAGCTGGGGCCTGCGTGGCATCGCCGCGTACGCCATCGGTTTCGTGTCGATGATCCCGTTCTTCTACATCTACGACGGCGTTGAACAGCGCGAAGTCTATGTCGGCCCGCTCGCCAAAGCGTTGGGCAGCATCGACATCGCCTGGCTGGTCGGGCTGATCGTCTCCGGGCTGGTGTACTACTGGTTCAGCCGCTCGATCGACCTCAAGCGCGAAGAAACCGTCATCCAGCACATCGAGAAAACCTCTCCGCAATACACCACTGGCGATTCATTGAGCTTTCGCTCGTCGCCCGTTTTCAACGAATCGGAAGCCGGGAGATAACCATGGCTACGCAAAAATACGACTACATCATCATTGGTGCCGGCTCGGCGGGTTGTGTGTTGGCCAACCGCTTGAGTGAGGATCCTGCTACCTCGGTGTTGGTGCTGGAATTCGGTGGCAGTGACCGCAGCGTGGTGATCCAGATGCCCAGCGCGTTCTCGATCCCGATGAATACCAAGAAGTACAACTGGCGCTACGAAACCGAGCCAGAGCCGTTCCTCAACGGGCGGCGCATCCACTGCCCGCGCGGCAAGGTGCTGGGCGGTTCTTCGTCGATCAACGGCCTGGTCTACATCCGTGGCCACGCCTATGACTTCGACGAGTGGGAATCCCTCGGTGCCCAGGGCTGGGGCTACCGCAATTGCCTGCCATACTTCAAACGGGCAGAACATTACGAGGAAGGTGGCGACGGCTATCGCGGCGGCACCGGGCCGTTGCACACCACCAACGGCAACCACATGAAAAACCCGCTGTATGGGGCGTGGGTGGACGCCGGTGCCGAAGCCGGTTACATCAAGACCGAAGACTGCAACGGCTACATGCAGGAAGGGTTCGGTGCCATGCACATGACGGTGAAAAACGGCGTGCGCTGCTCCACGGCCAACGCTTACTTGCGCCCGGCCATGGGCCGTCCGAACCTGACCGTGATCACCCACGCGATGACCCGGCAGATCATCCTTGAAGGCAAACGCGCGGTCGGCGTCATGTATGACCATAACGGCGAGACCCATCAGGTTCATTGCAACCGCGAAGTACTGATTTCTTCAGGGCCGATCGGATCGCCGCACCTGTTGCAACGCTCCGGTATCGGCCCGGCCGAAGTCCTGCGCAAAGCCGGGATCAGTGTGCGTCATGACCTGCCAGGGGTAGGGGAGAACCTGCAGGATCACGCCGAGGTGTACATCCAGTTCGGCTGCAAGGAACCGGTGACCCT
Source organism: Pseudomonas sp. CLCA07 (assembly GCF_053615335.1). Classification (NCBI taxonomy): domain Bacteria; kingdom Pseudomonadati; phylum Pseudomonadota; class Gammaproteobacteria; order Pseudomonadales; family Pseudomonadaceae; genus Pseudomonas; species Pseudomonas sp. CLCA07. Next base: position 481,735 of record NZ_CM132131.1, on the reverse strand, counting down.
CAACAGCAAAATGGACCCGCTGAGCAAACTGATGATCGGTTTGCGCTGGCTACTGTTCAAGGATGGACTCGGCGCCACCAACCATTTCGAGGCCGGTGGTTTCATTCGCTCGGACAAGGGCTTGCGCTGGCCGGACATCCAGTTCCACTTTCTGCCTGCCGCCATGCGTTACGACGGCAACAAGCCGATCAAGGGACACGGCTTCATGGTGCTCACCGGGCCGAACAAACCCAAGAGCCGCGGCTATGTGCGCGCCCGTTCGGCTGACCCATACGAGCATCCGCAGATCCAGTTCAACTACCTGCAACGCGAAGAGGACCGCGAAGGCTTCCGCCGCTGCATTCGCCTGACCCGGGAGATCATTGGCCAGAAGGCAATGGACCGCTTCCGCGACGGTGAAATAGCCCCAGGTCCGCTGGTGAACACCGATGAAGAGCTCGACGCTTTCGTGCGGGAAAACCTTGAGAGCACCTACCATCCTTGTGGATCGTGCCGCATGGGCGAGGACGACATGGCGGTGGTCGATTCCGAGTTGCGCGTGCATGGCATTGCCGGGTTGCGCGTGATCGACTCGTCGGTGTTCCCGACCGAGCCGAATGGCAACCTCAACGCACCGACCATCATGCTCGCCGAGCGGGCCAGCGATCTGGTGCGCGGGCGCAACATGCTGCCAGCCTCCGATGCCCCCGTCGGTCTGGTGCAGGATTGGGAAACCAGCCAGCGCTCGTCGCTGCCGGGACGTAACGTCCGGGTTTAGTGGCGTCGGGTTTTGCTCAGAAACAGTCAGATCGACGGCGTGTCGGTCTGGCTGTTTTGTCATCTTTTGAATTTAATGGCTTAAAGATTAGGGCCGGCGGTAACGCTCTTGTCTTGCCGCGTCTCCTATACTGATCCGCGTTGACAGGTTCAACACCGATCCTGAATGCCGTTGGAGAGGTACCCCGATTCTGACGGTTTTCCCTGCGACCCCATAATAAGGAGAAAAAACATGGCAATCCGCATTGGCGACGAGGCACCGGACTTTAGCGTCGAAAGCACCGAAGGCACGCTGAATTTCCACGAATGGATTGGCGACAAGTGGGCCATCCTGTTTTCGCACCCCAAGGATTTCACCCCGGTGTGCACTACCGAACTGGGCTACATGGCCGGGCTCAAACCGGAGTTCGACAAGCGCAATACTAAAATTGTCGGGCTCAGCGTCGACCCGGTCAGCAATCATGAAAGCTGGGCCAAGGACATCGAAGAAACCCAGGGGCACGCGGTCAATTACCCCATGATCGGTGACGAGAACCTGGTGGTGGCGAAGCTCTACGACATGATCCACCCGAATGCCAGTGGCGGCACCCGCACCGCCGCAGACAACGCCACCGTGCGTTCCGTGTTCATCATCGGCCCGGACAAAAAGGTCAAGGCCATGCTCATCTATCCGATGAGTGCCGGGCGTAACTTCGATGAAGTGCTGCGTCTGCTCGACTCCCTGCAATTGAACGCCAAGCACACCGTCGCCACGCCGGTTAACTGGCGTCCGGGGGAGGACGTGATCATCCCTACGTCGGTGTCCGATGAAGACGCGCGGAAGAAGTACCCGGACGGCTTCAACACCATCAAACCTTACTTGCGCACTGTGGCGCAGCCCAAGTAATCCAACCCCCAAGGAGCCGCGCAACATGGTCGTAAAAGCCTTTCGCGTCGACGCTAGCCATCTCGACCAGGTTGCGCGCCTTTTCGACGCCTACCGAGGCTTCTACGGCCAGCCCTCGAACCTGACGCAGTCCCGGGATTTCATCGCTGAACGCATCGCCCGGGACGAGTCTGCGATTTTCCTCGCCGAAGATGCCGTGGGTGACGCGTTGGGCTTCGTGCAGTTATACCCGACGTTTTCCTCCATCGATGCTCACCGCACCTGGCTGCTCAGTGACCTGTTCACCACCCCTGAGGCCCGAGGACGAGGGGTAGGCACGTTGCTGATGAACACCGCTCGCGACTTTGCGGTGTTGAGCGGTGCCAAGGGCATGGTGCTGGAAACCGCCACCGACAATCTCGGTGCGCAGCGGTTGTATGAGTCGTTGGGCTATGTGCGTGATGGGGGGTATTACACGTATTGCCTTGATTTGAGGTTCAACTCATAGACGCACAAGCCGGCGGATTCAGGCGCAATGGCAGGCAACGACACAAGGTCTTGTGGCTTCCGGAAAGTCAGGTGATGTCTGATATGCGAGCCTTGATGGAGTCCAAACCCCACCAACATCACGGCAATTTCCACCCTTCACGAAACTGCTCGTATTGCGCCTCTGGCATCTGCACCAGCAGCGGAGACTCGCCAGGGTCGAGCCACTTGAGCAACGCAGCAATATCCGCCTGATCCATGGCCGTGCAGCCCGCCGTCGGCGAAGTGGGGCCACGCCAGATATGGAAGAAAATGCACGAGCCCGAGGCCGCTGTGGCCGGGGTGTTGTGATCGATGAAAATGCCTTTGCGATAGCCCTCTTCGTTGCGCATGTGTTCTGAGCTGTTCCAGTCCTTGGCCATCGCAGCGCCGTCTACCAGTTCGTTGTAGCGACTGGATTGGCTGTCATCCACGCATTCGGTGGTGGGTGTCAGCGCAAGGTACGGCAGTCGGGTGTCGACCGAGGTGTCGTAGCCAAATGCTGTTCCGAGTCTGAATATTCCTGCGGGTGCTTTTCCGTCGCCTTCACGTTTGACCGGGCCTTCAACCGCATCAACGCTGCCAAGGCCCTTGCCCCAGCCCATGCCGTTTTTGCCGACGACCACGGGAAAGGCATCGCCGTACTTTCGAAAGGTTTTCCCGTCACGTTCATAGCGCTGCGCGGTGCCCTGGATGTCATCCCAGTTCTTGGAGGTGACCACGATCAGCTGACCGCTGGCACCGATGACATCGCTGGAGCTCATCGGTGTAATGGGGAAATCCATCACGTCCTTCGGTGCTCCTTCGCCACTGAACGTGAAGTGCCACCATTCCTTCGAATACCCGGCGAACCCTTCTTTTTCCATGGCGCTGCTAAGGCGTTGGCGGTTTTCTTTCGCGCTGGCGTTGATCGTCGAGTTAGCGGTATGTGCGCGTTCATCGAAGCAATCGTAACCGGTGCCCATATCGAGGGCGCCGTCGTGCCAGCGCTGATCATAGGGCGCCGTGCAATCGACTTGCGCCGCCGCAGGTGTCCAGGTGTCGGCGGGTAGGGCCTCTGGGCCAATCAGTGTCAGGTCCACGGTTGAACCTTTGGAGTGCCCCGACACCCGCGCCACATAGCCCAGGCGCCAGAAGTCCTGCTTGTCCACGCGCGGATAAAACTCGGCCTTGCGCGGGTCACCCGGCTCTGTCGCGAAGCGCCCCATGTCGGCGACGGCGCGGCTGGGGCGATAACAATCGAACACCTTCAAACCATAGCCTTGCGTGCGCAATGCCGCTTGCACCCGGGCGAGGGCCTTGGCGGTGTCCACGGACAACAGGCATTCGGCGGCGTCGTAGCCCTCGAGCCGATGCCCGGTGAAGTTGTGGGCGCTGGCATAGCGCATGTCCTGCTCGATGCTCAGATCGATGGTGCGCAAATAGACCATGCTCGCAGGTCTTGGCTCGGCGCTGGCAATGTCATAAATGACAAGGCTTATCAGTAACATTAGTGCGCGGCCAAGCCCCCTTGTCACGCTCATACGATTTAAATGAATATGTAACAAGATTTCACCATTGGACGGGCAGGGTGACAGCGGCTTCGTGTCAACGATGTCATGGGCCTCTATGACTTATCAATGGTGCAGGGTATGAAGTTGAAGCGGGTTTCGAATAATAATGAGGGACTATGACTGTTCTGATTACCGGCGCTGCCGGCTTTATTGGTTTTCACACTGTTAAGCGGTTGTGCCAGCAAGGTCTTGAAGTCGTCGGAATCGACAACCTCAACGACTACTACAGCGTAGAGCTCAAACAGGCACGGCTCAATGAGTTGAAGTCGTTGCCGGGTTTTCGTTTCCAGAAGCTGGATATCGTTGATAAACCGGCTTTGATGGCATTGTTCAAAGAGCATGCGTTCACCGAGGTGGTGCATTTGGCCGCGCAGGCGGGCGTTCGCTACTCGCTGGACAACCCGGACGTCTACGCGCAATCGAACCTGGTGGGTTTTCTGAATGTGCTGGAAGCCTGCCGGCACTATCGCCCCGAGCATTTGATCTACGCGTCGAGCAGTTCGGTGTACGGCACTAACAGCAAGATGCCGTTCAGTGTCGAAGACGCCGTCGATCACCCGGTTTCGCTGTATGCCGCCAGCAAACGCGCCAATGAAATGCTCGCGCACAGTTACAGCCATCTCTACGGAATTCGTGCCAGCGGTCTGCGCTTTTTCACTGTTTACGGGCCGTGGGGCCGGCCAGACATGGCCTTGTTCAAGTTCACCAAAGCGATCCTCAATGACGAGCCGATCGATATCTATAACCACGGCGAGATGGCCCGCGATTTCACTTATGTCGATGACATCGTCGAAAGCATTGCCCGCTTGCGGGAAAAACCGCCGATACCAGGCAGTGACGGCGAAGCTGCCAACCGAATCTTCAACATCGGCCGGGGCGAGCCTGTGCCGTTGTTGGCGTTCGTCGACTGTCTGGAGAAGGTGCTGGGCATCAAGGCCCGGCGCAACTATTTGCCGCTACAGGCGGGGGATGTGATCAAGACCTGGGCCGATGTGTCGGCGTTGGCGGACTGGGTCGACTTCCATCCACGTGTAACGGTTGAAACCGGTGTGGCGGAATTTGTGAAGTGGTATCGCCACTTCTATCAGCGATGAAGAGTTCACCCTTGATACCAACCAATAGCGGACTGGCGGTCGGGTCATAGGCCAGCCTGCCTTCACCGGTCGCTTTGTCTTGCAATGGTTGTACAGTGAGTACCAGACCAATAGCACGCCCGTGAAGGACTGACTCATGCGTAGATCGCTATCGCCCGGCGTTGAGTGCTTAGGCCTGATGTTGCTGGCGTTGCTTCTGATCGGCGCAGGGTTGGGGCTGCGGCAGCCGCAGAATGTCGACGAGGAGCGATTCCTCGGCGTTGCCCTGGAGATGTTGCACAACAGTTCGTGGCTGATTCCGCACCGGGCGGCAGAGATCTACGGCGACAAGCCGCCGATTTTCATGTGGACCGTAGCGTTTTTGAGCTGGCTGACCGGAAAACCCGCCATTGCCCTTTATATTCCGGGCCTGTTGTCCGGCGTGACGGTCACCGCTGTGGTCTACGATCTGGGCCGTCGCCTGTGGAATCGGCGGATCGGCCGGATTGCGGCATTGTTGTACCTGGCCACTTATCAGACCTACAGCATCTTGCAAACCGGTCAGATCGACAGCTTTTTGGTGCTGTTTACATCGGTCGGTCTGTACGGCCTGGCGCGTCACCTGTTGCTCGGCCCGGCCTGGCGCTGGTTTTACATCGGTTGCGCGGCGATGGGCGTGGGCGTGATCACCAAAGGGGTCGGGTTTGTCCCGGCGCTGATGCTGATTCCGTATGCCTATGCGGTGCGCAAACACTGGCCCGGTGTGGTGGCGATGCCGGGCGAGGTGCGCAAGTGGTGGCTGGGGTTGGCGGTGATGTTGGGCGCCACGGCGATCTGGTTGCTGCCCTTGGCGTTGTCCATCGTGGTCAATGGCGGCGCCGATGAAGTGGCCTATGCCAAGGAAATTCTGCTGCGTCAGACCGCAGGGCGATATGCCGCGGCCTGGGACCATCGGGAACCGTTCTGGTATTTCTTCGTTTACGTGATCCCGCAATATTGGCTGCCGTTGGTGCTGGCGCTGCCGTGGCTGGTGCCCGCGTGGCATCGGCAACTGCGCAAGCACGACGGTCGCGTACTGGTGCTGCTGGGCTGGGTCCTGTTGGTGGTGCTGTTTTTCTGCATCAGCAGCGGCAAGCGCAAGTTGTACATCTACCCGGCGCTGCCCGGGCTGGTGCTGGTGGCGGCACCGCTGATGCCCTGGTTACTCAAACGCTGGTTCAGCCAGCGCCCGCGCGGTCGACAGGTGTTCCAGGCGGTGGCCGTGATCTGGTTTGCGCTGTGGTTCGCCCGTGGCTTCATCGAGCCGGTCAGGGACGGTGCCAACCCGCATAACGCGATCATGGCGCAGGCCGCAACCATGACCGGCGGTGCGGAACTGGTGCTGGTCAACTGGCGCGAGGGGCACTGGTTGTACGCTCGGCAACCGATTGTGCATTTCGGCATGGCCGGCTCCTCGGTCGAGCAAGCGGCACAATGGCTGCGCGACCATCCCAAGGCCTACGCGCTTGTCCCCGACGAGGAGCTGGGCAAGTGTTTCAATGCCCAGACCGCCCGTGAGTTGGGCGAAACCTCGCGTGCGAAGTGGTCGATTGTGGGGGCCGACGCGGACAACGGACAGTGTCATCCGCTATCGCCTGCCCATGTCTATCACTTCACCTGGAACGAACGGGTCAAGGAATTGAGGGCGGCGTTGCGCTGACGGCGCCGATCAGGTGGGCGGGCCAGGCCAAGCGCCTGCCACTCCCATCCATTTCGTCACCGTGGGCGCCTGCCACTGCTCCAGCGCATCGATCAGCGCCGCCGGATCGATGTTGAAGATCAGCATGTCGCGGTGTTCGGTTTTCATGAAGCCTTCGCTCACCGCATGTTCGAGCAGGCTGCGCACAGGGTTGAAAAAGTCACCGATGTTCAGGCAGGCGACCCCTTTGTGGTGTTCGCCCAACTGAGTCAGCGTCGCGACTTCAAACAGTTCTTCAAACGTCCCCAAACCGCCCGGCAATGCGATAAACGCATCGGCCCATTCGCTCATGCGCGCCTTTCGGCTGCGCATGTCATGGGTGACTTCATGCCGGGCCAGGCCGGGATGAAGGTACCCGAGGTCGAACAATAGGCGCGTGATGATGCCAACGACTTCACCGCCCTCGGCGAGCACCGTGTCGGCCATCACACCCATCAAGCCTTTGTCGGTGCCGCCATACACCAGGCGTATGCCGCGTCTGGCGATTTCCCGGCCCAAGGCTTGGGCGCCCTCAATATAGGCGGGATTGAAGCCGGTGTTGGAACCGGAGAACACGGCAATGCTGCGAAGGGGAGGAGGTGTCGGCATCGGATTTTCCTGGGGCTGGGTCAGTGGTTCAGCACACAGGGTGTCGCCCCATCGGCCCGGGCAAAAGAGCCAAGAATGGCGTGTTGAACCGGGCCATGTTCGTCGAGATGCCTAGATCAATTCCAGAATGCGTCTGCCCAGTTGTTCGGCCATCTCTTGCGAGTCGATGTTGGCGAACCCGAGCAGCAGCGCCGAATCGGTCGGGTCATGGATACGCCAGTCGGACAGGGCTTCTGCGTAAATCCCGGCCTGTTGCAGGCGCTCGACCAGTGCGCTGTCGGACGGTTGCCCGGGCAGGCGAAGAATCAGGTGCATGCCACCCGGCAGGGTATCAATGCGAATGTGATCGCCCAGGGCTTTCTTGAGTCCGCGCGCCGTGGCCTCGCGGCGTTCACCGTAGAGTTTTCGCATGCGCTGGATATGGCGAGCGAAATGCCCCTCGGTCACAAAGGTGGCGACGATGGCTTGGGTCAATTCCGGGCAACCGCCGAGGAATATCTGGCCGGCCTGTTCGAAGCGTTCGACCTGTGCCTCCGGCACCACCAGGTAAGCGAGGCGGATGCCGGGAAACAGCACCTTGCTGAACGTGCCGCAATAAAGCACACGACCGTCGCGATCCAGGCTCTTGAGTGCAGGCAGTGGACGGCTGATATAGCGGTACTCACCGTCGTAGTCGTCCTCGACAATCCACGCTTGCTGCCGGGATGCCCACTCCAGCAATTCCAGGCGACGTGGCAACGACAGCGAGACGCACAGCGGGCTTTGATGGGCCGGTGTGACGACGGCTGCACGGGCGCCGGGTGTGCGCTGAATACCTTGCGCGACCTGCATGCCGTCCTGGTCCACGGAAACCGGGGCAACCTGGATTTGCAGGTGTTCCAGCAACTGCCGGGTAGGCAAGTAGCCTGGGTCTTCGACGAGCACTCGGTCACCCGGCTTGAGCAGCGCATGAGTGATCAGCGACAGCGTGTTTCGGTAGCCCGAAGTGACGAACACCTGCGCGGGCGAACACGTTATGCCGCGCGCAACCTGCAGGTAAGTGGCAATCGCAGAGCGTAGTGAGTCCAGCCCGTACACCGAGGGGTTGGCCATGTCCGCCATCTGCGTAGCGCGAACGCAGCGAGCGCCGATTTGCGACCAGACTTTTCTGGGGAAGGCATCCAGTGCGGGCAGGGCCATCTGGAACGGCAGAATGGGTGCCTTGTGCCGGATGTACTGGCTGCTCGCCGGGCTGGCTGTTTGCGCCGCACGAGCAGACAGTGCCTTGACATTGATGCCCGCCGCCACAACCGTGCCCGCTTGGCCACGAGACTGGAGGAACCCTTCGGCGGTGAGGAGGGAATACGCGGTATCGATGGTGCCTCGCGCCAGTCCCAGTTCCTTGGCCAATGCCCGTGCGGCGGGAACGCGTTCGCCTGGCATGAGCAAACCGTCCGTTATGGCGCCGCGGAACCGCCAGTAAAGCTGCCGGTAGATCGGTTCGGTAGAGGTCGGGTCGAGGGGGGAGAAGCGCTTGATCTGCTGGTTCATGGCTTCATCCACCGCTCAGGGACGGTTCGCTTCGTATCAAGGTGCGTCCTTATTTTTGCCCGAGGAAATTCAGCATGATCGCATTGAAGTCCGCCGGTGCCTGCATGAATGCGAAGTGACTGGCGTTGGGCAATATGGCCAGGCCGGCGCCCGGGATGGTTGCGGCCAGGTACTCCGTGTGCTCACGGTTGATCGCTTCATCGTGGTCGCCATCGACAATCAACACCGGCGTTTTTATGGTCTTGAGGTCCGCATCGCTCCACTCTGGCTGCGACGCCCACATATGGCTGATCTGTTCGACGAACTCATCAAACTTGTCGGGTGTTTTCGACAGCTTTTTGTATTCCTGCCCGGCGCGATCAATGTAGGCGGCAAACGTCGGGTTTTTTTCAACGCCTTGGATGACGCCTGAGGTTTTTGAGTTGGCGGCGAAGGCGAATATTTTTCCGACGCGATCAGGGTGACGCATCGCCAGGTCCAGACCCAAAATCCCCCCATCGCTCCATCCCACGACGTCCGCCTTAGGGATTTTCAGGTGGTCCAGCACCGCAACGACGTCATCGGCCATCAAGTCGTAGCCATAGGCTTGCGCATCCCGACTGCTGCGACCGTGGCCACGGCTGTCCAGCAAGATCACGGTGTGATGCGGCGCGAGCACGTTGACCTGATTGCCCCAATAGTCGGAGTTGGCCAGGCCGCCATGCAACAGGACAACGGGAGAACCGTGCCCAATGACGCGGTAGAAAATTATCGCGCCGTTGACGTCGAGGTAGGCGGACTTGGACGCCATCGTGATCTGGGGCGTGGCGGGCAGCGTTTCCCAGCGCTCGGCAGCGTGTGCAATCGAAAACGAGGCGCACAACAAAAAAGCGACAGCGGTGAGGCGGTTCATGGGGCTCTCCCTTTGCTCATCGAAGCGCTGAAAAATGCGCTTCCACTGCTTGGTCAGTCTTGCTCCTGGCCAGCGCTACGGCCTGCGGACCCAAAGCGGTGCCTTCAACAGAGAAGAACGTTAGTGCATGCAGTCCGATCATGCCCAGAACCGCTTTCAGATACGGGGTCAGAAAGTCGGGCTGACGCGGTTTTTCTCCTGAAAATCGTCCTCCCGATGACACGGCAATAAAGACGGGACGGTCGTGCAGCACACTGGTTTTCCCTTGCGCGCCGACATTGAACGTGCGACGGACGCGAGCGATATGGTCGATCCAGATTTTCAGTGCCGCGGGGACGGTGAAGTTGTGCATGGGGGTGCCAATCACCACAACGTCGGCGCTTTCCAGTTCTTCAATCAGCACTTCCGATTGGGCCATGGAGCCTTCTTGGGACACATCGGCGGACGCTTGTTGGGACATCGCGTAATGCTCATCAACCTGCGGTATGGCATCGCCGCTCACCACCCGGTTGATAACGGTTGCAGTGGGATCGCTCTTTAGCAAATGACCAATGATGTGCCTGGACAGTCGATAGCTCTCGGAAGTTATCCCGCGAGGGCTGCACGTCACATGGAGGATTTTCATGGTTCGCCCCTAAATAAAAGTACGTATTCGAGGGGGCATTCTAGGAAGCAGATGACCTATGGCAAAGGTCCAAGAAGTGAGCGGTGGACTGAGCCATGACTGCGCCTTCATGGCCCATGACGCAAGGCTGATCATGGATCTTAGCAATTAGACCAAGACGCAGCACGATGGAGCTCCTCACAGCAAACACAAAGGATTCATCATGAACAATCGTCTCGACTACGCCAAGGCTGCACCCGAAGGCTACAAAGCGTTTGGCGGGGTGTACGTCTACCTGCAAAAAAGCGGTCTCTCCCACGAACTGATCGATCTTGTTTATTTACGGGTGTCGCAAATCAATGGCTGCGCCTATTGCATCGATATGCACTCGCGCGATCTGCTCAAACTGGGCGTCGTCGTTGAAAAATTGGTGCTGGTGCCAGTCTGGCGCGATGCGGGTGACGTTTTCACTGACCGTGAACGTATTGCGCTGGGCTGGGCGGAAACCGTCACACGCGTCGCTGATACAGGCGTTCCCGATGCGGAATATGAAGCGGCAGCTGCCGAGTTCAATGATAAAGAATTGGCTGATCTGACTTACGCGATTGGGTTGATGAACGCCTTTAATCGATTTGGTGTGACGTTCCGTTCGACCCCTGCGGCGGCTGGAAAGTAGAGCGCTCTCCAGGTTTCGCCAGGTCGTAATGCCTGGCGATTCAACTTACGTCATTCCTCCCGCAGGACAATCAACATGGCATGGGCACTGCTCGGCATCGCTGGCATTCTCGAAATTGCGTTCGCTTTCTACATGAAGGGCTCGGAAGGATTCACCCGGTTAGTCCCTGGACTTTTGGCAGCCGCCACGGGTTTGTCGAGTGTCTTTCTTCTTTCGCTCTCATTGCGCTCACTGCCGGTGGGAACAGCTTACGCGGTCTGGACCGGTATCGGTGCGGCGGGCACCGCGATTCTGGGCATGGCGCTGCTGGGGGATGCCACCACGGCGCTGAGGATCGCGTGCATTGTGCTTATTTTGGCCGGTGTCATCGGGCTCAGGCTGGTCTCGGGAAACTGAACCCGACGCTGGATGTTTTACGCGGGTAAGGCAATTTGCTGGCCCCGCTGGCGCGAAGTTATCGCCAAAATCACTTTATTTTCAGGTGGTTAGGCGGAATGCAATTGCGCAATGTAACGGTCACGTTGATCTCGTTTACCCTGGCGAGCATGGCGGGTGCGGTCCAGGCCAGGGAGTTGATGCCCAATGACCGCTATATGTGTGACTGGGGCGCGGGGACGGCGGCCAGAGCCCAAGAGCTCAAGTTGTCCGGGGTGTCGCTGTATGCCGCTCGCCAGAAGATACAGACCTACAAGTTCAACAAACCGTGGATGCACATGATGGCCATGGGCATTACCGAGCAAACATACGACAGCCCGTCGCGGTTCAAACCTGCTGCGGTCCGGCAGAGTTTTTATGAAGAGTGCATCAGGTATAAGTTGGCGCGGAAGTAGTGGTGCTCACAGTCTGTGGCTAAGGGGCCTTTGTGGTGAGGGGGCTTGTCGGAACGCCGCATCGCCCCGTTGGGCTGCGAAGCGGCCCCAAAAATGGGACAGCTGCGCTGTCCAACGGGGCGATGCGGCGTTCCGACAAGCCCCCTCGCCACAGGTAAATCATCAGTTGTATGTTCTGATACCGTCACTTCAGGCATTTTGCCCCGGCCTTGGCCACTTGCGCATCCTGCTCGGCCTTGACGCCGGACACGCCGACCGCGCCGATCACCTGGCCATCAAAAATAATCGGCACGCCACCTTCAAGCGACGTCAGTAACGGCGCGGATAAAAAGGCGTAGCGTCCACCATTGACCATGTCTTCATAGCCCTTGGATTCGCGCCGGCCCAAGGCCGAGGTGCGGGCTTTTTCGGTGGCGATGTAGGCGCTGCTGGGCGCGCAACCGTCGAGGCGTTCCAGTGCCAGGGGATGGCCGCCGTCGTCGACAATCACGATGGTCACGGCCCATTGATTGTTCTGTGCTTCGGTGCGGGCGGCGGCGAGGATCTGGCTGACTTCGGCCTGGCTCAGTACGGCTTTGCTTTTCATGGCAATTCTCCAATGCGCGATCAGGGCAGGGCGGCTTCGACCAGTTCGATCCAGTGCCTGACGGGGGTTCGACCCGCACCGTCAAGGTGCGACTGGCAGCCGATATTGGCGGTGACTATGACTTCGGGAAATCCGCTCTCCAGCGCATTGAGCTTGTTATCGCGCAGTTGTCGGGACAGCTCGGGTTGGGTCAGTGAATAGGTGCCCGCCGAGCCGCAGCACAAGTGGCTATCGGGCACGGGCGTGAGGTTGAAACCCAGGCGCGTCAGCAACGCTTCAACCGCGCCGCCGAGTTTTTGCGCGTGCTGCAAGGTGCAGGGGCAATGGAACGCCAGGCGTTGGGCGGCGTGGATGCCAAGTGCTTCCAGCGGTTCTTCGCGCAACACTTCGACCAAGTCTTTGGCCAACGCACTAACCTTTTGCGCCTTGTCGGCATAGGCCGGGTCGGCGCGGAGCAAGTGGCCATAGTCTTTGATGAACGCACCGCAACCGCTGGCGGTTTGCACGATGGCTTCGACACCGTTTTCAATGCTCGGCCACCACGCATCGATGTTGTGTCGTGCGCGATCAAGGCCGGCGGCCTGAGCGTCGAGGTGATAATCGACGGCGCCGCAGCACCCGGCCTCGGGGCTCGGTGTGATGCTGATGCCCAGTCGATCCAGCACGCGTGCGGTGGCGGCATTGGTGTTGGGCGACAACCCCGGCTGCACGCAACCTTCCAGTATCAGCACCCGCCTCGGGTGACGCACCGTCGGGCGTGGTTTGGCCGGGTACACACGGCGAGGCAACTTGGCTTGCAAGGTGTTTGGCAACAACGCACGAAACATCTGTCCGCTGTTGACCAGCGCTTTGAACAGCCCGGGATTGGGCACGACGCGGCGCAAACCTTCGCGCAACAAGCGCTGGTCGAGTGGGCGCGGTACGGCGGCATCCACCACCGCGCGACCAATGTCGAGCAAGTTGTGGTAATCGACGCCAGAGGGGCAGGTGGTTTCGCAGTTGCGGCACGACAGGCAACGGTCCAGATGCTGCTGGGTTTTTTGGGTAACCTCGTGGCCTTCCAGCACCTGCTTGATCAGGTAGATGCGACCCCTGGGCCCATCCAGCTCATCGCCCAACAGTTGATAGGTCGGGCAAGTGGCATTGCAAAAACCGCAGTGCACGCAGGTGCGCAGAATGCTTTCGGCTTCTTCGGCGCGGGGCAGTTGGCGGGCCTGTTCGCTCAAGGTGGTCTGCATGGGTCAACACTCCGCGTACAAGCGACCGGGGTTGAAGATGCCCCGTGGATCAAGTTGCTGCTTCAGGTTCTGGTGGTAGTGCATCAGCGCAGCAGGCAACGGTTGGAACGGGCTGTCGATCAGGCCGTGGCTGTAGCAGGTCACATGCCCGCCGACCTCACCGACGATCTCGCGAATGAGCGACGCCTGCGACTCGGATTTGAGCCAGCGTTGTGCGCCGCCCCAATCGATCAGTTGAGCGCCGGGCAGGGAAAGCCGGGGCGTGTTGTGCGGCAAGGACAACCGCCAAAGGGGTTGGTCCTCATCGAAGAAACCCAGTCGATGTTCGTTGAGATCCGCCCAGTATGAAGCGTCGAGCAACTCGCCACCCAAACGGTCATGGGCCGCCGCCACCGAGCCTTCGCCGCCCTCGAGCCGCAAGTGCAGGCGCTGCCCGTCGTGGCACGCCGCGCTGATCGGCAAGGGCTGCTGGCCCCACTCCACGAGGCGAAGCAAAGCGCGATCACTGTCCATTTCCAGGCTGATGCTCAGGCACTGCCGCGGTTTGGGCAGCACCTTGAGCGACACTTCAGTCACCACCCCCAGCGCGCCGTAACTGCCGACCATCAAGCGCGACAGGTCATAGCCGGCGACGTTCTTCATGACTTCACCACCGAAGCGCAAATGCTTGCCGTGTCCGGTGATCACCCGCGTACCGAGGACAAAGTCCCTGACCGAGCCTGACCACGGACGCCGTGGTCCCGACAACCCACAGGCAATCATGCCGCCGACGGTGGCGTCTTCACCAAAGGAGGGCGGTTCGCACGCCAGCATCTGCTGTGCGTCGTCCAAAACTTCGGCCAGTTCTGACAACGGCGTGCCGCAACGGGCGGTGATCACCAGTTCGGTCGGGTCATAGCTGACGATGCCTCGGTGGGTGCGCGTGTCGAGAACTTCCCCCGCGACAATGCGCCCAAGGAAGGCCTTGCTGTTGGAGCCCTGTACGCGCAACGGCGTTGCGTTTTGCAGCGCCTGATTGACCTGTTCCAGCAGTGCGGCGCTGTCATCCATGTCGAATTCGCTGCGCATCAGAAGCGCTCCAGATCAGGGAAGGGCATCTGTCCCATATGCACGTGCAGGGCGCCAAATTCGGCGCAGCGGTGCAGGGTGGGGATGTTTTTGCCGGGATTGAGCAGACCGCCCGGATCGAAGGCGGCTTTGACCGCATGGAACAGCGTCAGCTCATCGCTGTTGAACTGCGCACACATCTGATTGATCTTTTCGCGGCCCACACCGTGTTCACCGGTAATGCTGCCGCCGACCTTCACGCACAATTCGAGGATCTTGCCGCCCAGGGTTTCGGCGCGGTCGAGTTCGCCGGGCTGGTTGGCATCGAACAAAATCAGCGGATGCATGTTGCCGTCGCCGGCGTGGAAAACATTGGCTACCCGCAGGCCATATTCGGCCGACAGCGCTGCGATAGCCTGCAACACGCCGGGCAGTTCGCGGCGCGGGATCGTCCCGTCCATGCAGTAGTAATCCGGCGACAGGCGTCCCACCGCCGGGAAGGCATTCTTGCGTCCGGCCCAGAAACGCACGCGTTCGGCCTCATCGCGGGCCTGGCGGACTTCGGTGGCGCCAGCCTGTTCCAGCACCTGGCGCACGCGGTTGCAGTCATCATGCACGTCGGCTTCCACCCCATCGAGTTCACAAAGCAAAATGGCTTCGGCGTCGACGGGATAACCGGCGTGGATGAAGTCTTCAGCGGCGCGAATGGCCAGGTTGTCCATCATCTCCAAGCCGCCGGGAATGATGCCGGCGGCAATAATGTCGCCCACCGCACGGCCGGCTTTTTCGACGGAATCGAAGGCGGCCAGCAGCACTTTTGCGGTCTGCGGTTTGGGCAGCAGTTTGACTGTCACCTCGGTGATTACCCCGAGCATGCCTTCGGAACCGGTGAACAAGGCCAGTAAATCGAAGCCGGGCGAGTCCAGGGCATCGGAACCCAGCGTCAGGTGTTCGCCCTCGACGGTGAGGATCTCGACCTTGAGCAGGTTGTGCACGGTCAGGCCGTACTTGAGGCAATGCACGCCACCGGCGTTTTCGGCGACGTTACCGCCGATAGAACAGGCAATCTGCGAGGAGGGGTCCGGCGCGTAATACAGGCCGAAGGGCGCCGCCGCCTGGGAAATAGCCAGATTACGTACCCCTGGCTGAACCCGCGCGGTGCGGGCGTCGGGGTCGATGTGCAAGATGTTGTTGAAGCGCGCCATCACCAGCAGCACGCCTTTTTCCAGCGGCAATGCACCACCAGACAAACCCGTGCCGGCACCACGGGCAACCACCGGGACGTGCCGCTCATGGCAGACTCTAAGGACACCCTGGACTTCGTCGAGGTGGCGGGGCAGCACCACTAGCAGGGGCGTGGTGCGGTAAGCGGAGAGCCCGTCGCATTCGTACGGCCTGAGTTCTTCCTGCTGGTGCAGAATTTCCAGATCGGGCAGCCGCGCGTGCAGCGCCTTGAGCAGAGCGGCTTTGTCGACGTCAGGCAAAACGCCGTCGACGCGTTCATCGTAAAGAATGTTCATCGCCTGATCGCAACCCTCAGTTGTTTTTATTCGAGGACTTCCGGTGACAGTTAATGTGCTACTCCATAAGTTAGACCCTTGTCGCTTAACAGAAAACAGTTTGACGCTTCCTCGTTCAATCAATCTACGTTTTCGTCTCAGTCCAACAGCTTATCGACTGCGTGGCATCGGCCACATTGGCCGCCGTACGTACCACGCTATGCGCCAAGCCCGACTCGTCATCCACCTCTATATGGGCCTTCATGCCGAAGTACCATTGATTGCCTTTCTTGGCCAGGTGCATTTCCGGATCGCGCTTGCCTTCCTGGTTCTTGGTCGAACTCGGCGCATGAATCAGCGTGGCATTGACGATGCCCATGAAAAAGTGATCGCCCTAGAAGTATGGGAAAGCAAGCTGTTCAACGGCAGCTACGACGTGCTGTGAAGTGGGTACGCAAGGTGAATAGTCAAGAACAGTTCAATCATCGTGACGACACGCAAATAATCACCTTGCGCGAAGTGATTGTGAGGCTACTGGAATCCTTTGCCGGTATGCGTGAGCACTCACCAGAAAGCTGCCCCTGATTTCTGTCTGGCGCCGTCAAGATAATCGGTAAAAAAGGTCCGCCGGTGTCACGCGATGCTCACGTTCAGTTGTAAAAGGATGATTTAGTGGAAATCACTCAGCAATGCAGCGAGTTTGTGTTGAACAACAAGCCGTATCCCAGGCGACTTTTGCGGCAAAAGCCTATGCCGGGCTTTTCTTGCGTATTGCAGGTGCGTCGCCGACCGAGTTTGCTCAGTTTAACTATGAGGAAACGCTAGAAGTTGAAAAGTCGCCACTCAAGAAAGAACTATCGACTATCAAGTTTCGCGCGGGCGCCATGCAAACGCTATATGGCTTTATTGCTGGCATCTTTCTTGATTCGAAGGTGCCAGATCTTTCGGCGCGCAAAATGCGCAAGCATAAGAGCTTCGTGCAGCGCTCGGCTTGTCTGTCTCCGTCCACGCTTGCTGCATCATTGAGTCACACCGAAGCCATAAATGTCTCGACCTATGCAGAAGCGACGCTCAAACAGCAGGAAGCCGAGCTCAGCCGGTTCTGGCAGTCCGTGCACTATGCCGCAACCTCGTTCGTGAGCGCAACGAGAAGGCGCCAGGCGAGGAGAGCTCGAAGGCGGATGGCCATTGTGACGGGGGTGTTGGTGTCCGGTTTTGTAGGGGTAAGTCCGCACGCAGTACGGCTGTCTCTACTGCTCGCGCTATGTATGCCACTCCGACGAAAAATACCTGCGCAAGCTCCTGAGCTTGCAATACGTGATCAGCGCCGTGCGCAAAGCGCTCCCGGATGTAGCGCACGCTGAAGCTCTGTACAAGGAGTTCTCGATCAGAATCGAGTTCATCATTAACGCGCTTAGCTAGCGCTCCGAGTCGGTGAAACAGATGATCGAAACAGTCAAAACAAAAGAGTTTGAGCTCGGCTTGCTGACCCCGTTCTGGGAAAGCCGCTTGAGTCGTTATGAAGTAGAGGTGGGGGTGGTGTTTTGAGCGCTGTTATGTAAAGCTCAGTGCCAAAGTCTATGGGCACGAACAGAGTGGAACTTATGTACCAATCCCTCCTGGTGATGGCGATTTTAGCGCGCATAACGCGCATAAGGTGTTGAACTATCAGCGGTTTTCGATTGTCCATTATTGAATGGGGTTTTGATTGCCAGCCAGCGGGAGTCTTGCAGGACTCCCGTTTATGGCATTAGCGCGAGTCCACGGTTACCCATGCCGTTGGTATGGATACTGTGGCCGATATCACACTCAAGGCGGGCCGTGGCAACCCGGGGATGGTCCTCAATGCTTTTCTGGCGATGCGCGAAACGTCCGCTTCAAAGCCGATCCAGCTACCCAGGCAGGCTGTGATGAATGGGAGTTCGCGGTGTCCAGAAGAGCCCCTGCCCAGTAAGCTGCAACATGAGGGGTTGTATTATCAGAGGGAGTTGGCAGAGTGCGGGAGTTTTTTGCACGGGCGGTAAGAACTTAAAACTGTTATCTGCAAGTTTAAACAAGACTATTCATCAAAATATGGATCAACTGTGACTAATGATATTTCCCCCCGTCGGACTCTTAGGGATGATGAGACCGACTTGGTTGAGCTGCTGCTGAGTTTATGGACGCAAAAATGGCTAATCATACTGGTCACCTTGATGATCACCGCTGGTGCCGCCTTATATGCGTTTCTCAGTAAGCCGGTTTACGAAGCGCGTATTTCCGTACTGCCGCCCTCGCTCAGTAACATTGCTGGCTTCAACCTGGGACGGAGTGGAGCGCGTGGGCTGGTGCCTTTCTCGGTCAGCGATGTATACGCTGTTTTCACTCGTAACCTGCAAGCCGAGGAAGTTCGCCGTCAATTCTTCAGGGAGGTTTACTTGCCGTCACTGGACGCAGAGCAGCGTTCAAGGTCTCTGGACAGGCTCTACATGGAGTTTTCTGGATCACTAAGCGTCAAGGCGCCAGACAAAAATCAGCCAGATCGCTATATCATTGTTGTTGAGCGTCACGACCCAGGCCAGGCTGCGGACTGGGCTAAGCGCTATATCGACCTGACGGCTCGGCAATCCCTCGGTGAGATGCTGAAAAACGCTCAAAGTGAGCTCTCTGTGCAGGCCGGGAATATTGAGCGGCAGATAAAATCCCAGCGGGATACTGCCAAAGCTCGTCGTGCGGACCGCATTACTCAGCTGCAAGAGGCGCTGAAGGTTGCCGAGGAAGTTGGCCTTGAAAAACCTCCGATGATTACTGGGCGATCGAATGACAGCGAGCTCGCCGCATTTATGGGTGGTAGCTTGATGTATATGCGCGGAGCCAAGGCGCTGCGAGCAGAATTGCAGGTGCTTAAGTCACGCGAATCTGACGACCCCTTCATTTCCGACCTGCGCAACCTTCAGGAACAATACGAGCTTTATGCCGGTGTAAGTCTCGACCCGGAAGGAGTCGCAGTCTTCCGTCAAGATGGTAAAATCGAATTGCCGGATGCCCCCATCAAGCCCAAGAAGGCATTGATTCTGGCGCTTGGTGTGTTGCTTGGCGGTATGCTTGGTCTCTTCATCGCTCTGATTCGTCTGATGATTAAAAAACGTTTAGCCACGACCTAAACACTCCTCCTCTACCGTTTACTGGAGGGGAGTGAGGCGTTAAATAACCAACGCCAGATCCAGGAAGGTACATTGGGCGAAGAAAATTAACGCTCAACTCCCCATCCGCCGCAACTTTTCGTGAGGCAACCGTTTCACCGAGTATTGTAGGAGGCCGTAACCCTTCTGAGCCCTGTGGGCACCGGAGTATGTAGAATCCGGCAAGTAGGTGTTTTGATCCGAAAGGTGAGCTGCATGTTATTCGGCTGGTGCGGACCAGAGGGGGCGTGGATGCTTAAGTGCTCATCAGAGGTGCGATTTTTTGCGGTGGTGCGACGACACCGCAATAAGCAGAATAATCTCGAGGCCCCCATCGCAACTCTAGTTCTATCAGTACTTAATACCTGTCCAAGAAGCACTGTTCCCCTATGGAATGAAGGCTGTGAATTAACTATTTGTGTTTATTTTTTGGGGGTTGTTAATGTTATTGCGTAACTCTCTATTGAATTTAATTGGGCTTGGCGGTCCGTTACTGGCGGCAATTTTTACTATACCGTATTTAATAGCAGAGCTCGGTCCTGAGCGCTTCGGACTGTTGACCTTGATTTGGGCTGTCGTTAGCTACTTCGGTTTGTTTGATTTTGGACTAGGGCGTGCACTGACCCAGCAGATCGCTATCACATGGTCACGTGATGAAAAACAAGATTTACCGTCAATCACAGGAACCGCCTATCTTATTATGCTTGTCCTTGGCCTTTTCGCGGGTCTGATTATGGCTTTGATAGCGCCAGTTCTTGTTGATCAGATTAAGAATGTTCCTAATAAGTCCGAAGCTATTAGTGCTCTGTACGCAATGGCTGTTGCGATGCCATTCATTGTTCTGACATCAGGATTCCGGGGCGTGCTCGAAGCGCGACAAGCCTTCGGAGTTATTAATTTGATTCGCATACCCATGGGGCTTTTCACTTTTCTCGGGCCGGCTGCGGTGGTCTGGATTGATGAGCCTAGACTGGACTTGATAGCCTGGGTACTTGTTATGGGGCGAGTCTTAGGGTGTCTCGTGCACGCTTGGTATGCCTTTCGCTCTTTGCCGAAAGAGTATAGGGGGCTGGTTGTCAAACGAACCTGGGTTCGACCGTTATGCGTCAATGGTGGCTGGTTAACTGTGAGCAATGTCATAAGCCCTTTGATGGGTTACATTGATCGTTTCATCATCGGGGCATTGGTTTCGACTGCAGCTGTCACGTATTACGCGACACCCAATGAGATTGTTACCAAACTCTGGATATTCCCTGCTGCATTGACAGCCGTACTATTCCCAACCTTTGCCGCGCAGATCAGTCGCGGCGGAGGAGAAACGCGCGAACTTTTCAAGAAGGTTCTGCTCTGGCTTTTTCTTGCGATGACACCAATTGTGGTTGTGCTGATACTTTTCGCCCACGAAATCATGCGTCGGTGGATTAACGAGGATTTTGCCAACCAGAGTGCAACAATCCTGCAGATCTTTGCAGTCGGAATACTGATTAATAGCCTGACACATATTCCATTTACGTTGATTCAGAGCAGTGGACATGCTCGATGGACAGCGCTGATACATTTAGTCGAGCTTCCAATGTTCATGCTAGCCCTCTGGTGGCTCACCATTAACTATGGTGTCGAGGGTTCAGCATGGGCGTGGCTGTTGCGCATAATTTTTGATACTGGATTGATGTTTGCTTGTGCAAAGCACATCCTTGATTCGCGTTTGGCAGCAGTAAAATATGGCTAATTCAGAGTTTCGACTTTGCTATGCCAGATTGAATTTAATTGACGCCGCTACAGGGAGTTTGATTTGAAAGTTCATGACGTTGTGATAATCATGTCGGTGTTCAATGGCGAGAAATATGTGGTTGAGCAAATCGATAGCATACTTTGCCAGGAGTCGGCAAATGTAAAGCTTTGGATCAGAGATGATGGTTCAACTGATAGCACAGTTAGTTTGATTAGTGAAAAATATGCCAATGATGACAGGGTGTTTATACAGAAGGGAAAGAACTTAGGTGCGTGCAAATCGTTTATTGAAGCTGTTTTCTGCTGTGATTTTGTCGGGGATTATTATGGATTCTCAGATGCTGATGATGTTTGGGTGATTGACAAAATCAAGCATTCTGTAGACCTGTTGATGAAAGATGGGAGTGATATTCCTGTTGCTGTCTCTACACGATTACAGATTGTTGATGAGTCTTTAGGTCCTATAGGCTACACAAAAGTACCTAGAAAGGGTTTGATCTTTAAAAATGCCATCGTTGAATCTGTCGCGAGTGGCGCATCAATTCTAATGAATGAACAAGCATTTAAGATAGTCAGGTCAGTAAGGCCTAGCCATGCTGTTATGCATGATGCATGGGTGTATTTAGTGATTTCTGCATTCGGGAAATTTATCTACAGTGAGTATCCTACGATAAAATATAGACAGCATGGTAGTAATGTAATCGGAGCCTCAAGGTCTTTAAAGAAGAAAATTATTTCACGATTTTCCAGGTTGTCAAATGTTAGCCCGTTCCGCGCTCAGGCCGAAGAATTTATGCAGTTTTTTGGCAAGTCGCTTAGCAAGGAAAACTATGTGATTCTTGATAGGTATTGCAATCACGATAGTAGCTTTCGACGGAGGGTTATGTTCGCAATTAATCCGAGTGTTTATTTTCAGAGTGCTAAGGCTAGCATTTATTTAAGGCTCTTGTCATTGTTGGGTAAGGGGTAATTAAGTGCAAGAAAAACAGCAAGGGTTTGGCGTCGTTTATTCTGCGGCGCGAAGTCTTTTTAGTTTTAATTTATATGTGCTCTTTTTAATATTGGCTTTCTGTTCGTTTTATTCTG
Source organism: Pseudomonas sp. CLCA07 (assembly GCF_053615335.1). Classification (NCBI taxonomy): domain Bacteria; kingdom Pseudomonadati; phylum Pseudomonadota; class Gammaproteobacteria; order Pseudomonadales; family Pseudomonadaceae; genus Pseudomonas; species Pseudomonas sp. CLCA07. The sequence goes on along the minus strand of NZ_CM132131.1, from coordinate 459,757 downwards.
CGCGGGAAAGTTTTTCATATGATTATATTTTTTATATAGGCTACTTTGACGCTATACAAAAAATGCAGCTGAGTGATATTTTTTTATCGCTGCAAAGTAATTTGCCAATTATTTACGTAAGTGTTCCCCCTTCAGGCCTGCTGGAGGTTGGTTTTGTACTGTTTGTGAGGGCTCTGTTTTTTATCACTGAAAGTCCAGAGTTAGTCTACGCGTTAATCGCTACGATATCGCTAATGACGAGGGTTTTCATAATGAGAAGGCTTGGTATAAATTGGGCCTGGATCGTGCTGATAAACATTTACGCGATTACATTGTTTGAGGCTAATGCAATACGCGCCGGTTGTGCTTTGACTTTAATTATTTTTGGTGGGTATTGCCTTTTAAAAGATAGAAAACTTATAGGCTTTGCTCTCCTGGTTTCTTCTATTTCATTTCACGTGCAGGCGGCTTTTGTTTTTTGTTTTTTTGGTTTTTTTTGGTTGTTCTATAATTTTTTCAGCCAAAGTGCTTTAAGGCTTGCCTTGACAGGACTCGGATTGGGGGTGAGTGGGTTAGTGGTTGACAAGGCTATTGCGCTATTGAATGTAAGTAAGATGGAAGACTATAGCGGCAAATATGTTGGATCGGTTGGGTTTAATAGTATTTCATTGGCGGGCATATTATTAGTTGGGGGTTTTTTCTATAAAATCGTGTCGTCGAGAAAATACGTCTTGGAGTCAATGGGTGCCGAAGGAAGGATTTTGTTGCCATTTTTAATTTCTTCAGTCCCTGCATTGTCCGCCTTGGTGTTTGCTACGTCTCTTGGTGCTATAGGTGATAGGCTTTGGCAGTTCGCTTTTGTTGTTTTTAGCGTTTTTATGTTGAGAGTGGATGTAAAGGGCTCTTTTAGATATGTTCTGTATTTGTTGTTGATTTTGTGTTTGTTTATTTCAAATATAAATGTGCTGATAAGGTATCCGTTGTCTAATTTTTTATATCCGTTGCTTCCGTACATTGATATTGTTCCTAAGTTTTGATTTTGTGGAGGCTTGGGTTTGAAAAATATAGTGGCCCAGCAGATTATTAGCCAGTCTGTAAGACAGCTTGATAGGTTGGGTGGTGGCGCTGATGAAAAATTGACCCACTTTGCCGATTGAAAATTGACCTAGGGCCGATTGCTGATTTTTGCATCAGTAATTGTGGATAAGCTTAGCAGCAGTGTCCCGCTGACATAGGCACTAAGCCCCACCGCATGCAGGCATACGGCAGGGTATTCCCGGTGTCGATCAAAACGGTTCATCGTCCTCTGTACCGTCGTCGTCCTTGCGCTTTCGCTCACGTGATTTGATCTTTGTCTGGGCGACCAAGCTGCTGTGTTGCAGCCGGTAGGACTCGTTGCCCGTTTCGACGATGTGGCAGTGATGTGTCAGCCGATCCAGCAACGCCGTGGTCATCTTGGCGTCGCCGAACACACTCGACCATTCCGAGAAGCTGAGGTTGGTGGTGATGAGCACACTGGTGTGCACGTATAGCTTGGACAGCAGGTGAAATAACAGGGCACCACCGCTCTGACTAAAAGGCAAATACCCCAGCTCATCGAGTATCACCAGGTCTGTGCGAAGCAGCCCTTGAGCGATTCGGCCTGCCTTACCCTCGTGTTTTTCGCGCTCCAGCAAATTGACCAGATCCACCGTGGAGTAGAAGCGCACGCGTTTGTTATGCGTCGTGATCCCGGACACGGCCAAGGCGGTGGCCAGGTGGGTCTTGCCGGTTCCAGGCCCGCCGATGAACACGACATTCTGCGCGGTATCGGTGAACTCCAGTCTGGACAGATCCCTGACCAAGCGGGTGTCTGCGCTGGCTGAAGTCGAAGCCTGCCAAATCACGATGCATGGGGAGTTTGGCCATGTTCATCTGATGATTCACCGAGCGTACGGCGCGATCTGCATGTTCCTGTTGAAGCAGGTGTTCGAGCAGCCATTTCGACGACGCCGTCGCGGCTTCGCCTTGGGACGCAAGTTCTTCCCAGGCGCTGGCCATGCCATGCAGACGCAGCTCCTTGAGTTCCGCCATAAGATCACGCATTGCGAGTCTCCTCATCGGTGGTACGGAGCCGGTCGTAGCGCGCGGTATTGGCATCATTTCCACCCGTTCCAGTTCCAGCACGTCCGCCACCGACAGCCCGTTGTACTGTGGGTGCAGCAACTCGTTCCAGAGCGCACGATAATGTTGTCCGAGCCAGACATTCAGTTCTTCGAAGGCGTGGAGCATGCAATCTTGAGCATCGAGCCAGATGTGTCGCCGGCTGTCCTGGACGTTCTTTTCGACGATGCCTTTCTCCCAGCCCGAGGCCACGTTGCAGAAGTCCGGATCAAACAAATAGTGCGCGCACATCACGGCAAACCGAGCATTGACCGTGCGGCCCTTACCCTTTTTGACCTTGTCGACAGCGGTCTTCATGTTGTCGTAGATGCCGCGACGCGGCACCCCACCTAGGGCGCCAAACGAGCGGTAATGGGCATCGAACAACATCTCGTGGCCTTGGCTGGGATACGCAACCAGCCGAAATGCGCGACTGGCGTACAGCTTCATGTGGGAAACCTGGATCCGTCGAAACAGGCCGCCGATCAGCAGACTTTCTTCGCTCCAGTCGAACTGAAAGGCCTCACCGAGGGCGAACGTCAACGGTACAAAGGCGCGTAAGGATTTGCCTTGCTCACCGCGCCACGAACGTATGAAGGCGGTGAGCTGGCTGTAGCCGCCGTCGTAACCCTCGGCCTTGATCTGCTCGAAGAGTGCTTTGGCGCTCCTGCGATTGTGCTTTGCCCCGAAGGAATCGGCCTTGAGTGCCTGTTCCAGCGTCTCGTGAAATGGACTGAGTTTGTTGAGGGCTGCACACCGCTGGTAAGCCGGCTGAGCTGCTTCGGGCGTTTTGACCCATTTTCGGATGGTATTTCTCGACAGCCCGGTACGCTTGGCAATCTGATGCAGCGACAGCTTGTCGCGAAAATACACGCGCCGAATTTTGCCCATCATTTCCATGCTGATCACCCTGTGTTCTCCTGCTCAAAAATTGAGCAGAAGCAGTTGAACACCTGGGTCAGTTTTCAGTCGGCAGAACAGCCTTTACTGGGTCAGTTTTCGGTCAGCGGCAACAAAAGCAACACACCGGCTCGTGCGGACCAAGTTGGGTGGAGATTTCTACCTATGGAAAACTCTGCCAGCCGTGCCGCGACTTGCGAGGGCCCAATCACCATGCCGATGGCCAAGGCCACAGCGGTCGCGATCCCCAATTGCTTGAGGACATTGAGCAGGTGTAATGAGATACCTGATACGACCAATGCCAGAATCGTCAACATGGCGCCAATCAACAAGAACAGGTGATTGGTGGTATCGGGGCGAAGCTCTGATGTATTGCGTGTTTCTATAATGACGGGGTGAGGCGATTGTTTTGTGCTTCCAGGAATCAACAGGGCATGAATAGGGAATCCGATTAGCAGATAAGCTGCTGCGATGGCGAAGCAGGTGGGGTCCACTTGGTGACGCGCTGACATCTCTGGACGCCGAGGGTTGGGTGTCCGCTTTTGGCCGATTCTGTTGAAAAAGTCGGATTTTCAGCTCACCTGAAGTCAGGCACGACTACCACCGGAGAACCTAATCACCACATTGAGTGGTTTCTCGGCCCTTCGTTGACCTTTGCTGCTCTGTTAATGGGTTAGTTTGAGGTTTTTAGCTTCGTGCAGGCGCACCTATCCCGTAGAAGGTGGCCCTTGAGATGCAAGTTTGGCCAGACGTCGCAGGTTCTGTACCGCGGCCGCCAGCGTGAACTCATCGGACGCGCCATTCATGCCACGTAGTCGCAAGCGATCCAGTTTCAGGATTCGCTTGAGGTGGGCAAACAACATTTCGACCTTCTTACGTTCGTGGCGAGAGCGCACGTACTCCGGCGTCGCCGCGATGCGTCGAGCCACATCACGAGCGGCTTCATGGATGCTGCGGACGATCTTGCGAATCGAAGTGTTCGGGCAGTACTTGGCTTTCATCGGACATGTCGCGCAGTCGGTCTGCATGGATCGGAAGATGATGGTGTTGGCTTTTGTGACGTGCGAACGCTCGTTCTTGAAGGCTCGCCATTCGCCGCGTAATACGTTGCCGGCCGGGCAGCGGTATTCCTCAGCCTCTTCATTCCAGTGGAAATCGTTACTCGAAAAGCTGTCGTTCTTGCGCTCAGTTTTGTCCCACACCGGCACATGCGGTTCGATGTCTTTTTCCTCCACCATCCAGACCAGCATCGGCGCTGTGCCGAAAGCGGTGTCGCCAATGAGGCGCTCTGGCTTGATGTCGAGCTGCGCTTCGACCCGATCGATCATCGTCTTGGTGCTCTCGACTTCTGCGGTTCGATGAGCCGGTGTGGGTTCCACATCCATGATCACGCCGTGCTCGGTATCGATCAGATAATTCGTGGAGTAAGCGTAGAAAGCTGGGCCGGCAGGAGCAGCGGTCCAGTGGGCTTGAGGATCCGCCAGCGACAGGCGTTTCGGTAGCGTTTCGGCCAAAGCCTCTTCGTCGAGGCCTTCAAGGTACTCACGCACGGCGCGGGTGCTCAGGGCCGGATCGCTCCAGTTGACTGCCCCATCCTGAATGCGCTGAAGCATGTGCCCGTGGACGCTGAACAATGAAGATCGAAGTCTTTTATGCTGATGGATGCGGCAACTGCAGCGTGTCCAGGCTCGACCTCAAGGACGTCGTGCTCGCAGCGTTTCCCGGCGGAGCGGTTTGGAGCGAGATCGACATCGTTAAGAACATCGACTACGCGGTGGAGCTGGGCGTTCTCACGGTCCCGGCTGTCGCGATCGACGGGGCACTTGTATTCACCAAGCTGCCGACGGCTCAACAGCTTGTGTCTGAGTTGACGGCCGCGCAGAGAAACTGAATGGACGCTGAATCGAGGTTGCAACTCGTCCAGCAGGGCCGCCTGGCGGCGACCGTCACAGCGTTTTTGGCGGGCTTGGTATTTAGCTTCAACCCAGTGGCAATGGCTGCCGTGGCGGTGACGCTCGCCTACGTCACCAAGGCCCGGGAAAACCTGCAGGCGACGCAGTATCCGGGCTGATCTATCCTGTGGCTTTGGAAGCTTCTCCCTGCATTTCCGTGCGCCACGGGTCGGGCGTAACCCTAAGACCGGCGATTGCGCAAGCTTGGATGGCAAGTTCGTTACGCATTTCAAGCCGGGGAAGGAGTTGCGGGATCGGGTGAATGAGGAGGAGTAATGGCGTTGTAGGGACTGGCGGTAAGGTCAGTTTTGCGTCTGGTCTGTCAAGTCTTGTAATAGTTCGCATATCTGAGAGAATGCCGTGCTGAGTTTATAGTTCGTGTCGGCAGTGAGGAATCTCTTCTTTGGAGCGTCTCAAGGAGAGGCTGTTATCCAGGTCAAAGAATCAAAGGATTGCGAGCGGATTTTTTAGTCCCCATCCCCATCCCCACCCCCATTGCTGAGCTGACGATATTGATTTTTTCTTGATCCGGAGTTTCAGTGAGTCAGATCCCACCCGTAAACAGCTACCAACCCTCGGACGAGATTGATTTAGCTGAGTTGCTTGAGAATCTATGGAAGCAAAAGCTGCTGATTGCTCTTGTGACGCTGTTGACTGCAGTCGTAGCCGCTAGTTATGCCTTTTTGTCCGCGGCAGTCTACGAGGCAAAAACCAGTTTGTTGCCGCCTCGCTTGGCAGATATCGTTGGCTATAATCTGGGGCGAGCGGAGGCTGGGCTGCCAGAATTTACTGTGGAAAAAGTTTATTCCATGTTTACTCAGAACCTTCGCTCAGAGGGGCAGCGCAATAGCTTTTTCGAGCAGGTCTATCTTCCCGCGCAGGAAGCTGACGCAAGCTCAAAAACAAAGGATCAGCTTCGGGAGGCTCTAAACAAGAAACTGGTCATCAGCAATCCTGATGTTAAGAACAACCCAGGTCGATTCGAAGTGGCAGCGCAGTCCGCAGTGTCGAGCAGGGCGGCAGAGTGGGCAAACTTGTACGTCGAACTGGCGGCGGCCAAGACTCGGCAAGATATGGTTGATACAGCCACGACTGAAATCAGTACGCGAGTTAAGTCGATCAAGAGTCGAATTGAGGTATTGCGCGAGAGTGCCAGAAAACTTCGTGAAGACCGCATCGCTCGCCTGCATGAAGCTTTAACCGTTGCAGATAAAGTGGGTGTGCAAGCGCCGCAGGTCAAAGCCAGCAGAACATCGTCGGATGGTGAGTTGGAGCAGTTCGTTGATGGCAATTTGATGTATATGCGCGGTGCCAAGGCCATTCGCGCCGAACTGGCAGTGCTGCAAAGCCGCACGAATGACGACCCATTTATAGCCGGTCTACGCGATTTTGAAAATCAACTGGATTTTCTATCCAAGGTTAGCGTGAGTCCAACTAACGTTGCGGTTTTCACCTTGGATAATACTGCCGAAGCTCCCGACACTCCAATCAAACCTAAAAAAGCGCTGATACTGGCTCTTGGGGTTGTTCTTGGCGGTATGCTAGGTGTGTTTATTGCCTTGATTCGTAGCATGTCGGCGAAGCGTCGCCAGCAAGTAAACTGATAACGCTTCGCAACAGCTAAAAAGAGTGAAGAATGAAAATTCTCGTCACCGGCGGCGCCGGCTTTATTGGTTCTGCGGTTATTCGCCAGATCATTCGCAACACCAATGATTCGGTAGTCAACCTCGATAAACTCACCTACGCCGGCAATCTCGAATCACTGGCTGACATCATCGGTAGCGAGCGCTACGCCTTCGAACAGGTGGATATCTGCGATCGCGCCGAAGTTGAGCGAGTGTTTCGCGAGCATCATCCCGATGCCGTGATGCATCTGGCGGCGGAAAGTCACGTTGATCGCTCCATCGACGGCCCCGCGGCGTTTATTGAGACCAATATCGTTGGCACCTATACCTTGCTGGAAGTTGCTCGCCAGTATTGGCAAGGTCTGGACGACAGCCGCAAAGCCGGGTTTCGCTTTCACCATATCTCCACCGATGAAGTGTATGGCGATCTCGACGATCCAGCCGAACTGTTTATCGAAACCACGCCTTACGCGCCCAGCTCGCCGTATTCAGCCAGCAAGGCCAGTTCCGACCACCTGGTACGCGCCTGGAGTCGTACCTATGGGCTGCCGACGCTGATCACCAATTGCTCGAATAACTACGGTCCGTACCACTTCCCGGAAAAGCTTGTGCCGTTGATCATCCTCAACGCCCTGGAAGGCAAGCCACTGCCTGTGTACGGCAAAGGCGATCAGATTCGTGATTGGCTCTATGTCGAGGATCACGCCCGCGCGCTGTACAAGGTAGTCACCGAAGGCGAGCTCGGCGAAACCTATAACATCGGCGGTCATAACGAAAAAAAAAATATCGAGGTGGTGCATGCGCTCTGCGCTCTGCTCGACGAGTTACGGCCCGACTCGCCACATTGCCCGCACGCCAGCTTGATCACCCACGTCCAAGACCGCCCCGGCCACGATCTGCGCTACGCCATCGACGCCAGCAAGATTCAGCGCGAGCTTAACTGGACGCCCATCGAGACCTTCGAGTCTGGGATTCGTAAGACCGTTGAGTGGTATCTGAACAATCTGCAATGGTGCCGCCGCGTACAAGATGGCAGCTATCAACGTGAGCGCCTGGGCGTTAAGGCATAAGGAAGCAGTACATGAAAGGCATTATCCTCGCCGGTGGTTCCGGTACCCGGCTCTACCCCATCACCAAGGGCGTGTCCAAACAACTGCTGCCGGTTTATGACAAACCGATGGTTTATTACCCGCTGTCGGTGCTAATGCTCTCGGGTATCCGTGACATTTTGTTAATCAGCACACCAGAAGACATTAGTGGTTTTCAGCGCTTACTTGGGGATGGCAGCGATCTAGGCATCAACCTTAGCTATGCGGTGCAGCCCAAGCCGGATGGCTTGGCCCAAGCCTTCATCATTGGTGAAGAGTTTATTGGCCAGGATAACGTCTGCCTGGTGCTGGGAGACAACATCTTCTACGGCCAAGGTTTTGGTCCCATGCTGCGCGCGGCAGTTGCCCGCAGCAAAGGCGCTACCGTGTTCGGCTACCAGGTCAAGGACCCGGAGCGCTTCGGTGTGGTTGAGTTCGACGAGCACAAGCGCGCCATCTCCATCGAAGAAAAACCGCTCAAACCAAAATCTCACTATGCCGTGACTGGGTTGTATTTTTACGATAACGACGTGATTGATATCGCCAAAAAAGTCAAACCTTCTGCGCGTGGCGAGCTGGAGATTACCAGCATTAATCAGGCGTATATGGAGCGAGGAGACTTGCACGTAGAGTTGCTCGGCCGTGGCTTCGCCTGGCTGGATACTGGTACCCACGAAAGCCTGCTGGAAGCGGCGCATTTCGTGGAAACTATCGAGAAGCGCCAAGGCTACAAGGTAGCCTGCCTGGAAGAGATTGCCTTTAATAATGGTTGGTTGAGCGTGGACAATCTGCGTGGCATTGGCCAGTCTCTGAGCAAGAACGGCTATGGTCAGTATCTATTGTCGTTGGTCGAGGACAAGTAATGAGCGAAAAACCGATTTACGTCACCCAGCCCTACCTGCCGCCGCTGGAAGAGTTCATCCCTTATTTGCAGCAAATTTGGGACAAAAAAATCCTCACCAATGGCGGCCCAATGCATCAGCAGTTGGAGCAGCAGCTATGCGACTACCTCGGTGTCGAGCATATTGCGCTGTTCAATAACGGTACCATTGCGTTGCTCACTGCATTGCAGGCACTGCGCGTAACTGGCGAGGTCATTACTACACCGTATTCATTCGTTGCCACCGCCCACTCACTGCTGTGGAATGGCATCAAGCCAGTATTCGTCGATATCGATCCTCACACCCTTAACCTCGATCCTGCAAAGGTCGAAGCTGCCATTACTCCGCAGACTACCGCCATTATGCCGGTGCATTGCTACGGTAATCCTTGCGACGTCGAGGCTATTCAGAAGATCGCGGACAACTATAACTTACGCGTGATTTACGATGCCGCTCACGCCTTCGGTGTAAAAGATGCCGGAGGCAGCATCTTGCGGCATGGCGATCTGAGTGTGCTGAGCTTTCATGCTACAAAAGTCTTCAATACCTTTGAAGGTGGGGCAATTATTTGTCCAGATGCCAAGACCAAGAAACGTATTGATCAATTGAAGAACTTTGGTTTTGTTGATGAAATCACCGTGGTCGCTCCCGGTATTAACGGGAAAATGAGTGAAATCAATGCAGCGTTTGGCTTATTGCAACTCAAGCATATCGACCAAGTAATTGCCCGTCGGCGCGAAGTTGACAGGATATATCGTGAGGAACTCCAGGGGGTAAACGGTATTCGAATCGTAGAGGGCGGCAGTCAGGCCGCTGCGAACTACTCGTATTTTCCGATTTTAATTGAGTCGGATCACCCTTTAAGTCGTGATGAGTTGTACCAGAAACTTAAAGATAGCAATATTTTTTCACGACGATACTTTTATCCGCTAATCAGCGAATTCCCAATGTATCGGGGCATGTTATCGGCGCAGCGCAACAACCTCCCTGTAGCTAATGAGATCTCCGAGAAGGTTCTTTGCCTGCCAATTTATTCAGATATCACCAGTGATGATCTCGCCCGAATTATCCATGTCGTGAGGGCTGCTTGAGATGGGACTGCTCAGCCGCGAACAAATAGAACAGATGGGGTTCTCCCATGTAGGAGAAAATTCGCGCCTTTCCGACAAAGCCGCCTACTATAATTGCGCAAACATCGTCATTGGAAATAATGTGCGGATCGATGACTTCTGCGTGCTCTCTGCGGGCATCGGTGGTATTGAAATCGGGTGCTATATTCATATTGCTGTATACACTTCGCTCATCGGTGCCGGGAAAATAACTCTGTGCGACTTCAGTAACATCTCATCGAAAGTTGCAATTTATAGTAGTAATGATGACTATAGTGGTTCCAGTATGACCAATCCAATGGTTTCCGAGGAGTTTACCAACATCAATTTCGCAGATGTCACTATTGGCCGTCATGTGATTATTGGCTGTGGCAGCATCGTTCTTCCTGGTGTAACTCTTGCCGAAGGTGTCGCTGTTGGCGCATTGAGTTTGGTCTCTGAAAGTTGTACGGAGTTTGGGATTTACACAGGTGTTCCCGTCCGAAGAATCAAGGAAAGAAAAAGAGACTTGCTGGCATTGGAGCAGGCTTTTTTAAAAAACCAGATATGTATTTAAATCGAATAATATAAGATCTCATACTGCTTTTTTGTTTCGTGACTTTAACTTCCTCATGATATGTGGCGGGTAAAATTCTGTAATTTATTCATGCTAAACTATTAAGGTTGATATCTATCTTGTCTCTGAGGCGTAACATATTTGCAAGCTATATAAGTCAGATTTACGTCACCTTGATAGGCATACTTATTTTGCCTTTGTATATCAAGTATATGGGCGCAGAGGCCTATGGTCTAATTGGCTTCTTCACCATGTTGCAGGCTTGGTTCGGGTTACTTGACATGGGGTTGACGCCTACCATTGCTCGTGAAACCGCACGCTACCATAGCGGTACGATGCCTGCTCTGGCGTATCGTCAGCTTTACCGCGCGCTCAGCCTGATATTCATGCTTGTCGCTGTTTTGGGCGGCGCTGGATTGTATCTACTGTCCGGTTTGGTTGCCACCCGTTGGCTTAATGTAGAAAAACTACCGCTTGATGTAGTGACTCTTTCAGTGCAAATCATGGCAATCAACGTAGCCATGCGTTGGATGTGCGGCCTTTACCGCGGTGTTGTTACCGGCTCCGAGCAGTTGGTATGGTTGAGTGGCTTTAGTGCTTTGGTCGCGACTCTCCGTTTTGTTGTCGTACTGCCGGTAATGTGGTATTTCGGCTTTACGCCTTTTGTTTTCTTTGTTTATCAGCTTTTGGTCGCCCTTATTGAAATCATCGGGCTTGGTTCAAAATGCCAACACCTTTTGCCTGCCAGTGAAACGCTTGGCCAGTCCATCGGTTGGTCATTCAAACCGATCCGGCCGATATTGAAGTTTGCTCTGACCATAGCCTTCACCTCATCGGTGTGGGTGCTGGTCACGCAAAGCGATAAACTGGTGCTCTCTGGCATTTTACCTCTGGAAGAGTATGGTTTTTTCACCTTGGCGGTACTAGTCGCCAGCGGCATCATGGTCATTAGCGGTCCTATTAGCAGCGCCATAATGCCACGCATGGCCAGACTGCACGCAGAAGGTAAAAATGACGAATTGATCCGTGTCTATCGAAATTCAACTCAGTTGGTAAGCATAATCGCCGGCTCCGCAGCTATCACTCTAGCCAGCTGCGCTGAACCACTGCTCTTTGCTTGGACCGGTGATCGGCAGCTGGCCGAAAGTGCCGCTCCCGTCCTTCGCCTTTATGCTGTCGGTAATGGGTTACTCGCAATAGCAGCCTTTTCCTACTACCTGCAATATGCCAAAGGTAATTTACGCTACCACCTCATTGGTAATGCAGGTATGACTGTAATCCTTATTCCAAGCATAGTCTTGGCGGCTACGCATTTCGGCGGGGTTGGAGCAGGTTATGTTTGGCTGGCAACAAATTGTTTTTTTCTATTAGGTTGGGTTGCATTTGTACACTATAAGCTTGAGTCGGGACTACATGGGGTTTGGTTAATTAATGATGTAGTGAAAATAATCGCACCTGGCGTTGGGGTGGCTTTACTGATAGGCGTATTCGGGATTGATCAATCAACAAGCGTTAGAGCTTTAGCTTACGTTATATTTGTGTCGGGGGCTGTTTTTGCGTGCATGGCATTCTGCGCTAAATTTATATGGGGTTTGGATCTTTTTAAAAATTTAGGTGTTAAGTAATGATATTTATCCCGTTTTTTGTTTTTGTTTTGTTATTTGTTATTTACCAGTCAGTAAATAATTTCAGATTCGGCGTTGTTAGTTATTTGATTTTAATATATGTGGCCTCGTCATTTTGCGCAATTATTTTAGACAGTTTTTTTGAGTACTATGATAGTTATAATGTTGAATTGGAGCCGGTACTAATTTTTACATTCGCACTTTCTTTGGTTTTTCTGGGGTTCTTCAGGTTTAGAGATCGTGATTTCTGTTGCATTGAACTGAGTAATTTTAAGTTTCTGAGGGTTTTAGAGTTTTCGCTAATTCCGTTATCACTCTCTGCTTTGGTTTTTTTTACAGTGAGCGCTGTTTCTGCATTGACTGGTGATATTGATGCAAATAGGATTTTGATTTCTGCAGGCGATATTTCATCCCTAGGTCAATTTGGGGTGATTAATTCAATTTTTTCATTGGTTGCAAACTTGTTTTTGTTGAATATCGTTTTTGCTTTTTTGAACTTGTCAGAAGGGTATCCAGGGAGGAGGTCAATAGCGCTGCTGCACCTTGTTTCGAGCACTGCGTATATTTTTTATATTCTATCTTATGCGGGTAGGGATGGGGTTGTTTTTTGGATTATGTCACTTGTGTTCTTGTTTTTATTATTTAGGGGGTTTATGAATCGGGAGAATAAAAAAATTATTTTGATTGGTGCTTTACTTATGATTATTCCAGCACTTATCGTTTTTATGCAGATCTCAGTGTCAAGGTTCGGTGGGGATGGGTCTGCAGCATTGTTGTTTGCTTTGTTTGACTATGCTGGGCAGCAGGTCTTTAATTTTAATGCGCATTACATGATAGACCCTCCAGCAATGCATGGGGCAATCTCATTCGAACCTGTGGTTGAATTAAAGTCGTGGATTTTTGGCGATGTATTTACGCCACTTGATCATAAGGTTTGGTTTCAATATTTTCTCGATCGAGGTGTTATTCCTTGGGTATTTCCAACGTTTATTGGTTCTTTTTTACATGATTTCGGAAAACTTGGAATGTTGTTAGCGGCTTTTTTTATGTTTCTACTAGCGAGAGTCACTTTGCTTTGCATTAAAAGAACCAAGACTTTTCCATTTTCTAATTTTCTGTTGTTTATTCTGGTTTTTCAGATTGTATCTTGGGGGGTTTTTTATTATAGACAGTACTCGGCGTTTTACTATCTAGTAGCTATGTTCTTGCTGTTTATGGTATTCAAGTTTTCTGGTGGGGCTAAAAGTGTTCATATTTATAAAGTGGAGGGTTAGGTTTTGGAGTATTGCAAGCCAGTTGTAAGTGTTGTATGTGTTACATATAATCATGAATTATATATTGCTTCGGCAATAGAGTCTTTTCTGTCTCAGAAGGCCGATTTTGAATATGAAATTGTCGTACATGATGATTCTTCGACTGATAAGACTGGTGAAGTGGTTTGTGCATTATGTCTAAAATATCCAGGTAGAATAAAATATATTCGACAGCCAAAAAATATGTATTCGCAAGGTGTGAAAATTTTTGACCTTGCATTTTCATACGCGTCTGGCGAATTTATTGCTGTATGCGAAGGCGACGATTTCTGGAATGATGATAAGAAACTGCAAAAGCAGTTTGACTATATGCGCGAAAATCCAAAATGTGGAGCAGTGTTCAGCGATACTGATATTCTTATCCAGGAGACAGGTCGAACTATAATTGCGCATGATGCTTCCAGAGGCTTCTCGCCGCCTACCGGTGATGTAAAAAAAAGTCTGTTAAGGGGGAATCCTTACAAGACCTGCACAGTAATGCTTAAAGCCGAGGCTGTTTTTGGTTATGCCAAACATGCAAAAATAACCAATGCCAAAATGGAAGACTATGTGGCTTGGCTGTATGTTGCTGGTCGATATGATTTTGGATATATACCTGAGGTATTAGCAACTTATCGAATTTTGCCTGTTAGCGCATCGCATTTTTCTACCGATGCGGGGAGGGTTGGTTTTGATAGAAATACGTATAAAGTTGCTGTTTATTTTAATAATTTTTATGGTGAAATAATTGATGGCGCCTTAATCAAGGTGGGCTACTCTTACTCACTGTTTTGTTTTTTCTTACGTGCGGGTAAACCGATCATTGCATTCAGGTATTTTAATTGCTCTTTTGAGTTCTTTAAGCTTTTGTTTTCTGGCGGTAGGCGCAGTATTATGAATGTGCGGAAGTTAGTTGCTTTTTGGAAGAGATAGATTTACTGTAAATGCATCTGGTCTTTATGTTGCTGCTGGGGCTGTAGTTTTTCTGGAAGCTTCATGTTGTCAAAATAATTATCCGGTTTGATATTTTATTTTTACGTTAAGGATTCGGTTGATTGAGGTAAGTATCAGAGCGATAGCGGAATGCGTAATGGTTTTATTTTAATTGTATTGAAATCAAATTAACTAATAAGATGTTTGATAATTTATGTCTAGAGCTATAGCGTGTGTGACTGGCGGAACCGGCATGGTTGGCCGAAGAATTGTAAGTGCGCTAGTAGAAATTGGCTATGACGTCAGAGTTTTGAGTCGTCAATATCATGCAGATGAGCCTAATGTAACGCACTACAAAGGTGATGTGAGTGATGAGTCAATGCTTGTCAAGTTCATTGCTGGTGCTGAATCGGTTTTTCACTGTGCTGCTGAGCTAAATATACCTTCAGCTATGTGGCAGGCGAACGTGATTGGCACGGAGCAGATTTTGAAGGCGTGCCGCGCTGAAAAAATTAAATACTTCTGTTATATGAGTAGTGCTGGTGTTGTTGGCAGAACCAATCAAAAAATTGTCACTGAAGACACGCTATGTCATCCGCAGGATGATTATGAGCATAGCAAGTTGGCTGCGGAAAAACTTGTTAAACAAGGTATTAACGGCGCCAGCGTTGTCATTCTTCGTCCTACTAATGTGATTGATTCGGATCGGCCGGGAGCACTAGGTCTAGCAATAAACGCTAATATTATAAGCCGTCTAAAGCTATTTATAAAAGGTGCCGAGTGTGCGCATATTGTTCATGCGGATGATGTAGCGGCTGCTGCTGTTTTTTTTATGGGCAAAGATTTTTTATCTCCTGAGTGCTTTTTTGTTTCATGTGATCATGAACCGCTTAATACGTATGCTGGTTTATGGGCGCTTTATCAAGCTGCTAAAGCAGGCTTGCCGGCTGGAAAACTTAATTTTCCATTGTGCCTGCCTATATTCGTGCCATATCTCGTGCGAAAAATGTTTAGAGGCACTGGAAATAAGGGCGATGTGAGATACTCATCGGATAAATTAATTTCGTATGGATTTTATTTTAGCTATGGATTGACAGAGATCGTTCGGCGTTTTGCAAGGTAGTTGTTGCGTCAGCCGTGTTTTTTATGCCGCCATTTTCAGTGCCGGCTGTCATCGTCCTCCTGACCCGCCGTTAATGGGGGAATCGCCAGGCTCCTGTCATCCTGCAGCATTTCACCCCAAGTTCGTTTGTATCCGATCCATAAAGCACACCTAAAGGTAGATGCGCTTTGTGTTTACCGTGACATCTCTGGCAAGCAGTTCCATGGCAATAGTGCTTCGTAGTCCGCCATCGACTGCGCATACGACAACCGCTCCAGTACATGGCGCAGCCACGTATAGGGCTCTTGGCCGTTAACTTTGGCGGTCTCGACCAAGCTATAGATTTGCGCACTGGCCGTCGCACCTTTGGGCGTGTCGCTAAACAACCATGCCTTGCGCCCGATCACAAACGGTTTTATTGCACGCTCCGCCGGGTTGTTGTCGATCGGTAAAAAACCAGCCTCTACGTAACGCTCCAGTCGGCTCCAATTGTTGGCCAGATAATTCACGGCCTTGCCCAGTACGCTTTGCGGTGTCACCTGCGGCTGCGTTTTTTCCAGCCAGCCTTTCAACTGGGCCAGGATCGGTAAGCTCTTTTCCTGACGACCAGTAAAACGCTGTTCATCGCTGGCGTCCTTGAATTCACGCTCGATGCCATACAGCTTGTTGATCATTGTCAGCGCGATATCGGCACGTCCCGTCTTACCCTTGGGCTGCACTTTTTGAGCATCGACGAACTTGCGCCGCGCATGGGCCATGCACGCCAGACGTTCCACGCTCGGCTGCAACGCCAACGCATTATAACCCACGTAATCGTCGGTCATGACATAGCCGCGATAACCTTCCAGCAGGCGCAACGGCACCTCCTGCGCCCGGCTGGAGGTGTAGTCGAACAGCACGACTTTTCGATCCGGCGGGCCACTGGCCTGCACCCACATCCAGGATTGGCTGGTCGGGTCTCGATCCGGTTCTTTAAGTACCTGAACGCGGGTTTCATCGCAGTGGATGACCGGGCTCTCCAGCAACCGGTCGCGCATCAAATTGAGCAGCGGTTGCAAGTGCTCGCCGCACTGGATGATCCAGCGTGCCAAGGTCTGGCGCGGGATATCGATACCGTGTCGGCTCAACACTGTCTCGAAACGATGCAGCGGCAGGCCATCGACGTATTTGGTGGTCAACAGCATCGCCAACACGCTCGGACTGGCCATGCTTTTTTCAATCAACTGAGCGGGTTTGTCAGCTGTGACCGGAGCCGTTTCACAACCGCGGCAACCATAGACTTTGCGGATGTGTTTGATCACCCGGATCTGCATCGGCACGATGTCCAGTTGCTCGCTGGTTTCTTCGCCGATGGCGTGTTTGCGGCAACCGCAGGCACAGGTCAGTTCGTGTTCGGGTAGTTCGTGGATGACTTCGATACGCGGCAGATCAGCCGATAGTGGCTTGCGTTTGCCACGGCGCGGAGCTGAAGCAACGACTTCTTCATCGGCATCCTCGACGGCGAGCATCGGCTCGCTTTCGGGCTCGTTGAACAGGGCCAGTTGCGGGGTGTTGGGCTCAACCGTCTGCTCGGATTTACGACCGAATATACGGTCGCGGAACAGCTTGATCTGTTCTTTCAAATCAACGATGTGGGTTTCGTAGGCCTGCTTAACTTCCTGCTCGCGAGCGAAAGCTTCATACGTATCAAGCAGCATTTGCTTGAGAAGCACTGGGTCATCGGGAAGGTCGTCGGGCATGGATGGCATGCCTTGGATCATACCCGTCAGGCGACGAATCTTGGAGTCAAAACCTGATGTGGACGGTTGCGCCAAAGATCAAAACCGTCGAGCAACTAATTCAATTCCTGGACGCTCAGCACGATGGCCTCGTCGCTGGCGTCGGGCGATGTTTTACATCGCTCGGACTCCAGGCGCTTGAGCCAAAGGCAGAAGCCGTTGCGCTCCCAGTAGAGGATTTTCACTCGATTACGGTGGCGATTCAGAAAGACGAAAAGCACCGGGTCGAACATAGCGACTTCGATATCTAGCTCGACCAGGGCAGCGAGACCGTCAATGGATTTTCGAAAATCCACCGGCTTGGGGTACAGATACACTTTTTCCATTTTTGCATCGGGTCGCATCATGACGTGCAGGCTCTAGAAAGAGATCGGGAGCACAGCATCGGGGGATCAACTTGCGACTTTGAATGTGGGGTTCATGGATCCCTTACAATTGAAAAACGTCGCGACTGTCGTGAAAACGACCTGTTTGAGCTGAACGCGAAGCATCGCGACTTTTCTGTTGAACGACTGTTCAGCTTCGACTATGTTGGTGGCCACCTCTCCCGGCTGGTTGCGCGGGCTTGCGTTTCTTCAATTCGAACGAGGCACTGGCATGCGGTTTTCACCCTTTGTTGAGCGGATTTCAGGCGACGGTGTGGCCGCTTGGGATATTCACAATGCAGGCCTTGAAGCCCAGCGCCGTGGCGAGGATGTGATCATTCTCAGCGTCGGTGACCCGGATTTCCCCACCCCCGATTTCATCACCGATGCCGCCATTGAAGCGTTGCGCGATGGCGATACCCACTACACCGAAATCGCCGGCCGCGAGGCCCTTCGCGAAGCCATCGCCACCCGCTACAGCCCCCTGTTCGACCGTGAGGTGCAAGCATCCAACGTGATCGTCGCGGCCGGGGCTCAGAACGCGTTGTTCATCACTTCGATGTGCCTGCTAAACACTGGCGATGAAGTGATCGCCCTGGACCCGATGTACGTGACCTACGAGGCGACGCTCAAGGCCTCCGGTGCAACGCTGGTGCGGGTGCCGTGCTCCGCGGATTCAGGTTTCAGGCTCGATGCCGCCGTGCTGGCGAAGGCCATCACCCCGCGCACCCGGGCCATTTTCTTCTCCAACCCGAACAACCCCACCGGCGTGGTGCTCAACCGCGAAGAGCTGCAAGCCATCGCCGACCTCGCCATCGAACATGACCTGTGGGTGGTGGTTGACGAGGTCTACGAAAGCCTGGCTTTCGAACGCGAACACCTCAGCCTCGCCGCCTTGCCGGGCATGGCCGAGCGCTGCGTGGTGATCGGCAGTCTGTCGAAATCCCATGCCATGACCGGCTGGCGTATTGGCTGGATCGTCGCCAACGAAGCCTTGATCGCTCACGCTGAAACCCTGGTGCTGAGCATGCTGTATGGCTTGCCCGGGTTTGTCATGGAAGCGGCGCTGAAAGCGGTGCAGGCCCACGACGACGTGACTCACGGCATGCGCGACATCTATCGCCGTCGCCGCGATCTGGTGGTCGCGAACCTGTCGGATTGCCCGGGGATTTCAGTGCTCAACCCCGATGCCGGCATGTTCGTGCTGGTGGACGTGCGTGACACCGGGCTGACCTCGCTGGAGTTTGCCTGGCGCCTGCTGCGCGAGGCGCGCGTGTCAGTCCTCGATGCGGCGGCGTTTGGCGAGCCTGCGCAAGGTTTTGTGCGGCTCTCGTTCACCCTGGGTGAAGAACGACTGGCCCAGGCGTGCCAGCGTATTCGCGATTTTGTCCTGGTGCTCAAAGGTGAAGCGCCACGCCCGGTGATCAGCCGCGTCACCAGCCAGGCCACGGTTGCACCGGTCACGGCCAAGACCATGATTGAAGTCGATGGCCTGCATAAACGCTTTGGCAATATCGAAGTGCTCAAAGGCGTGTCCTTGACGGCTCGCGAAGGCGATGTGATTTCGCTGATCGGCGCCAGCGGCTCGGGCAAAAGTACCTTGCTGCGCTGCATCAACATGCTCGAAGTGCCGGACCAGGGGCGCATTCTGGTGGACGGCGAAAGCATCAAGCTCAACCACGACCGCCCCGGCGCGCCGCTGGTGTCCGACGCCAAGCAGTTGGTGCGGATCCGTTCGAGCCTGGGCATGGTGTTTCAGAATTTCAACCTCTGGCCCCATCGCACGGTGCTGGAAAACCTCATCGAAGCGCCGACCCAGGTCCTGCGTGAAAGCCGTGCCGAGGCGACCGAGCGCGCCGAAGCCTTGCTCGAACGCGTGGGGCTGGCGGCCAAGCGCAACGAGTACCCGGCGTTTCTCTCCGGGGGACAGCAACAACGGGTGGCCATCGCCCGGGCCCTGGCCATGCGGCCCAAGGTCATGCTGTTCGATGAACCCACCTCGGCACTCGACCCGGAACTGGTCGGCGAAGTGCTGCGGGTGATCCGCTCCCTCGCGGAAGAAGGCCGGACCATGATCCTGGTGACCCATGAGATGGCCTTTGCCCGCGATGTCTCGTCCAAAGTCGCCTACTTGCACCAAGGGCTGATCGAGGAAACCGGTTCGCCGGATGAAGTGTTCGTACACCCACGCAGCGAACGTTGCCGACAATTCGTCAACGCTCATCAGACTCGCTAATAAATCTAAAAAAAGACGGGGAAAAATCATGGGAAATCGACGTTTGGCAAACTGGTTTACCGGCGCAGCCTGCTTACTGCTGGCCGGGATGTGCGCGGCCCAAGCTCAATCTCAGCCGCAGCCAATCAGGTTCGCGGTCGCAGCCGAACCCTATCCACCGTACACCGAGAAACAGGCCAACGGTGAATGGAAAGGCTTTGAAGTCGACCTGATCCACAAGCTGTGCAGCGAAATGAAAGCCGAATGCGAGATCAAGGAAGTGGCGTGGGACGGCATCATTCCATCGTTGTTGGCGAAGAAGATCGACGTGATTTTTTCCTCGATGTCGGTGACTGAAGAGCGCGAAAAACAGATCGCGTTCAGCAAGGCTTACTACGACTCGGTGATCGCGATTGTCGGGCCCAAGGGCACCTCCGTTAAAAAGTACCCGGACGATCTCAAGGGCAAGATCATCGGCGTGCAGAACTCCACCGTGAGCGCCAGCTATCTGAAGCAGTACTACGAAAAAATCGCTGACGTGAAGTACTACGACACCCAGGATTCGGCCAACGCCGACCTGATTGCCGGTCGTATCGACCTGATGATGGCCGACGGCACCGCCATGGCGGCCTTCGTGCAGACGCCGGATGCGAGCAACCTGGAATACCTCGGCGCGGTGCCTTATGACCCGATTTTCGGCAAAGGTGTGGGTGCCGGTCTGCGCAAGGACGACACCGAACTCAAGGCCAAACTAGACAAGGCGATCCAGGGCCTGCTGGCGAGCAAGGACTATGACGACCTGTCCCAACACTACTTCGGTACCAGCGTGAAACCAGCGTTCTGACCGAGCACCAATCCCTGTAGGAGCCTGGCTTGCCCGCGATGGCGTCTTTGAAACCGCCGAAAAGCATCGCGGGCAAGCCACGCTCCCACAAGTGATTTGCGTCAGGCAGTGATTGCGCTAACTGGAGAGTGAAATGCCGGCAATGTTCGAGTTGATCAATTTCAGCGAGCAAGGATGGGGCAGTGCGCTGTTGAAGGGGCTCTGGATGACCCTGCAGATTTCCGCCGGGGCGTTTGTGCTCGGGCTGATGATCGGGCTGGTGGTGGCCTGTCTCAAGCTGAGCGCACCGAAACCGATCGCGGCGCTGATGCGCAGCTACACCACCTTGTTCCGGGCGGTTCCAGAGTTGTTGCTGATCCTGCTGCTGTACTACGTAGGCTCCATGCTCCTCAATTCGCTGATGGTGCAGATGGGATACGGCACCGTGAATGTCAGCGGTCCGCTGGCGGCGATTGTGGTGCTGGGCCTGGTGCAGGGCGCTTACGCCTCGGAGATCTTTCGGGCAGCGATCCAGGCCATTCCTTTTGGCCAGATCGAGGCGGGCAAGGCGTTTGGCTTGAGCGGGTTCGGCCTGTTCCGGCGGGTCACGCTGCCGATCATGGCGCCTTACGCCATGGCCGGGATGGCCAACCTGTGGATCAACCTAATCAAGGACAGTGCATTGATCAGCGTGGTCGGCACCAACGAGCTGCTGTACACCGCCAAGCAAGGCGCGGGTTCGACGCGTCACTACCTGTTGTTCTACCTCACTGCCGCGGCGATGTATTACGCGGTGACGTTGGTGTCCAACTACCTGTCTGGACGGCTTGAGCGACGCATCCGTCGCTGGATGCCTTTGGCTGAGTGAATGAAATGATTCCAGCGTGGATAGTTGAATACGCGGCGCTGTTGGGCCGGGGGCTGCAAACGACCATCACCATTTTGTTGATTTCCAGCGTGTTCGGTTATGCGCTCGCGGTGCTGGTGGCGTTGGCGCGGATCTCGAAAAACAAAGTGATCGCCAAGGTCAGCCTGTTCTATACCAGCGTGACGCGCGGAACGCCGTTGCTGATCCAGATCTACATTTTCTACTACGGCCTCGGCAGCCTGTTTGCGCAGTTCCCGTTGATTCGCAGCAGCTTCCTCTGGCCGTACCTGCGGGACGGTTACTGGTACATCGTGTTTGCCTTGGTGGTGTCGGTGGGGGCCTATGTCGGCGAAGTGATTCGCGGCGGGCTGCTGGCGGTGCCCAAAGGTGAAATGGAGGCGGCTTCGGCGTTTGGCATGACCCCGCGCCAGTCGTTGCTGCGGGTGCGTTTGCCCAGGGCGTTGCGTTTGCTGTTGCCGACACTCGCCGGGGAGACCGTGATGCTGCTGAAGTCCACGGCACTGGCGTCGACGATTGCGATTATCGACCTGCTGGGCGCTGCCAACGTGGTGCGGGCCCAGACCCTGCAAGTGTATGAACCGTTGTTGTTGGTGGCCGGCGTGTATGTCTGCCTGACGTTTATGATCGAAGCGCTGTTTGCCTTTGCCGAACGGCGCGGGACGCCCGTGCGCAGGTCGATGTAATGAACGCACCACGGATCGTCGATCGGTCGTTGCAAGGCATCGGCTTGTGCACCTTGGGTTATACGTTCCTGGCGTTGCAGGATGCCGCCATCAAGTGGTTGGTGGCGGATTATTCAGTGGTCAGCATTCTGTTCTGGCGCGCCCTCGTGGTGGTGCTGGCCTGTCTGTTGGCGGGGCGGTTGCGCTTGGTCCAGCGCGCGTGGCGCTCGCCGAGTCGCCGTTTGCTGGTGGTGCGCGGATTGTTGTCGATCGTCGCTTGGGTGCTGTATTACACGGCGGCCCGGGACCTGACTCTGGCCGAGATGACCACCTTGTATTTCTCCGCACCGATCATGGTCACGGTGCTGGCGGCGGTGATTCTCAAGGAGCGCGCCAGCGCCTGGCAGTGGTTCAGCCTAATCATCGGTTTTGTCGGCGTGATCATCGCCTGTCGCCCGAGCAACATGGCCGATCCGGTGCCGGTGGTGCTGACGCTGTTGGCGGCGATGTGCTGGGCGTTCACCTACATCCAGTTGCGTCAGGTGGATGAGCAGACGTCCGTGTTGGAGCAGATGTTGATCACCAACGTGGTGTTTGTGATTTGCATGACGATTGCGTTGCCCTGGACCTACACCCCAGCGCCGACCCCGGCCTGGCTGGGGATGCTCGGCGCCGGGCTGGTCGGCGGTATCGGTCAGTTTTTGTTGTTCGCCAGTTTTCAGCGGGCCACTGCTACCTTGCTGGCACCGTTCGAATACACCGGGTTGATCTGGGCGTTCCTGCTGTCGAGCCTGATTTGGGGCACGCTGATGGACGTGTCGCTGATGGTCGGTGCCGGGCTGATCGCGGTCAGTGGCACTCTGGCGATGATCTTCGGGCGACACCCATCACAAGACGTCGTCGGAGCTGAATGCTCCGTGTCGCAGCCCCTTTATCCAGCACCGACAGATATGGAGGCCGTTGGCGGGGCTGAAGGTTTCGGGGTTCAGGCACCACTCGATCCAGAGTCCGTCGAGCATCGCCGATAGTCCGATGGCGGCCAGGCGCGTGTCGTGGATCACGAACCCTTCGCTGGCCGCCATGTCATCCAGCAACTGGCGGAGCAGGTCGAGGTAGGCGCGATAGCTTTTTTCGTGGGATTGGCTGACGTGTTCGGAGTGCCGGATCAGGCTCCAGAACACCACCCAGACCCCGAGCAATTGCGGGTCCATGACCCGAGGCGAGAAGGAGCCTGTGAGGAACGCGTCCATCTTTTGCGCAGGCGTGCCGGCGTGCTGGATTTCCTGGAGCAGAGCGGTGGTCAGTTCGCTGGCGATCTTTTGGTAGGTGTCGGCAATCAACGCATCGATGCTGCCGAAATGGTGATTGAGCAACCCCACGGACACCCCGGCCTCGGTGGCAATGCGACGCACGGAAATGCCGGCGTGACCATCGCGCACCAGGCAGCGCAGGGTGGCGGCCACCAGCATTTCGCGACGCTCGTCGGGCTCAGCGCGGCGGTTTTTTGCAGGAGCAGTTGTCACACGGGAATCCTTGGGTGTGTTGCCTGGTTGGCGAGCTTAGTTGAACGTGCGTTCAATCTCCAGTTTCGGCCATGGCAATGTTTTGTTTTTTGACGTTCGTGACGCGGGAGGGCAAGCAGATGGCGCAGGATGTTTCGTTCAGTGTTCGCAACAATAACGGCGACCCGGTGCAGGTCAGTGCCTGGCGCTTCGGGGGCAATGACAGCGGGCCGAAAGTGCATTTGCAGGCCGGGGTACATGCCGATGAAATCGCCGGGATGCTGGTGCTGCATCTGCTGATGCAAAAGCTTGCGATCGCCGAGGCCCACGGTCGGCTCAACGGCCGTGTGACGGTGGTGCCGCAAGCCAATCCGCTGGGCATCGGGCAGTTTCGCCAGGGGCGAATTCTCGGTCGATTTCACGACGCCACCGGGCATAACTTCAACCGCTCGTTCGACCAGTCGGCCGCCATGGCCCAACCGTCGACCAATGTTCAGGAATGGCAAAAAAAACTGGTGCAACTGGCGGCCCCGGCGGATGTGGTGCTCGACCTGCACACCGATGACGAAGCGTTGCCCTACCTCTACGTTCACCGCTGTTTCTGGCCCCGTGGCCGCGAACTGGCCGCCGCAATGAAGATGGACGTGGCGATCATCTGGGATGACGGCGGCGATGGCTCCTTTGAAGAAACCATCATTGCGCCGTGGCTGCGCGACGGCGCCACCGACCAGCGCATGGCCGCAACGCTGGAGCTACGCGGGCAGGGCGATGTCAGTGACCGGTTTGCCGAGCAGGATGCCGAGGGATTGTACGTGTGGCTGTGCGGTTGCGGAGTAATTGATGGGGCGCAGGCCCCCGCTGACTGGCCCGTCGAGGCGATGGAAATGGGCCACATGGAAACCATTCTGGCGCCGCATCCCGGCGTGCTGATCTTTGAAAAAGAGCTCGGCGATTTCGTCGAAGAAGGGCAGCGCTTTGCGCGGATTCTGCGACGCCCGGGTGATCCGTCTTCCGAAGTGGTGCTGGTGGCCGAGCAAGCGGGGCGCATGGTGACCCGCTATCGGGATCGGCTGGTGCCTCTGGGCATGGTGGTAGCGAAATTCACCGGCAGCCGGGTTTCGCGCAACTGGAGCGGCGGGTTGCTGGACCCGAACTAGGTGATCGCGCCGAACTTCTCGACTCGATCATGAACAGCATTGCGCCGTGGGGTTGTAAACTGCGCGCCTGATACGCGACAGCCCTAATCACTCAAGTACGAGATCCCCATGGCCAACCAAGACATCACATTCACCCCTGACCCGGACCAGGATTCCATCTCCTCCGACGTCGCCGGTTTCGGCGGCCTGCTGGTCTCCACGCAGATCCCCACCCGCGCTGACGGCAGTCTGGAATTGGGTGGGATCGTCGAGCAGAGCGAATGCACGCTGCAGGCGCTCAAAGTTGCACTGGAGCGCGCCGGTAGTTCCATGGATCGAGTGTTGCACCTGACCATCTACCTCACCGACATGGCCGACCGCGCTGCATTCAACGAAGTCTATAAGCGTTTCTTCGCCAAGCCGTGGCCGGTTCGCGCTGCTGTGGGTGTGGCCGCTCTGGCGGTCGAAGGCATGCGTGTGGAAGTCACCGCAATGGCAGCCAAGGGCTAATTCGTTGACCGGGATTGGAGCGAGCAACGCCCCAATCCCGATCCACGTTTACGGCTGACCCGGCAGTGGCGGGGTACGCGGCGGGATCAAGCGTTTTGACCCGGTCGCTTCAAACGCCGACGCCAGGCGCAGCAGCGACGAATCGTCATAGGCGCGACCGGCGAAGGTCAGCCCGACGGGCATGCCGATGTCTGGCATCACACCCATCGGTACGGTGACCGTGGGCACGCCCAGGTGGCGGATGGCGAGGTTGCCATTGGCGACCCAGATGCCGTTGCTCCACGCGATGTCCGCAGACGCGGGATCGACATCGGCGTTCGCCGGACCCACATCGGCGACCGTCGGGAACAGCACCGCATCGAGCCCCAAGCGATCCATCCACTCCTCAAGATCGATACGCCGCGTGTGCTCGAGCCCACGCAAGCCATCAGGCACGGTGGTGATCTCGTTCCACGGCGTAACGCCGCGCTCCGCCATCCGCACATACTCATCCATGCCGGCCGCAAGGTCTCCTTCGCGGTTGGGCAGCGTGCCGGGGTCGTGGGGGAAAATCAGCGGTCCGTCGACGTCGACCAGGCGGTTCAACTTCGGATCGTCATTGGCCTGAAGGAAGTCATCGAATGCCCAGGCCGTCAGGTCCCACAACTCATGGTGAAGGAACTCTTTGGACACGATGCCGCGATTGAACACGGTCGGTGCACCCGGACGGTCGCCTTCGCAATTGGAGACCAGCGGAAAATCGACTTCGACCACTTGCGCGCCGGCCGTTTCGAGCGCCTGGCGAGCCGCTTCCCACAGACCGATCACCGAGGCACGGGTGTTGATTCGCTGCCCCGTCGGCCCGCCAATACCCGGCGCCTCACTGGTGCCTGCGTCGGGGTCTTTATTGATGTACATGCGCGGCACACCGAAACGCTTGCCGGCGAGTGCCTCGGGTTTCGCGGCCAGTTCATGATAGGAGGCAGGACGGACCGAGGTGACACTCGGAATCGGCACCCAGGGTTGCATCCGCCACAAATCGCCGCGTGTGTCCGGGTCTTCGGCCACCACCACGTCGAGCACCTCCAGCAGGTCCGCCATGGTTCTGGCAAACGGCACAACAACGTCCATGGTCGGTGTCAACGGCCAGTTGCCGCGCACCGAAATCACCCCGCGCGATGGCGTATAGGCACACAAACCATTGTTCGAGGCGGGACCGCGTCCACTCGACCAGGTTTCTTCCGCGAGGCCGAACGCGGCGAAACTGGCGGCGGTTGCCGTTCCGGCACCGTTGGAGGAACCCGAGGCGAACGGCGCGGTGAGGTAGTCAGCGTTGTACGGGCTCTCGGCGCGGCCATAGACCCCGCGCTGCATACCGCCGTTGGCCATGGGCGGCATGTTGGTCTTGCCCAGGCAGATGGCGCCGGCACCGCGCAGGCGTTCGATGGTGAACGCATCGCGATAAGCGATCAGGTTGGCGAAGGCGGGGCTTCCGGACGCAGCGGTCAGCCCCTTGACCAGATAACTGTCCTTGGCCGTGTAGGGGATGCCATCGAGCGGCCCCATCGTCTCGCCTTTGGCCCTGCGGGCATCGGATGCCTGCGCTTCGTTGAGCGCGTCGGGGTTTCGAACCACGACCGCGTTGAGCGCGGTAGGGGTGTCGGCACCGTCGTAGGCATCGATCCTGGCGAGATAAGCCTGCACCAACTCGACCGCCGTTGTCTGGCCGGATTCGAGCGCAGCACGCAGTTGCGCAATGGAAACCTCAGTGACCTCAATCATGCTGTTACCGCCGGCTGCTGATGGGAGACTTGGGATTCAGGGGCATCACTTATCTGAAAATGGGTGTTCATATCGATTCTCGTTGCACTGCATTACGCGACAGGGGCTGGACGGGTGACCTGAGCGTTGCATTTTGGCATTAAGCCGGGAGCAGAGGAAACGTTGTCCGCGGTGCGCGCCTGATGTGGGTGCCGTCAGTCGGTGACACTCGAGTGATGAGCAAGCGACAACTATCATGAGGCGGATCAAAACCCTCATGAAGAAGGTGATCACTTTGATGAATAAGGACACGACGCCTGCAGAGGCGCAAGACACGGCCTCGCAACTGATAGACGCGAGAATCAAGGCGCTGGATGATTGGCGGGGCGAGATGCTCGATCACATCCGAACGCTGATCCACCAGGCTGACCCCGACGTGCTCGAGGAGTGGAAATGGCGGGGCGTACCGGTGTGGTCTCACGCTGGCATCCTCTGCACCGGAGAGACGTACAAGAGCGTCGTCAAAATGACCTTCGCCCAAGGCGCCTCGCTGGCGGACCCTTCAGGTTTGTTCAATGCCAGTCTCGAAGGAAATACCCGAGGTGCCATTGATGTGCATGAGGGTGAAACGCTGGATGACAAAGCGTTGAAGGCGCTGATTGGTGCCGCCGTGGCGCTCAACCTGTCGCGGGCGGCGGCTCGACGTAAGTCGACCCAGTGAACCGCCAGAAAGCGCAGAAAGAGCGACACAATCCGTAGCAGCTGGCGAAGCCTGCGTCCGGCTGCTACGAGGTTCCCGATGACTTAACTGATCGGCATCACGATTTAACCGGGCTTTTCCATCGGTGGCGTTTGCCCGGTCAGCAGCCGCTCAATCTGCGCCAGCTCCCACGCGCTGAGAAAACTGACCGGGTCGGTGCCGTAACGTTGCCAGCTGTCGAGATCACCCTCGCGGCCGTCGGGGCTGTGGCAGCGTTGGCAGTGGCGCACATAGACCCCGTCGACGTCGAGGGTCAGGTGCCAGCCCTCGATGTCGACCTGCACCTGGCCGGGCCCGGCGGGTTTGTCGAGGCACCGCAAAGGGTGAATGCCCAAGGCGGCGTCGCGCAATATCTGGTAAACCTCGCGGGCGGTCAGGGGTGGCACAGGTGTCTCCAGTGAAATGTTTTTCAAGCGCCGATGCTTCGGGCTACGAAGACAGCCATTCTTTACGTAGACTTTTGCGTCTGCAAGTAGGCGCCCATTGATTCACTCGCGCCATGCTCTACAAGTTCGGGAACAGAACATGAAGCAATCCGCCGTATTCATCACCTTCACCTGTTTTCTCAATGCAGGTTTGTTCAGCCTCCCTGCACACGCGGCCGGCGATGCTGAAGCGGGTGAGACACTGTTCAAACGGATCTGCGGGGGTTGCCACCAGGTCGGGGAATCGGCGCGCGGTTCATTTGGTCCGCAGCTCAACGGCATCTTTGGCCGACATTCCGGCAGCACTACGGATTATCAGTATTCCGACGCCATGAAATCCGCCGATATCGTCTGGACCCGCGAAACACTGACCGCGTACCTCGAAGCACCGAAAAAAGTGGTCCCCGGCACCCGCATGATTTTCTGGGGGCTCAGCGATCCGGAAAAGATCGACAATCTGCTGGCTTACTTGCAAACCTTTCAGGCGCAGTAACGTAATGTGAGCGAATGTGATAGGTCGCCGAAAGTGATGGGTTTCGAATCTGCGAGTAGATTGCAGCCGCCGCTCTGCACTAAAGGGGTTTGTGATGGTCAATAAACCCCGCACGGCCTTCAGCGCTCATACTTTCGGCGCCGACCGGATCCGCCCCGGTATTTTGATCAAGGACAGCGAAAGCATGTACCCCGCAATATAACCAGCAACCGCCTGCACCTGGTTCCGTGAATCGGGACCGCCGTACGTTTACCTCTCAATCCCATTCGAAGATCTAACCCATGTACCTACGCAAAATTGCAGTTGGGCTGTCGGCCCTTGTTTTGCTCTCGACCGGGGCAGAAGCCCGCAGCTTGCTGGATCTCATCAAGCCGCCCACCCAGCAACAGGAACAAACGTCCCGCTCGGGCTCGATCAGCCAGAACGCGGCGCTGGACCTTTATTCAAACAAGCAGAAGCAGGCATCGTTCGACGGCTGTGCAGATCTGTTCCCGGCAGCCAAACCGATCAACATGGCCACTGTGCCAGCAACCATGAACCCCTTGGCCCTGTGTTCCGACCACTTCGCGGTGCTGTACTCGCAGACCAGCAAGACGCCACTGGTAGTCGTCGAGCGTCTTAATGCCGCCCAGCTTCAGGATGCCAAAGGGGAGGAGCGCACCAACCAGTTCTATCCGGACCCACGCATTCCCAAGAGTGGACGGGCAGAGTTGAGCGACTACCGTAGCCAACATCCGGCGGTGGACCGCGGTCATCAATCCCCGGCAGCCGATGCACCGAACCCCAATGCAATGGCCCAATCCTTCGCGCTGTCGAACATGGTGCCGCAAGACCCCACCAACAACCGGAAGATCTGGAGCAAGGTCGAGTCTGACGTCAGGAAGTTCGCCAAGCGCGCCGAGGGCAATGTTTATGTCTTTACCGGCCCGCTGTTTGACCCAGGCCACACCACCATTGGCGACAACAAGGTCTGGGTGCCGACGCGCCTGTTCAAGCTGGTCTACGACGCATCGTCCCAGCGTGCCTGGGCGTACGTGCTACCCAATGCAGAAACCCGTATTGAGAGACCAATGGACTATGACGCTTTCGTGAAAGCCACGGGACTCAAGTTGCTGGGCAACCTACCGGTCACAGGTTCCGTGGGCCGCACTTGATGGCTTCCACTTAATGGGCTGCACCCCAAAGGTTGGAGACAACCGATGGGGTGATTCATGCGTGGCCGATTTCTGCCCTTTACGTTGGGCAGAAACCGACCTGACGGCCGCTTTTAGCGTTTGATCAGGGAAATTTTCGAGCCTTCGATGCTGACCCCAGCCATTAACCCTTGCTGGTCGAAGATGAACGCATACGCATCGTCTTTCAGCGTCGAGCTGGACAGGTTCTTCGCAATCCCTTCATTCACGACAACCACGGTTGGCCCTACGCCAACTTCCCAACCCTTGGTTTCAGCTATGTATTTCAGCGCTTTATCATTCATCAGAAATACTGCATAGCCATAGGACTGGGCGCCCGCCTGCAGCCCCCACGACCCGCTGACGGAGTTGTAATAGTCCACGACGGTCTTACCCTTCATTAATACGCCTTCGCCATAGCTGCCGCCGAATACCAGGCCCGCCTTGATGATTTTGGGGAAGACCAGCACGGCCTTTGCTTGTTGCGAGATGGATTTGGCTGTTGGATTGACCTTGTAGAGCATATCCAATGCTTGCAGAGAGTCTTTATTCAGATCCTCTGCGGTTTCTGCACTGGCACTGTTCAACAGGCTCGTCGAGGCCAATGTAGCTAACGCGAGGAAGATCGATAGAAAGAAGCGCATTGATTGAGTCATTTCCGTACTCCGAGACGGGAGCATTGGATCAGAGCAGCAGTCAGCGCCTGTGTCAGACAGGAACCGAACCGACTGAAGTTATCCGGCGCACCCTGAAATGTGTGGATCGCAAGCATCGCGCTGGAATGCAGGGAACCCAAGGCGCGATGCCATCACTTGTTGTGACCACTGTGGAACGGCCGGGTTCGTTGTCAGCGCCTGCTTTCGCTCAAGGGGTTTCGCTACCCCTATTGATTTTTGCACTCCGCCATCACCACTTTGCAGGTGTCCGGTGTGCCTCCGGAGCGGCCGGCATAGCGTATGCAGTTATCCAGGGATTTTTTGCGAGCAATGCTCAGGGTGGAGCCCCACGCCAAGCCGCCCTCGCCAACAGTGGGTAGCGCTTTTGCATAGCAATTGGAGCCTGTGCTTGCGGTCGAATTGCTATGCCTGGACGCTTTGCCTGAACATCCTGCGGTCAGCGCGAGGCTGATGACGAGCAGGGATGGGAGGACCCATGACCAGCATTGGCGCGCTGTTTTTTCGCTCATCCCGTTTCCCCTGTATCAAGAGATTAGGCGTGTTTATGGTCCTGAACGATGGCGTTCGCCGGTGTCATCGTTTACTGCACAAAAAAAACATTTCATTACCATCATCGAACAGGTAACGCGTCTCGGACAATGATCGCATCCAGTAACTCATGCTGTTGTCCGGCTGGAAAATAAACAGGCCCAGTATGTTCGCCAGTTCAGGAATCGTGCTATCCGTTTCGCCTTTGGCGCTACTCTCAACATTGACCTGCAAGCGGTGCCCCTGTTGTTGCACCCGAAAGGCGCTGTTGCGGCGCAGGGTGCCTGTTTTCGACCCGGAGTCGGCATCGATCAATTGGGCCACCATGCGCAAATGGCTGAGCCCGCTGGGTCTCAAATCCAGTCTGAAACGCGTCGTCAGCCATGAAGGGTGCGATGGGGATGGCACTTGATATGCGCTCTCTCCGGAGCACCAAAGGTCCAGGTTCGCCTGTTGCTCACCCGACAGGCGCCCCAGTGCCACACCTGACAGGCCAACGACTAGGAAGGCCAGGCACCAACCTGCGTTTGCGGCACTTCTAGTCATGTTGTTGTACGCCAATGCAGCGACTACTCGCTGTTTCCAGCTCGCCATCGCAAAGAATCTGATCTGCCCCACGACGCGACGGTAACAAGTACAGGTGGATGTTTTGCGCCGAAATGCCCAGATGCTCCGCCAGTTTCCGGCTGTGCTGAACCATCAGCTTCAGGTTTGACGCCTCCGGGGGGCGTGCCTCTTGAGCGGACAAATGCACATGCACGTCATCCACCGTTACCGGCGCGTCGAACGCTGGTGGTACCACCTCAAGAGTCGGTGCCAGCCAGATTTTTCCCAGTAGAAATGCCAATACGCCCCAAAGGGGTAGTGCGAGCCACAGCCCCCAACGCCTTGGTAATGTTATCGGATGCACTGGCAGCGCCCCCGAATCGGGATCGGCCGACGCCGGCATTGCCATGATTGATGGCGGTTCGAGGGGTTCGTCCTCTGCATCGGCCAGGGTCGATACAGGAGACGTAGCAGGGGCGGGCGCCTCGCTGTCAGGCTCAGCCGGACGCGGGGCAGGCACCGCATTCGCAGTGATTGGCAACTCCTCGACTCTCACGCCATCGGCGAGTTTGTAACCTATGCGTGGCAAGGTCTGGATGAATTCGCGATCGGGCTGCAGTTTCTCCAGCGCCAGGCGCAACTGCCGGACAACCTGGGCCAGGCTGTTGTCGGTCACTTCCAGGCCGTATTGCCCCCATGCCCCGGCCATCAGTTCGCGCTTGCGCACTACCTCCCCACCCGACCTGAGCAGCATGGCCAGGCATCGGCTGGCGATTGCACCTATGCGCAAAGGCTCCTCATTGGCAGATTCAACGCGAAACAACAGGAAATTGTTCTCGTCGAATACCAGATGTTCATCAATTAGCAGTTGACCCATGTCGACCATCTGTATGAGGCAAAAAAGTAAGTCGAAGACATGTCGTCGACCTTTAGAGTTAAGCGGTCATTCTTTGCTTTGGCCAACATCGTCGTTACTGGAACAGCCGACCGGTTCTCAGTAATGTTAAGCAATGTCACCGCCATTACACGGCAACGCTTACGCGCGATCGAATTGCCGCAGCTTCAGGCTGTTTTGCTCCAGCAGGCGACCAGTTCAAACCCGTCCATGTTCGGCATTATGACATCAAGCAATAGCAGGTCTGGCGGCGTGTCCGAGGTGCAGATGGCCAATGCTTTACGCCCATCTCGGGCATTGCTCGCCAGCTGTTAACCGGCCATGGCGTCAAGGGGCTCCTCGGTTGGGGTATCGGCGTAGCGCTCGGCGATTTTTTCGAACTCATTTTCGAGGGCAATGAAGGCCGCCACCACATCTGGATCAAAATGCTGACCGGCGCCGTCGCGGATGATCGCGACTGCCGTCTCATGGCTCATCTCTGACTTGTACACCCGCCGGCTAATGACCGCGTCATAGACATCGGCGACCGCCATCAGGCGGGCGCTGACAGGAATGGCGTCACCGACCAGGCCATTGGGGTAACCACTGCCATCCCATTTTTCGTGATGGCACAGCGCAATTTCCTTGGCGATGCGCAGGAAAGGTACTTGCGCGCCCAACATTTCCTCTGCTTGTACCAGGGCTTGATAACCCAGCCGGGCGTGGGTCTTCATGATTTCGAACTCGGCAGGCTCAAAGCGCCCCGGCTTGAGCAGGATATGGTCAGCAATACCGACCTTGCCGATATCGTGCAGCGGTGCCGACTTGAACATCAGCTCAATGCTTTTATCATTCAGATGCAGGCTGAATCTTGGGTGATCGCGCAATTTCTCGGCCAGTAACCGGACATAATGCTGCGTGCGCCGCAGGTGATTGCCGGTCTCGTTGTCGCGGGTCTCGGCCAACGACGCAAGGGCCAGGATGGTCACGTCATGGGTGGCTTGCAGCTCCCGGGTTCGCGCCAATACTTCCTGATCGAGATACGTATTCTGCGAACGCAACAGGTCCGTTGTCGCCTTCAGGCGTAACTGTGTCTGCACTCGCGCCAGCAGGATGGGCGGGTTGATCGGCTTGAACAGGTAGTCAGTCGCTCCAAGCTCGAACCCCAGGCACTCATCTTCGTCGTGATTGCGGGCGCTCAGAAACAAGATCGGCACATCACATGTCTTGGGATCAGTCTTGAGACGACGACAGACCTCATGACCATCCATATCGGGCATCATCACATCCAGCAGGATCAGATCCGGTTTCGCACGATCGACGATCTGCAACGCCTGGGCACCGCTGGTCGCAATTCTGACGTGATAAAGCTCGCGTAGCAGTTCACTGATCAGCTGCAGATTGGTCGGCATATCGTCGACCACCAGCACAGTGGGTCTAGGGGTTGAGCTGTTCAACTGGACGTTCTCTCGACGGGGTCACAGAGGAGGCGGTAAAGCGCCGGGGGGACGCTTCTATCGCGGGAGCACGGCGGGGAAAGGTACAACCCGTCGCGTCTGCCAAGTGACTGGCAGTAACGCATGCCACCCACACATCTGCTCTGAAATGGATTGAACCGTCTCTGCCGGGCGCTGAAAAACGCTGAAAACTTCTGAACAGCGCGCTTTTAAAGGCATGAAATGCGTGTTGCCCTTGTGTTTCTATTCACTCATTGCGCCAGTTCCACAAGCCTGCAGGGCCTCGCTCAGACAGGCCCGCGCCCGCTCGAAATCGAACCGTGTCACAGCACCTTCCAGGGACTGGAAACTGCTCGCAAACGCGCCGCGCAGTACGCCCGCATGTAAGGAAAAGTAGGGCACTGCCTGCGCATCAAAGTCACCCAGCAGGTTATCGAGATGTCGGCAGATTTGTTGCAGCTCGCCAAAATCGACCACTACGCGCGCTACTTCGACCTTACCGGGCAAACTTTCTCGCAGTTGCCTCAGCAGGGCCTCCAAGGGTTCAGACAACGCCTCCAGACAGATTTGCAACTCATCGGGTGGTCGCTTTGCGCGCAGTGCCTGCTCCAAAACATCTGCTGCCTGTGCGATGGTGTCGGCACCGATAGTCGCTGATACGCCCTTGCAGCTGTGCGCCAACAACTCGGCTTTATCCAGCTCGCCTGCCGCCAGCGCCGCGCTCAACTGTCTCTGCAAGGGGCCCTGACTGGTCAGGTAGTTTTGCAACACATCCGCATACAGGCTGTGCCTGCCCAATACCCTTCGGAGTCCGGCAACCGTATCCACGCCGTCGAGTTTCAAGCCCGCCTCAGCGCCACTCACCTTCGCACCCGACTCCAGAGCCACGATGCGCTTTGGGCGCGCTTGTGTATCAGCCAGCCAGCGTCGCAAAACCGCGTAGAGCGTCTTCGGTTCGAAGGGCTTGCTGACATAATCATTCATGCCAGCCGCCAGACAATTGTCATGATCATGTCTGCTGACGTTGGCGGTCATCGCGATAACGGGCAGGTTGCTCAATCCGGGCTGCCGACGGAGCAGGCGAGTGGCCGCCAGACCATCGAGCACCGGCATCTGCATATCCATGAACACCAGGTCAAAACGCTGCGCAGATAACCGATTGAGCGCCTGACGGCCATCAGCCGCGATATCGACGGAACAACCGACCGCCCGCAATAATTCGGCAGCGACCTGCTGGTTCAACTCGTTATCTTCTACCAGTAAAACACGAGTCCCTTCGGCCGCTCGCCAGTCGCAGGGTTGCTCCCCTGCGCACAGGTCATCAATGACCGTGCTCTGGGCTAAAAGCAAACGGACCTCAAACCAGAAGTTGCTGCCTTCACCAAGTACGCTCTGAACACCGACCTGGCCACCCATCAACTCGGACAGTTGTTTGGCAATGGCCAGCCCCAGTCCCGTGCCACCAAAGCGTCGTGTGGTGGAGGTATCAGCCTGCTCGAAGCTCTGGAACATATGTTTTAACTGCTCGGCCGAGAGCCCTATGCCGCTGTCGGTCACGCTGAAGTAAAGCAAAGCGTCATCCGCGCCGGCCTCACGCAGGCTCACCTCAACCCTGATCTGACCACGCTCGGTGAATTTCACTGCATTACTCAGGTAGTTGAGCAGTATTTGCCGCAGTCGAAGCGGATCGCCACACAAACGTTCAGGCACATCCGCAGCAACGTTGAGCCGCATGTTCAAGCCTTTATCGGCAATACGTGGACGCACCTGATCGAGCACCTCTTCCAGCAATTGTGCCAGGCTGAAGTCGCGAGCTTCTAGCTGAAGCTTGCCCGCCTCGATCTTGGAAAAATCCAGAACATCGTCAATGACACCCAGCAAATGCCGGCTAGAGCTCTGTACCTTGTTCAGGTAGTCGCGCTGACGCTCGTTCAGCTCCGTCCTCAAGGTCAGGTACGTCATGCCGATGATGGCGTTCATCGGCGTGCGAATCTCGTGGCTCATGTTGGCCAGAAACTCGGTCTTGATGCGTGCACTGTCCTCGGCCAGTTGCCGCGCCTGCCGCATCTCGACCGCCGCCGCATGCTGGGCGGTAATATCTTCAATGACCCAGATCGAACCACGCGAAGACAGATATCCGGGCGCAATAGCACGCGCACTTACGCTTGCCCAGAAGCTGCTGGCGTCCCTGCGGCAAAGCTGCATCTGCTGCTGAAAGATGTCCCCTCGGTCCAAAGTCCTTCGAATCTCCGCTTTGAGCTCCAGTAATGCCTCCGCCCAAACGACTTGATCAAGCCAAGCCAGCGGAGAGCGCTGCAATTGTTCGCCCGGTTCATAACCGAGCAACTCATCCAGCCGCGAATTGCTCTGTACGATCAAACCACCGCGCACCAGTGCAATTCCATAGGGCGCCGCGGTAACGATGGCCTGCTGCTGTTCGTGCGCTTCACGCAAGCTGCGTTCTTCAGCTTTGCGCTGGCTGAGATCGCGAATCGCAACGCACAGGCATTGCCCTCGATCCTCTCGCGTCGGCAGCAGGCTCAGGCGCAACTCAGCAGGAAACTCGCTACCATCAGCACGACGGGCAATCAGCTCACCCGTGTCGAGCACCTTGGTTGCACGCACTCGCTCGAGTATCGAATCAATGGCCCCGAGCTGGCTGTCCGGTATCAGTGTCCGGTAGTTCTGGCCAAGTAGGCGGCCAGGGGCATAACCAAAGGTCACTTCGCTTTCCTGGTTGGCCAGGATCACACCGTCCTTGTCGAACACCAACAGCGCTTTAGGGGCAACCTCGACGATGCCGCGATACCAGCTCTCGGTGGCTTCCAGGGACTGCTGGCGCTGTTGCAGTTTCACCGCCTGGTACTCCAATTGTCGGGCCTGCAGGCGGGCCTGCTGCAATAACTGCTGATTGTGGGTGCGCTGTTGCAGCAAATTCAGCAGTGTGCCGAGTTTGTTGGGCAAGCTGTCGAGCAGCTTGAGTTGGGCGAGATCCGGGCGATGGGCGAAATCGAGTTCAAGGCTGGCCAGCAGCTGCCCCTCTTGCAGCAGTGGCAAACTGTAGTGCACTTGGCCGGTACGCTTGAAGACGGGCTCTGCGTCGAATAGCACAACCGTCTTGCAACCCAGCCATTCGCCCAGTTTTTGCTGCAACGTTGCGGTAAACGCCTCCCGACTGGTGCACAACTGCAACGCCTGCACCAGTTCGCTGAGGCGCACCTTGACCCAGTGCTTTCGTTGCAGTTCTTCATTGACATCGACATAGGCATCGAATGCTTTGGTCAGGGTCACGACTTCGGCAAGTCCGTGGTGCTGCACCGACTCCCCAACGGTTTCGCCGGCATGCAGGCGGCGAATGCGTTCGGAAAGACTCAACAGAGGTTTCACCAATTGGCGACGCAGGATGACCAAAAATGCCAGTAGGCCCGCGACCAATATAGTCAACTGCATCAAGGCATTGACGTAGCTGGCCAGCGCGGCTTTGTGCCGAGCCGCCTCGAAGTCGCTATTGAAGCGTTGAGTGGTTGAGACTCTCAGCTTGTTAAGCGCATCAGCATAATTCCACTCGGAGTTGATGTAAGTGGTACTTGAAAGCAGTGACGAACTCCCTCGGTGCCAGCTCTGCTCCATTGCCAGGCGCTCCATGCCCGTCTGCTTGATATCCATGTCCTCGACCGTGGCCAGCAATTTGGTTTCGGCGGCGTTCAGTCCAATCGCTCGGAATTCCTGCGCAGCTTCGCGGAATATCCGGCCTTCCTGCCACTTTTGGTTATATTCGGTCAGAAACAGCTCGTCGCCCGTGGTGACGTAAAGGCGAGCCAGTTCAGTCAGTTCGCGGTTGAGGGTACCCAATCGGGCAACGCTGGTGATGGTCTGATGGCGTCGATCAGTGGCTTGGTCGGCCTGCTTACCAAAGTACTCATCCAGTGCCACGGTAGTCAGGCAGGCAACCAACGCCATACCAAATCCTATCGAGATGAGTTTGCTCAGACGTTCCAGGCTCATGGGCTCTCCTGCGACAACAGTCCCGAACACGCGCCGGAAGCTTAGATACGCAGTAAACCGCGGCGCCTTTTCCGCTGCTGTGAAAACCCCTGATGCAGTCGAACAGATCCGATGAAAAGCGCTGAAAAGCTATGAAACGCCCCCTTGAACGTCAAGACGGAACGTATTCCTCGTCGGAGCATTTCTCGTCAGAGCACAGTCGAGCTTCTATGTCAGCGCCGTTGCTGCAGCAAGTCGAACAGGCCAGACATCGAAGTCGACCTGAGCCTGACCTACAATGGCCAGGTAGCCAGCGAGTGCTTGATTTCAGAGGAGGTGCAGCATGGACCGAATCACTGGCGGCTGCCTGTGCGGCAATGTCAGGTTTGTGGCATCGGGGCGCCCCTACCGGGTCGGCCTTTGTCATTGTCTGGACTGCCGCAAGCACCATGGGGCGCTTTTTCACGCCTCTGCGATATTCCCTCAGGAGGCGGTGATGATCGAAGGCGAAACACGCGATTACGCCGGGCGGTTTTTCTGCCCTCGCTGTGGTTCCTCGGTGTTCGCCCGCACCGCCGACGAAGTCGAAGTGAACCTGGGCTCCCTGGATGCTCCAGACCAACTCAAGCCGACCTATGAAAGCTGGATTGTGCGCCGCGAGTCCTGGTTGCCGGCGTTTGCGCTCACAAGACGATACGAGCACGATCGTGACGCCACGGGGCGTTTTGAAGAGTAGTCATCGAATCCCAAGGATCGTGGCTACTTCGTCGCGACACCTTGCTTGATATCCCCACAATAGATATCAACGTTGCCATCCGACGGTGCCGTGCGCACGAGGATGGAGTACTCACCGGAAAGCAGAACCGACATTTCTACAGGCGCGGTTCTTGATAATGTCCAGCCGCGTATGGGCTGGCGTTCGGTGTTGACCTGTTCGTTCATCGAATAGGCGACCGCCCCGGGTTTTTGACAGCTGCCTTTATAAACGAAGGTGTAGAGGCGCAAGGGTAGGGTGACACCCATTGGAGCACCGCTGATGAAGAAATTTAATCCGGTTTTATTTTCGAAGCTCGTCAACGTTACATTGCCGATCTGACCGGCGTTGCGCTGCGTGGCAATCAAAGGAACGTTCACACTAGGGGTTGATGATGTGGCGCAGCCAAAGAGGGTTGCACTGACCAGTAGCGCTGCAAGTGAGTGTCTGAGCTTCATGGCCAAACTCCTGTGTCGAAGAACTGCACGGGTGATTAGCCGGTATAGCTCATTAATCGCCGCTCTGATGTTGTCCGCGCGAAATTCCGTGTACCTGTTGCAGCGAAGCGCTAAATTCAAAGAGATGTCCCGTCAAGATGAAGGAAAGACAGATGTTCAGATTTCGCTCATTGATTGCAACCGTTACATGCCTTGCACTGTTCTGCGGCTCAGCCACAGCAATAGCTGACCCTGGCAATGGAAAGGGCCAGGGAAACGGCAAGGGAAACCCACATAACAGCGAGGCTCAAGGCAACCAGGGAGGTAAAGGCAAGCATTCCAGTGGCAGTGACTGGGATAACGGCCCAAGCATCAATCACGCAAGCGTTCTGGGGATTGTTAATGGGTATCGGGACTACTGGAGTCCCGGACCGGCACTGCCACCTGGCATTCAAAAGAACCTTGCGCGAGGCAAGCCACTTCCACCGGGGATTGCCAAAAAACTGGACGGTCGGTTAGTCGGCACACTGCCTCATTATGAGGGATATGAATGGCAACAAGCGGGCACCGATTTGATATTGGTTGCACTGGCAACCGGGCTTATTTACGAAGTGCTCAACGGTGCTTTTGATTGATGCTTGAATTGCGAATGCGGCGCAGTAGGGTGCACTGCATTCCGTCTGTCGCAGGACTTGAACTGTCTGGGGTCTGATGCGTCTTAACACACGCGATATCAACCTTATGGAAGCAATCATGCTTTTAAAAAACAAGAGTCTCGTTGCTGTAATGTCCTGCGCCCTGATGCTTGCAGCCGCCCCATTACTCCCTGCTGACCTGTCTATCATGAACTCCGCCTTTGCGAAGGATGGTGGTGGTGGTGGTGGCGCCGGTGGTGGTGGCGGTCACGGAGGCGGAGGTGGCGTTGGAGGTGGTGGTGGCCACGGAGGCGGCGTTGGCGGTGGCCATGGCGGCGGTACAGGCGCTGGTCACGCTGGTCACAGCGGTTCCGATCACTCCGGCGGCACTCACAGTAACGGCCGCGGCAATGGGCTCAGCAGTGATCATGCCGGCAGGGCCGTTCGCGATCATGGTGAAAGCGGAAATCACTACGGCAGTGAGCACAATAGTGATCGCGGTCATGGCCAAACGACTTCTGGCATCGCCCACTCCAGAGATACTCACGGTGTAAGCAAAGCCAGCGCCATTGCTGCCTCGACTCCGGGAGATCACAACTCGAAAGGTTTGAGCAAAACCGGTAGGTCGGTATCAAAAAGTCGCACTGATCATCCATAACGGCTGACCGGGAAGTGCAGCAGACTCAATTGCAAAGTCTGCTGTACGCTTGAGGTCAGTTCGATTTCTTCGGTGGGGAGTTTTGTCCAGAGTGGTAGGTGGGAATCTTTGCCTACCCTCTGCGAGAGAGTTTTGCACGGCCAATTGCCATAGGGATATACGGACCAAAAGCGCGCTATCCGGACCTATCGCGCACGGATTTTCATCCGTCGGCAATCTGTCATATTCGGTATTTCTTCATTACAGATAGTGGTCAGCCCAATGCGTATAAATGAGGCTGCACCGTGTTTTCACGTCTTCTGTGTTCACTGTCCGTTTTGAGCCTGTCTATCGCGGCTGCCCAGGCTGCCGAGACCAACTCCCTCGACACCCCCCGCTTGAGCAGCATCGACAACTTGCGCGATGTCGCCGGCACCACCACCGCGTATTCCACGGCTAACGACGGCACGATGCGTAGCGGCGTGTTCTACCGCTCCAACGCGCTGACCCCGTCGGCGGCGGATCTGGGCACCTTGAATGGCCTCGGCATCAAAGCCGTCTACGACCTGCGCACGCCGAGCGAAATCGCCGGTACGCCTGACACCCTGCCCAACGGTGCTCGCTATTTGAACATCGACATTCTTGGCAACGCCACGTCCGGTTCAAACCTCCCCACGGGCTCGATCGAAAGTGCCGCCGACGCCATCGCCATGATGCAGGGCATCAACCGGTCATTCGTCAGTGATGCGGGGGTGCGCGGTCAATTCAACACGCTGTTCAATGAACTGGCCGGCGTTGACGGCGCCGCACTGTTCCATTGCACGGCCGGCAAAGATCGGACGGGCTGGATCGCCGCTGTGCTGCTGAGCATTGCCGGGGTCGACAGCGCCACCATCATGAGCGACTACCTTGCCACCAACGAATACACTGCCGCGCGCGTGGCGGCGACGCTGGCGGCCATGCCACCGAGCATGGCCGCGATCTATGCGCCGCTCCTCGGCGTGGAAGCCAGTTTCTTGCAAGCCAGTCTGGATCAGGTCACCGCGCAGTACGGCAGCATGGACAATTACCTCAAGCTAGGCCTTGGCCTGTCCCAGGAGACCATCTACGTGCTGCGCGGCAAGATGGTTTTCTACAACAGCCTGCCTGGCCAGGCAGGCCTCCTCGGCAACGCCGCCGCGGGTGCCGAGTTGCTGCAACAGCTGCAGAACAGCAACCTGTCAGGCACCTACAGCGACTACAACTATTACCTGCAATCGGCGATTGATGCCGGCACCCTTGGTGGTGTCGAGTCCACTGTCGGTGGCCAGGTGCACGCCGACGCTGCCAGCTACTTGCTGCGCCAGGGGGCGATGATCGACCGGGCCGCTGCGCCCTTCACCAGCGGCACAGATCTCAAGATCGGCCAACACCGTTTGTGGAGCACTGCACTGGCGGGCTATCTGGGCACCGATGGTTCGTCCGAAACCGCCAGCAGCAACGAGCACAGCCAAGGGTTGATGATCGGCCTGACGCAGCGCTTCACCGAACAACTCAGCGCCCACGCGGGTTTCGGATACAGTCGCGGTAATGTCGGCGGGGCGGGCGGTGAGGTGGACACTGACTGGACCTTTCTCACCGCCGGCACCCGCTATGCCCCGGACGGCCTGGAGCGCGGCCTGTTTGTCGACGCCGATGCCAACGCTGGCTGGCTAGACTACGAAAGCAAGCGCGACCTCGGTGGCGGACTGGGGACGGCCAAAGGCGACAGCCATGGCAATCTCTCCGGTGCAACCCTGGCGCTGGGCTATCGTGTGCCGGTGAGTGGCATGATCCTCGAACCGAGCCTCGGCGTACGCGTGAGTCACCTGAACGTGTCCGGCTTCCAGGAGAAGGGCAGCGAGCTGGCGCTCGACGTCGACGATATCAATGAAACCCGGCGCAGTGCGGTGGCCAATCTGAATGTGTCATTTACCCCGGTCGGCATGGGTAGTTGGCAACTGGTGCCGGGTGTTCAGGTGGGTTATGAGCATGTGCTGGGCGATAACGAAGTCTATAGCGAAGGACACCTGCTGGGTCTGGATGTCGAACAACGCGCAGCCTTTGATAACCGGGATCAGTTCACCGCCGGGGTCAATCTCATGGCCAATATCGGCCCGCTGAGCCTTGGGGGCGAAATCGGAGCCAGCGGCGGAGGGGACAGTCACGGCTTCAGCGGTGGCATCAACGCCAGTTATTCGTTCTAACACTGCGGCATGGGTTCTGGCCGCCGGTATTCGGCGGCCTTGGCTTTATGCAGGACGAACCGGTTAGCATCGGGCTCGCGTGCGCCCTGATTTCAAATCAGCGGGACTGACACCATAGGCGTTCTGGAAGTACTGGCAAA
Source organism: Pseudomonas sp. CLCA07 (assembly GCF_053615335.1). NCBI lineage: Bacteria > Pseudomonadati > Pseudomonadota > Gammaproteobacteria > Pseudomonadales > Pseudomonadaceae > Pseudomonas > Pseudomonas sp. CLCA07. The sequence goes on along the minus strand of NZ_CM132131.1, from coordinate 417,209 downwards.
ACCTGCCGACATTGCTGAACCCGAATCGCAAGGCCACCTCGGTCACCGACATTGGGACATCCTGCGCAAGCGCATCGTAGGCTCGCTCCAGCCGCACTTGCCGTTGATAGGTAACAATCGAAACGCCGACGAAACGCCGAAAACCTTCCTGCAACGCGCGCTGGCTGATGTTGCTCAGCCGGGCCAGATCCGTGCCGCTGACCAGTTGATTGGGATGATCCTGAATGTACTCGACGGCCCGCTTCACATGCCGTGGCGCTATCAGCGGAGCAGGGCGCCGAAGGGCTCGCGTGAAGTTGTGCGGCCAGGCCTCCAGTACCGCGTCGATCAGCATTTCCCGAAGACGCGAAGGCATCAGCGTCCCCTCGTTGATCAGCAGGCCGAACTCAGTGCCCGTCGCCAGATCGATCAAGGCCTTGATGCCCTGGAAAGCCGGGATGTTCAAATCTACCACCGGCTGGAAGTGCAGCTTTTCCAGGACCGGCTTTTCCAGCAACGTCGACAGTCGCTCGGTGAGGTGGGCGCGTCTGATCGAAATCCCGTGCTGGGCATGATTGTCGAGAAAATGCATCGAGCGAATATCGGCTTTGTCGATCGCCAGGCCAACGTGGGTGACGCCCACCGATTCGGTCGTGTGATTGAAGACGATCTTGCCGGCAGTAGGAATGACGAAGGTGATTTCATCATGGGGATCGGGAAAGACCACCGTGAAGTCGCCGCGGTAATGCATCCTGCGAAAGCTGACGCCTTCATGCCTGCCGTAGACGCCCCCGATGATGATGTCGGCAGGTGGGGGCGGCGTATCGGAGTAGCGGTTGCCGAACATGGTCGAGAACAGCGCGCCAAAGTCATCGCAGCGCATGTCGTTGGATCTGAGGATGATTGGCTGGCGTGTCGGGGGTGAGTACACCTTGAGTGGCACCTTGGGTCGAGGAAACTTGGGTACAGGGACGATGGAATGTGAGGTAGGCGGGGAGCATGAGGACGTTAGCAGGCGCCGGTGACAGGTTTGTGATGGCGTGGAATTTGGAGGGCGGCGGTCGATCAAAATCGGGCATTAACAGGGATAGCAGTACTCAAGTTCGCCGGCTGGATGGACCGTTGGCACGCCATCGATGACTTCCCCGCTATACAAACGTAATCTTGCCGATTCGCGTACCAAGACAAGAAAAAAAACAGGAGTCATTGATGCAACCAATCCGTCTCGGCCTGGTGGGCTACGGCAAGATTGCCCAGGATCAACACGTTCCAGCGATCAACTCCAACCCTGCGTTCCAGTTGGTGTCTGTCGCAACGCAAGGGCAGCCCTGCGCCGGGGTAGAGAATTTTCAGTCCCTGAGCGAGCTGCTCGAAAACGGCCCGCACATCGATGCGATTGCGTTTTGCACACCGCCGCAAGGGCGATTTGCTCTGGTGCAACAAGCGCTGGCCGCTGGCAAACACGTGCTGGTAGAAAAACCGCCGTGCGCCACGTTGGGTGAAGCGATGGCGTTGGTGAATCAGGCAGAGGAGCAAGGTGTCAGTGGTTTGTTCGCCTGGCATTCACGCTACGCGCCCGGTATCGAAGCCGCCCGTGACTGGCTGGCCACCCGTACCCTGCAAAGCGTACAGATCGACTGGAAGGAAGACGTGCGCAAGTGGCACCCCGGCCAGGCATGGATCTGGCAGCCCGGAGGCTTGGGCGTCTTCGATCCCGGCATCAATGCCTTATCGATTGCAACCCATCTGCTGGCGTTGCCGCTGTTTGTCGAGTCTGCCGAACTGCGAGTCCCCAGCAACTGCCAGTCGCCTATTGCCGCTTCCATCAAAATGTCTGATGCGCGCCACCTCGATGTCCGCGCGGAGTTCGATTTCGACCACGGTCATGAGGAACTCTGGAGCATCGAGATTCGCTGCACCGAAGGCATCCTGCGACTGGACAATGGTGGAGCACTGTTGAGTATTGACGGCGTGCGCCAAGCCGTATCGGAGGAAGGTGAGTACGCGGCGGTGTATCGACATTTTCAACAGCTGATTGACGACAAAGCCAGTGACCTGGACCTCCAGCCGCTGCGACTGGTTGCCGATAGTTTTTTTGTCGGCAGTCGGGCGTCGGTTGAGCCGTTCTACGATTAGCGGCCGCTGAAAGATTTAACCAATCTGCTGAATTGACCGGTTGAATCAACAACCCAAAGCCGACTGTGATGACAGGCGGCTTTGGGATTGAAACGGTCATATAAGCGGTTTTTTTCGTTTGCTGACGACAAAACCAGCCGTTTGATAGACGACGCTAGCCTTTGCCTTTACCTCCGCTGCCGCTGCCGCTGCCGCTGCTGCCGCTGCTGCTGCTGCCGCTGCTGCCGCTGCTGCTGCTGCCGCTGCTGCTGCTGCTGCTGCCGCTGCCACTGCTGCTGCTGCTGCTGCTGCCGCTGCCACTGCTGCTGCTGCCGCTGCCGCTGCTATCTTCCGGGTCATTGTTGACATTGGGCTGTGGCCCGACACCATCTCCCGTACGGAATGTTGGTAACGCAACCGAGGCCACGAATTTTACGCCGTCCCAGCTGGGCAATGGTGTGGGCATCAATTGGAACTGGCCCGGGTGCTCAGAGTCCCAGCGCAGGAGCATCGACGTGTCCTCATGCTGTGTGTTGTGGCAGTGCTCCATGTAGGTACCGGCAAACTCACGGATGCGTATGGCCATTTCGACATCGTCGAGGCTGTCGGAATCGCGGCCTACACGGTAGATATCTTTGCGCGCGCCTTTTTCCCATTCTGGCGGCGGTTTGCCACCTCGAGTGAGAATGATCCCTTCCTCGAAGTGCACATGCACCGGGTGAGTCCAGCCATTGCCGCCGTTCTGGATCTTCCAGATTTCCAGCGTGCCTTCACCCTTGAACCCTGCCGGTGTCGGGCCAGTGGCCAGTTGTGGCGCGGCTGAAATCCGCCGCGGGTCCATGCCGAAGCCTTCGCCGCCATCGGTCTTGATCGTCCAGGGCTTGAAATCCGTGCCATTGGAGCGGCCAAAGATAAAGGTGCGGTGCCGCGCCTGGGCAAGCCGGGCGATATCGGCAGGGTCATCACGGTTCAAAGGCAGGGGGATCATGAACCTGCCCTCGGGCTTGCCAGGTTTGGCGGGCTCGAAGTCGACCGGATTCATGCTCACGTCCTGGCCGGTGTAAGGCTGGACGTTCAGTTGCAGGAACAGGCCCACGCCCGGGTCACCGTTGACCCACTGTGGCCCGTGGCTGGTTTGCCTGACAACGGGCAGGTACTTCCCGGAGAGTACATCCGCCAATGGAATGTCGCGTTTGGGGCGCTTGCCGTCTTCATGCTCCTCGATGTTGACGAAGAAAATCTTGTCGCCTGGGTTGATGCCGTTTTTCGCGAAGTCGATGACGATGTCATAGCGTTCGGCAACGCCCAGCATCGGCAGAATGGCATTATGGTCCTGTGTGTCGCCGTCGCCATCGAGGTCCAGGCTGCCATCGAACGGCACCGCGTGCTCCATGATATTGCCGTCGTTGGCAATCATGTGGAACGGCACCCGGTTATAGGAAACCCCGGAGCTTTTCGGGCCAGGAAACTCGCCACCATTACCATTGACCTGACGCACCACCGCCAGCTTGAAGTAACGAGAAACCGATCCGTCGAGAATGCGGAAACGGTAGCGGCGGGCACGTACGTCCAGGAAGGGCTTGTACTCCCAGTTGGTCAGCACCTGGTCACCGAGAAAACCGTCGGTGTTGAAGGGGTTGAACCACAACTGGCCGGTCTGGTCCCAGGCCTTGTCGGCGATCGTCAGGTTGACGTCATAGTCGCGGTTACCCCACCCCAGTGCCGAACCGCTGGCCAAGCGCAGGTTGACCCCGTCGTCGACCGACTCGTTGCCACGGTCCACGGCGCTGTAGTAGTTCATCATCGTGGCATTGCCCTTGTAGACATTCTGCGCGGTGAAATCGAGCATGTGGTCGTGGAACCAGTGGCTGCTCATGGTTTCGCGCCAGTCGCCACGGATCTTGATGGTGCCGTTGTTGCAGGTCTTGAAGCCGGGGATGGCGTCGTTGACGAACAGGATCTCACCGGGGTCGCACGGGAATGCCGCACGCGGATCCTCAGCGCTGGTATTGATGGAGTCGTAACCGGCCAACTGGATCGGCCAGCGATAGTCGTAGTACTGACCCGGGAAGAAGAACGCGTTGGCAAAGCCGTCGCTTTCCGCGGGCGAGTGGCCGTTATGTTCATGGGTGGTGAGGGTGTGCAGGCCAAAGCCCCGGTTGGCCGATGGGTCAATGGGCAAGGCATCGTAATGACGCATCAGCATCGCTTGGCCATAGCGCACTAGAAGCAGTTTGGGCGGAAAGGTGCCGTCGAATGTCCACAACGCATTATGGTCCTGGACAGGGAAGTTGGGGTGGAACTGCACTTGAATGCCCTTGGTTGTGCCCTCGTTGGCCGGGTCGCCGCTGGTGTTGTGATAGAGCCCGCCTGGCGCAAATTCCCCCACGGCGTAGTTATGCCGTTGCATACGATCACGTAAGCCACTGTTGACGTGCGCGCCGGCTTGCACAGTCTTGAAGGCGTCGCGCGGGAAAAACTCATTGAAACGCTGGTGCGACCAGCCTTTTCCCGGTGGCCGGCCTTCTGCGGGCGAATCGACTCGTCGATTGAGGAAATCCTCGATCTGCGCCTTCCAGGGGTTGCGGTCCAGTACATTGGAGAACTCTGTCGGGAAGGGTGTCAAGGCTGGCTGCCTGAGAAAGGCGTCCAGCGCATCCGGCGACGGGCCGCTACGTGCCACCTTCAATGGATCTTGCGCCGGTGCGGGGCCCACCGTCGGGACCGGAAACGGAACAGGTGATGGCGGGTCGGTCGCATCCAGTTTGTTCGAGCCGAACTCCTCGAACAGTTCAAGCTTCTGCGAGAACGGTTGAGCCCCGAACACCGGGCTGGCATTACCGTTAGTGGGGATATTGAAGCTGGGTTGCAGATTGGGTGGCAGCACATTGTCGACCAAGGGGGTCTGGCGGTTTCCGGTCACACCATTGGGTAAGTCGAAGGCGCCGACGTTTGCGGGAGGCAGCTTGAGCAAGTCCCGCAATGCGGCGTCGGGGTCGGCGGGCGGATTGGTGAACGCCGATGGGTCGGTAGGAGGCGGTGGATCGGTGTTGTCGAGGGGGACTGCCTGGGTCTGGGACAAGCCCAGCCCCAACATGATCGCGGCAGCAGAGATACTCAGCGCCAGCCTGGTTTTTGACAAGGAACTAGGATTCAACCTTCCGGTATCCAGTTTCATCGCAAACACCTCTGACTGGTTTCTCGAAGCGCGTGGCAATACATGGGCAACGAGCCACTGCTTCTAGCCCAGCTGGCAAAACGTTTGATTTCGAGCCGGGATAGGGACGATGCATATTTCCCGCCAAAACTGACAGGAAGTGACTAATGGCTCTACGCCACGCCCCCCCCCTTGTCTGCTGGCTTTAAGCAGGCGTATGAGAAGCCAGGATGAAAGCCCCGATGACGGGGAATATCCCCCAATACAGGGTGCGATTGTGGGGGCTAAGCGAAGTTGTGCCTAAGCGTAGGAGGGCGGCTGTTGGTCGGATGAAAGATGGATCCGGGTTTTATGAAGCTGTCTTTTTTTGAGGTTTTAAGCGGCCTTTTAAAACAATGGGTTGGGGTATAAATGTATAGAGTCTTGTAATCATGATTGCTTATTGACGATCGACTTTTATCCGACCTAAGTCTGATATTCGAACGCCAGGAGCCTGGGAAACACGACTGGTGATCGGCATCATCCCGGGTTCCCTGCTATTAATGAATGATTGTTCGAGTGCTAATCCTTTCGGGAGCGCGTCATGAATCCATTCATTCGCATCGGCATTGCCGACGACCATCCGATGTTGCGTGAGGGCGTTGCCAATACATTGAGAAAACGGGCGGATTTTCAGGTCGTGGAGCAGGGCGCCAGTGCGCAAGATGCCAGGGATATCGCCCAGAGGGTGCGTCCGGATGTAATGCTGATGGACGTCAATATGCCGGGTGATGTTTTCGCCGCGGTGCGGTTCATTTCCACTGAACTGTCGGATGTGAAGGTGCTGATGCTGACGGTTTCAGAATCCGAAAATGACGCCTTTTTGGCGCTGGAGGCCGGCGCGCGAGGATATGTGTTGAAAGGTGTCAGCGGACCGGAACTGGTCCAGGCGATCAGGTTGGTTGCCAAGGGTAAAACGTATGTCACACCCGAGTTTGCCAACAAACTGCTGAATAACATCAAGAAACACGAAGCGGAAAATCACACGTTTGATCTGACCCATCGCGAGGAGGAGGTCATTCGTGAGGTTTCAAAGGGGCTGACCAATAGGGAGGTTGCGTCAAAGCTGTTGATCAGCGAAAAAACCGTCAAGCACCACATGGGCTGTGTGATGCACAAGCTGAACGCCCGAAATCGTGTCGAAGCGGTCACGGCCCTGCGGCATTACAGGGAGCGCGAAGCTGTGGGGCGACTTCACATCGGCGCAGGGAATACACCAATGGATGCCCAAAGCGGCCCCTGACTAGAGTTTGAACTGTGCATTGACCGACGTACCAGAGGCGCAGGAGTCGATGCTGAACAACCCGCCCAGAGATTCAACGCGATAACGCAAACCGGCGAGCCCCAACCGGGTTCTGTCGGATGTATCGAGCTGCATGGCGTCCGTCTCCATGCCCGGACCACTGTCCCTGACGCTGATATTCAATACCTGATCAATGTATTGCGCCTGGATGACCTGACCCTCGCCGTTGGCATGACGGTAAGCGTTGTTGAGGGTTTCTTGCACAAAACGGTACAAACAGAGTTTGAGCGGCAGCGGTGTGACCTTTGGCAGCGGCCCCAGGGTTAAGGTGACCCTGGTGCCGGTACGTTGCTCGTGCCGTTGCGCCACCAGTTGCAACTCTTCCACCAGGCTCAGGTCGTTGATTTCCGGAAGTGCCAGACCTCGTGACAAATCGCGGACCTCACGCAATGCGTCGGTGGCGGCGCCACGAATGGTTTCCATCGACTCTTGATCGACAGCCGAGCAGTTTTCGGCCAGGTCATCGAGCCGGATCAGAATCAAGGTCAACAACTGCGCCGGCCCATCGTGCAGGTCTGCGCCAATGCGCCGCAAGGTGAGCTCGTTGACCCGGGAAAACTCCTGGGTAGCCGTTGCCATCTTGCGCTGGAGTTCGGCATTGCTGATGTGCAAACGGGTTTGCTCCTGCAACCGTAAGCGCAGTGCAACTTGTTGTTGCTGGATAATCTTGTCACCGCGTCGCACGATGAAGAAAAGCAGCGTCAGCATTGCCAGCGTTGCGGCGCCCACGACCCCCCATACCTGCTGTCGGACCCGATTGATCTCGCGCTTCAGACTATCGGCCTTTTCATAAAATTCGCCCACCGCGATGATTTTTCCGGAGCTTGAATCCCGCAGGGGCGCGTAAATCTCATAGAGCGGCAGGTTGAGGTTGCGCTCGAACTCGTTCTCATCCTGGCTCAGGTCTTGAAGATCGGTGACCACTTTGCCCTTGAGTGCCTCGGTGATCTCATCCAGTGGGAATTTGCGGTTGGTGATGGCTTTATTCGTGCCGTAGATCACCGTTCCATCCGCTCGCCAGATCTTGATCGAGACAATGTGCTGTTTTAGCGAACGACTTTCCGTGAGGCGGTCCAGGAACTGGACACTTTCAGCCGAGAGGCCGTTTTCCCGGCCCATCTCCTGCACATAGGGCTCCAGAAACGTATCCATGTACTGAGCGGCTGCTTCTGCCGCGCTTTGTACCGCGGCACTTTCTATTCGTTCGCTCACAAGATTGCCGACGAAAAACATGGTCAGTCCCAGGATCACCGTAGCGGCAATGACAAACTGGGTCGAGCGACTCAGTTCGCGCGCCCGGACACTGATCCGTGTGCGCCAGACTCCATTGCGAACCACATCGGAAGCAGGGGTTGGTTCGACCAAAGCCTCAGTCTCCTGCGCGATAAAAGTCTCGTTTTCTGATTCGACTTTTGCATTTTTTACCATCGATTTGGTTCCCTGATCATCGTGATAATTCGGTTGGAAAACCCTGTAACTCAACGGATATCTGGAGTCTGGCATGTATCGGCTAAAGCGCTTGCCCCTCAATCAAAATGATATTTCGTTTCTTGACCAACAGGTTTCCTTTCCGACTTTATTAATAGCCACTGACTCTCATTGTTATGTTGGTGGGATTTTCTACGGGGTTACGTAAGTGAGCCATTCTTACCCGGATATCGATCGCCGCCTCACTCGCCGTGTACTTGATCCTCGGCCCGGCCTATTTCTTTACACCTGATGTGGCGGCCTGAACGCCTGGGGATTGCGAATCTCTCAATTGCAGGTGATCATGCGCCATATAGGTAGGGGGGGTATGGTATGGCGCACATTCACGGGCAAAAAGACGATCTATTGAAACGGGTAAAACGCATCGCCGGACAGGTTCAGGCGATAGAGCGAGCGCTGGAATCAGAGGCCGACTGCGCCAAGACTTTGCATCTCGTCGCGGCGACTCGCGGGGCCATGAACGGTTTGATGGATGAAATCATCGAAGCTCACGCGCATGCACATGTCGCCAATCCTGAACTGAGCGATGAGGAACGGGCCAAAGGCGTCGAAGAACTGCTCGAAGCCATCCGTCGCTATTCGAAATAGGTCCTGTCATGCCGAATTTTGCAGAACTGCTTCAACAGGGTGGCGCCCACGCGTGGCTCTATTTCCCCAGCGCGATACTGCTGGGGGCCTTGCACGGGCTTGAGCCCGGGCATTCAAAAACCATGATGGCGGCGTTCATCGTGGCCATTCGTGGCTCGGTCAAACAGGCGGTGTTGTTGGGTCTGGCCGCAACGCTGTCGCATACGGCGGTGGTCTGGCTGGTCGCTATCGGTGGCATGTATTTGGGCAAGGGGCTGGATGCTCAAACCACCGAGCCGTATTTCCAACTCGCATCCGCTGCACTGATTATTTTGATAGCGCTCTGGATGCTGTGGCGCACCTGGCGTGGCGAACAGATGTTCAAGTTCGAGCAGGGTGAAGATCACCACCACGGCGAACATGACCACGGTCAACACGATGAAACCCAGCGTATCGATACCGGTCATGGCCGTGTCGAGCTTTCGATTTTCGAAGCCGGCATGCCACCGCACTGGCGCCTGAAAGCATTGAGCGGGCATGCCTGGGGCGCTGCGGATGTCCGGGTGCTGACGACGCGTCCGGACGGCAGCACCCAAGCGTTCTCATTTATTGAGCATGACGGTTTTCTGCAATCGACGGCGGACATTCCCGAACCCCATGAATTCAGCGTTCGCTTGAGCCTTGGACACGCCGGGCACTCTCACGACTACGACCTGGAATACCTGGAGCATGATCACGGGCATTCGCACGCGGAACTGGAAGGCCTGGAATTGTCGGTTGATGGTTATCAGGATGCGCATGAACGTGCCCATGCCAATGACATCCGCAAGCGCTTTACCAATCGTGAAGTGACCACCGGCCAGATCATCGTGTTCGGTTTGACGGGAGGGTTGATTCCTTGCCCGGCGGCCATCACCGTTTTGCTGCTCTGCCTTCAGGTCAAGGAAGTCGCCTTGGGTGGCGCACTCGTCTTGTGCTTCAGTATTGGTTTAGCAATTACGCTGGTATCGGTCGGCGCGGCGGCAGCCATTGGCGCCCGTCAAGCGACCAATCGCTGGCCATGGTTGGGTGCGGTTGCGCGTCGGGCACCTTATTTGTCCGGTGCGTTGATAATCGGCGTGGGCTTGTATATCGGCATTCATGGCTGGATCGGGTTGAACGCTTAAGACGCTTTGCATGGGCGCGGATCTGTTTCATGCACGAAAAAGCCCGGCTGATCAGGCCGGGCTTTTCATTGAGTACCGCGTTAATGCCATGCATTTGATGCCGATGAAGGATGCATCAGCTCGGGGTTCACCAGTCATTGAGCGGTGACACACAGTTCCCCGGTGGCGCGGATCAGGGCCTGACCGTGCAGTTGATCCTTGATCAGGCTGGCTCGCTCGGTCCCCAGCCAGTTTGGGCAGTTGGGGTCATTGCGATAGGGCACGAAGTCGGCGTATTGCTGCAGCAGGCGGTGTTGCAGCTCATCCAGTTGTGGCCTGATTTGATTGATGAGGTCCGGCCGTGGAGTGTCTGGCGCCTTATCCGCCGCGTGCCATTGAGCGAACAGGCCGTATTGCACCAGCTTGTTGGCTTCGATTTGTGCGGCGATCAGCTCGGCAAACTCGTCCGAATTCAGCTTCCGGCTCACGGCAATCTTCCTGGCATTGTCGATAAGCTGCGTTTCCCGGGCCGTGTCCTGGATCGGTTTGCCACTGTCCCATTTGGTCAACGCCACCAGATCAGCAATGTTCAAGCGCTCGTTGATCGTCACCAGCAGTGGTAACAAGCTATCGGGCGCAGGGGAGGGTGTACCGGCCTGGACGCCGCCAGCGAATAAACCGAACAGGGCGCAGCTCAGCAGGTGCGGCAAGCGTAGGGAGTGGAGCATGGGCAAACCTCATTGAGCGCAAAATTCACAATCAGGTCTTATGTACCACAGGTGCTGCAGAGGCTTTAAGTGGGGGCTGGTTTATTTTGTGCACGAAAAAGCCCGGCTTGTTTGGCCGGGCTTTTCGTTGAGTACTGCGGTAGAACCCTTCACTTATACCGCACGGCTTTCGATCAGACGGTCGGAGCCACCTTCGGCGACGCGGTTCTGCATCAGGCGGTCGGAGCCATCAGCGGCTACACGGTTTTCGATCAGACGATCTGAACCACCTTCGGCAACTCGGTTCTGCATCAGGCGGTCGGAGCCATCAGCGGCAACGCGATTCTCGATCAGACGGTCAGAACCATCAGCGGCAACGCGATTCTCGATCAAACGATCCGAACCCCCTTCAGCCACACGGCTTTCAATCAGACGATCCGAGCCGCCTTCAGTGACAACAGGTTGAGCAGAGGTAGCGGCAAAAGCGTTAACTGCGAAAACCGAGAAAGCGATGCTGAGGAGGGTTTGGCGTTTCATGATTGAGTGCTCCGGGGTGTTGTGGGGTGGTATGGAGCTGATGTTACGCCCGGGATTTTTTATGAGAACTTCATTGAGTTGATGGTGACTATCGATGTCGGCAATGGATCACCACGCCGCACTTGAGTTCCGGGCGTCTAAACGGCGGGAAGCCAGGAAATGCAACGTACTGAATCAGCCTTTACTGGCCGCCAGATACGCGCCAAGGCGTTGTCCCATTTGCTCGCCCAAGGCTTGCAAACCGCTCAAGGGACGGACCGTTACCTCAAACTCAACGATTTTTCCTTGTTCATTGAAGCGAATCATGTCGATGCCCTTTAACTGTTTGCCGCCCACGTTGGCGCTGAATTCCAGGACGACGTTCAACCCGTCTGCCGTCGCCAGTTCGCGGTGGTAGGCAAAGTCCTCAAACACGTTGACCACGGTGTTGAGAATCATCGAAACGACGACCGCGCCCGGATAAGGCGTGTGAGCCATCGGCGAGCGGAACACTGCTTGCGGGTCCAGCAAGTCGGGCAAGGCGCTCAAGTCAGCCGTGCGGATCATCTCGTGCCATTGCTTCAAGGAGGCCGCAGCGTTGGGATGCAGGTTCAGTTCAGACATTTTCTACTCCTGTATTTTTATTGTGGGTTCTGCAATGTCGAAAGGCGTGGTGTTGCGAAAGCGTTGGTCAATGACCGCCGCCGCATCGTCCGCCCACTGACTGTATATCGCAGGACCCGGATGGAAGCCATCCCGTGCCATCGAACCCGTCACGGGGGCCAACCGGGTCGTCAGCAGCGTGCAGTGATCGATGCGCGCCACCAACTCGGCAAGACGCGTGTTGAAACCACTGGCCCTGCGCCCCAGGTACCAACGCAGCGGTTGCGGCAGCGCTGGAAACAGGTGCATGGGCGGAAGAGGGGACACCACGATCTGCCTCACCGCGTACTTGCTGCGCAGCAGGTCCATCAACTGATCTTGGCGAGCGACCCACTCGTCAGCCGCCAATGTACTGGTGACATCGTTGACGCCGATAGACACCAGTGCCACATCGAAGGATTCTGGAGCGCTGCCGTCGAGCAGCTCCAGCAGCGCTTGCGAATCAAGCCCGGACCTGGCCCAGAGTTTCCAGGACACCTGGTAATCATTGGCCAACTGGCTGACCAGTTGGCCGCTGAGTGCTTCGTCCTGAGTCGATACCCCAACGCCTGCGGCGGCGCTGTCGCCCACAATCAACAACCGCAAGGCCACGCCGCTGCCGATCATGCCTTGGCGCTCGCCCTCGGCCTCCGGCAGTCTGGGCGTTACCCATCGGGTGTAAACGCCCTGCATGAGCAACAAGGGACCGAGCAGAATTTTGGCCAGCGCTTCAGTGAGGTTCATGCAGGGGTGCCGTGTTGAGGGCCATGGTTATCTGGAGAGTTCGTCGTCGAAAATGCTTTCGATGGACCGAGTGCTAACCGTTGTCAGCGATATATGTATAACGCCAGCGCGGCGAGTGCATCAAAAATAGCTCAAGAAAAAGCCCGGCTGATCAGGCCGGGCTTTTCATTGAGTACTGCGCTAATGCCCTGCATTTATGCGGCGCGGCTTTCAATCAGACGGTCGGAGCCGCCTTCGGCAACGCGGTTCTGCATCAGGCGATCTGAACCATCAGCGGCTACACGGTTTTCGATCAGGCGATCAGAACCATCAGCGGCCACACGGTTTTCGATCAGTCGGTCAGAACCATCAGCGGCCACACGGTTTTCGATCAGGCGATCAGAACCATCAGCTGCCACACGGTTTTCGATCAGTCGGTCAGAACCATCAGCGGCTACACGATTTTCAATCAAACGATCCGAACCACCTTCAGCCACACGGCTTTCAATCAGACGATCCGAGCCGCCTTCAGCGACCACGGGTTGAGCAGAAGTAGCGGCAAAAGCGTTAACTGCGAAAACCGAGAAAGCGATGCTGAGAAGGGTTTGGCGTTTCATGATGGTGTGCTCCGGGGTGTTATGGGTTGGTATGGAGCGGATGTTACGCCGAGGATTTTTTATGAGAACTTCATTGAGTTGATGGTGACTATCGATGCCGGCAATGGATGCATGCGGCCCCCGTTTTTCATACGTTCCACCGCAGCCAGTTCGCATTCACGCTTCACTGATCTTGCTGACACTGGTGATCTGACCATTCCAGATCATCTCGTAATGAGCCGTCTGAACAATCGATGCAACCGGTCGCGGCGTCATCAGCGCCCAGCAATAACTACCTTGCATACGCACCGAGCGGTAACGAATACCGGGACATCCTGCTTCTTTGATCGATCTGCCCAATTGACGGGAATGCGTGTAATCGTCCGGCGCATAGACAGGATCCGTCAGCGCAATGGACGTAGCATCTTTCATCGCCACGTCCACAAAGGAACAGGACAGCCCACGAAAAACGAAGCGCTCATAGTTCAGGTTGCGAACCTTCGACCAATACAGACTCTGGTGATGCCGCACTTCAGCCAGTGCCGTTTCCATGGAGTCCGCCAGGTACAACACCCCAAAGCTGCCATCGCTGAACCGCGAACCCGTCGGGTTGACGTGAGTAAAAGGCGCTATCGCGTAAGAGCAACCAGGAATTCCGAATGGGATCTGATCTCGCGCAATCAACTCGAGACGACCCACTTCGTTATGCAGTCGGGGATTTGTCAGCGCCTGTATCTGATACAGCACCTCAAACTCGTCCGCGTCTGCCACGTCATCAAACAGCGCAATCGGTGGAAACTTCGAATTGACCAATCGGTAGGCCTGTAACTGCTCGCCGGCAAGCGCTGCCAGTTCGCTCACCCTCACCATTGCGCGCCCCGCAGCACATCAATGCGCCGAAAGGTTTCATACAGAGAAATCATATCGCCCTGGGACATGATTTCGAGCGGGGAGCGCCCATTGAAAAACTCGTTGTCGTTAGCCATCGACGGGAAACCGTAGACGTTTTCCGGATTATCGAAGACCAGGCGCAGCGTAGCGTGGATGTTGAGCACAAAACTGATGCGCTGCATCTGATCCGCGTCCAGCGCCACCGCCCATTCGGGATCGCGCTGCCGGGCGCGGGTGTAGGTGCTGCGGGAAATGCGCAGGATGCGACAGGCCTGATCGCTGGACGCGGACCATTTTTCGAGTATGCCGACTGCTGCACGCAAGCCAGTTACACACTGGGTCTTGGTGAATGCTTGTTCCTGAAGGGGGACTGCCATCTTCTAGATCTCAATTGATCCGCAGACTCAAAAATACATAGTTTGGGTCTACAGATCAATAGTGCATCGAGTAGCCATTCGATTTCCTCGAGACTGGGTTCCCCTACGGGCAGGCTGCGCAACACCTGCTCAACATTCGTCACTTGGTGGTGACTCATGAGTTCGTCAAACAGTCCCACCAACAACAGCAGTCGATAATGCCCCGAAGGACGTGGCGCCTGGCAACCGAGCACCGCTCTCGCTTTCAAACAGGACTGACAATACCGGTGGTCCTGGTTATCGGTGCGGCCATCGCCTGCTTTGTGAAGGGTTGGGACATTGATCCAACTGAGCAGCGCTTGATGGGGGATCCGGACTCGTTACTCGGGTGGGCATTAATCGTAAGCGCCAAAAACAACTCCAACATGGCCACACAACATGCACCCGTTACGACAAAGCCTGCACAACGAACTGCACGCGCGCCCGTCACTGTATTTCGATGAGCCGGCCCATGTGTTTCATCTGGCCTTCCTCGGCAGCGATCAGGAGTGCAATGCATTCCTTCAAAACTGCTGCCCTGGCTCCCTCGACCTGAATGCCGCCCAAGGCATTACTCAACTCGATGGCCATGCACTGAAATGGGAGCGCCATTCCGAGTTTTTCACCCTGACCCTGGTGGTCACTTCATCCTGCAATGACCTGTCCTGGACAATGCTGCCCGAGGTGCTGGCACGGAAGGTCGAAGGGCATTTGTCGACGCTCATCAACTCGGTGCAGATCGTAGTGCGTGGTGAAGCCGACCTGGATCTCTCCCGTTATGGTTTCAAGGACCCGAGCGGTTCTTGCGTGGGTGGTGGCGATGCGGTGGTCTGGAGCGATTTTCGTATCAGCGAGGATGGCAACAACCACCTGTTGTTCGTCAACCGGCGCCTGAACGCCTACCGCCAAGGTCGAATGATACGTCGCCTTCTGGAAATCGAGACCTACCGGATGATGGCCTCATTATCCTTGACCATGGCCAAGTCCTTGAGCGCGCAACTCGATGTTTTTGACAAGACCTTGGTCACGCTCTCCGAACGTAACGCCCATGCCGACGGTAATAATGCGAAAGCCCTGCTTGCAGATATTTCCAACCTGTCTGCCCAAGTGGTCAGCAGCACCGCGAAAACCCGCCACCGCTTCAGTGCCACTCAGGCCTATGCTCAACTGGTGTTTGAACGCTTGGGTGAATTGCGGGAAAGTCATGTGGGCGATTGCCAACGCCTTGGCGTGTTCATCGAACGCCGCTTCAAACCCACCGTCAGGTATTGCTCCGCCACCGAACAGCGGTTGGAGCACTTGGCCAAAAGCGTGGCCAACCTGGGCGATCTGTTACAAGCACGGGTCCAGGTAGAAATGGAAGAACAGAACTCGGAAATTCTCAAAAGCCTGAACGCCCGCGCCGATGCCCAGATCAAGATCCAGCGCGCAGTGGAAGGTCTGTCGATTATTGCAATTACCTACTACCTGATTAACCTGCTCAAACTTGGCTACTCGGGGCTGCACTTGCTCGGCGTTGCAGTGGCCCCGCGAGAGGCCATGCTGGCGATGACGCCGCTCGCGATCGGCATACTTGCGTTGATTGTGCTTCGTATCAAGAAAGTCAAAGAGCATTGAGGTGATGGCCCTGATGCTCATTTTTTTAACGGGGCGCGTGGTCTTGAACGACTGGGCATTTCTCAGCTGCCACCATTTCCAGGCAATCAACTCATGGATTCGGCAGCACCGTTGGTGGGATCCCCTTCAGACAGCATCTGCCTGAGGCATTCTCGCTCTTCAATTCCAGGCAGCACGCCAGAAGTCGTCGCTTCCAGCACCGTGATGCCTTCAGCATTCACAATCCTGACCTGGGCTTTTGCGTGACCGCGTTCATCGATGTCAGCGATGAGCCAGTGGCAGATGATCTGTTCACCCGGGTACACCGGTCGTTTGAACTCGAAACTCATCCCTGTCGCCAGCCAGCCGATTTGTCCGCCAATTTCGGTGACAAGGCTGGCGGTCAGCAGGCCATGGGCAATGGGTGCCTTGAATCTGCGCAACTGCGCATAACGTGCGTCGCAGTGAACCGGGTTGTAGTCGCGAGAAATCTGCGCGAATTGACGAATATCAACCTCTGAAAAACAGCGGACTATCGTGAACCGGTCTCCGATCTGGAGGCCTTCGGCAGCACGTTCTCTTGGACTCTTCATAAACGCTCCCGGGTGGTAAAAACATAGGTTAGTCGCTCATTGAGGTTGGCTCGCTGAAAAAAGAATCAACCCATCTGCTCGCTGAGCAGCACCACCGCGATGATGATCATGGCCGCTCCGGATAGACGGCTGACACCGCGAGCCGCCGCCGGACGTGCTTGCAGTACAGCCTGTGAACCAAATCCGACCAGCAGATAGATAACGCCGCAGCTGACGGTGTGGATGAGTCCCAGCGCAATCATCTGCATCGGCACAGGCCAGGCAGCAGCTGCATCGGTGAATTGAGGCAGTAGCGCGAGGAACAACAGAAACACTTTCGGATTCAGCCCACTCACGCAAAGCCCCTTGATCGCCCAGCGACTCCAGGAGCCCGACGCCTGTATGTCATCAGCGCGCGGTGTAGCGGGGCGGGCAAGCATGTTGATGCCCAGCCACAGCAGATAACCCGCTCCGGCAACGGTCAGTACTGACAAGGCTATGGGATGGTTAACAACCAGCGCGCCGGCACCACCGGCCACAATCACGGTTGCAATCAAATGACCGGACAAAAGCCCGCCCACGGCGGGTATGACGACTCGGCCTTTCAATCCCGCCGAAATTGCGTAGGCCCAATCTGCGCCCGGTGTGATGACGAACAGAATCGACACTGCCCAGAATGCGATGAAAACGCTGACGGTCATGGGGCTACCCATGCCTGCTGTTGCGATTTTGTGACCTGCATCGTCTTGCTCCTTGAATCAAAGGCCGCCTCTGGAAGAGGAATGCGGCATATATTAGTCAAGGGAAGAATAGTGAAATGTGGTTAGAATTAACTTTCAAAGATCATCATTTGCGTGCGCAGAATTGGGAGATTATTCCGAATGGACAGGATTGATCGCAAGATTCTTTCTGAGCTTCAAAAGGACGGTCGTCTTTCGGTGACCGAACTGGCTGAACGCGTGGGCCTGAGCCTTTCCCCTTGCCATCGACGGGTGCGGGCACTAGAGGAGTCGGGAGTGTTGCTCGGCTATAGAGCCCAGCTGGATCCCTGCGCATTGGGCTTTAACTTTTCCGCCATGGTGTTTGCCACGCTTCGCGAGGGGAATAGACAAGCTGTCGCTGCCTTCGAGGCGGCACTCATTGAAATCCCGCAGGTGGTCGATGCCCAGCGATTGTTTGGGGAGCCGGACTACCTGCTGCACGTCATTGCCGAGGATTTGCCGGCGTTCCAACGACTGTACGACGAGAGCCTATCGACACTGCCTAATGTGCAGCGCCTGACCTCAACCCTTGTCATGAAAAGGGTCATTCAGGACCGGCCGCTCCCGTTGTGATGGCAGGGCCGGGGCTTCTGGCTTTGCTTTTCATACAGAGTTTGCGTTGATACGGAATGCCCCGATCTGGCCGTTTTCTGCTTGTCGTGACCGGCTGGAAGCGACCCATTGCAGACATTCAGAAAACGGGATTTTATGTTTTGAGTCCTGAGTATCTAGAAAGCGCACTGGTCAGCCATTACGTTGAAAAGCTCGCAAAGTGGCGACCTCTAAAAAGGCCGCCGCTCATTGCCTGATTGCCTAATTACTGGTTGGCATCGGCAGGTTAATGCCCTCCTTCTGCAATTGCTCCCGAACCGATTGGAATTTCTGATACTGGGACAACTCGAGCGGCCCGTCATAGGTCATGCTTTGCATCTTGCGGGGGGGGTATTTGACATAGGTCTGCATAAGCTTGCCGATCGCCTGGCTGATCGGCACCATCACCCAGGTACGCTCGGTGAAGTTAGTCATGAAAATGTCATAGCGCTCTTGCGGGTCCTGCCACAAGTCAAAGACTTGCGGCACGGTGGCCACATATTTTGCTGCGCCTTTCCAGCCCAGGTTGGAGTCCACGGCCAGACCACCGGTTTGTGCGCCATCATCACCCCGCAGGTTGAACACGGCCTTGTAGTTTCCAACACGGGCCGCCCCCGGGGACAATTCGTTCTCGGTAAAGTAGAACCACTCCTTGCGCGGAGACGGGGCACTGCCGGTGAGTACTGGTGTCATGTCGTAACTGTCGAAGATGATTGGCTGACCCTCACGATCTTTCTCGGGCAACTTCACGCCAGCCACAGAGGCAAACGTCGCCATCAAATCCAGGCCACCGAGAATCTCGTGATTTTTCGTGTCCGGCTTGATTTTGTTCGGCCAGACGGCAATGGCCGGCACCCGGTTACCGCCCTCACGCACCGTGCCCTTGGTCCCACGGAATGGGGTGTAGCCGGCATCCGGATAAACATCCTGCCAGGCCCCATTGTCCGTGGTGTAAACCACCAGCGTGTTCTTGTCCATGCCCAGTGCCTTGAGCTTGTCCATGATGCGGCCGATGTGGGTATCGAGTTCGACTACCGAATCGGCGTACTTGGACTTGGACATGGACTTATGAATGAACTCCGGTGCTGGCAAGTTCGGCTGGTGCACTTTCATGAAGTTGACGTTGATGAAAAACGGCTTGTCCGATTTGGCCGCGGTGTCGAGAAATTCCAGTGCGGCTTTTTCGACATAGTTGTCAAAGAACGGAATGCCGACCACGCCGGGTTTGCCATCCACGACCGGCGTGTCCACGTATTGGCCGTTGATCTTGAATTCTTCGACCGGTTTTTCCCCGGCCTTGCCGGACAACGCACCCTTGGTCACCTTTTCAAACATCGCGCGGGTTTCCGGATCCATGTCGGGGAACCAGGTAGGGTCCGCGTAGGTGTAAGCATTGAGGTGGTACAGGCCGACGTATTTCATCACGTCATAACCTTGGGCATTGGGAAGGGCGTAGTCGGCTTCACCCAAATGCCATTTGCCGGTGAAATAGGTGTCGTAGCCACCGGTTTTCAGCACCGATGCCAGCGTCCATTCGGCGGCTGGCAAGCCACCGCCCTGACCCTGGAAGGCCACGGTGGTCATGCCGCTGCGATTGGGTATGCGCCCGGTTTGCATGGCTGCCCGGCCCGGCGTGCAGCTTGGTTGAGCATAGAAAGAGTAAAAAGTGACGCCTTCTGCCGCCAGCTCATCGATGCTGGGCGTCGGCATGCCCCGACCGATACCTCCGCCGTAGGGACCGAGGTCGCCGTAACCGGTGTCGTCGGAGACGATAAACAAAATATTGGTTTTTTCCGTTTGAGCGGCGTGGGCAAGACCGTTGAGCGCTAACAGTAACGAACAGGCAACATAGAGCTTGGAGCGATGTGAGGGCCTTTTCATAGTGGTTTTCCTTTATCGAGTGTCGATCCTTGTTGCTGCTACTCAAACACAAGTTCGCAACGACCAGAATCCTGGTGTGTTATCCCCCAACCCTGTCCATGGACAGTTCAAGGGGGTCAACTAACCCAGCGATAGAACTCCCATTACTACTCAAGGCGCCCGCAATAGCCTAGTACGGTTATTTTCATTGCGCGCGTTGCTGATGAGGAATTTCAACGTCGTTGGTCGATATCTGGAAAAGTGCAGAGCCGATCGTAAAACCCTGGAGGATTCGAGGTATAGACAATTTTTAAATGACTGCTGTTGGCCGATTTCTGCCTCTGATCAAGGGCAGCAGACGGCCCAAAACTGCCTGTTGCAGCGTCTAGAAAATCAGGTGCGACGTAAGCGGCCAGCCATCGCACCTTGCCGAACGGTTCCTTGCCAACCTTTATGCGGTTGCCTCGCCGATTGGCGAACAGATATGGCCAGGGGCGTCCATCCCATTGCTTACTGGGCTCTGGCAGATCAGAAGCGATCAGTATCAATACGTTCGAAGATCGCTAGATGCAGGGTATGTAACAGCGGAAATCGGGCGAAGTCTTTGACCAGACGAAAGCCTGCTAGCTGAAAGTAAAGGTCTATTTCGCGCAAAGAAGTTGAGTATTTCTCTGACTTTCGCCCGCCGCGTAGCTCACGTAGGCGACGTTTGAATGAGGTGACCGAAAACGGGCTGAAGTAGGAGAGCACAACATAGCAATCAGCAACGCGGCACAATTCGGAAATGACTTTTTGGCGAATACCTGGCTCTGGAAAGTGATGAAATAACCGGAAGCTAAGGACGGTATCGAAGCTGCGATCGGGCAGCGTCATCTGTTCGAGATCCTGCTTTTCTACCGTGCAGACAAGTCCTTGGGCGGCCAGGTTGGCCCGTGCGATTTCAAGCATCGACTCGGATAAGTCTGCGGCAATCACTGCGTAATTCTTGCGAGCTAGATGAGCGGTTACGCGGCCACCTCCGCAAGGTGCATCAAGTACCCGATGGGTGAGCGGGATGTAGGCAAACGCACGATCAATCAAGCGCATTTCCGCCGCATGCTTAGCGTCTGGACGTTGCTCTTCATAGCTACGAGCTGTCGACCCGTTGTACTTGCTTCTGCCGCGATACTGAAAGTTAGAGCTACTTTTCATTGTTTTAATCACTCTAAGCGACAAATGGAAGACGTTGTTAGGTTGATGCCGAGAAAATGAGTACTCTTTCTGGTACTGGTGGCATAGGGCAATGGACACAGTTCTGGTGCCTGGTTGCACTAACGGGTAATAGCCTGCAACACATTTCGATAAGCGTCGTATCGGTGTAAGCGTTCGACCAACTCACCTTGCGTGGTTAAGCGGATGCCCATCTATGCGGCAGTAACTCGGTAATCTCGCTCGCCCGCTGCGTCGGCAAGCGCATGAGAACGTCCTTTCAATAAGCATACGGATCATGCCCGTTGAGCCGCGCCGACTGGATCAGACTCATGATCGCAGCCGCACGCTTGCCGCTACTAGCGAGCCCGAAAATAGCCAGTTCGAGCGCCCAAGTGCCCACGGCCGGATTTGATTATCCACCCAGTTATTGTCGATGTGCATGGCACCGTCAGCGCTATCCAGCGTTTTAGGTTGAACGTCTCCTTTTGGTCGGTATCTGTCTTGGCGGGTCGTCCGCTTCTGGCCGTTTTCTGCCTGTCACGAAGGGCAGAAAACGACTGTGTATTCAACCGACGATGGAAACTTTAGCGCTGAGCTACTGCTTGACATGCCGGTCCTCTGGAGATTTGGCTGCCAAGCAATTTGCCGATTCAATCCCCCATCAACGCACCGAGACTGGTGCTGTTACCACCTTGCCAAGCGCAGACGTGACAGTGATGGTCGGGTTTGGCGCCGGCCCGGCACCGGCGGTCGCCACCAACACTCGCCACTTCGCACCCGTGCCGACTTGCGTGAGCGTGGCCTTGCCCAGGTTAAGCGGCCCGGCGGTAGTGGACGCGGTCACCGTCACGCTATTGCCGGTAAAACGCGTGGTGGTGCCGGAAATATCCCAGGTGTAGCGATTGTCGGTACGAACGGTGACGAAAGCGCTGGTGACCACCAGAGTCTCGTTGGCCGCTGCAGCGGTGACATTGACGGACACCGTCGCCGGGTCCGAGTTCGCGTCCTTGGCATCGCTGGCCCGATAGGTGAAGGTCGCGGTGAACGGTGCGGGGACGATGGCCGGTGGGGTGTAGATCACGCGCAGACCATCGGTGGCGACCACGCCCTTGCCGGAGTCCGGTTGCTCCAGACCCACCACTTTAAGTGGCACGTTACCGTCGGGGTCGCTGTCGTTGGCCAGCACGTTGATGGTCACCGGTTGGCCGGTGTTACTGATGGCGCTGTCTGGGTTGGCAATTGGTTTTTTGTTTTCGCCTTCGTTATTGTCACGTTTATCGCCAGTGCGGAAGGTCGGCAGCGCAGCGGAGTTGACGTAAGTGACGCCGTCCCAGCCGGGTATGGGCGTTGGCATCAACTGGAACTGGCCCGGATGCTCTACATCCCAGCGCAGCAGCATGGACGTGTCCTCGTGCTGGGTGTTGTGGCAGTGCTCCAAGTAGGTCCCGGCGAATTCGCGGAAGCGGATCGCTATGTCCACGTCCACCGAACTGTCGATGCCTTCGCCGATGAGATAGACGTCCTTGCGCGCCCACTTTTCCCATTCCGGCGGCGCCTTGCCGTCGCGGTTGAGGACGATGCCTTCTTCGAAATGCACATGCACCGGGTGGCTCCAGCCGTTGCCGCCGTTCCTGATTTTCCACACTTCCAGGGTGCCGTCGCCGGAGAACCCGGCAGGGGTCGGACCGTTGGCCAGTTGCGGAGCGGCGCTGATGATTCGAGGGTCCATTTGGAAGCCTAAACCTCCGTCGGTCTTGATCGTCCAGGGTTGTTCGTCGGTACCGTCGGAGCGGCCGAAGATGAACTCGCGATGCCGCGCCAGTTTCAGTTTGGCCTGCACCGCCGGGTCGTCGCGGTTGAGGGTCAGCGGAATCATGGTTTTACCCGCCGCCTTGCCCGGTTTGGCGGGTTCGAAGTCGGCGGGGTTCATGCTCACGTCCTGGCCGGAGTAAGGCTGGACCACCATCTGCATGAACTTGCCCACCACCGGGTCGCCGTTCTCCCATTGCAGCCCTTTGCTGCCCAGCTTGAGTACCGCCTTGTACTTGCCGGACAGGACATCGGCCAGGCTCAGCGGATTACTCTCCGGACCTTTACCGGTCTGATGCTCCATCAGGTTGACGAAGTACAGCTTGTCGCCGGTGTTGATCCCGTTTTTCGCGAAGTTGACGATGATGTCGAAACGCTCGGCGATGCCCTGGCTGGGTAGGATGGCGTTGTGGTCCTGCACATCGCCGTCGGCGTCCAGGTCCATGCTCCCATCGAACGGCACGGCGTGTTCCATGAGGTTGCCGTCGTTGGCGATCAAGTGGAACGGCACGCGGGTATAGGACAGGCCGGAACCTGTCGGGCCGGGGAATTCGCCACCGGTGCCGACGATTTCACGCACCAGCGCGATCCTGAAGAAGCGCGACACCGAGCCATTGAGGATGCGGAAGCGATAGCTGCGCGCGCGCACATTCAGGCGCGGCTGGTACTGCCAGTTGACCAGGATCTGATCGCCGAGAAAGCCATCGGTGTTGAACGGGTTGAACCACAACTGGCCATTGGCGTCCCAGGCCTTGTCGGCCACCACCAGGTTGACGTCATAGTCGCGGTTGCCCCAGGGCAATGCCGAACCGCTGGGCAGGCGCAGGTTGACGCCGTCTACAAACGCTTCGTTACCGCGATCCAGGGCGCTGTAGTAGTTCATCATCGTCGCGTTGCCCTTGTAGACGTTCTGTGCGGTGAAATCGAGCATGTGGTCGTGGAACCAGTGGGTGCTCATGGTTTCGCGCCAGTCGCCACGGATCTTGATGCTGCCGTTGTTGCAGGTCTTGAGGCCCGGAGTGGCATCGTTGACAAACAGGGTTTCACCCGGGGCGCAGGGGAACGCCGCGCGCGGATCCTGAGCGCTGGTGTTGATGGTGTCGTAACCGGCCAACTGGATCGGCCAGCGATAGTCGTAGTACTGTCCCGGAAAGAAAAACGCATTGGCAAAGCCATCGCTTTCGGCCGGGGAGTGGCCGTTGTGTTCGTGGGTGCTGAGGGTGTGCAGGCCGAAACCCATGTTGGCCGCGGGGTCGATCGGCAGGGCGTTGTAGTGACGCATCAGCACGGGCTGGCCGTACCGCACCATCAACAGTTTTGCCGGAAAGGTGCCGTCGAAGGTCCATAGCGCCTTGTGGTTTTGAATCGGCATGTTGGGGTGAAAACGGGTGTCGATGCCTTTGGTGGTGCCCGCTATGATCGGGGCGTCCGAGGTCTGGTTGTAGAGCCCGCCAGGCCCGAACTCACCGACGGCGTAGTTGTGCAACTGTCGGCGGTCGCGCATGCCGCCGTTGAGTTTGGCGCCCGCTTGAGCGGTCTTGAAGGCGACCTGTGGGTAGAACTCGTTCCAGCGCTGGTGCGACCAGCCTTTTCCTGGCGGACGACCTTCGGCCGGCGAGCCGACCGGGTGGCGGTTGAGGAAGGCTTCGATCTGCGCTTTCCAAGGGTTGCGGTCGAGCACGTTGGAAAACTGCGACGGAAACGGGTACAGCCCCGGCTGGCGCATGAAGGCTTCCAGCGCCGCGCTCGAAGGGCCGCTGCGAGCGATGCTGTTCGGGTCTTGCGTCGGCGCCGGGCCGGCGGTGGGCACCGGGAAGGTCAGTGGTGGCGCGGGCAGGGTCGGGTCGAGTTTTTCCGTGCCGAATTCTTCGAACAACAGCAGTTGCTGAGTGTACGGCTGAGCTCCGAACAATGGGCTGGGCTTGCCGTTGGTGGGGATTTTGAAGGATGTCTGCAGGTTTGGCGGCAGCACGTTGTCGGCCGTTGGCGTGGTGCGGGTGCCAAAAACGCCATTGGGCAGGGCGATGGCACCCTGGTTGGCGGGTGGCATGGCCCGTATGGCATCCAGCGCGGCCTTGGGGTCGGCCGGCGGGTTGGTAAACGCCGAGGGGTCCGTCGGTGGTGGCGGGCCGAAATCATCCAGCGGCGCGGCTTCTGCCGTGGCCAGGGTAAGGAGCATCGCACAAGACAGGTTTGATTTACGCAGCAAGCCGAAGGCGTCGCAAGATGGAGTCGTACGTGTCATTTTTCACCCCTCACCTGATGCCCCGTCGTCTCCATATTCGGGACGACAGCAGTTGCGTGTACAAGGGGAGGTGCAACTAATGAGCCATCACTAGGGCGAAGAAAAAATTCAAATTAACGAGCATGTTGTTCTGAGCGTTGCAGACGGAAGAAGCGGGGGGGGGGGGAATAGTCCTCTAATTAGGTGGTAAACACCCGGTTGGTTGGGTGAAGTACCCCATTTGTGGGGATAGTAGCGACCCTATTTCACCGGCCGCTGTTGGTCGGATCTGCTTACCCTAAGGCGACATGGATTTAACTGGTCGAGAAGGGCCGCTTTTGGCTGTGTAGCAGCTGTTCGCGACCGACCAGCGCTTATCCCTGGCCAACCGTTCTGACAGATTGCGCGGGCGCTGAAACTGCTCCAGCGTTTTTTTTGTTGAGCTGCGGCAACTCTCGTATCACGATTTTACAAACTGTCTTCTTTGTAGGTAGATGACTGAAGAAACTCTGCTATCAGCGATGTAATCTGCTGTTGGATCAGCCCACGCGTGCGAGCGCTGTCGCCATCCCGGCAAATGATGCCATCGCCTGGTACTTCTTCTTCTAGCATTACCTCCGCGCCAGGTTTGCACACCGACAAGAAGCTGAAATGGCTTGCGTCGCTGATTTCGACGTAACGGCTTGACGCCGGAGGCAGGCGTTTGGCCAGGTTGGCAGACTCCAACTCAGCGGGAAGCTCGCGCGACGGTACGCCGGCAGCGATCACCAGCGCTGGTACCGGCAGCGCGGCCAGGCTTTCATCGGTCAGGCCCCGTGAAAGGCCCAGGTCCAATGTAATCACAGCAGTGACGCGTTTATCGCGCCAATCGGCGGCCAGCGCGGCCTTTGATTCTGAGGTGCTTGCGGGGTTTATCTGTCCGTAAACGGTGCAACCGGATAACTGCGGGTGGGCTTTGCAGTCATGGGCGAAGAGGTCTGGATCGAAACGAGCACCGGCGATCTCCAGGGCGGTCAAGCCGCCGAGTGAATGGCCCGCTACTGCAATTCGGCCATTGGCGACCAGGCCAAATTTTTCAGGTTGAGTCGTGACCCTATCAATGGCTCGGCGCAGATCAACGGGCCGCTGCCATAACTGCGCAGCTGCTTGAGGGCTGCGGTCATGGGTCGTGGTACCAGGGTGATTGATTGCGGCGACGATGTAACCCTTTTGGGCCAAAGAACTGGCAAGCCAAATCTGGTTGCTCCAGTTCCCCCTGTAACCGTGGGATAGCACCAGCAATGGATGTTCGCCGGCAGCGGGCGGCGCGTCACGAACGGCAGAAGCACCGACAAACACCGCATCATCGGCGATCAGTAGCGTGGCTGCGGTAGTTGCACTGGGGTACCAGACGACCATCTCCAGTGCGCGGTCATTGTGCGAGTCCGCCAGTGTGGAAGAGTGGAAGCCGACAGCGTTCTCGTCAGCGAGTGCGATAGTAGTCAGCCAGGTCAACAACAGGGCGCCAAAAGCTATTTTCAATGTCGTTTCTTCCTTGATTAGACAAGTGCATGGCAACCTGAACCCGCCGTTAGGCGCATCCACCTTCGTAGGGAGTCGAAGCTAATGTGGCTGCATATAAGCATGGACATTAAAGCCCACATTCGAACCGCCGCGCATACTTTCATCGTTAACTCTGTTCGCGGTCTTTAGTGAGAAGGCTGAACGTCCCTCAAGTCGACAATCGCTGTCCAGCTACAGGATTGCAGCCTCACCTTTACCCAAGTGGATATTTTTGGGAGCTCTGTAGCCTTTTCGGGCACTCTTTACTTTGCGATTTCGCATGTGGATCAATACTACGAATCAGTGAAAGACAAGGTCGCCATTGCTTGGCTGCTTCAAAACATGCCCTATGGATCAAGGGAGTTCGGGTTCCGCGATTGCAATGGCTACTACCTTGCGTTCACGCAAATTTCGGCAGGTAGCAAAAATTCTGGCTGAGCATTCTGCTGCCTCACCATTGGCTTGCCACGATCTGAATCACTGCCGTTTAGCAGCCATTGTGAGTGGCGGTTTCCGGGTGTTAGCTGCCCGCTATTGAGGGTGAGTTTTAGATACTGGTATCTGGGGGAGGCCCGCGTCTATTTGCACTATAGACGCGGGAAAGCCGTTACTTGCGCACGTTCTGGTACAGCATCAATCGTGAGGTTTCATGCATGGCGCGGGTCAACTCTGACAGCCGCTTGAACTCTTCGGGGTGTTGCTCGGCGACGTTGTCCAGCGGCGTCGGTGAGGCCAGGTCATGGAGACTTGGCGAGCTGCCGTCGTGTTCCATCTGTACCAGGTAGTGTTGAGTCACGCCGGCAATCAGCGGGAATGTGCCTTCGCGCAATACCAATGGCACCACGCGTTCGCCTTCGGGCGCGGGCTGCTGAATATCACGGCCCATGCCGCTGTTGCGAAACTCAAGGCCGGCCATACCCGCCACGGTTGGCAGCAAGTCCACCAGGCCAACGGCTTCCTCGACCTTGCGCGTCCCGATCATGCCTGGCGCGTGGATGATCATCGGCACCGCGTTGCTTTCCAGACCCAGTTGCTCGTAGGCCGGTGCCAGGAAAGGGATCTGGGCGATACGGGTGTTGTGGTCGCCAAACAGCACGAATATGGTGTTTTCGTACCAGCCGCCGGCCTTGGCGATTTCCATCAAGCGTCCGATGTTGAAGTCCAGCAAGCGCACGGCGTTGTATTGCTCGACACTGCGCGAGCCTGCGGCCTGGACTTCCTCCAGGGTAGGGTGCTTGACCTCGAATCCGTCATTGGTCTTTGGAATCGTAAAGGGGCGATGGTTACCGGCCGTTTGCACATAGGCGAAGAACGGCTTGTCCTTGGGCAGCGTTTGGAGGATCTGGTCGGTTTCCTTGAACAGGTCCAGATCCGAGATCCCCCAGACATCCACCACTGGGGATTTCCAGTCTCGCTCATCGAACAGACGAACGCCGTCGATACTTTGCTTGATCAAGGCATTCATGTTGGCCCAACCGGAGTTGCCGCCAATGGTGTAGATCTTCTCGTAGCCGGTGAAGGCATTGACCAGCGTGTTTTGGTTGGTGATCAGTGGATTACGTGTCGCGGTTTCCTGTCGAGTAACGTCAGGCACCCCACTGATGCTGGCCCAGACGGTTTTTGCGGTCCCCGTCACTGGCACATAGAAGTGCTTGAAGAACCAGCTCTGCGTCGCCAGGCGATCAATATTGGGCGTTGGATTAATCGGGTTGCCATAGGCCCCGACGGCGCTGGTGCCCAGCGATTCAAGCATGATGAACATCACGTTCGGTGGCCGCGAGCCCGGTACTTTGTAGGGTTGTGGCGCCTGGTGGCGGACGAAGTCAAGGGTCTGCGGGTCGGGTTGGTCGACGCCCAGATAGTTGGCCATGACCGCGTAATGTTCGCGCACCTGCGCTTCGTCATAGCGCGACTGGCCGACCTTGACGGTGTCGTAGAGGAAAAGCACCGGGTTCAGGCCCAATGCGGCGACCTGGTTATTGCCCGAGAAAAACGCATCGCTCCAGCGCAGCGGTACAGGGTTTTCAATGTTCAAGTGTTCGACACGACCCAAAATACCCAGCAGCACCAGCACGACTATCAACGCACTGCCCCATGTCGCGGAGAACCGGTGAATGACTTTGCGGGGACGGTCCAGCGTGACGCGCTCCAGACGCACCAAGGCCAGTGTCACCAACGCGACTGTTGCCAGCCAACCCAGTGAAATCCAGATAACCGGGTAGGTTTGCCAGACCATATCACGGGATATTTGCGCATCGTCGATGAAGCGCAACACTGTGGCGTTGATCCTCACGCCGAGGTACGCGTAATGGCCAAAATCGATGATGTAGATCAGCAGCAGAGCGCTGAGGACGGCAACCAGATACACCCGAGCGATGCAGCGAACGAGGCGGCTGCTGATCAGGTTCCAGCGAGGGGTCCAGGCCAACAACGCCAACGGCAGCATGACCAGAATGGCCAGGCGCAAGTCGAAACGAAAGCCGATGCCCAGGGTTGTCAGGACGGCATTGTCGTCGCTCAGGGCTTTGGCGTCGAAACCGGAAAAGCCGAAAAAGAACACCACCCGCAGCAGTGCAAACAGCACAAACGCGATCGCTGTTGCGCCCAGCCAGTAATGCAAACGTCTCGATTTCAGCCAACCCATCGAAGTTTCCCTATTAAAAATGTCGTTAAATTTCAAACGGATTTGTTTCGCATTGGTCTGCGCAACGTGATGAACCGGCGATACGCCCAGCGTGTCGCCAGCACCAGCACTGCCAGGCAGCAATACAGGCCCAGCAGCGGATCAATCAAGTAATCCCAATAGTTGTGGGAAGGTTTGATCCCGGCGATGAAGGCCAGGGTCGCGCTGGTCAACAACACGACGGCCAGGTAATTGCGCAGGTAAAACAGGCTCAAGGTCAGTAGTGCGACGACAAACAACAGGGGGCGCGGGCTGAAACCCCGCCGGTAAGGGTCCAGATCACTCAAGCCCAGGGTTGCCGGGTACAGCACCAGGGCCATCGCGGCGAAGAGGATCAATACGCCGATGTGACTCTGCTGCGCAGGCGGCAACACTCCCAGCCGACGCAAACAGCCCCACCCCATGAACACCAATGAGGTGATCGCAAGGTCATCAATATAGCTGCGCAAGTAAGCGGCCAGCGACACCTCGCCCAGCTGTATGAAGCTGGCGGCCAGCAATGCCAGCAACAGCGCGATGCGCCAGCCCCTGTTCAGACCAAAAGCCGGCAGTATCAGGAAGATGATCATCGCGAAGCTGGCATGGGCTTGCCACAGACTAATCATTTGAGACGCTCGGACAGCCAGGCCTCGTTGAAGGAGACGTGTTTGATGAAAGTGTTGTTCCAGGTATAAACCAAGTGATACATCCCGTCGGGACTGCGGATGAAGTACGGGTATTCATATTCAAACTCACACCCTTCGCTTTTACAGACGCGTTTGTCGAGGTTGTCGAGGAATTGCGCCTCCAGCGGTTGGCGGAGTTCGCCGCTGGAATCGCGGAACTCTTTCCCGATGATTTCCTTGTAGGCGAGGGGTGAAAACGGATCACCCTCGGGATCCGGTGATTTGTCCAGATCGTGCACCAAGCGCCAATCGTCCATTTTCGCATCGGTAAGATAAAGGCTCAGCTTGAAGCGCCCCTCTTGCAGGTCATTGAGCGCTACCAGCAACCCGTGTTCGGGCGTCGCAACGGCCGCCAGCGAGGAATTGGGGTTCGAAGGATCGAGCGGATAAGGTTCGCTCCAGGTTTGCCCGGCATCCTCGGTGCGGCTCGCCAGGACTCGGTGGTGGGTGTCGCCGGCATAGCGCAACATCGCGATACCGCGCTGACCGTCCAGCGGAACGACCGCGGGTTGCAAGGAATTATTGCCGTGGCTGATGCGGTATTTATCGATCACTTCACCGTCTGCGCTCAAGTACAGGTACTCGGCAAACTTGCCCAGAAACTCGTGGTAGACCGGCAAGCCGATGGAGCCGTCGACATGGAACACCGGTGCCGACCGGACCAGGGTGCTGATGTTCAGAAAGGGTGAAGTGATCAATTGGCGCGGTGCCGACCAATTCACACCAAAGTCGTCTGAAACCATCACATTGACCGCGCTACCGGCCCAGCCGCCCATGGATACGGAGACGTAGAACAGCCACAGGCGATTGTCCGGCGCCAGTGCAACGACCGGGTTGCCGAGTTTTCGGATGTATTTTCGAGTGCTTTGCTGGGTTGATTCCCGGGTCGCCATGACCTGTTCCTCCCCCCACTCGCCGGTGCTCACGTTGAAACGGGCGGAGCGCACCTGCACATCGGCTGCGCCTTCGCGAGTGCCGGCGAACCAGACCGCCATCAGGCTACCGTCAGGCAAGGCCGTTACCGCCGAGGAATGCACGAAGTCCACCAGCCCGGAGGAGGCGAAACGGCTGGTATAAATGGGCTTGGCGGCTTCATCCGCCTCAGGCAAAACCGGACTTATCAGGGCAAAGGAAGAATGCTTGGGGGCAGGGTGGGTGAACCATGCGCCCGCAAAGAGGCAAGCCAGGGCAAGGTAAACACCGATGGCAGGAATGCTGGGGAGCTTTATGCGCATAACGAAGGCTTTGGCCTCTCATGGCCCGATAAAGCGCACAAGCTAACACTCGGTAGTACAAGATCGGACTTTATGAGTTTCTATTGTGTAAGCAGGTATTTATAGCGCTACTGCGCTGTCTGCGAGTAAAGACTGATTGAGTCGCTGACACTACCGGGTTAGATGGTTTTCGCCTCGGTCCAGGATACTCGTCAGCCATCTTCACCGCTGGTCGCAAAGCTGGCCTCAAAAGGTGGTTTTCATCGTCAGGTACACGGCGCCACGGTCCTCAATCGTTGCACCAACACCGGAGAAGGACGAGTAGCCACCGGCGAAACAGGCGTAGTTTTCGTTGCCGCTAAAGGCGTTCGGCGTAGAGCCATCGCCACCGGTCGGGCCGGTACTCACACCACTGACATTGCACTTGTCGGTTTGGCCGAAGGCGTCCACGTACTTCAGGTCGACAAAGTATTTGTTGTACACAATGGCACCGACGCCCAACGCGTAGTTGCCGGTGTCCTTGGCACCGCCACCGGACACCGGTGACACGCCTGCGAGGCCGACGTTGACGGACACCGGCGCGTTGAGGTCAACACCGGGGAACACCTGGAACCAGGTCGGTGTGAAGTTGACCGCGACGCCCCAGTTGTCCCGGGTCGGCTGGTCGATGCCGCGATAGGTGCCTTTGCCCTTGTAGAGCGCTTCGTTCTTGTCATCGAGCTTGAGCAGGTTGCTGTAGTACAACTCGGCCAGCAGGGAAGCCGAATCGAACAGTGGCGTTTTCGGCAGGGGCAACAGACCGTTCAGCGTCCAGTGCAGGGTGTCGCCGGTGGCGCTCAGGCTGTCGCCGCGGCTCGGGGTGTCGTAGATCACACCCGTGGAAGCCGTGCGCGCCGGCAACAGGCCGAGGCCTTGGCCCAGGCCCAGCGGGCTGGTGGTGCTGACGATGGCCGGGATACTGGCCAGCGGCATGTTGTGACGGATGTTCAGGTCCGAACCCACACTCACAACGCCGACATCCTTGGACAGACTCAGGCCGAAAATCTGAATGTTGTCGGCATAGGCCAGTTGATAGGTGGCGGTGCTCAACGAGTTGAGCGTGTTGACCACCGCTGGCACTTGCCCGGCTGGCCGGGTGCCGTTCGGGTTGGCCGAGGAGATGCCTCTGGCATCCAGCCAGGCTTGCGGCAGGATGTCCGAGGTTTCGCGGTAGTAGACGCCGAGCGTCCCGTCCAGCCAGGCCGGCGACCACTTGGCCATCACGCCCCAGTCACCGCTGTTATGCGGATCCAGGTCATGACCACGACGCACGTTGGTGAACGCGTCGCACGGTGCCAGGCCACAACCCAGCGGGCTGTCCGGAACCACGGCGTTGGTGTTGCCCAACAGGAACGATTTGGCGCCAAAGCCCACCAGATCGGAACCACCGTAGTAGGTGCCCGCTTCAGGCAGGCGAGCGGCGTCCCAATCCAGGAAGTACTGCGCACCCACGGTCAACTCGGGGTTAACGGTGAACGACATCGACAACTGGTTACGCGGAACGAACAGCTCCTTGGTTTCCGTACCCGGCGACGCCGCCAGTTTGGCCAGGTCGAGGCCGGACTGGCCGTAGCTGATCGAGTGCACCGGGTTGAGAATGGTCTCGCCCCAGAACACGTTGTGCTGACCGGCCTTGGCGCTGAACAAAGACTCTTCGCCCACTTCAGTGCTGTAGAACACGAACGCATCGAGAATTTCGCCAGACGGACCGGTGTAATAACGCTGGGCGTAGTTGCTCAGGTGCGGGCTGCCAAAGCCGACGTTGTCGTTGGTGACGCCGGCCAGGCGTGGGTCGTTAGCGACCAGACCAGACCGTGAGTCATTGCCGTTGACGAACGGGTTGGAGTTGGAACCGGTGTTTTCATACGCCTTGTCGTACCAGCTGGCAGCACTGACACGAAAGCCCATGGCGTTTTTGTAGACCACGTCCATCTCGGTCAACAGGTCGACACGGTTGGTGATGTTGGTTCCGGACTTGCGGAAGTTGTAGTCGCCATCGTTGTTGTTTGGCGTCCCCAACATGCGCTTGTCGGCGCTTTCGGTGCGCACACCGTAGTTGTACCTGACGGTGTTATCGATACGCGCGGTCCAGTCCGGATTGCCCGTATCCAGTTCAACCGCCTGGGCGGTCGGCATGGAAGCCGCCAGGATGGCCGAAGCCAGCAAGGTGTAGCGCGAAACCGTGAACCCTTGACGCTTATTGTTGGGCATTACGTGTCCCCGCCTGCTTTTATTTTTTACAAGCGTAGCGGCATTCCCGCACTTCCTTGTTCCACGGACTTTTCTTGATGACGTTTTTTACCGGGTAAACTGGTTCGCCACGCGTGAAGAAATCGCTCGTGCCTGGCTTGAGCGAAGTTAAAGGCGTGGCCTTGGTCGCAGGGATTTGAAATGCACGGCGTTGCTCGGCAGAATCGCGTCCCGATCTGGCCTAAGGTGCCGGACGTTCGTGGTGAAAAGGAACTGCAGTTGAACGAACAGACATTGTCCATGCGCCTGGAACGCGTGGCGGCGCATGTGCCAGCAGATGCGCGCCTGGCCGATATCGGCTCGGATCACGGCTACCTGCCGGTGGCGTTGATGCGCCGGGGCGCCATCGTGGCGGCGGTGGCCGGCGAGGTGGCATTGACGCCGTTCCGCTCGGCTGAACGCACCGTGCGCGAGAACGACCTCGACCAGCGAATCACCGTGCGCCTGGCCAATGGCCTGGCGGCGATCGAACCGGGAGACTGGATCACGGCGATCAGCATCTGTGGCATGGGCGGCGAGACAATTCGCGACATCCTCGACAGCG
The DNA here is from genome assembly GCF_053615335.1 of Pseudomonas sp. CLCA07. Lineage (NCBI taxonomy): Bacteria > Pseudomonadati > Pseudomonadota > Gammaproteobacteria > Pseudomonadales > Pseudomonadaceae > Pseudomonas > Pseudomonas sp. CLCA07. Next base: position 383,405 of record NZ_CM132131.1, on the reverse strand, counting down.
GCAAGGCGCGGCTGAGTGGCCAGGAGCGCCTGATCCTGCAGCCCAACGGCGGCGAGCAGCCACTGCGCCAATGGTTGATGGACAATGGCTACCGCATCCTCTGCGAGGAAGTGCTGCGGGAAAACCGTTTCGACTACGAAATCATCGTCGCCGAGCGCGACGGGCCAATGGTGTACACCGCCGAGGAGCTGTATTTCGGCCCGCTGCAGATGCAGGCACGCAGCCCGGCGTTCCTGGTCAAGTGGCAGCGGATGCTGCGCGAGAAACAGAAGACCCTGAACAGCTTTGCCCGGGCTCGGCAGGCTGTGCCCGAGGAGACGGTGCAGGACATCGCCCGGCAAGCCCGGTGGATCACCGAACTGCTGGCTTGATCCCGCCCAAGTGTCCGGGTACTGATGCCGAAATTCAGAGCTTTTATTGACGGGGAGGCAGCGGAGTCCAATCGCTTTGATGGATTGATCTGAAGTTGACTATTTACCTTATATACGGGAAATCATATATTCGTTAGCCCGTATATGAACTGAGACTTCACCCTGACCAGCAAAGCCCGTGTCCTTTTGCTGGTGAGCGTTTCGATCAGGTCATCACTCTCTTGGTCAAAAACAAACACTGAGACACGATATGGCTGACCCTCTGACACCGACCACTGTTTTTAAATGCCTGGCTGACGACACTCGGGTCCGCACGATGATGCTCATCACCCGTGAAGGAGAGCTATGTGTTTGCGAGCTGACTTGCGCGTTGAATGAGAGTCAGCCAAAAGTCTCCAGACACCTCGCGCAGTTGCGCAGTTGCGGTTTGCTGTCGGACCGTCGGCAAGGCCAATGGGTGTATTACCGATTGCACCCAAATCTCGCTGATTGGGTCCATCAAGTGCTGACCACTGTGCTCGAAAGCAACCAGCATTGGTTGAGCCCTGACGCCAAACGCCTTGAAGAAATGGGTGACCGTCCTGAACGGGCACTGGCCTGCTGCGAAAGCTGAATCGCCGATTCCGCCTCATCGAGTAGATCGGCCAGTTCGACACCCGGTCGAATTTCCACTGACATCAGATACAGAGCACAACAACATGACTATCAAAGTTGGCATCAATGGTTTTGGCCGGATCGGTCGCCTCGCTTTGCGAGCAGCCTGGAGCTGGCCGGAGTTTGAGTTCGTGCAGATCAACGACCCAGCTGGGGACGCGGCGACTCATGCGCACCTGCTGAACTTCGACTCAGTGCATGGTCGTTGGAATTACCAGGCCGATTCCGAGGGCGACAGCATCGTCATCGACGGCAAACGAATCAAGGTAACGGGCAACACGGCAATTGGCGCCACCGATTGGTCGGGCTGTGATCTGGTGATTGAAGCCAGCGGCAAGATGAAGACCGTCGCCGTGCTTCAGGCTTACCTCGACCAAGGCGTGAAGCGTGTGGTGGTCAGCGCCCCGGTGAAGGAAAAAGGCGCGTTGAACATTGTCATGGGCGTCAATCATCAACTGTTCAATGCGGCGCAACATCGCATCGTCACGGCGGCGTCATGCACCACCAATTGCCTCGCTCCAGTCGTTAAGGTGATCCACGAAAAGCTGGGAATTCGTCACGGCTCGATCACTACTATTCACGACCTGACCAACACCCAGAGCATCCTCGATCAGCCGCACAAGGATCTGCGCCGTGCGCGTGCTTCGGGTATGAGCCTGATTCCAACCAGTACCGGCTCGGCTACCGCCATCGCTGAAATCTTTCCGGAATTGCGCGGACGCCTGAATGGTCACGCCGTTCGCGTGCCGCTGGCCAACGCTTCGCTGACTGACTGTGTCTTTGAAGTCGAGCGGGCCACCACTGTCGAAGAGGTCAATCAGTTCCTCAAGGACGCTTCCGAGAACGAGCTCAAAGACATTCTCGGATTCGAGGAGCGTCCACTGGTGTCCATCGACTACCGTACCGACCCGCGTTCATCGATTATCGATGCGCTGTCGACCATGGTCATCAATGGCACTCAGGTCAAACTCTATGCCTGGTACGACAACGAATGGGGCTATGCCAATCGCACCGTCGAACTGGCCAAGATGGTCGGTCTAGCGGTCTAAGGAGCGGCAATGAAAGCGTTGTCAGCCCTCGCGCCGCAAGTGCGGCAGTACCTGCTCGTCACGGGCAACTACTGGGCCTTCACCCTCACCGACGGCGCCTTGCGCATGTTGGTGGTGCTGCACTTTCACGCGTTGGGCTACAGCCCGCTTCAAATCGCGGCGTTGTTTCTGTTCTACGAACTCTTTGGCGTGATCACCAACCTGGTGGGTGGCTACCTCGGCGCCCGGCTGGGTCTGAACCGAACCATGAACATCGGGCTGGGCATCCAGGTTGCGGCGCTGCTGATGCTGACGGTTCCGGTGGCCTGGCTAACCATTCCATGGGTGATGGGGGCTCAAGCGCTGTCGGGGATTGCCAAAGACCTGAACAAGATGAGCGCGAAAAGCTCCATCAAGCTTCTGGTTCCGGATGGGCAGCAGGGCAAGCTCTACCAGTGGGTGGCGATCCTCACCGGTTCGAAGAACGCACTCAAGGGTGTCGGCTTTTTTCTGGGTGGCGCCTTGCTGGCATTGATTGGCTTCAAAAGCGCCTTGCTGGCCATGGCGGGTGGCCTGGGTCTGATCTGGATCAGCAGCTTGATCTTGTTGAAGAAGGACCTGGGCAAAGCGAAAGCCAAGCCGAAGTTTCGCGACATCCTGTCCAAGAGTCGGGCGATCAATATCCTCTCCGCGGCGCGGATGTTCCTGTTCGGTGCCCGTGATGTCTGGTTCGTGGTGGCATTGCCGGTGTACCTGAGCAGTGTCTTCGGCTGGGACTTCTGGAAGGTTGGCGGGTTTCTTGCGGTCTGGGTGATTGGCTACGGCATCGTGCAGTCTTTCGCGCCCAACATCACCGGAAAGAAGCGTGGGCACGTACCGGATGGTCGTGCAGCGTTTCTTTGGGCGCTTGCACTGGCGGGCCTGCCTGCGGCCATTGCTCTCGGGCTGAACACCGGCCTGTCGCAACAGGCAGTGCTGCTGGGTGGACTGATGGTTTTTGGCGTGCTGTTCGCGGTGAATTCTTCGCTGCACAGCTACCTGATCGTGTCTTACGCCAAGGAAGACGGCGTGTCGCTGGATGTGGGGTTTTATTACATGTCGAACGCCTTGGGGCGGTTGATAGGTACGGTGCTTTCCGGCTGGGTTTACCAGGTGTCTGGGCTGGTGGCGTGCTTATGGATATCAAGTGCATTCGTGCTGCTTGCAGCTTTGATTTCAATGGCATTGCCCCGTCACGCGCTGAGTGAATAACTGTTTTGGGCGATAGCAGACACTCTCCCCAGTTGGGCTTCGCAGCAGCCCCAAAAAGAGACCAACTGCAAAGCCCCGCGTCACTTACCTGCTTATCAAAGCAGACCGCAACTAAGCAGGTATATCAATTTTATCCAGCACCCGGTTAGCCGTGATCTCCGCCACCATGATGCTGTTTGAAATGCCCAGCAACGCGTAGCGCGCCTCACCTTCCAGATGGTCCACCAACTGATGGACCATCACATCGACCGACGCCAGCGTTTCGACCAAAAACACCACCAGGGTTTCGTTGGTCGCCTCTTGGTCCACGGCAAACAATTTGCTGGGTGTACGCGCGGTGGCTTTGATGTCAGCTTTCGACGGGAAGTGGAAGTCGAGGGCGCGTTCGGCGGCCTCGTTGAGTTTGTTTGAATCGGGTTCGTATGGGGAGACCGGATCGGTGTCCGGTGGGTTTGGTGTGACCTTGAACATTTCTTAGGTTCCTTATGGTGTGCCAACCCTCCTGCTGCTAAACGAAGAGGGAGGCAGCTGCACGCAGGTTAGCAGACCGGGGAAACCTAAGAAGCCGGCGCGCCCAAGGGCGCCCTGCGAACAGCTACCATCAAAATGCAGGCGCAAAACCTGACTGATAGACGCGTCGTATATCTTAGGTTATCCACGGGCTGCTATTCCCGATCACTGATGAGCAGTGACGGGAATCAAGTTACCGAGCGGGCCCAAGACGCACAAGACGGCGGATTCTGGCGTAACGGTAGGCAACGGCGCAAGGTCTTGTAGCTTTCAGGACGTAACCTTGATGGGAATTAAACAAGCACCTCCCGATGATGTTTAAAAAGCAAAGGAACAATAGTTTCGTTTTACCTAAGTGCTCACAGCAGCATCTTGGCGAGGACGGGGTGCACTCGTCACTGAAGTATGCTCGGTCTGAATAGGCAAAGTGCCATGCGTTGATTCGCCTTACCTTGAGTGTCACCCTGCGACTGCAAATCAAGGATCAGTCCCAAGGAATCAAGGAATGAGTGGTTACGTCCCTAAACCTGCACTACCCAATACACCGCAGAACTTGCGTAATCCAGGAGTGACGCCGGTCGATGTTCACGCTCAGCGCTGGGCGGAATACGAAAAGTACGGCAAAGAGCCCGCACCTGAGCCACAAAAAACCGGCATAGCGTTACGCATCGGTGTCTTCTTTGATGGCACCGGTAACAACGCCAACAACGCGGAGGCGGGCCTGCTCTGCGGAGCCCATCACCCCATTGCACCAAAAGACATCAACGCCAGTTGCAAGCCGTTCATGAGTGATCCGGACAGCAGCTATGGCAACGACACCAGCAATGTGAAAAAGCTGAGTGATCTGTACTACGTCACGCCACAAGCAGAAGGCAATGGCCCGCAAAAAAGCGCCTCCCGTGTCGTCTACATTGAAGGCATCGGTACCCAATCGGGTGAAGCAGACAGCGTCTTGGGGGCGGGCACTGGACGCGGCGATACCGGCGTCGTAGGGCGCGTTCAGTCTTCGTTCGTATTGATCAAGCAGAGCATCAATGAAGTGTTGGTCGACAACCCCGGCAGTGAAATCAGTTCACTGACGTTCGATACTTTTGGCTTTAGTCGCGGTGCAGCCGCCGCTCGACACTTTGCCAATGAAATCGTGCGTGGCAAGCAAGGCCCTTTAGGGAACGTTCTGCGCGGCAACTCCAAAGCCTTAAGTTCGACCTTCATTGACCAATACAAAAGCGACATCAACATGGGCTTTATTGGCCTGTTCGATACCGTGCCATCAATTGCCGGCTGGTCCAACCTGGGGAATATCAAAAGCCCTATCGCGACAGGCATCAAACTTTACCTTGATCGGCGCTTTTTCACTGACGTCGTCCAGTTAGTGGCGCGTGATGAATGCAGAGCTAACTTTGCTCTCAGTCGAATCAAACCGGCCTTCCCGGAAATTACAGTACCCGGTGTTCACTCGGATGTCGGCGGAGGATACCTCGCCGAAGCACAAGAGTGTGTATTGGTCAGCCCTATGCAGGCTTTGGAAGTGCCTATCAACACCGACGTTGTTACCACCTCGATCTATCGCGACGCCAAGAACATAAAAAACCAATGGCTAGCAAACGGATGGCCGCCTGAACTCCTGGAGATTGTCACTCCCCCCGCGTCCGAAGTGCCGCAACAGCAACAAGACCGGCTCAGTCCAGGTCAAAAACGCGTCTATGCCGCATTGCAGCTCAAGCGTCCGGTGAGCGGCAAGCTTTCACTCGTTTACCTGCGTGTGATGTATCAATTGGCGAAGGAAAAGGGGGTTCGCTTTAACGATATCGTTGATGCGCCTGAACTGGCGGTACCAGTAGAGCTTCAAGCGCTCTGTGACAGGTTTATCGCGAGCGACTACAGCATCACACCGCAAGAAGAACAGCTCCTGAAACTGAAGTACATCCACACCTCCGCCAACTGGAACCACCCACAGGGTAGAAAAGACGGCAGCGGTCTAAAGGCTGTTTACATCAATGCCCCCACACAGGATGCGATCCGCGTGCAACACCCTCATGTGCCTGACTGGACGATTTGGTAATGAAACTACTCATCACGCTACTGGGCATCCTACTCATTGCCGGCTGCCAGTCTGCCGACCCGCTTTCAGCAAAAAACGACCCCAAGTCCCAGTGGTGGGAGCTCGATTTCACCGAACCCCACTACATGAAGGTATGGGTTGAGGACAGCGCCGTGGAAGACATCAACGGCAAGCTGTTTCACCACACTGGTGGGGGCTCCGCCTCGGGTGGTGAGCCCGAAGACGGAACAGAGTCCGCAAGAGGTTGGCGAGGCGTCGGCGGTTCCGGAAAAGCGGTGGTCGGCGCCGACCTTCCCCAACGTATTTTTGTGCGGTGGCAGTCCATGGTAGAGCCACAGACCTATAAAGTCTGGGTGGACATTCCCGATCAAGCCAGACAACTTATGCACTCATCAATCATGCAGCGGTGCCCGGCAACCCCTGAACAAGAGGCCCGGTATAGGGCCGCTATCTATCTGGGCCTTGCCCCTGGTGGCGTCGTACAGGTATGGGTCAGAGACTCATGCCACCGTCCCGTCAAAGTAGCTCGGGCCCAAGCAGAGATTGAGCCGCTGGGACCTAGTCAAGGAAAAAATGAAGGCCGTTATGGCTACCCCGTCAGTGAAAAGGCAAAGCGATACATAGAAAAATACGGCATTCCTTACGGTAGCTGGTGAGGCCCCAACATGACTGATAGGCCTCCCCACCTCATAGGACGTGCGTTACTAAAGATGCTCTTGCGTCACTTGATTCCATATTTCGTCTTGAGTGATGCGACTACAAATCTCGCTTCATAAACTAAGCCTTGCGTGGTTGGTTTTTCTTTGAAGCATACAATCGTATTGGTCGTGTTTGGGTAGGTGAAAAAGAAGCTCTGTCCGCCATAAGTAGTTGCAGTTCCGTACGCAGTATTTCCTACGACAGTCGCAGTTGCCTGTGTCGTTGTCGGTGCTACATAGCTGGTGCCTGTAGAGTCGTCAGCCATGTTTACAATCACAAAATAGGCGAATCCATTTTGAAGGGCTACTTCGGCACTACGCAGTAGAGCAAGATCTGTCACCCTACCTCGAGAGTCGTACCCATCCCCTTGGAAGCCTACTTTAAAAATATTCTCGCCCAGTTGAGTGTCAAAATACCCGTTAAATCCTGGGAAGTTGCTCTGGGGGGTATAGGTCGAGGCGCAAGATGAAAGGAAAAGGATGGCAGGCAAAGTAAAGATAATTTTCAAAGACACTTTCATAGAAGCCCCTAACCACATACCTGTCGATTGAGCCCAAAGCAGCGACACAGATGAAATTACTCCTAAGCCTTCACCGTGTCTATTTCAGCTTTTGGCCGGATATACGCATTTTCTATAGCTAGTCAGACATGTGAATCACGATCCACTGCGATCAATTCTCGTAGCGTAGAATCCCAAAACCGCGCCCCATCCGAGATGGACCTTCCATGCAACCCCCCGCCCAATCAACCCAGCTTTGGAAAACCTACCTCCTTTTCCTAGCCCCGATGGTCCTGTCGAATTTCCTCCAATCCATGTCAGGCACCGTCAACAGCATCTATATCGGCCAGATGCTCGGCACCCAAGCCCTGGCGGCTGTATCAGGCATGTTCCCCATCGTCTTCTTCTTCATCGCCTTGGTGATCGGCTTAGGCGCGGGCGCCAGCGTGTTGATCGGCCAGGCCTGGGGCGCGCGTGAGCTGCACCTGGTGAAGACCATCGCCGCGACTACGTTGCTGTTGGGCGCAATGATCGGTCTGTCCGCCGCGGTGCTGGGCAGTGTGTTCGCCAGGCCAGCCTTGCAGGGTTTGGGCACGCCGGCCGATGTGCTGGACGACGCGGTGTCCTACGCCCGCGTGATGATGTGGATCATGCCGTCGCTGCTGGTCTACGTGCTGTTCACACAATTGCTGCGCGGGGTGAGCGATACGCTGTCGCCGCTGATCGCGTTGGTGGTGTCGACGTGTATCGGGTTGGCGCTGACGCCAGCGTTGATTCGTGGCTGGTTCGGGTTGCCGATGATGGGGATTCAGAGTGCAGCGTATGCCGGGTTGGCGGGTAACTTGTCGGCGATGGGCTGGCTGGCCTGGCGGTTGATTCGCAAGGGGCATCCTTTGGCGCCGGATCGGGAAATGTTTGCGGCGATGAAGCTGGATCGGGTGATTCTTGGCAAGGTGTTGCGCATCGGCTTGCCGACCGGGCTGCAGATGGTGGTGTTGTCGGTATCGGAGCTGGTGATTCTGGCGCTGGTGAACCAGCACGGTTCGCAGGCGACGGCGGCGTATGGGGCGGTGACGCAGATCGTCAATTACGTGCAGTTTCCGGCGCTGTCGATTGCGATCACGGCGTCGATTCTCGGGGCTCAGGCGATTGGGGCAGGGCGCCTGGAGCGCATGGGGCCGATTTTGCGCACGGGGCTGCTGATCAATGTGTGCCTGACCGGAGGGTTGGTGGTATTGGGTTACTTGTTGTCGCACTGGTTGTTGGGGCTGTTTCTGACGGATGACTCGACGCGGGCAATGGCCGAGCACTTGTTGCACATCATGCTCTGGAGTCTATTGGTGTTTGGCTTCCAGGCGATTGTTGGCGGCATCATGCGCGCCAGCGGCACGGTGCTGGTGCCGATGGCGGTGTCGATTTTTTGCGTGGTGTTGGTGCAGTTGCCGGTCGCGTATGTGCTGGACGGGCATTTTGGTTTGCAGGGCGTGTGGATGGCGTTTCCGGTGGCGTATCTGGGGATGCTGGTGTTGCAGACCGCGTATTACAGCTTCGTTTGGCGGCATCAGCAAATCCAGCGATTGGTGTAAGCGGCGCCGCTTGATGTCGGCTACGGTCAGGCCGACAATTCTCTGGGACTGCGTGATGAAACCGACGGGCGTGATCGCCTGAGGAGGTTTTCAAATGAGTCCCCCATCGAACATCGTTTTGCAGGACCGAGCAGCGGCCGGTCGGCGTCTGGTGGCGCCGTTGCTCGCTTACGCTCATCGCCCGGAAGTGATCGTCCTCGCCTTGCCCCGTGGCGGCGTGCCGGTGGCCTATGAAGTGGCCACGGCGCTGGACGTTCGCCTCGACCTGATGCTGGTGCGCAAGCTCGGTGTGCCGTCGCACGAGGAGTTCGCCATGGGCGCGATAGCCAGCGGCGGCGTCCAGATTCTCAATGAACAGGCGTTGCGAACGCACCCGATTGATAAGGTGGCATTCGATGCGGTGGTCGCCCGGGAGACGCGGGAGTTGTTGCGGCGCGAGCAGGTTTACCGGGGAACGCGCGCGTCTGTGCAACTCAAGGATCAGGTGGTAATTCTGATCGACGATGGTCTGGCGACAGGCGCCTCAATGATGGCGGCGATTCACGCGGCGCGGGTGCATGAGCCGTCTAGCATCGTGGTCGCGGTGCCGGTTGGGCCACCCGAGACAGTCGAGGCGTTGCGCAGTGAAGTGGATGAATTGATTTGCCCGCTCATGCCTGAGTGGCTGATGTCGATTGGGCATTGGTACATGGATTTTTCCCAGACCTCGGATGCGGAGGTCATCAGGCTGTTGCAACGGGCCTGGGAGAAAGAGGGTCGCGCCGATCAGCAGCATCCCGTTCATTAATTACCTAAAATCAGGGTGCTCACGGGGGCGCGGGTAACGCCCAGACCGGGCACCCTCGACACCTGAGATTTCCTGATTTAAAAAGTATGACTGTTTTAGTTATTGCGTCATGAATGCGAGTTGCTCGCTATTACACATGCTTTGGAGTGGTTGGTAACTAATGGATCCAATAAATTTATTATGAAGTCCATGTAAATTAAGCAGGCCAGTTATCATGGGCCTATCAGGGAAGTCTACGACTTAGTATCGGCGCGATAAGTCACAAATTCTAACTACCGTTTGTCGGTAGTGTGCTCAAAAAATGAACATTCGGGTATTCTTGGGCTCTCATTCTTCAGCAGTCATTCGTGACCTGCACCTGAATCCGTAGTAAAGAAGTGGAAAATTGAACCTCATGTGCATTGAATGCTATGGGGATTTTTTTTCACTGAAACCCGGGAGAAATACTTAAGCAGATCGTTGGTTCGCTGTGCGAATCAATTATCTTGGCCGTGCCAAGTCTATGAGTTGGCTTATCTTGAATCAGTAGGATCGAACAGGTGTATTTGGAATAAATATATAACCTGTAGAGCATCGATCAGTACTGTCGAATAAGGTGGAGAACGTACCGTGGCGATAACTACAATTATGAGCCTGATTGAAAATAAAGAATTCATGGAATTCTTACGATTGGGCGTTGTTTATGTCCATTTAGTTGCGTGTTGTGTCGCCATTGGTTTGGTATTGACCAGCGATATTGCGATGGTGAGAGATCTATTTAAGCGAAAAACATTTACGGAGCATGATAATGCTCACATGGAAAGTCTTCAGAAGTCTGTCAGTGTTGCGTTGATAGCCTTGTGGGTAACAGGTGCCGCGATCATCGGTATCGATTACCTGGACAAAGGCATGAACTACTTTATGAATCCAAAACTTCAAGCCAAAGTCATTATTGTCGCCTTGCTGACTTACAACGGTGTCGTATTGCATCGCTTGGTACTGCCTGCTCTGCAAAAGGCCGGCTCATTGCTCAATCTCGGGTTCAGCGCCCGGATGACAGCACTGTTCTGCGGCTCGCTGTCGGCAGTATCCTGGATGTACGCGGCCATGTTGGGGGTCGGTCGTCCGCTGGCCTGGAAGTATTCCCTTACTGAACTATTGATGGCCTATCCGGTGTTGATTGCACTGGGGTTCCTGGCGATGCTTGCGTTGACTCAGCGGGCGAAACAACCGGACTACGCCATTGCGTCTCCGCGGACATTCGCAGCCGCTTGTTAAGTCGGTTAAGCGAGTAGACCTTACAGGCTTGTTCGGAGCCTGACAGAAGCGACCTCCTTTGTGCAGGGCAACTAATGCCTGAATCAAGGAGGTCGTTTTTGTTTTCCAGCCACCCTCAGCGTGGCAGATGGGCGCCTAGTGGGTCTTGAGCCAATCCTGAAACCGGGTCGCGCCGACGATGGGGTTGGCACCCGGTGTCAGTGACTGGTCATTGATTGGCGCACCAAAGTAAGGAACCGTGTCGTCCGCTACGGTTTGGCGCGGGTCGTTGGTGTGCTTCAGGTAATCGCTCGCGAACTCAACGAGAGGGCGGTTATCAGGTCCAGCCACTTCGACGGTCTGATTGACAGGCGCTTTCAGCGCAATAGCTGTCAATGCCTGCGCAACATCCGCCGAGGCCACCGGTTGCAACGCTGCGGACGTTAAGTGAATGATGTCGCCTTCTTCACGCCCGGAGTGAGCAATGGCATGGATAAACTCAAAGAACTGCGTCGCCCGCAGGATGGTGTAGGGAATACCTGACTTCTTGATGAGATTTTCCTGCGTCATTTTTGCCCGGAAGTAACCGCTGTCGAGCATCCGTTCGGTGCCGACGACCGACAGGGCCACATGGTGTTTGACGCCGTCGAGCTTTTCCGCCGCTAACAGGTTGTGCCCGGCGGTTTCAAAAAAATGCAACGCTGCGTGGTCTTCGAAAGAGGGCGAGTTCGCGACGTCGACCACCACGTCGGCGCCTTTTAACGCCTCCGTCAGCCCTTCGCCGCTGATGACATTCACGCCGGTACTCGGTGACGCCGCGAAGGCTTCATGGCCCAGGTCCTGCAGGTTTTTACAGACTTTGCTGCCGATCAGCCCGGTACCTCCGATAACGACGATCTTCATGTCCTGTCTCCCGCCGTGGTGAGTGCAGCAATTATTAAACACCCGCAAAGGTGGCAGGGTCGGGCGCTGATCCGGATTGGCCGACAGGTGGTCGTAAGTCAGCACGGTAGGTGGAAGAATTGGTCGTTGTTTGCTTTAGTCCTCCTATCGCTGGCGTAGGTGTGCGGGCGTTTCGGCTCATGACCGGACGCCTTGACCGGAGAATCCCATGACTTTTCGATTCCCGCGGCTCGCTGTTCTGGCTGCCTTGCTCACTGTCGGCGTCTTGCCCTGCGCGCAAGCGGTCCAGTACACGCAGGTCAATCAGGCTGCGAGCAAAATCTCCTTCACGTACAACCAGTTCAGCTCGCGGGTATATGGCACGTTTGGCAAGTTTGAAGCCAAGCTTGATTTCGACACGGCCAACCCCGCAGCGGCCCATGCGTCGCTCACCATCCAGCTCGACAGCATCGATGCCGGCAGCAGCGAGGCCAACACTGAACTGCAAAAACCCGCCTGGTTCGATACAGCGGCTTATCCGGTGGCGACCTTTGAATCGACCGATGTGAAGGCACTTGGCGACAACAAGTACACAATCATCGGCAAACTGACACTCAGAGGCATTACCCGTGAGGTGGCGGTTCCGGTCCAGCTGAAGGCGAAGAAGACCATCGGGATTTTCGATGGCCAGTTAACGCTCAAGCGAAGCGACTTCAAAGTCGGCGACGGTGAATATGCTGATGCCGTCGTTTCCAACGACATCAATATCCGGTTCAAGATGGTTGCGCCGCAGCAGTAGCGCGTAGCCAGTGAGACAGTGGGGGAGCAAGGAGTAATGCTGGTCACGCACCTTAAGAGTGTGGTCCTTAAGCGATCGGCATGTGATTTGTTTGTTTGCCTAAGTGGGAGGGTGTCACAATCACATTCTTGTCACAGCATCATGATCAGGAGGATCAAATGGGTGGCCCAGGATATCGGCACGATCAGGAGATGTTCATCACCGCGCAAGTGCGTGGTGACCGATTGCGCCAGCTATTCCATCAATCCGTGTCTGCTGTGTTCGGCAGTTACCTTGCCGCGATCATGTTGTGTGGGTTGTGCTGGGATCGTATTGATCACCGCGTCGTGTGCGGCTGGATTGTCCTGCTAAGCGCCTCGTCGTTGCTGCGCATCCTGATGTTTATTGTCTATTTTCGTAGCCCGGAAAGTGAGCGCACACCTCAACGCTGGGAGCGGACCTATTGGATAACGCTAATGTTGTCTGCCAGTATCTGGGGCGCAGGCGCTTTGGCGGTCATTCCGGCAAACGACCTGCTGGCCCAGTCGCTGGTCATGCTCTTCGCCGTCGGCATGTCGGTCAGCGCGGTGTCGTGTTACTCGTCCTATCGGTACATGACGTTAGCGTCGATTGGCCTGGTGTTGTTGCCGTGTACCACGTGGCTGTTGTTTCAACCGTCGGCCCTGCAATTCGGTATGGCGCTGGCGGTCCTGGTGTTCGCCTCATTTGTCGTCAACGCGACTCGAAAACTGTCCGAAGCCCTGGAAACAGCTTTCCGCGTGACCCGTGAAATGGAACAGGCGCACCGCATTTCCACACTCGCCGCACAAACCGATGAACTCACCGGGTTGAAAAACCGCCGGGCTTTTTTTGAGCGCGCGCAGCAATTGTTCAATGACTGCCAACACAAACGGTTGCCACTGTGCGTGGTGATGCTGGATATGGATCACTTCAAGCACATCAATGACACTTACGGTCACCAGGTCGGTGACCAGGTATTGCGTCAAGTGGGTGTCATCATCAGTGGCGGTTTTCGCGAAACGGACGTATACGGCCGGTTGGGTGGCGAGGAGTTCGCCATCCTGCTGCCGGACACGTCCATTGAGGTCGCCCTGAATCTTGCCGAGCAACTGATCCAGGCTATCGGTGGTTTGATGTCCGGCCCTGTCCACCGCATATCGGCCAGTCTCGGCGTCGCTTCAATGGAGTTCCACGACAATGATCTGCAAAGGTTGATGAACAATGCGGACAAAGCGCTTTATCGGGCCAAGGCACGCGGGCGTAATCAAGTGGCTGTTTCAGAGTAAGCGCGGGGCAGGGTGGGCCTGAGCGAGCAAGGTTTTGAAGTGTGTAGGGAATGTTCGTCTGCCTGTTAAACATCTGCGGAAGGGGTTTGTTTAAACGCCATCAAGGTTACGTCCTGAAAGCTACAAAACCTTGCGCCGTTGCCTACGGCTACGCCAGAATCCGCCGGCTTGTGCGCCTTGGCCCTGGCCTCTATCGTTTCCCTGCCACTGCCCATAAGTGGTCGGGTTTAGCAGCCCGGGGTTATAAGTAAGCTGCACAAGCGCTTGTCAGTCAGGCATTTCCATGCCTGCACTTGATGGTGGTTGTGCGCAGGGCGCCTTCGGGCGCGCCGGCTTTGCTAGCTTCCCCGGTCTGCTAACCTGCGTACAGCTGCCTCCCTCTCGTTTAGCAGCAGGAGGGTTGGCACTCAATCAGAGAAGCAAGCTTATGTTCAAAGTTACGCCCAACCCGCCAGACACCGATCCGGTCTCTCCGTACGAACCCGATTCAAAGAAGCTCAATGAGGCCGCCGAGCGGGCTCTGAACTTCCACTTCCCGTCGAATGCCGACATCAAAGCTACCGCGCGAACTCGCAGCACTCTGTTTTCCGTGGACCCCGCGGCCACTACCGAAACCCTGGCGGTTTTTTTGGTCGAGACGCTGGCCTCGGTCGATGTGATGGTCCATCAGTTGGTGGATCATCTGGAGGGTGAGTCGCGCTACGCCCTGCTGGGTATTTCCAACAGCGTCATGGTGGCGGAGATCACGGCGAACCGGGTGCTGGATACGATTGAGCCACCCGTGTAACCGCCGTCCTGTGGCGAGGGGGCTTGTCGGACCGCCGCACCGCCCCGTTGGGCAGCGAAGCGGCCCCAAAAAATGGGCCTGCTGCGCAGTCCAACGGGGGCGAGCCCCCTCGCCACGGGGGCGCCTATAGATGCCGCTTTAACGCACGGTGATCGGCACGGTTATCGTCTTGCCAAGCGCAGACTTGACAGTGATGGTCGGGTTTGGCGCCGGCCCGGCACCGGCGGTCGCCACTAACACTCGCCACTTCGCACCCGTGCCGACTTGCGTGAGCGTGGCCTTGCCCAGGTTAAGCGGCCCGGCGGTAGTGGACGCGGTCACCGTCACGCTATTGCCGGCAAAAACCGTGGTGGTGCCGGAAATATCCCAGGTGTAGCGATTGTCGGTACGAACGGTGACGAAAGCGCTGGTGACCGCCAGAGTCTCGTTGGCCGCTGCAGCGGTGACATTGACCGACACTGTCGCCGGGTCCGACTTCGCGTCCTTGGCATCGCTGGCGCGATAGGTGAAGGTCGCGGTGAACGGTGCGGGGACGATGGCCGGTGGGGTGTAGATCACCCGCAAACCGTCAGTGCTGACCGTACCCTTACCGGAATCCGGCTGGTTCAGCTCCACCACTTTGAGCGGCAGATTATTGTCGGGGTCGGTGTCGTTGGCCAACACGTTGATGGTCAGCGGCTGGCCGTTGCTGGCGGTGGCGCTGTCGGGGTTGGCCACGGGTTTTTGGTTGTCTCCCTCGTCATTGTTACCGTCATTGCCGGTGCGGAAGGTAGGCAGCGCCACGGAAGCGACGTAGGTCACACCGTCCCAACCCGGCAAGGGTGTTGGCATCAACTGGAACTGGCCCGGATGCTCGACATCCCAGCGCAACAGCATCGCGTTGTCTTCATGCTGGGTGTTGTGGCAGTGCTCCATGTAAGTGCCGGCGAACTCGCGGAAGCGGATTGCCATTCTCACGTCCATCGTACTGTCGACGCCTTCGCCAATGCGATAGACGTCCTTGCGTGCCCATTTTTCCCAATCCGGCGGAGGCAGGCCGTTGCGACTGAGAATGATGCCTTCCTCGAAATGCACATGCACCGGGTGGGTCCAGCCGTTACCGCCGTTCTTGATATCCCATACTTCGAGGGTACCGTCGCCGGAGAACCCGGCATCGGTCGGGCCGTTGGCCAATTGCGGAGCGGCATCTAGCCGGCGTGGGTCCATGCTGTAACCGAAGCCGCCATCGGTCTTGATCGTCCACGGCGCTAGATCGGTGCCGTCAGAACGCCCGAAAGTGAACTCGCGATGCCGCGCAGCGGCGAGTTTGGCCTGATCGGTCGGGCTATCGCGGTCAATGGTCAGCGGGATCATGACCTTGCCGGCAGGCTTGCCAGGTTTGGCGGGTTCATAGGCGACCGGGTCCATGCTCAGGTCCTGACCGGAGTAAGGCTGTACCAAAAACTCCAGAAACTTGCCCACCGCCGGATCGCCGTTGTCCCATTTCAGGCCATTACTGGTTAGCTTGAGCACCGCTTTGTATTTTTCCGACAGCACGTCGGCCAGCGACAGTTCTATTTTCTCCGGGCCTTTACCGGTCTGGTGATCCATCAGGTTAACGAAAAACAGTTTGTCGCCGGTGCTGATGCCGTATTTCGCAAAGTTGACAATGATGTCGTAGCGTTCGGCGATGCCTTGGGTCGGCAGAATGGCGTTGTGATCCTGAAAGTCACCGTCGCCATCCATGTCCATGCTGCCGTCGAAAGGCAGGCTGTGCGCCATGAGGTTGCCGTCGTTGGCAATCAAGTGAAACGGCACGCGTTTGTAGGAAACCCCTGAGCCTGCCGGGCCCGGAAACTCACCGCTGGTGCCGCTGACCTGCCGTACCAGCGCTATTTTGAAGTAGCGAGACACCGAGCCATTGAGGATACGGAACCGATAGCTGCGCGCCCGCACTTTCAGCACCGGTTGGTACTGCCAGTTGACCAACACCTGGTCACCGAGGAAGCCGTCAGTGTTGAACGGGTTGAACCACAACTGGCCGTTGGCGTCCCAGGCCTTGTCGGCGATCATCAGGTTCACATCGTAGTCACGGTTGCCCCATGGCATCGCCGAACCACTGGGCAGGCGCAGGTTGACGCCGTCTTCGATCGCCTCG
Source organism: Pseudomonas sp. CLCA07 (assembly GCF_053615335.1). NCBI lineage: Bacteria > Pseudomonadati > Pseudomonadota > Gammaproteobacteria > Pseudomonadales > Pseudomonadaceae > Pseudomonas > Pseudomonas sp. CLCA07. The sequence continues at coordinate 366,831 of NZ_CM132131.1, read as the reverse complement.
TTACCGCGATCCAGGGCGCTGTAGTAGTTCATCATCACCGCGCTGCCCTTGTAGACGTTCTGCGCAGTGAAATCGAGCATGTGGTCGTGGAACCAGTGGGTACTCATGGTTTCGCGCCAGTCGCCACGGATTTTGATGCTGCCGTTGTCGCAGGTTTTCAGCCCGGGACTGGCGTCGTTGACGTACAGCGTTTCGCCGGGCGCGCAAGGGAATGCCGCGCGCGGATCCTGCGCCGTGGTGTTGATGGTGTCGTAACCGGCCAGCTGGATCGGCCAGCGATAGTCGTAATACTGCCCCGGAAAGAAAAACGCGTTGGCATAACCATCGCTTTCCGCCGGGGAGTGCCCGTTGTGTTCATGGGTGGTGAGGGTATGCAAGCCGAAACCGGCATTGGCCGCCGGGTCGATCGGCAGGGCGTTGTAGTGGCGCATCAGCACGGGTTGGCCGTACCGCACCATCAACAGTTTTGCCGGCAAGGTGCCGTCGAAGGACCAAAAATTCTTGTAATTTTGCACCGGCATTTTCGGGTGAAAACGCGCGTCGATGCCCTTGGTGGTGCCAGCGGTTGTCGGAATATCCGAGGTTTGGTAATAGAGCCCGCCGGGGGCAAATTCACCCTTGGCGTAGTTGTGCAATTGCTTGCGGTCACGCATGCCCAGGTTGGTCCGTGCGCCGGTTTGCACGGTCTTGAAATCGACCTGCGGGTAGAACTCGTTCCAGCGCTGATGCGACCAGCCTTTTCCCGGTGGACGGCCTTCGGCGGGCGAACCGACCGGATGGCGGTTGAGGAAGGCTTCGATCTGCGACTTCCACGGGTTGCGGTCCAGCACATTGGAGTATTGCGACGGGAACGGATACAACCCCGGCTGGCGCATGAATGCATCTAGCGCGGTATTCGACGGGACGCTGCGAGCGATGCTGTTCGGGTCCTGCTGGGGCGCCGGGCCGGCGAGCGGCACGGGGAACGACAGTGGCGGTTGCGGCAGGCTCGGGTCGAGTTTTTCCGTGCCAAATTCCTCGAACAGCAGCAGTTGCTGGGTGAACGGTTGAGCCCCGAACAGGGGGCTGGGTTTGCCGTTCGTGGGGAAGTTGAACGTCGTTTGCACGGCAGGTGGCAACACGTTTTCGGTGCGGGTCGTGTCCTTGTTGCCATACATCCCATTGGGCAGGGCATATGAACCCTGGTTCGCCTCTGGCATGGTCTTCAATGCTTCCAGCGCAACGGCTGGATCAGCCGGCTGGTTGATGTACGCTGAGGGATCGGTGGGTGGTGGTTGTCCGACATCATCGATGGGGGCAGCGTTCAGGGTGGTCACGCTGAACGTGATCATCACCACCGAAGTAATGCCCTGCGCCATGGAATAGCCGAATGACTTGTTCGCAGGGACTGAGCTCTTCATGATAGTTCTCATTGGAGGCATGCCACGGTGATGGCACTCGCCCTTTGGCCGAAGCAAAAGCTGAGCCATGAGCGCAATCAGACCAAAGTCTTAGTAATATTTAGTAAAACAAAGTCCTGTGACAAACAAATGGGTTATCCCGGCATTGGGGAAAAGTGCGTAAAACTGGGGGGGAATTCCTCATTGTCGGGGAATTAAGTTATCTATTCGCGACAACCCCTGTAGCCGCTGGCAGAAGCGGCGCGGCGATCAATCTGTGACAATACCCTGGCCGATGCCCTGTAAGCCTTATCCCGGAGTCAGAATTTCAATGCCCCAACTCACCCACTTCGCAGCCCCGTGCCCGGAGCACATCAACAGCCAGATCCTGCAACTGGTCGTCGATAACCTGACCGACATCAGCATGGTCGGCATCGCGCCGAGCAATCCGCTGTACAACGTGTACCAATACACGGTCGGCTTCGAAGTGCACCTGTACCTGGAAGCGCTCAACGGGGACAAGGGGATTGCGGTCGAGTTGATCGTCGCCACCGACGATGAAGACCCGTCGAAGGTCATCGGTTTCCTGCTTTACCTGCCGATCAAAGACGATCCCCAGGCGTGCGGCGTGGCCTACATGGCGGTTGACGCGGGCCATCGTCGTAAAGGTGTTGCGCGCGCCATGCTGCAAGACATGATCAACCGCTACCCGCACGCCGAGTTGACCTGCGCTGTCGCCAAAGTGCCGTGGTTCGAGTCGATGGGCTTTCAGGTGCTGGGCGTGCGCGGCACGCAAGTACTGATGAACACCCGCGACCACAGCAGCGAAGGTTTGATGGGGCTGCTGGATGTGGCCTCAATCTACAGTTCGCTGGAAGTTCGGCAGATCCATCACTACTTGCTGCAAAAACACGGCCAGCGCGCAATGATCGATGCCGAGAAGCAGCGCGACCGGCATCTGGACCAGATGACCCGCAACGCCAAGGTGTTTGTGCTGAATCGTTTAGGCCAGAACGCGTCGAACGAGCCGCGTCTGGACTAGACCCATAAGTCCTTTCGGGAGCGCACGGTCGTCCGACCGTGATATTCTGCGCGCCAACTTGGTTTGACCTGTTCAGTTGGCCCGTCCCGCAGACGTGCCGACAGGATCAATGTCGCTCAAGTAGCTGAAGCCAATAATGATAAAAAGTCAGTTCAGTAGGGACATATAACTGAGGTCGACGCAGTCCGTCGGCCTTGTGTGCCCACCCTCCAATCCTTATGTACGAACACCCACGACATCCTGCCTGAATGCCGTGAGCCAGGGGTTTGGTCGTGAGGATGGAAGGGCGGATGGCGTTTTATCATAGGTGCTACAGATGTTTAAGAAAGTGAATACGGCCCTGCTGGGGCTGGCTTTGTCGATGGGGATCACGTCCGTCCAGGCGCAAGAGGCAAAGAAAGTCGATGTGCTGCTGATTGGCGGCGGCATCATGAGCGCAACACTGGGTGTCTGGCTCAATGAACTGGAACCTGGCACCTCGATGGAAATGATCGAACGCCTCGACGGCGTCGCTCAGGAAAGCTCCAACGGCTGGAACAACGCCGGTACCGGTCACTCCGCCCTGGCTGAGTTGAACTACACCCCGGAAGACGACAAGGGCAACGTTCAGATCCCGAAAGCCGTTGAAATCAACGAAGCGTTTCAGATCTCCCGTCAATTCTGGGCCTGGCAAGTTCAGCAAGGCGTGCTGAAGAACCCGCGTTCGTTCATCAATTCCACACCGCACATGAGCTTTGTGTGGGGCGATGACAACATCAAGTTCCTGAAGAAGCGCTACGAAGCCCTGCAAGCGAGCCCATTGTTCGCCGGCATGCAGTATTCCGAAGACCCTGAAGTGATCAAGAAGTGGGTGCCGCTGATGATGGAAGGGCGCGACCCCAACCAGAAAATCGCGGCCACCTGGAGCCCGATCGGCACCGACGTCAACTTCGGCGAGATCACCCGCCAGTTCGTGGGGCACCTGCAAACCACGCCACACTTCGACTTGAAGTTGTCCAGCGAAGTGCAGGACATCACCAAGAACGAAGATGGCACCTGGCGCGTCAGCTACAAAAACCTGAAAGACGGCAGCAAAGCCGAAACCGACGCCAAGTTCGTGTTCATCGGCGCGGGCGGCGGTGCACTGCACCTGCTGCAGAAGTCCGGCATTCCTGAAGCCAAGGAATACGCAGGCTTCCCGGTAGGCGGCTCGTTCCTCGTGACCGAAAACCCGACCATCGCCGAGCAACACCTGGCCAAGGCCTACGGCAAAGCCTCCGTTGGCGCACCGCCGATGTCGGTTCCGCACCTGGACACCCGTGTTCTGGACGGCAAGCGCGTCATCCTGTTTGGCCCATTCGCGACCTTCAGCACCAAGTTCCTCAAAGAAGGTTCGTACCTGGACCTGCTGACCACCACCACCACGCACAACGTGTGGCCAATGACCAAGGTCGGCATCAAGGAATACCCGTTGGTTGAGTACCTTGCAGGCCAGCTGATGCTGTCGGATGAAGACCGCATGAACGCCCTGAAAGAATACTTCCCGAACGCCAAAGCCGAGGACTGGCGCCTGTGGCAAGCCGGCCAGCGCGTGCAAATCATCAAGCGTGATGAAGCTGCCGGTGGTGTGTTGAAGCTGGGTACCGAGATCGTTTCGTCTGCTGACGGCTCGATTGCCGGCCTGCTGGGCGCCTCGCCAGGCGCATCGACCGCTGCACCGATCATGCTGACCGTGCTGCAGAAAGTCTTCAAAGACAAGGTGGCTTCGCCAGCCTGGCAGGAAAAGCTGCACCAGATCGTGCCGAGCTATGGCACTCAGCTCAATGGCAATCCTGAGAAGGTGGCCGAGGAGTGGGCTTACACCGCCAAGGTGCTGGAGTTGACTCCGCCGCCGGCGATGGGTCAGGTGGTGGCTCCGGTTGCTGCTCCGGCTGATGCGGGTAAGGCACCGAAGGCTAATGCTGCGACTGATATGGCTCTGTAATTAGAGAGCTAAACAAAAGCCCACTGAATCGGTGACGGTCAGTGGGCTTTTTTGTGGGACATGGTTTTCAAAGGGCAGATTCATTTAGCCTGTGCGGGTTGACCCGGAGCCAGAAAGGGCTAATTTACATTGAGTGGGAAAATATCCCACGCAGCTATACTGGGGTTAACTGTCCAGGAATGCGCTCAATGCAATCGTCCACCCTGCCCACCTCCCTCCTCAAAGCCTTGCGGCATGTCATGCGCCCGCTGGTACGCCTGATGCTGCGCAAAGGCGTCACCTACTTGGTGTTTGCCGACCTGCTCAAGGAGGTTTTCGTCGAAGTGGCGGACCGCGAGTTCCGTCTGGACGACAAGGCATCGACCGACAGCCGCATCAGCCTGCTCACCGGCGTGCATCGCAAGGATGTACGGCGCTTGCGCAACACCAGCGACCCCGATTCTTCCACGCTTCCGGAAAACATCACTTTCGGTGCGCAACTGGTCAATGCCTGGACCAACGAGCCCTTTTGCAATGTAGCCGGCCAGCCACTGCCGCTGCCTCGATTGGCCAGTGTCGGCGGCGACCGCTCCTTTGACGCCTTGGTGGCGAAGGTCAGCACGGATATCAGGGCGCGGGTAGTGTTGGACGAGTGGCTGCGTCTGGGCGTCGTCCGCCTTGACGAACAAGAGTGCGTGCACCTCGAAGCCCAGGCCTTCGTGCCACAAAAGGGCTTCGATGAGAAAACTGCTTACCTGGGGCATAACCTGCACGATCATGCCTGCGCTGCGGTACACAACCTGACCAGCGAAGGTACGGCCTTTTTTGAACGCAGCGTCCACTATGACGCGCTGGCCCCGATGAGCGTCGAGGCGTTGCGCGAGGCCGTTGCCAGCGAGGGAATGCAGGCCCTGTTGAGTTTCAACCGGCTCGCCGCCGAGCTGGAACTCCAGGACCTGCCCAGCCTTGAACCGCGCCAGCGCATCACGGTCGGCTTGTACTTCTACACTGAAGCTTCCGATCCCGATTCACCAACGGCCCCTAAGCCATGACCGTCAATTTGCGCCTGATTCGTGCAATAGCCCTCGCTCTGGGCCTCGGGCTTCCGATTGTGATGCAAGCCGCCCCAGCCTGTGTAAGCCAGAATGACGCGGGCACAAGCGAAGTGCCGGTCATCCAGGTTCCGGGGGGCACCGGCGGCACGGGCGCAGCGCCTGGTGGCATGGGCGGTACTGGCATCAGCACCGACAACGGCGGGGTGGGCGGTACCGGCGCACCACTGAAAAAGCGCCCCGGCGGCATTGGCGGCACCGGCGCCGTTGCAGGCGGCGTGGGTGGCACGGGCATTAGCGATGACAACGGAGGGATCGGTGGCACCGGCATTGTCGGCACCATCACCGGGTTCGCCTCGATCTGCGTCAATGGCCTGGAAGTGCACTTCAGCAACAACGTTCCGGTCAGCGAGAACGGCATTGCCACTACCAGCACTCAGCTGGCGATTGGCCAAGTGGTTGCCGTGGAAGCGTTCAATTCCAAGCGAGGTCTGGAGGCCGGGCGCATTTCTATCCTGCACGTCTACGAAGGCCCTTTGACAGCCCTGCCTAGAGATTCCATGCCCATGCGTGTCATGGGGCAAACGGTACGCCTGGCCGCCGGTGCTCAAGTCGCTGCTGGTCTGCGCCCGGGTGATCCGGTACGGGTCAGCGGGCTGCGCGATGCTCGTGGAGAAGTGGTGGCCAGCCGCATCGACCGGGCGCCCGGCCTCAAGGAGGCCAGTGCCATCGGCTCGGTGGATCGTAGCGGCTATCTCCAGGGGCTCAAGCTCAGCAATCACCCAGGCCCGGCGCAGGAAATGCTGGTGCGCGGCCAGTGGTCAGGCCGCGAACTGGATGTGACCCAAAGCCGCCCCGACCCGAGCCTGCCCTTCATTGGCCGGGTACACAATGCGGTGATCGAGGGCCTGGTACAGGGCCGGCACGACCGCCATTTGATGGTGGGTGGCTTTAATGTGACGCTGGTGCGCGACACCGTGTTTGTCGGTGTGCAGCCTTCGGAGCTGGCACTGGATCGACGTGTACGGGTCAACGGCGTGTTCACCGGCGCTCGGGACGTGCAGGCAACGCGTATCGAATTGCCCCGCGATCGGGCCGATTCGCCGGCCAGCAACCGGCACGGACCACCCGGTACCAGCGAGCAGCGCACAGACGACTCAAGTGGCTCGAGTAACTCAAGTGGCTCCGGTAACTCTGGCAGTTCGGGGAATTCAGGGAATTCAGGCAGTGACAGGAGCGGGCGCTCCGAGAGCGAGGGCAGCGTTGTCGACGATACTCGCCACGGGGGCAATGACAGTCATGGCGGTGGCGAGAAGACAGAACGCATGGACGTGGACAAGTCCGGTAAGTCAGAGCGTATCGAGAAGGTCGAGCAATCCGGCAAAGTCGAGAAGGTGGAGAGGGTAGAGAAGGTCGATAAAGTCGAAAAGGTCGAGCGTCCGGAGAAAGTCGAGAAAGTTGATCGGCCAGAAAAAGTCGAAAAGGTAGAGAAAGTCGAGAAGGTAGAGAGGGTCGAGAAAGTCGAAAAGGTAGAGAAGGTAGAGAAGGGCGAGAAGGTCGAGCAGGTTGAAAAAGTCGATCACTCTGGCAGATCGGGTTAAACCGTGCAGTCATGATGCACTATCGTCATAAGTAACTAGGCTGGGTAAGTCACGCAACAAAGCATGCGTGTGAACTTCGATGACGGAACACACGAGGTGAACATGAGCCCCAAGTGCAGCCTGCTCGTCGGTTTGCTTGCCAGCCTGGCCTTGCCAGCCTTGGCCGATAACTTCACGACCTCGATCGGAACCGACTACTCTCGGGGCGACTATGGCACCGGTACTACTTCTGAAACCTGGTATGTCCCGCTGGTAGGCAAATACGAAACCGGTCCCATGACCTACAAGCTCACTGTGCCTTGGCTGCGCATTACCAATCCTTCGGTCGGCCCTGATGGCGACCCGCTACCCGGTGGTTGCGGCAAAGTGGAAAGCGGTCTGGGCGACACCGTTGCCGGTGTAGGCTATGCCGCGCTTGATGGCAGCGTTGGCGGGCTGTTCGTGGACTTGATCGGCAAGGTCAAGCTACCCACAGCCGACGAAGACAAGTGTCTGGGTACGGGCAAAACCGACTATTCCGCCCAGGTCGATGTCGCCAAAGCCTTCGGCCCTGTGACCGGGTTTGCTACCCTGGGCTGGAAAAAGTACGGCGACCCGTCGGGCTCCGACTTCGACAACCCGATATTTGCCGGCCTGGGCTTCGCCATGCCCGTATTCGCGCGCACCACGGCGGGCGCGTCCTACGACTGGCGGCAGAAGGTCGTTTCCACGGGCGACCCGATTAAGGAACTCACCCTCTTCCTCACGCACAAGCTCAATCAGAACTGGAAGTTTCAGTTGTATGCCGTCAAGGGGTTTTCCGACGCCAGCCCGGATGGCGAGGCTGGATTGTTGCTCATCCACGCTTTCTGATACCCCGTTGCCTGTCAGGTTATTTCCAACATTGATGCGTTTCACCGACTCTAGCCAAGCCGGGTCCGCGCGGTGCGTTTCGAAAAACCTGCCAGGCCAGCCAGCGTCATGACAGGCTCTTTGATTCGCCCCTGGTTACCTTGGTAAATCCGAATGTCAGCTCCTGGTCTATTCCATTGAAAAAAGTCGTCTCGATAAACCAGCCGATCGGGTGAGGGGCGATTCTCAATGGGTTAGGTTGAAATTTTTGCTCAGCGCGTGCCTTAGTCCTGATATTTGGTCGTTGACACTCGGGCTGACAGCACTATTCTAAATGTGTGGGAATATTTCCCACGCTACGTTGCTAACTGGCTCTGAGGGATCGTGCGGAACCGCAGTTGCTCGTTAATGCTGCAGATTTATGACCGCGCCGGTTGGCTGGCCGCTCCAATGAGCGGCAGGAAACTCACTGGTGTTTGCGTTCGATACGGAGATGACGACGCAACGCCAAGCGGAGGTGCATCATGCTGCTCAAAAAATGTTTATTGGCTCTCGCAATTGGCGGTGTCCTGTCGGCATCGACTGTCCTGGTACCCGATTACATCGGTAGTTTCTCCAGCGTGTATGCCAAGGATGGCGGCAGTGGCGGTGGCGGTGGCGGCGGTGGAGGCCACGGTGGCAGCGGCGGAGGCGGAGGTGGTCACGGTGGCTCCGGTGGTGGTGGCGGTGGCTCTGGTAGTGGAGGCTCCGGTGGCGGTAGTCACGGTGGTGACGGCGGAGGTGGTCACGGTGGTCACGGAGGCGGCAGTGGCTCCGGTGGCGGTGGCGGTGGCTCCAACAGTGGAGGCTCAGGAGGAGGTCACGGTAGCAGCGGCCATGGAGAAGGTGGCGGTCATGCTGCTGGTCATGACGGTGACGGTCATGGAGGCCCGGGACGCGGCGACGCTGACCATGACGCTGACCATGGCGGTATTGCCGGGAACAGAGGCCCAGGCAATGCGCATGACAACGACGCTGACAACGACGCTGACGATGCCGCAGATGCAGCCAGGGACGCTGCCAGAAACGATGCAGATGCAGCCCGAGATAATGCCAAAGCTGCCGCAGATGCAGCTAGAGATGCGGCCCGAGCTGATGCGGATGCCGCCAGGGATGCTGCAAAAGCTGCAGGTGTAGCGGGCGCAGATGCAACCAGAGATGCTGCGCGGGCTGCCGCAGATGCGACCAGGGACGCCGCTAAGGCTAACGCAAATGCCACCAGAGATGCGGCGAAGGCTGCTGCAGATGCGACTAGAGACGCTGCCAAAGCTGATGCGCGCGCAGCCAGAGGGGCTATGGCGGACGCCCCAGACGCCCCAGACGCTCCAGACGCTCCAGACGCCCCGGACAGGGACGTGGCTGAGGTGCAGAACTAGGCCTGCAAGTTCCGCCATGAACACGGCAGGCATAACAGCAGAAAACGTCCCGCAAGCTTGAGGGACGTATCGGCAAAGAGTCGCAAGCCCTGAAGTGTCGCGGGGTTTGCGACTTTTTTTCGAAATCTGTCGCACGGTCCGAAACACTGACGAGGATGGCGGCAGTGGGGACGGAGCTGGACGGGTAAGCAATACAATCCCAGTCGTTCACAAAACCCGGAGCCCTCCCGTTTTTGTGGCGCAGGGTCAGGAAGTCGGACTCATCTGTCCACCGACCGCTTTTGGCCGATTCTGTTGAAAAAGTCGGCGAAGGACAGAAAACCCAAAGCAGCCCTTCGCGAAAGGCTACTTACGACTGTGGATTCAACACACTGGATTTTGTGTAAGTGGGATCTCGGTTACACCGGCGCTAGCAGCACCTTGGGTGCTGCATTTGAGGCTTGAGACCACGCATTTCGGTCAGCCTGGGGGCGCGCTACACAGATTAGCTGCTGGCGTGATCGGTCGCCTTGGCTTTGCTTTGAGCTACAGCGGCTTCAGCCTTCTGTTTCTGTGCAACCTGGTAGGCTTCCATCGAGACTTTCCGGGCCGCCTCCATGCGATTGAACGTCTTGTCACCACCACCTGTGGCCATGGCCAGAGAAGAAGCGGTCAGAGCGGCGATTACGAAGAGAGCTTTCATGGATTTCATTTGGGTATCCTCAAGTAAAACTTTGTGAACTGCTAACAGCGGGGTTTGTTTGCTAAAGCTGAACTTCCTTGTTCAACGTGGCCTCATCATCCAGCCAGGGCGGTGTTTCTTACTGACCAGGAGCCTTGCTCCATGCGCCCTTCAGCGTCTCTGCTTTTTGCCCAGGCAGTGAGTAGTACCATCATCCCGAATCCACCGACGATGAGAACCGGATAGGCTGCCAGCAACTCCACCAGCGAGTACTTCCAGGCCAGCGGACGACCCACACCCAGCATGGCGGCATAGAACCACGACACGCCAGAGAACGCACCCGAGAACAGCGCCAGCATGCGCAGGTTGAAGGAGAGTTTCAGTAACGAACCGGCTTTTTTCAGCGCCGGCATTACAGCGCTATGCAACAGGAAGCCGTTAAAGGTCAACAGCACAACTATGCCAATTTTGGCTTGTAGTTTTGGATTGAGGAAATACTCCATCCCCTTGCCGGCATAATCGATCCCGACAATGCCAATGCCCGTAATCCAAAGCGCTACCAGCGCAAGCCCTACGGTTTTTTGAAGACTTTCCATGTGCGCGTCATCGTGGTGACTTGACGCACCTCCCTTCAGGAGTTGCTTGATCATTGCAATGTCACTGGTCAACACCAGCCCGATTGCCACACAGCAGGCGATAAGATGAAAATATACAACGCCCAAACGCAAATATTCCACGGTGGACGAAGAAAACATACTAAGTTCCATGGTTACCTCTTGGTTATAATGGTGGATCAACTTTGCTCTCGGCACGGCATAATTGGAGTTTGCCGTTCCTGATTGCAGTTAAGATCCAGCAATTACTATTAATTAATCTTGCGGCATTACGCTGCCAGGACAATAGCGATTTTCGCGAATGAACTTTTAATCATTCGATCGTGTCCATTTTCAGGTAACAAAAAACATCATTCGCACTTTGTGCATATGAGGTTTAACTTCCACTTCTGGGGGGCAGGCGAGGCCCGGAACCCTAACGGCGAGCGGATCAGGCAATACTGGTGGGGTCGGCGGGACTTCCACCCCATTCGAGGAAACGGATCTTGTGAACTTCACCCTCGCTGTCTTCGTAGACCAGGGTCACCGGTACCACGCCGGTCTTATCGGATGTATCGGTGCGCTGCAGTACCCGTTTCACATCGATGTCCATTCCGTAGTGGTATTCAACGGCTGAGACATGCGCGCCAGGTTCTTGCAGGTTGTTCTGGTCGAAGACACTGGGCGCGAGACTGGAAATCACGGCACTGACAATTGTGGCCATGCTCATAAGGCTTTACCTCTACTTAAGTTCGCTTGACGGGGACCTAATGTGACACATGGAGTAAGTGAAGTTCACTTCAACGCGACGAACGTGCCTTTCTGAAAAGCCTGTAGTGGCTGTAAATTCCCGGCAATTCCCCGCGCTTGACGCCCCCCGACCATTCGTCCTTTAAACCCCGTATTTGTTGGAAAAACTCCTTTCTCTGCCTGTCGCGAAGGGCTGGAGGCGACCAAAAACAGCCTGTGAAAAGTGGCTGCAATTTGGCTGGGTTGTTTTTCTTCAGGCATGATTTCGTCCTTTCCAGGTCCCTGTTAACAGCCGAACACATCGAAGAGTGACAAGACTGCCCCCGTGGAAAAAATGAAGAGGATGAGTACCAAGGTTTGGATTATCGGCTTACTACGCATGGGAGTGATCCGCCGGAATGGGCAGTGCATCGCGCTCAAGACTTTCGGTGACTAGAAATCTTGTTGCCATAGAGCCCAACCCAAAAGCTATCGCGCTGATGAGAAGGAAACTGGCGATGGAAAACCACCGCAGGAGATTGAGTTGGCTGGTGGGTGCAATCGAGTCAACCGGTCCACGGTGAAGGCGCTTAAACACTGCATCGATTGCAGGCATAGGGAGTAGCCCTAGGTATGCTGCTTATCTAGTTGTAGCAGCTTCAACTACCCAATAAAGCCCTGGATGAGAGCACAGCATTCTCTATGCCAAGAGTTGAACGCTGTTTAATTTCTGGCCGAAGTGATCCATATATGCCCAGCGACGGGCTTGAGGAGGTACCGCTTGCGGCATTTCGCCAGCAAATCTAAACAGGTAGCGCGGTATTAAAGCCCATATATGGGGATTATTTTCCCGGAATGTGGGGATAGCGATTCCACAGGAAGCTTAAGATCGGCTCAATAGCAGCCGAAAGCAGACGGCAGACTCTATCTGCTCTCATTGGGCACAGGCTCATCGGACGCCTACGAATTCCTCTCTGGTTTCACCAGGTTGTCAGAGGAGTCCTCAGTCGCCTGCGAAAAGCCCATGCTTGTGTGCGTAGGCGTACAGATCTACGCGGTTCGTCAGGCCCAGCTTGCTGTAGATCGATGTTAAATGGTTGCGCAGCGTGTGCTCGCTGATGTGCAGCTTCTCTGCCACCGACTTGCCAGAGGCTGAGGGGGCACTGGCCAGTGATGCAATGGTTTGGTGCTCGCGGCGCGTTAGCTTGGCGATTTTTTGTTGCTCCGGGTCTATATCGCGTTCGGCTTTCTTGCGCGCCAGTTCAAGGAAGATTCGGCTGGTCGCATTGCGGTCAATCCAGAGTTCGCCGTCATGCACTTTTTCTATGGCTTTGAGCAATGTTGATGCGGATGCCGACTCCCGCTTATCCACTACGCCACGTGCGCCCGCCAGCACCGCACTGTCATGCAGCGCCACGTCGCTCGACCCTGTCACGACCAGAATCTTGGCTTTGGTCTGGCTGTGCAAGTCGGCCAGCGACTCGATACAGTCCTCGCTGTCCAGGTCCAGCACCACCACATCCGGCGCGTATTGGTTTAGCGAAAGCAGGTATTGCGCCACCGACGCCACCGAGCCCGCCAGCGCCAACCTTGGTTGTGCGCTTTCCACCAGACGCTCAAGGCCCCAGGCCACGAGCGGTAGAGCTACTAACAGGACTTGAATTGGCATGCGGCTCGCTGCCTCTCTAGGCGGGTTGTGTTAGCTGATCATGATAGCAATCGTTGCAGTCCGTAGCTTTTTTCTATAGCGCATCAGTCCCCCTCCCATGACATTTGTCCCGTAAAACACTGTTTTCATGGGTGATTGACTCCTAGAAAAAAGGGAGAGCGCACTCATGTAAAAAACAACGGTCGTTTTTAGACTGCTGTCATGAAAGACGCATACCGAATTGAGCCCCGTGAACAAGTCACCCTGTCGCTGCAACTGATCGGCGGGGGCAACGGTGTCACCCGTGACATCAGCGCCTCCGGTTTGTATTTCGAAACCGATAGCGAGCAGCAGGTGGGTAGCTTGATTGACTTCGAGATCGAGCTCGAGACTCCTGGCGGCCCCATGAAGTTCAAGGCGCAAGGACAAATCGTGCGCATTGAGCCACAGGACGGCAGGATCGGGGCGGGCGTGAAGCTGCTGGCCAGCCGGCTGGTGCCGGTTGAGTGAGCTGTTCGTGGGGTGAGGAAGAATCGGCTTGCGGCTGTTGGCGGCCACAGCGGTTTTTTGCTCAGAGTGACATTCTTGGGAGAAAGACATGGCTAGCACTACAACTACCAGCGGCGGAACCGTTACCTCGTTTTCCAACACGCCGCAGGCGAAGGATGACGTCCTTAACACCACTGAAAATCTGCTGGGGGTCATGTATTGGGACGTCATGTCCAATGACCTCGGTGGCAACGCGAAGACACTCTGGTCACTCGACAACGCGGACAGTCTTTCTACTGCCACCAAGGTTTATGCTCCGGCCGACCTCCTGACCCAGGATACGGCGGGGGCTGAGGCGATGAGCTCTGACACCAGTAAGAATGGTGCAAAGATCTGGATCACCTCGGACGGCAAGGTCGGTTACGACGCTGCTACTTTGCCCTCTGAATTCAAGGTACAACTCCAGGCGCTTGCTGCTGGCGAGCTCCTGACGGACAGCTTTACCTATGCGATTCGTCTCGGCAACGGAACGCTCAGTTGGGCCACCGCGACAGTGCAGTTTTCGGGCGTGAATGATGGTGTGACGATCAGTACCGGCGCGCAGGCCGGCACGGTGACCGAAGACGCTGACACCACTGCGAGCACGACCGACTCGCTGACGGCCAGCGGCACGATTGTCTTTAACGACGTCGACCTGAGTGACACGCACATGGCGACGTTCGCGCCGGTGGGGGGCAACGCTATTCATCTTGGTACGTTCGAGCTCTCGGCGGTAAGCGAAGCCGCGAACGCGGCCAACGGTTCGGTGCAATGGACGTACAACCTGAGCAATGCGGCGGCGCAGTACCTGGCCCAGGGACAGACAGTAACCGAAACTTACCAGGTCACCATCAGCGATGGTCATGGTTCGTCGGTAACAAAAAATGTGACCATCACGATCACCGGCACCAATGACGCGCCGACGCTGACGGCGGCAGAAGTCGAAAGCGGTGCGGTGGCCGAAGACGGCACCACGGTGACCAGCGGCAGCTTCGCCTTCGGCGACGTGGACCTGGCCGATCACGCACATGTGGCCAGCGTGAGCGCGCCGTCCGGTGCGCTGGGTACGCTGGTGGCCAATGTCAGCGACGAGAGCGCGGGCGACGCTGCGGGCAGCGTGGGCTGGACCTATACGCTGAGCAACGGTGCGGCGCAGTACCTGGCCGAGGGCCAGACCAAGACCGAAGTGTTCACGGTGACGCTGACCGACGACTTCGGGGCGACGGTGACCAAGGACGTGACGATCACCCTGACCGGCACCAACGACCAGCCGACGCTGACTATCGACGACCCGACCGGGGCGATGACCGAAGGCAACGGCGCGGCCACGCTGAGCGACAGCGGTACGCTGAGCTTCGCCGATCTGGACACCAACGACACGGTGACGGTCAGCCAGACAGCAAACAACGACCTCGTCTGGAGCGGCGGCACCCTCGGTGCGGCGCAGGCCGCGGCGCTGGTGGCCGGCTTCTCGGTCGATCAGGCCGGCTGGACCTACAACAGCAGCGAGAACCTGGACTTCCTGAGCGCCGGCGAAACCATCAGCTTCTCCTACATCGTGGTGGCCACCGACAACAGCGGCGCGGCCAACGCCACCTCGGCAGCGCAGACGGTGACGATCACCCTGACCGGCACCAACGACCAGCCAACGCTGACCATCACCGACCCGACCGGGGCGATGACCGAAGGCAACGGCGCGGCCACGCTGAGCGACAGCGGTACGCTGAGCTTCGCCGATCTGGACACCAACGACACGGTGACGGTCAGCCAGACAGCAAACAACGACCTCGTCTGGAGCGGCGGCACCCTCGGTGCGGCGCAGGCCGCGGCGCTGGTGGCCGGCTTCTCGGTCGATCAGGACAGCTGGACCTACAGCAGCAGCGAGAACCTGGACTTCCTGAGCGCCGGTGAAACCATCAGCTTCTCCTACACCGTGGTGGCCACCGACGACAGCGGTACGGGCAACGCGGCCTCGGCGGCGCAAACGGTGACGATCACCCTGACCGGCACCAACGACCAGCCGACGCTGACCATCGACGACACGACCGGGGCGATGAACGAAGGCAACGGCGCGGCCACGCTGAGCGACAGCGGGGCGCTGAGCTTCGCCGATCTGGACAGCCACGACACGGTGACGGTCAGCCAGAGCGCCAACCACGACCTCGCCTGGAGCGGCGGCACCCTCGGTGCGGCACAGGCCGCGGCGCTGGTGGCCGGCTTCTCGGTCGATCAGGCCGGCTGGACCTACAGCAGCAGCGAGAACCTGGACTTCCTGAGCGCCGGTGAAACCATCAGCTTCTCCTACACCGTGGTGGCCAGCGACGACAGCGGTACGGGCAACGCGGCCTCGGCGGCGCAAACGGTGACGATCACCCTGACCGGCACCAACGACCAGCCAACGCTGACCATCACCGACCCGACCGGGGCGATGAGCGAAGGCAACGGCGCGGCCACGCTGAGCGACAGCGGGGCGCTGAGCTTCGCCGATCTGGACAGCCACGACACGGTGACGGTCAGCCAGAGCGCCAACCACGACCTCGCCTGGAGCGGCGGCACGCTCGGTGCGGCGCAGGCCGCGGCGCTGGTGGCCGGCTTCTCGGTCGATCAGGACAGCTGGAACTACAGCAGCAGCGAGAACCTGGACTTCCTGCGGGCCGGTGAAACCATCAGCTTCTCCTACACCGTGGTGGCCACCGACGACAGCGGTACGGGCAACGCGGCCTCGGCGGCGCAAACGGTGACGATCACCCTGACCGGCACCAACGACCAGCCGACGCTGACCATCGACGACCCGACCGGGGCGATGAACGAAGGCAACGGCGCGGCCACGCTGAGCGACAGCGGCGCACTGAGCTTCGCCGATCTGGACAGCCACGACACGGTGACGGTCAGCCAGAGCGCCAATAACGACCTCGTCTGGAGCGGCGGTACGCTCGGTGCGGCGCAGGTCGCAGCGCTGGTGGACGGCTTCTCGGTCGATCAGGCCGGCTGGACCTACAGCAGCAGCGAGAACCTGGACTTCCTGAGCGCCGGTGAAACCATCAGCTTCTCCTACACCGTGGTGGCCACCGATAACAGCGGCGCGGCCAACGCGGCCTCGGCAGCGCAGACGGTGACGATCACCCTGACCGGCACCAACGACCAGCCAACGCTGACCATCACCGACCCGACCGGGGCGATGAGCGAAGGCAATGGCGCAGCCACGCTGAGCGACAGCGGTACGCTGAGCTTCGCCGATCTGGACACCAACGACACGGTGACGGTCAGCCAGACAGCAAACAACGACCTCGTCTGGAGCGGCGGCACCCTCGGTGCGGCGCAGGCCGCCGCGCTGGTGGCTGGCTTCTCGGTCGATCAGGCCGGCTGGACCTACAACAGCAGCGAGAACCTGGACTTCCTGAGCGCCGGCGAAACCATCAGCTTCTCCTACATCGTGGTGGCCACCGACAACAGCGGCGCGGCCAACGCCACCTCGGCAGCGCAGACGGTGACGATCACCCTGACCGGCACCAACGACCAGCCAACGCTGACCATCACCGACCCGACCGGGGCGATGACCGAAGGCAACGGCGCGGCCACGCTGAGCGACAGCGGTACGCTGAGCTTCGCCGATCTGGACACCAACGACACGGTGACGGTCAGCCAGACAGCAAACAACGACCTCGTCTGGAGCGGCGGCACCCTCGGTGCGGCGCAGGCCGCCGCGCTGGTGGCTGGCTTCTCGGTCGATCAGGCCGGCTGGACCTACAGCAGCAGCGAGAACCTGGACTTCCTGAGCGCCGGTGAAACCATCAGCTTCTCCTACACCGTGGTGGCCACCGACGACAGCGGTACGGGCAACGCGGCCTCGGCGGCGCAAACGGTGACGATCACCCTGACCGGCACCAACGACCAGCCAACGCTGACCATCACCGACCCGACCGGGGCGATGAGCGAAGGCAACGGCGCGGCCACGCTGAGCGACAGCGGGGCGCTGAGCTTCGCCGATCTGGACAGCCACGACACGGTGACGGTCAGCCAGAGCGCCAACCACGACCTCGCCTGGAGCGGCGGCACGCTCGGTGCGGCGCAGGCCGCGGCGCTGGTGGCCGGCTTCTCGGTCGATCAGGACAGCTGGAACTACAGCAGCAGCGAGAACCTGGACTTCCTGCGGGCCGGTGAAACCATCAGCTTCTCCTACACCGTGGTGGCCACCGACGACAGCGGTACGGGCAACGCGGCCTCGGCGGCGCAAACGGTGACGATCACCCTGACCGGCACCAACGACCAGCCAACGCTGACCATCACCGACCCGACCGGGGCGATGAGCGAAGGCAACGGCGCGGCCACGCTGAGCGACAGCGGGGCGCTGAGCTTCGCCGATCTGGACAGCCACGACACGGTGACGGTCAGCCAGAGCGCCAACCACGACATCGCCTGGAGCGGCGGCACGCTCGGTGCGGCGCAGGCCGCGGCGCTGGTGGCTGGCTTCTCGGTCGATCAGGCCGGCTGGACCTACAGCAGCAGCGAGAACCTGGACTTCCTGAGCGCCGGTGAAACCATCAGCTTCTCCTACACCGTGGTGGCCAGCGACGACAGCGGTACGGGCAACGCGGCCTCGGCGCCGCAAACCGTCACCATCACCATTACCGGCAGCAACGATGCGCCAGTGCTCAGTTTCGCGACGGGCAATGCTGCCGGCGCGGTGCAGGAAGACACCACGCTCAGCGTGAGTGGCCAGTTCAGCTCGGCCGACATCGATCACGATGCAACCGCCACTTGGAGTATTGCCGGGTCAAATACCGGCACCTTTGGCTCGATCGCCGTGGACAGCAGCGGCCAATGGACGTACACCCTGGCCAACGGCACCGATGGCGTTGCCAGTGCCGTGCAATCGCTGAAGGCCGGCGAGAGTCACGATGAAGTGTTCAGCGTGCAGGTCAGCGACGGCCTGGGCGGTGTCGACACCCAACTGGTGACTATCACCGTCACCGGCAGCAACGACGCCGCCGTGCTGTCCTCGGCCAGCGTTACGCTGAGCGAAACCAATGCTCCGCTGACCACCGGCGGCAGCCTGACCATTAGCGATATCGACAGCCCGGAAAGCTTCCAGGCGCAGTCCAACACCGCCGGTAGCTACGGCCAGTTCTCCATCGGCACCGGCGGTGCCTGGACCTACGTCGCCAACTCCGCCCACAACGAGTTCGCCGCCGGTACCACCTACACCGACACCTTCGCGG
Organism: Pseudomonas sp. CLCA07; assembly: GCF_053615335.1. NCBI lineage: Bacteria > Pseudomonadati > Pseudomonadota > Gammaproteobacteria > Pseudomonadales > Pseudomonadaceae > Pseudomonas > Pseudomonas sp. CLCA07. The sequence continues at coordinate 348,191 of NZ_CM132131.1, read as the reverse complement.
TGAACAGTGCCGACGGCACCCTCACTTCGGTCACCGTGCATATCGCCGGCAGCAACGACTCACCGACGATCACTTCCAACGGTGGCGGTGCGACGGCTTCGATCAACGTGGCGGAGAACACCACGGCGGTCTCGACAGTGGCGGCGACCGATGTTGATCTGCCGGCACAAACGCTGAGCTACAGCATCGTCGGCGGAGCGGATGCCGCGAAGTTCTCGATCGTTTCAGGCACAGGCGTGTTGAGCTTTATCTCTGCACCCAACTTTGAAGCACCGACTGATTCGGGAACGAACAACGTTTATGACGTGATTGTGCGGGCGTCGGACGGCACGCTGTTTGACGACCAGGCAATTGCGGTAACCGTGACGGGAGTCAACGACAACTCCCCGGTGATCACCTCCAACGGTGGTGGTACGACGGCTTCGGTCAATGTGGCGGAGAACACCACGGCGGTCACGACGGTGGCGGCGACCGATGCTGATCTGCCGGCGCAGACGCTGAGCTACTCGCTCCTGAATACGACCGGGACGGACTTCAGCAAGTTCTCGATCAGTTCGAGCGGGGTGCTGACGTTCAACTCAGCGCCCGATTACGAGAATGCCCAGGATGTCGGTGGTACTGACGGCGACAACGCCTACGTTGTGGACGTTCAGGTGTCCGACGGCAATGGCGGAATCGACACGCAGACGATTACGGTGAACGTGCAGAACGTCGTTGAGACGCCAGTTGATACCGTGGCGCCAACGGTGATAGTGACAGGGACTGCCTTAGGGAGTTCGATGGGTTCAACGTCGACGGTCACATTCCAGTTCAGTGAGAAGGTGAGCGGTTTCAACCTGTCTGATGTAGCAGTGTCGACAACGAGCGGAACGCCACGTGGAACCTTCAGTAACTTTACCCAGGTTGACGACGATACCTACACGGCAACGTTGACCAGAACGCTGGGCGGTAGCATAAAAGTCGACGTTGCCGCGAACAGCTACACCGACCAGGCGGGTAATCCTGGTGCGGCCGGGAGCAGTGCAAACCTTCCGGCAGGCGTTGCCGGCGAACCCATCAATCTGGCCCTCAACGTTCCACTGGCCGATATTAGCGGCCCCGTGACGGTGACCATCAGCGGTGTTCCTTCGGGGTGGGTGTTCAATGCAGGAACCGACAATGGCGATGGCACCTGGACCGTGCAGACCAGCGATCCCGGCGCATTGACTGTGACAACTCCAAGCGAATTCGCCGGTGCGTTGGTGCTCGATGTCAACATGTACTGGAGCAACAGCGACGGCAGCACCGCAAGCGCCTACGTGTTCAACAACGTCGAAATCTATGCCCCAGGCGCACCGATCTTCGCCTTGTCCACCGACGACAACCTGACCGGTTCGTCCGGTGCCGACACCTTCGTGTTCGCCCGGCCGATCGGCAACAATGTCATTTACAGCTTCGATGCGGCGGCGGACAAGATCGACTTGATCGGCTTCACGGGCGTCAATGATTTTGCGGATGTGAGTATCGCCAATGACGCGAGCGGCAATGCCGTGCTCAGTATCAGCGCCGACCAGACGATCACCATCAACGGTGTGGATGCGGCGGCGTTGAGCGGGGCCAACCTACTGTTCGATGTGAACCCGGTCACGACTAATACGGGCACTATCACCATTGCCGACGGCGCGATCATGCCGTTCGGTGGCAGCATCGACAACAGCGGCACCATAGCGCTCGGCTCCACCGGCAGCGGGACCGATCTTGAGATTCTGTTCCGTGGCGCGACGTTGACCGGAGGCGGGCAAGTGGTGCTGTCCGACAGCGCGCAGAACGTGATCTTTGGTGGCAGCACGGACACGGTGCTCACCAATGCCGACAACACAATCTCGGGTGCCGGCCAGTTGGGAGCGGGGCAGATGATGCTGGTCAACTCGGGCCTGGTCCTTGCCAGCGGCGTCAATGCGCTGGTGATCGATACCGGTAGTAGTGCCGTGACCAACTCTGGTGTGCTGCAAGCCAGCGGCAGCGGCGGATTGGTTATTGAAAGTGCGCTCGTCAACAGCGGCAGCCTGTGGGCAAACGATGGCAATATCATCATCCACGGAGATGCCAGTGGCGCGGGAAGCGCGACTATCAGCGGTTCGGCGATTCTGGAATTCGGTGCTGCCTCCGATCAGCATGTGACGTTCGACAGCGGCGCGGCAGGCACGCTCAAGCTTGATGTGTCAGCGGCGTTCAGTGGTAGCGTCAGCGGTTTTGCCGCAGGTGACACGCTGGACTTTGGCGATATTGCGTTCGGCTCCAATACCCAGATCACCTATGCCGCGAATGACACAGGCACCGGCGGCATGCTGAGCGTGAGCGACGGTGCGCATGTGACGCAGGTCGCGCTGAATGGCCAATACGCGGCCGCAGGTTTGCAGGCGAACGCCGAGGGCAGCGGCAGTGAGCTGGCCTACGATGCAGCGGCGGCAAACCACACGATGCTGGGCGGCCAGGCCAACGACATTCTGGTCGGTGGTGCGGGTGACGATCTGTTCTTCGGCGGGCTGGGCAACGACACGTTCAACGGCGGCTTCGGCAACGATACCTTCGTGTTTGCTGCCGCAGGCTTCGGCAACGACTCGATCCAGGGCTTCGATATCAATCCGACCGGAGGGCAGGACTTGCTCAATATCGCGGGGCTGGGGATCAGCAGCGAGACGTTCGCTGCCAACGTGAGCATTGCGGCTGACGGGGCGGACACGGTGATCGGGATCGGAGTGGACTCTATTCGCCTTGTCGGTGTTAGCAGCTCAGGTATCGATCAGACGGACTTTATCCTGTCGGCATGATGCTGTTGCTGCTGACCGCACGTTGCTACGCGGTTGCAGACCCCATCGCGGATAAATCCGCGATGGGGTCTGTGCGAGGTGTTTTTTCGTCACTCCACCCGGAGCGAGGGGGAGCCCCCGGAGTCCATGCAGTCTCCTTTCTCGGGTGTTGCTCTAGCGGGGCGAGTGCGGGGTGGTGCTCGATGCCTCCATCGGGAGCCTACCTGAACTGGTCAAGTAATCCCGGACACCAGTTACGGTGTTTATGCCGCATTCTGCTCCATAGCTATTGGCGACAGGTAGTCGTTGTAGCTGTGGAGCCTGGGCTCATTGCTGCCGTCTTTATTTAAATCGTTCGTCCATTCAAGAATCGTTTTTGTAGACAGAGGCAAGGCACATTGCCATCATTGTGCTTCTTGTAACTGAACGAGATTTCCTCCATGCGTAAGCTACTTTTTCTGGTCATGCTGGCTGTTGTGGTAACAGGATGCTCCAGCCGTAAAGACTTCTACGCAACCGGCGGGAGCCGAGCGGACGGCTCGATTGATATGGCTTATGATTTCAAACCCTTTGAGACACCGGTCGTTGACTATAAGCAAGCCGAGTCAATTGCAAACAGCAAATGTGCGGTTTGGGGTTACAACCGCGCCGAACTCTTCGGTGGGAAAACCCAGAACTGCCAGGCCCGCGATGGCTGGGGTAATTGCACCACTGGTCAGATGATCGTCAAATATCAATGCATCGGAAACATCACGCCAGCTAACCAAGCCTCAGCTTCTACGCTCCCGTCGGTTCCGGTTGGAATGCTGACTCCTGCTCAATACAAGGAAGCGCGCGTGAAAGTATTGATGGATCAAAACCTTCCCTATGCCGAGTACCAGAAGCAGTATCAGGCGATCATGGCGGAGTGATTCGGTTGACGCTGGTTCACGGTACGGCTCAATTTCTCCAAAGCTCCCTGAGAGTCGGCGTGAAACTGAACACCGCCCGGGAGGTTGTGCTGACCGTGACCTTGTCTCACCGAACCAGTTCGACCTCGCTCGGGCGCCACTCTTTCGTGAAGAACGACTCAAGGGGGCTGTAGAGGCGCAGGAGCAGGAACCAGCCCTTGTTGGGCATGGTTTGTATCCAGTTGCCAGCTTTGGCGTCCGCTGGTTTGGAAGGGCCGAAGTAGATGGTCATGGAACCATCCGCGTTTTCGACGGCCGCCGGTGAAGGGTAGGTTTGACTGCCTGCACGCGGATAGCGCTGTGGTGTCTGGAGCATGGAGCGCGTCTGGTTATCGTAGACGGTAAAGGACCAGAATTTCGCCGCAGGGATCTTTGGTGGCAGGGTCACCTTGTAGGTCTTTGCGCCATCGAAGGGATTCTTGTCGGCGTCAGAGAAACCCATGAGGTACTGCGAGCCAACATTGGGTAGCCGCATGATCATGCCCGGCGAATCCATTGTGTAGCCGTAGTAGAAGGCCGTGCGGGAATCAAGCGTACGCGCGCCAGTCGGCGGTAGTGCCTTGAACAAGCCTTCCTTGGTGATCAACGGCGGCGGTGTTTCAAAATTGAAGCCGCCCTGCCACAGCATGTTGGCCCACATCGAGTTCAGGTAATAGGCCCAGCCGGGATACTCGGCGGCGCGCCAGTTCAGCACTCGTCCAGCGGCGTTGCCCACGGCTGCCGCGTCGCTGAGGATCTGCTTCATCCGCTCGTCCGGAACAAAGGGTTTGCCCTTCACGATACCAATGGCCGCCAATTCGCCCATGAGTTCCGGGCTGAACGAGGTGGCGGGTTCCAGCTGTACGAGCTTGTCGAGCATCTCGAAGTATGAAAAATCGTTAGGCGGGATAGTGTTGAAGGACTTGCCACTGCCCTCGATGAACTTCGTTGGCGGTATCGAGGGGATCGGCTCCAACCGGACTTGGCCGTCGAGTGCCGTGGCAATGCTGGTGCCGTAGCCACCCGGTGTGTAGGGGTAGATCTTCAGCTTGTCTTTGATGAGATCAACAGCAGGTTTCGGGTCGTTGTTCTCCATAAAGGCGCGAACGGCGTAGAGCACATGGTTGGTTTTCGAGCGGCCGACAAAGTAACCGCCATCAGGAACAGGACCATCGTAGTCTGGCGGCAGAATCAGGTATTTACCGCCTTCACCCCGATCAGGTCCGGGTGCGCCTATGTCGATGATCCAGCCAAATCACATGTCATTAAGCGTGCCGAGAGCCTTCGGTGGCACTTCAACCACCAACGGTCCTTTCGTCAAGTCGAGCGTTGCCACCGTGTAGATAGTATCGGCGTTGGCCGTGAGAAAGAGCGAGTTGGAGTCCATCAACTCGGAGAAGATGACCACCGAGTTGTCTTCAGCGCCAATGCTGTGGAAGCCCTCGCGAATCGCATAGGCCGAGGCGCCCGAAAAACTGTTCACGAATGCATCGACACTGCGTGTGAACGCCAGTGTGTCGTAAACATTCTGAGCGGTTTTGGCGCTTGGAGCGCCATCTTTAAATTCCAGCACGCCGATTCGGGTCTCGACACGATCCGGCGTCTTGATTGCGGGTGGAATGTCGGTAGCCGCCTGCGCAGAGGTCAGCACCGGCAGCATCATTGTAAAAAAGGACGTTAGTACGGCGATTGGTTTGAGAATGTGCACAATGGTTTTCTCCCTGGGGGAAGTTTGAAGCATTGACGACTCAAACTGAGGAAGGGCATGGCGCAAAGGATTTTCGAAAGTCAGGGAAACTACTGGCTTGGTTCCAGGATCATCGAAGATGTGCTGAAACTGATACGCCCGGATGACCTTTGACGGATATTGCGCACAGGTGACGGAGCAGCACGGAATGCTCGATCAGTTCTTCCAGCAGACCCAAGCATAGGTGCACGTTTGCCATAGCTCCAGCCACCGTCAACTGTTGGCCGATTTCTCTCTGTTGCATCGACCGGTTGAATCCACAACCCAAATCAGCCATTCGGATACTTCTATGGCATCACGGGTATCGCAATAAAAAACAAACGCTTTCCATGAGCGTCAACCGTTCGGCGCCTGCGTCAGGTTGTCAAATAGTATTGTCTAAGCTTTGATTTACCGAATATTTTTTCGGCAAATACAAGGAAGGTGTGGCATGACTTTATCAAAGCTCAGCACGTTCATCTTGTTGTTCTGTCTGGCAGGTTGTACAACAAGCAGCGCTTATCAACCACCACCAGTGCCTGCATCCGCGGTAACGCTAAATGATGAGCAAATTCACGGCACGTTGATGGGTAAGAAGCTGTACGGAACCACCCGGGAAGGCAGTCATCCGTATACGATCAGCTTTTCTCCCGATGGAACAGACGTGTTCGAGATGGCGCCTAACCCGTCCGAAAAAGAGCGCTGGACCCTCAACGAGGGTGTTGTTTGCGTTATACCGAAAGACTATCCAACGGAATGCAGTCAGGTGAAGGTGGCTAATAATGAGTACTGGTTTGTTGATCCCAAAAGCGGGAAAGTCAATGCGCATTTGAAGCTCAGCCCGTGACCTGAGGTTGGTACCGGTGCTGGCAGACCAGGACGCTCTACAAAGTTGGTTGAAGCCAAGCGTAGCCTGCACGTTGTGAAAGGGGCGCTCCGAATGTGGAGACCGAATAACGCCCAATGCTGTGGCGCAAAGCCGGGTATCGGTGCCGACGCTTTCAGCGACTTCGAGACAATGGTCAGGGCAGAGGTTGGAGGCTGGTTTTGATGGTAGTGACCACACGGTTACGGCCTTCGTGTTTAGCGTGATATAGGCGTTGGTCGGCTGTACGCAGAATTGCCTCGATGGTGTCACCGTCGCGGCCAGATTGTGATACGCCGATGCTCACTGTGACCACGGTTGACCGCTGCAGGCCATAAAAAGAATTATTTGCAACGGTGCTTCGCAGACGCTCAGCGATTACGTGCGCGCCTTCAAGTGAAGTCTGAGGTAGCAGTATCATGAATTCTTCCCCGCCCACTCGGGCTACGCCGTCATACGGCCGGATCGAATCGAGGCATTTCTCCACGAAACTCTTCAGGATGTCATCGCCAACCTGATGCCCGAAGCGATCGTTGATGGACTTGAAATTATCCAGATCGAGTGCCAATACGGAGAATGGCGCACCGCCGTGTTTGGTCCGGCCGATTTCGACTTCGACCCGCTCCATGAACCGACGCCGATTATCAGCGCCTGTCAGTGGATCGGTCGCCGCAAGTTGCCCGAGTTCTTGATTGGTGCGCTGGAGTTCCTGCAGGGCACTCTCGGTATACGCCATCGCTTCGGCAAGACGCACCATCAACTCCTCTTGGCTGTAAATCTTCGAGAACGACCGCGTGGTGAGGAACGCTTGCACTACCCCATAGCTCAACATGAAGAATCCACCGGCGAAGATCGCATGAGCGAGCCACCACATATGGTTCCACGGACGTGCAAGGATGAAGGCAAGAGATGACAGCGCGAACGCGGTGACCGAGATGACAAAAATCATCATCAGCGGCGAACGGATACGGCGTAGCAGGAGTATTGCCACGGTCAATGTGGAAAGAACGAGGGCACCACCTTCCATTGAGAGGCGCACCGAGAGATTGCCGGCGATCGGCGAATTCGCGACATACGCCACTGCCACGTCAACCAGCAGGAACAGTCCTATCCAGGTCAACCACGGGCGGGCCTTCGTTCGTTGGTCCGCAGCATCAGGTGGGCGGTGGTACGACAGCATTCCGACTAACAGCAGAATCGACATGACCAGTCGAGAGGCCGGTCCATAAAGCAGGAACAGCCAGATATTGTGGTGTGCTTGCCCCGTGAACGCACCATGCAACGCGTAGATCAGTACAAAACCGAGAAAACCAAGCGTCATCCATCGCAGCAGCGGATCTCCCGATGACTGATAGCAGCGCCACGTTACGTAAGTAACAAACAAGCCTTCCAAGGTGGCTGTCGTGATCGCAATTACATGGAACAGGTGATTCTCGAATAGAAGCGTGGGGTCCTGAAAGAAGTATAAGTAGCCAATCAGATAGGCCGGAGCAAACGCAAATCCTGCGAGCAGCAAATAGGCGTAAACCTTGACCACGAGGCGAACGGCTTCAGGTGGCTCGTCGGTGGCGATGAGATGGTTCATGGTTCCCTCCAAAGTTAAATCCATATAGCCAACACCGGTCCAGTGTTGGAGCCGCCTACATGCCAACGGTCCCTCGCATCATTACGCAAATATGGGATGGACCGATCTATCGCATTTCAATATTAGACTCCTTACCAATTTCTGCTGCAGAAGCAGGTAAAAATGAATCGCCTCTGGTTTCCTGGACGCCTGCGAAAGACCGCATTTGGCCGATTCTGTTGAAAATGTCGGCGATGGTTTGCGCATCAGAAAAGTACGCGTCCGAGATTGAAATCTTTACTTTTGGCAGAGGCTTCCGGACTCGGATTTCACGTAGCAGCGTGCAGAAAAGGCGTTTTCACCAGTCAATGATCAGGCAGTTTGGGCAGACCGACTTTTTCAACAGAATCGGCCGTTTTGTGCCTGTCACGACCGGACTGGCTTGGGTCGATTTCGGTCATTTGTGGAGGTGGAAACCCGGCCGTGAAACTCTCTTGCTTCTGGACTTGGCTCTGAGTCGATGCCCATGCGTACCCGCGCTCATGACAATCGGCTATCGACCACTCTCTATGAATCGTGAGAAATAAGCGTCCACCCAACACACCTTGCGTGGCTAATCGTCCAAGCACTCCGGCAGCAAGATGACTTGAGTTCGCGCCTAGCCTTCAATGAATCGCTTCATGATCGTCTTGGCCAAGTCAGGATCGACCGCCATCGGAGCCGGCAGGTCAGAGCGCTCAAAGGGCCAACTCCATCGCCAGTACAGTGGACAACGCCAGCATAATCAGCAACGTGATAAATATTAGGCTCAACTGAGCAAGCTGCTTATAAAGGGTGTTCGGCCTTTTCGTGATTACAGCAATTGATCTATTAGTGGAAGACATCACCAATTCTCCCTTTTCCACGGAACACGGTTAGCTCCAGAAGGTGTTCATCAGGGTCACCGGCAGGAAGAACAGCGCGCCGATCAGGGCGAACAGCCGACTGGTGGCCGGTGATGCCGCCGCCCACAGGCTGACGGATGGCGGGATGATGTTCGGCCAGATGCTCAGTGCCAGGCCGATGTAACCGAGGAACAGCAGCACCAGGGTGAACACAAACGGCTAGTGCATATGACGTTGGCGCCGGCAGTGTCGGGTCGAGTTTTTCCGTGCCGAATTCTTCGAGCCACAGCAGTTGCTGAGTGTACGGCTGAGCCCTGAACAATTGGCTGGGCTTGCCGTTGGTGGGGATTTTGAATGATGTCTGCAAGTTTGGTTGAAGCACGTTGTCAGCCCGTGGCGTGTTCCGGTCACCGAACACGCCGTTGGGCAGGACAATCGCGCCTGGGTTGGCTGGTGGCAAGGTCAGCACATCCAGCGCGGCCTTGAGGTCGTCCGGCGGATTGTTAAACGCCGAGAGGGTCGTCGGTGGTGGCGAGCCGAAATCATCCAGCGGCACGGTGCTGGCGGTGGTCAGGGTATGGAGCATCGTACAGGGCGGGCTTGACCTGAGCAGTAAGGCGATGGAGCTGCATGGTGGTGTCGCGCGCTTCATTTTTCACCCCTCGCGTCATACCGAATCAGGCAAGCCCCGCCGTCTCCATGATGTCCGGGACGACAGCTGTTGCGGGTACCAAGGGGTGAAGCAATGAATGAGCCATTGCAATAGGGCGAAGAAAAAGTTCAAGTTAATTAACAAGCTGTATCTCAGTGTTCCAAGCGAGACTCAAATTAGGTGGTAAACACCCGGTAGGTGGGTGTAATACCCCATTTATGGGGATAGTAGCGGCCCAATTTCACCGACTGCTTTTAGTAGGGGGGCTTGCCCTAAGGCGACGTGGATTTAACGGGGCGAGAAGGGCCGCTTCTGGCCCAGAGTGTGTAAAAACGCTCACGGCCGCATTTTTTTGGATCATCGACGTTCGTTGGCTGAGCGATCGCGCGGTCAATGCTGCGGCTCACATCGGTCGCGACCTGGAACACGTCAACGCTGTTTTTACAGCCTCAGGGATGGGCCAAAACTAGCCTTTTTTATGCCAACAGCACCTTCATCAAACCGTGAGCACCGATGATTTTCATGACCCGTTTCATGTTGTAGGCGAGCACATTCAAACTCATCTCCGCACCCACCCCGGCCAGCTTTCGGGTCAGGAAGTGCGTCGCACCCATCCATTGTTTGAGCGTCCCGAAGGGATGCTCAACCGTCCGTTTTCGGACGCGCATCATCTCTCGCGCGTTGCTCAGCCGAAGCTGCATCTCCTCTAAGACGGCTTCATGCTCCCAGCGTCGAACTCGTCGTTCCGTGCTCGGCGTGCACTGTGCTTTCAACGCGCAGCCCTGGCATTTCGAACTCCAGTAACGATGCAACTTCAGGCCTTTTTCAACGTAGGAGTAGTGCCAGATCAGCGCCTCTCCAGCTGGACAAATGTATTGGTTTTTTGCCGCATCATAGACGAAGGCATCGTTATTGAAACGCCCGTCAGCCTTGGCTCCAGAGGTCATCGGCTTGGGTACATAGGCGGTGATGCCTGCATCGTGACAAGCGAGGATTTGCTCGCTTTTGAAGTAACTTCGATCAGCCACCACCGACAACGTATCTGACGCCATCGCCTCGCGGGCCTGCTTGGCCATCGAGCTGAGTTGATCTCGGTCGGAACCGACGTTGGTCACCTCATGCGCAACGATCAAATGGTTCTTGGTATCGACCGCAGTTTGCACGTTGTAGCCGACGATTCCCGTGCCACGCGTCATCATGGAACGGGCATCTGGATCGGTCAGTGAGACTTGTTTGTCCGGCGATTCATTCAGCTGGATTTCGATCGCCTGAAGCTCCTTCATTTGAGTTTTGAGCTTGGCGATTTTCGCTTCCAGCCGCACGGCGCTGGGCTCGGAAGCTGTGGGTTCTTGCCGATCGGCAGCATCGAGTGCCGCCAGGTAACGGCTGATGCTCGATTCAATTTCTTCCATTCGCCGCTTCAGTTTGGCGCTGGTGAAATTGCGGTCGCGGTTGTTGACTGCTTTGAATTTACTGCCATCGATGGCGACCAGATTTTCTCCGAACAGTCCCAATTGCTGACACAGCACGACGAACTGGCGACAGACGCCTCGGATGGCCTTGCTGTTGTCTTTTCGGAAGTTGGCGATGGTCTTGAAATCCGGCATCAAACGCCCGGTCAGCCACATCAGCTCGACGTTGCGTTGGGCTTCTCGCTCCAAACGTCGGCTCGACTGGAGGCGGTTGAGATAACCGTAGATATAGATCTTCAGCAGGATTGCGGGGTGGTAAGCAGGCCGGCCTGTGTCAGCCGGAATAGCACCATCAAAACCCAGACTGACCAGGTCGAGTTCATCGACGAAAACGTCGACTATGCGCACCGGATTGGTATCGCTGACGTAGTCGTCGAGGCTTTCGGGAAGTAAGGTGCCTTGGCCTCGATGTTCACCTTGGATAAAGCGCTTCATGGGCGATCCTTGCGATGAAATCCTCAGAAATCATAGCAAGGGTTCAAGAAAGCGTTTTTACACACTCTGGGCCGATTTCTGCCTGTCAGGAAGGGCCACAAACGACCCAGGCTGCGTGAAAACGTTTTTGAGCGTTGGCTAGAGGGGGCGGGCGAAACTTGGAGCGAACGCTAATCACAGGCCTCAGTTACAGCCTTCTCGGTGCGTTTGATTTCTTGCTTGATATCAGTGGTAATGCGCTGTTTTTTGAGTTGCTGTTCGAGAAAAACCTGATTCCCTTGGTTTTTCAATTCTGCATCGGTTGCAGCGTCTTTCGCCTCTAACTGGGCAGCGTGTGCGTCTATGACAGCTTCAACCTCAGCATCATTGTTTGCGGTATCCAAGGCGCTGACCAATTTGTCCACCTCAGTATTCTCGGCCTCTGCGTAAGCTTCGATAGACAGTCCCGCAGCCATCGCTCGCGCTCGACTTTCCAGGGTTTTCAAATGCTGCTGCGCTGCCTTGCACACCGAATCCTTTCGCTCGTTCTCGATAGATGTCCATTCCATGACCTTATGCGTCGTCACACCAATCACCGCGATGATGATGGTGGCCCCAATCAATCTGGCTCTCACGTTTCGCAACCTCAACTGAGTTTTGTGAGTGATTCCAGAATCCATTCGAAATATTAAAAGCTTAGCGGACCGACCGATCGTCACCAATTGGGTCAAAGCCAATACAGGAGAGCCATGGTATACAACCAGCCGATGGTGAGGGTGATAGTCAGGTAGGTCATCACGAGCACCAGAGCGTGATTCCACATGTCACTAACCTCCCATAACCACCGTTGGAGGCGCGTTAGGGGCGTCTGATAAACGGAATAAACATAGGTTAGGCCGTACCACAGCATCCGCGTTGCTCCTGAAACGGCGGGCACTTCACCGTGCCAAACGAACAGAACACACAGCAGTCACCGGGGTTCGGGCGTAGCAGGGTTTTGCAACTGCCACACTCGTAGAAGAACTGGCAGGCATCCGTGGGCATGGCCTCCTGCTTGGCGAAACCGCAATGCGGGCAGGTCAACACGGATTCGAGGATGACGGTGCTCATGGTTGCCTCATTTGTGCATGGTGGAGGGAAAAACTGCATTCGTCGTCGCCTTGGTCAACGCCTCAGGATCCGCCGATCTGTTGAGCCATCGTTTTCTCCATTGAATCGATCTAACTTAGAGTCACTCTACACTCCGTACCCGAGTACAGAATCAAGGGGCGTGTGATGGCGACAGGGCTGAGTATCGGCAAGTTGGCGGAAGCTGCCGGGGTGAACATCGAGACTATTCGCTATTACCAGCGACGCGGCTTGCTGGATGAGCCGCCAAAGCCGCTCAGCGGTTATCGGTGCTATCTTCCGGAGCAGGTCAAACGGTTGCGCTTCATCAAGAGGGCGCAGGCGCTGGGATTCACGCTGGATGAGGTGGGCGCACTGCTGACACTTGATGCGGCCTGCACTTGTCGCGAGACTCGAGCACTGGCCGTGCGCAAACTGGCCCTGATCGAGCAAAAGATGGCCGACCTTGCCGCAATTCGGCAGGTGCTGGGCGGACTGGTGCAGGAGTGCGATGCAGGCGACGGCGGGGCTGCTTGCCCTATCATCGATGTGCTGAACAGGGAGTGATGCCTGGTTGCAGGGCATCGTGCACAGGCGTCAGGCCAGCAATCCAGGCAGTGCAATCGTAAGGCCGCTTGCTAGCGGTCAGGAATGACCGCTTGTGGCCGATTCTGTTGAAAAAGTCGGCCATGGTTTCCACGGCAGAAAAATACGCGCCTGAGATTGAAATCTTTACTTTTGGCAGAGGCTTCCGGGCTCAGATTTCACGTAGCAGCGTGTAAAAATGGCGTTTTCACCAGACAATATTCAGGTCATTTGGGCGAGCCGACTTTTTCAACAGAATCGACCCGAAGCTGACATTCGAAGTAAGAAAATAAATCAGTCCCCTTTCCCCTCCTTTTTCCTTTGGCTTTCCCATTCTTGAATGTCTATTGAGCATATGTTTACTGAACCTAACGTCCGCTCGATGGAAGAGTTAGGCCTCAGTGCTGGCCCGCCAGGATAGGCCTGATCGACTGAGCATCGGCTTTCAGTGCGAAGTAGGTCCATATGCCTCCAAAAAGATCCGCTACTCCGAAGAGAACGATCATTGGACTGGCGAGGCCAGCGACAGCGAAGGTAGTGAAGGCCACGAAGACGGCGAAGCGCGTGTACACCGACGCTTCCAAAAATGGCTTGTTTTCGTGCTTGGCTGCGACCCATGCGTAGATGCCGATATTGAACGCGATAACGCCAACCACGTGAATCCAGACCTCGGAGGTTGGTGGAATCCGAAAGATCGCCAGCAAGAAGTTCGGCGCGACGACTAACACGGCACCCACGACGAACAAATAGATGGCGAAGACCTTGGCACTGAACGCAGACCTGGACATATTTTCCATTCCTTTAATGGTGAACGGCAGATGGCGCGAATGAATCCTGGAGGCCTGACGTTTGACATGAGCGGCTGGGCCGGGCTTGCCGGAACAAGCCTTTCGATGGAAGGGTTGACCTCAGGGGCACACAGCGTCCTCAGCTTTAGGGGCAGGTAGCCAGAGGCCAACCGACTTGCGCTGCACGGAGGAGGCTGGCCTTAACAACCAAGCGGTGAAATGGGGCAATGACGAAGATGTAGGCTCGGCCTAGACGGTTGTGGCACTGGACCACGGTTGAAAAAACGAGTTGGTGACTGCCTTCTGGCTCTGCCTCTCCAGAACACAGAACCGATATCCGGAAGTCGAGGTGCTTGTCGTCCTCTCCCAACACGATTTCAGTCTGGTTCGTGCTGTAGACCTTGAAGATTCCAATCCGATTAGCAAGTGATGCCAAGTGTTTGGCTGTCTTGAGACCGAAACAGGCAACGATAGTGTCTCGGACTTTCGTGAGCCATCCGATCCAGGATGGCTGGTGGGAAAGGATGAATCGAGCTAGCAAATCTGGATTGCTAGATGTGCCCGCAGGGAGCCGAATCGCAAAAGCGTCCGCTAGGTTCATTGACTTGTAAAGGTGGGAGATGCCGGACCTCGAGGGGACTGGCACGGACGTAATGAGCTCGAATTCTCTGGGCATCGGGGATCTCTCCTGAGGTCTAACTACTAATTAGACGACATGCCATGTCGAGTTTCTTGTTGCGATGGCTTGTCGTATAACGCTCCTTGTCGCCCTGCAAGTGCTTGTCTAGCTTAGACGTGGTTGCGGCAAACGCGACATCGCCCTGAGAGAAACACGACAAGGGCGGCGGTAAGCCCTGCTGCCTTCTGGATTCGAAAGCGGCATCGGTAACGCTACCCATTTGCCATCACTGTGTCCACCGTCTGGTCCAGGCTGTGTGAAAACGCATGCGCCGTTTTGAAGTCTGCGTTGCTACGTAAAATCTGCCAGCGTTTGGTTAATCAGCAGACCGGAAATTTGCGTAGGAGCGCGATTTTCGTTCCAGTCCTGACTGTAAAACCTGCTCCAAAATGTGTTCACACAGCCTGGGCCGATTGCTGCCTGCCGTGAAGGGCGGCAACCGTCTCAAAGGAGCAGAGCATGCCACTACCAATCGTACCCATTCTTGCAGCTCTCGCGGCTGGTGGAACATTGGTTCCACATGCCGCTGGAGGCATGATAGTAAGCTCGGCCGCAGGGTATGTGGCTGGGACATATCTCAGTACTGCAGCGATTTCGACAATTATCTACACGGTGGGCGGTACTGCTCTTGCGGCATTAGGAATGGGTACAGCAGCAGTAACCGGTGCTGGCAGCGCGATTATTGGTAGTGCAGGAATCTTTGGCACGTCCATTGGAGCCACTGGCCTTACCGGTATGCTTATGTCTGCCGGTCTGATCTCTTCGACTCCAATAGCTGTCCCAGTAGCTTGCCTGGTCGGAATTGGTGGTATCGGAGTGATTGGACTTCGTAGTGTGCATATTCGTGGAATGAAGCGCAGGCTGACTGCAATACCGGAGGGGGCAGAGCTAGTGTTTTCGGAGAAAGACGCAAAGCTCGTTGAGAAAATACTCAAATGGTTTGGACAGAAATTGAAATCCAAGGAGCCGGACTGAATAGCATTTGCATTTTCCGGGCGGATCGACCGGTAGTATTGGGCCGACTTCTGCCTGCCACGACCGCCTGAAACCGACCCAAAGCAGTCGTTTCCAGTCTCACACTGGAAGGCCTCTTTCTGCACTAGCGTGTCTTGCGAGTGATCCGCAAGGTCAGTTCCTTTCGGGAAGTACTGCCTCACCGCCCCCGCAATGCAACATAGCGCTAGCCATCCAGCAGATGATTTCCCTGGCAGAGCTGCCGGTAAACCGAGTGCTTGATCACGTAGATCCACAAGGGTAGGCGAGGGCGTTGTTTCAAAATGGTGTGCAGTAAAAAGCCCCGTCCCCTTTGAGGGGGCGGGGCTTTATGCATTTCAGTGTCTCGTCCTGAGCTAAGGCTCATTGTCTGTGCGGTATAACCCCGGACCTAGCGAATACCGGCACCCGCCATGGATTCTGGCACCCACTGCGCCGTCGATAGCGCTTCCGTATACCGAATTCCACCATGAGGACCTACCACGCCATTGATGTTGTAGGTGCCGCGCGACAGATCGTACGTCATGAAAGGCGTGGCATCCGGGACCTGCTGGTCATAGCTCTGGCTGAGGAACGCGAAGGAGCCACGGTAAAGCTGGCCACTCGTGTCGTACTGATCGGAGGCCAGAGCGGCCCAAGTGTCTTCGTCCAAGTAAAAGCGGCGTTTCTGGTAGATGTGCTTTGCACCGGACTTGAGGTTGCCCTCGACGACGTAGACGCGGTGTTTTTCCCAGCGTACGAAGTCCGGGGAAATGAAGTTTGGGGTAGTCAGCGACTTGGCATCCCGGGCATAGGTCAGTTTGTAGGTGTTATAGGGCACGATCATTTCTTGCTTGCCCACCAGCGTCCAGTCGTACAGTTCGAGTGCACGGGCGGTACCGGGGTTCGGAGTGTCGTAGGCCAGGATCGAAATCTGTTTGACCCGGCGCTGGGCCGGCATGTACTGCCAGGCACGGCCAGGACGCTGCAGCGGGTTGGTGGCGTTCTTGAGCATGATCGACTCGCCGGCTCGCCGCGCAGGTCCGGTATAGGACAGTTTCAACTGGTAGTAGAGGTCGGAGTTGTTGATGGGCTTCGACAGGTTCTCGTAAATCGGGAAGGAGACGAATGCCTCGCCGGTGACCGCCAGGCTCGCCACTCCTGCCGAGTCGACGTTCCAGGAATCGTACTTGGAACGAATGTTGACGCCCTGGTAGCGCAGCAGGAAATTCCACATCGCCTCGGCACCTGTTTTCGGGATCGGGAACGGCACACCGGGCAAAACATTGTCGAAGGCTATCCCACCGTTGAGGGACGTGGCGGCAGTGGCATTCTTGCGGCTATTGTCCAGTACCGCCTGCGGCAGCGATGCGGTGCGGTGGGTCGGATACACGTCGATGCGGTAGTCGGGGTGGCGCTTGGCCAATTCGACGGTGGTGGCAGTCAGCATGCCTTTGTACTGGTCAACATTCTTTCCATTGATCATCAGCAGTGGTTTTTCGTCCACATAGGGATCCGGGCGCATGCTGTCACCGGTCTTGAAACTGGCCGGGGCAGTGGTCAAGCCACCGCTATAAGGCGGAATGGAACCATCGGCATTACCGGCCTTTTCAGCGCCTACCAGCGTCAGGCTGGTGCCCAGTTGGGCGGCTTCCTGATTCGATACATAGGCCTGTGCATCGATGGTCAGGG
The DNA here is from genome assembly GCF_053615335.1 of Pseudomonas sp. CLCA07. NCBI lineage: Bacteria > Pseudomonadati > Pseudomonadota > Gammaproteobacteria > Pseudomonadales > Pseudomonadaceae > Pseudomonas > Pseudomonas sp. CLCA07. Next base: position 331,073 of record NZ_CM132131.1, on the reverse strand, counting down.
CCATGAGGAGTGGAGCAGCCAGAAAACTTTTCACGAAGTTCATATTGTTGTTCTCCTGCTTGGCGTACCAAGCAACTCGTGACGCAGGTGCAGCCGTCGCGTTCGCCTTGTGGGCGACCAGACTGGCTCAATCGCCAGATGCTTTTTTATGGCTCCCATTAAAAAGCCCCCGAATCGGGGGCGCTTGTCATTCGACGACAGTCGCTTGGCTATTCATGACAGAACCAAAATATTCCGCGGGCATGGCGGCGGTGGTTGGTTCAGTCAGGGCCAGCAGCGCCTTGTCGGTCACGACCGGCAGTTATGGCTCAGCACCCACCTGCACAAATCTTCTAAACGTGCTTTTCCAAAGCGCGGTAATTTAGTCGTCCGCACAGTTCAATGCTGAATCATTACCTCTGGAGCCTTGCGTGGATAAACGCAACTGGATTGAGCTGTCCCAGGATGCCGATACCGGGATTGAATCGATTCGTGCCCATTTTCAGGGACATGCCTACGATCCGCACTGGCATGACAGTTATCTGGTGGGGGTCACCGAGCAGGGAGTGCAGCAGTTCAATTGCCGGCGCGTTCGCCACCTCAGTACGCCGGGCAAGGTGTTCATGCTGGAGCCGGGGGAGATTCACGATGGGCATGCGCCCACCGAGGAGGGGTTTACCTATTCCATGCTCTACCTCGATCCGCACTGGCTGGAACGGGAGTTGCTCGCGTTGTTTGAGCACGCACCGACCAACAGTCAGCCGGGTTTTGCCGACACCCTGAGTCAGGATCCGGGCCTGGCCACTGCCATTTATCTAGCCTTCCACGCGCTCCATGAGGGTGACTTGCGCATCGTGCGCCAGAGTGCCATCGACACTTTGTTGGGTTCGCTCACTTGCCACCTTGATTGGCGCAAGCGTCAGACCTTTGATCCGCGCCTGCCGTTGGTGGCCCAGGTTGCGCGTGACTATCTGCATACCCATGCCTACGAGGACATCGGACTGGATGATCTGGCCCAAGCCTGTGGTGTTGATCGCTTTCGTCTGACGCGGGCCTTCAAGGCAGCTTTTGGGCTGGCGCCTCATGCTTATTTGATCCAGCTGCGGCTGGCCAAGGCACGGCAGTTGCTGGCGCGGGGTGAGTCGCCGGCACAGGTGGCCAGTGCACTCGGGTTCGCCGATCAAAGCCATATGGGGCGCTGGTTTCTCCGTGCCTACCAGCTCACACCCGCGGATTACCGCAAGCGCTGCTCAAACCTTCCAGACTGAATCCCGCCGACTCGCGACCATGGTTTCCTATTTGATCAAGGAGTCCATGCCATGTCCTTTTCGCTGTTCTTTTCCGCCCCTTCGATACGCCTTCAGGGAGTCTGAGCCATGGAATCGTTCTTGCCTTTCCTGCTGTTTGCGTTCGTTGCCTCGATTACCCCGGGACCGACCAATATTCTGGTGTTGAGTCACAGTTCGCGGTGGGGGCTGGGTGCCACACTGCCCATCATTTTTGGCGCATGCGTGGCGGCGGCACTGATTGTGTTTGCAGTCGGGCTCGGCGTGGGCGAGACGCTGCTGCGGTTTCCGCGTGTGCAGCAGGCAATGGCCTGGGCCGGTGTGCTCTGGTTGAGTTGGCTGGCCTGGCAGATCTTTCAAAGTGCGCCGCCATCCTTGGACCCGGCCACCTCGAGCGACGAAGGTCTCAGCGTGGTCGGCGCCGCCACCCTGCAATTGGTCAACCCCAAGGTTTGGATGATGGCGGTGGCGGTGGTGAGCGTATTTGTCGGTGGCGGCGACAAGACCATGCGGCTGGTGGTGTTGTCGCTGGTGTTTCTGTTGGTCTCCTTGCCGTGCATGACCCTGTGGGCGTTGCTCGGCGTGGGCAGTGCCCGGTTTTTTGGTTCGCCACAGGCGTTCAAACGCATGAACCATGCACTGGCTTTTTTGCTGCTGGTGTCGGCCTGGTTGACCGTGGTGGTGTAGGTCGAACGAAAGCTGCCTGTCAGGACCGAGACCCTTGACACTCTGGATGTCACGGGTGAGTGACAGGATCCATTCCGTCGCCCCACGTGCCCATCACGTTTTTGCCCGCTACAATGCGCACCTCGACCGTGATAACCAGATAAAAAATATGTCTCTTCCCAAACATCACCTGGAATTGCTCAGCCCCGCCCGTGACGTGAGCATCGCTCGCGAGGCCATTCTGCATGGTGCCGACGCCGTGTACATCGGTGGCCCGAGCTTCGGCGCCCGGCACAACGCCTGCAACGAAGTCAGCGATATTGCCCGACTCGTGGAGTTCGCCCGTCGCTACCACGCCCGAGTGTTCACCACTATCAACACGATTCTGCATGACAACGAACTGGAGCCGGCGCGCAAGCTGATCCACCAGCTGTACGATGCTGGCGTCGACGCGTTGATCGTTCAGGATCTGGGCGTGATGGAGCTGGATATCCCGCCGATTGAGCTGCACGCCAGCACCCAGACCGACATCCGGACCCTGGCGCGGGCAAAGTTCCTTGACCAGGCTGGCTTCTCCCAACTGGTACTGGCCCGCGAGCTGAACCTGCAAGAGATTCGCGCCATCGCCGACGAGACCGATGCGGCGATCGAATTTTTCATCCACGGCGCGTTGTGTGTGGCGTTCTCCGGGCAGTGCAATATTTCCCACGCACAGAACGGTCGTAGCGCCAACCGTGGCGACTGCTCCCAGGCCTGTCGTTTGCCTTATACCCTCAAGGACGACCAGGGCCGTGTAGTCGCCTACGAAAAACACCTGCTCTCGATGAAGGACAACAATCAGAGCGCCAACATCCGTGCGTTGGTCGAAGCCGGCGTTCGCTCGTTCAAGATCGAAGGGCGCTACAAGGACATGGGGTATGTGAAGAACATCACGGCCTATTACCGTCAGCGTCTGGACGACGTGCTTGAAGATCGTCCGGATCTGGCTCGGGCATCCAGCGGCCGCACCGCACACTTCTTCGTGCCCGACCCGGACAAGACCTTCCACCGTGGCAGCACCGACTACTTCGTCAGTGAGCGCAAGATCGACATCGGCGCCTTCGACTCACCGACCTTCACTGGCTTGTCGGTGGGCGTGGTGGAGAAGGTGGGCAAGCGTGATTTGCAGGTGGTGACCTTTGAACCGCTGTCCAATGGTGATGGCCTTAACGTGCAGATCAAGCGTGAGGTGGTGGGCTTTCGCGCCAACATCGCCGAGCCCAAGGGTGAATTCCTCGAAGAGGGTCAGAAGCGCTATCGCTACCGTGTCGAACCCAACGAGATGCCGGATGGGATGTTCAAGTTGCGGCCTAACCATCCATTGAGCCGCAACCTTGACCATAACTGGCAGCAAGCCTTGCAGAAGACCTCCGCCGAGCGTCGTATCGGTTTGAGTTGGGTTGCACGTCTTGATGAGCAGCGCCTGCAACTGACAGCCACGAGCGAAGAGGGCGTCAGTGCCAGCTTGTCTCTGGACGGTCCGTTCGGTCTGGCCAACAAGCCGGAGCAGGCCTTGGAGCAACTGCGCGATCTGCTCGGTCAATTGGGCACCACGGACTATCACGCCACCGCCATCGAGCTGGATGCACCCCAGGCGTTCTTCATTCCCAACTCGCAGCTCAAAGCCTTGCGCCGTGAAGTGATTGACGCGTTGACCGTGGCCCGTCTGCTCGCCCACCCAAGAGGTCATCGCAAGGCCGAAACCAATCCGCCACCGGTGTATCCGGAATCGCACTTGTCATTCCTGGCCAACGTCTACAACCAGAAGGCTCGGGACTTCTATCACCGCCACGGCGTCAAGCTGATCGACGCAGCGTTTGAGGCCCATGAAGAAACCGGGGAAGTGCCGGTGATGATCACTAAGCACTGCCTGCGTTTCTCCTTCAATCTTTGCCCCAAGCAAGCCAAAGGTGTCACCGGTGTACGCACCAAGGTCGCGCCGATGCAACTGGTGCACGGTGACGAGGTGCTGACGCTGAAGTTCGACTGCAAACCTTGCGAAATGCACGTCATCGGCAAGATCAAGGGCCACATCCTTGACCTGCCGCTGCCGGGCAGTGTCTCGGAACCGATCGTTGGTCACATCAGTCCCGAAGACCTGCTCAAGACGATCCCTCGCGCGCCGCATTGAGTGACAGGCGAGTACGCAGCATCATGTGCTGCGTTCGCCTCCTCAGGCTTTTTTGCTGGATTTGTCTGCGCTGGCCAACTCAGGACACCACAACTTCAAGCGGCACCTCACCACTGGCGGCGGCTTATGAAACTCATACTCTCGCGCAAAGGTTTCGACTCCAGCGCCGGCGGAGTTCCTAGCCCGCTCGTGGAGGGGCGGCCAATCTCGCTCCCCATCCCCACTCGCATGCCAACGCCCATCACCTTCGGCGACCTGACCGAACCGATCCCGACCCTCATCGAACAACTCACCCGAGGCCGCCACACCAGAGCAACTCCATGCCACCTCGATCCAGATCTTGATTCCAGCGTGCGCCCTCGCGCGTCCGGATGGCGCGGGGCGCTCGGTCAGCTTGCCGCAGCTCAGAGTCATCTCGCCGGGCAAGGTGTCGGCGTCGGCGATTTGTTCCTCTTCTGGGGGTTGTTCCGGCCGGTGATGCAAATCCAGGGCCGCTGGTCATACACGGGGCAACGCGAACATCGCGTATTTGGGTGGCTGCAAATCGGCGAGGTTTTCCCTTTGGGTGTCGATGGAACACACGCGGCTGAGCACTACCCCTGGCTCGAAGAACACCCGCACACCCGGGCCGGCTGGAAGGAAAACAACACGCTTTACATTGCTGCCGACCATCTGATGCTGGACGGTCGTATAACCGATCGCCCGGGGTTCGGCCTGTTCAAGACGGGCTTTCGACTGACCGAGAGTCGTGCGCCGCGTCCGTCCATTTGGTCGGTACCTGACTGGTTGAACCCAGCACGCGGCGGAGTTGGCCTGACCTATCACCCATCGCAGCGCTGGTCGTCGTCCGGGACTCTGGAGGCCGCCGCACGTGGTCAGGAATTCGTCGCAGACATCTCCAATCGTGCCGATGCGCTCGCGTGGCTCGATCAGCTCTTTGCGCAGGAGGCATGATGAAGCGAGTCCTCGAAACCTGGCATACAGGCGAGCGGACTTGCATGGGTTTACCTGCTGACGGTTGCCATAAAGGAACTACATAAAGGAACTACCTAGAACGCTAAGGTGATCGCCGTACACCAAGGGGTTCGTCTCAATATCTCGCCTTTGAGGCTCTGGTTTAGGCTAAGGGCAACGAATGAGCGGAGCACGTTATGCGATTGTTTGAACTGATTACTTTTACGGTGCGTGTGCGGACCGTTGCAGAGGCACTGGTCCGAATCGAGGCCGCGTTGGCCAAGCCCGGAGTGGGAGGCACGCTGATGGGGTGCTGGGCGTCGGAAATCGGCCAGCTGAATCAAATTGCCGTGCTGCGCGGTTATGCCGACGAAGGCCTGCGGCAAGCGGAGCGCGAGCGCTTTCTGTTGGAGGGCGAAGCCTTCGGTATTAACGCCTTTATCACCGACCTGCGAATCGAAAATTACAGCTTGTTCCCGTTCCTCACTCCCTTGAGCGCCGGAAAACACGGGCCGTATTACGAAATGCGCGTGTACGACCTGGTCAGTTCCGGGTTGCAACCGACACTCGATGGCTGGATCAAGGCCGTGGAACCGCGTACCGCCGAGCAGTATTCGCCGGTGTATGCGGCGTTTTATGCCACCGACGGTGCCTTGCCGCGCTACCTGCACATCTGGCCGTGGTCGACCCTGGAGCAGCGCCTGCAAGTGCGGACTCAAGCCGTGGCAGACGGTGTCTGGCCACCCGAGAACTCCGGTCCGCAACTGCGTGACATGCGCTCGACGATTTACCTGCCAGCGGCTTTTTCGCCATTGCAATGAACGTGTGAAGGCGCAGTGGCCGTTGCAGCGGGAACTTCAGGGCGCTGGCCAGGTCAGTACCGGCGCTGTATTGGAGATGCCGAGCAGCGATGGTGCCTGTTTTACGGCAGCGCCGTCTCAGATCAGCCGAGTCCGCCCCTGATGCCAAACAAGAGTTTTCTGCCGGGTCTCATCCTGGCGTTCTGCGCCGTCGCGTCGCTTTGCTCGGTTGCTGCCGAGCGAAGAGCGCCCTCGCAAAGTAACAGCGCATCGACCACCCTGATCGAAACCGCCTCGCGGCAGTATGAAAATGGCCAGTTGGACCAAGCAGCTGCCACGCTGGAGCGTGCCCTGCATATCCAGCCGAACAATCCCGCGACGCTGCATTACCTCGGCGTGTTGCGTCTTCAGCAGGGACAGTACCAGCAGGCTGAAACGTTGGCGGCGCGCTCGAACATGCGGGTTGGTCGCAACGTCGAGTTACGCAACCGCAACCTCCAATTGATCCAGGCTGCGCAGCAGGCCAAGGCTTCGGGTACCTCACCCAACGCCAGTGAGGACTTGGTCGCAGTACAGAAAGGGCTCGCAGAGGAGGCCCAAAGACGTCGCGAAGCAGATATGGCCACTGCTGAACAATTTACTCCGGACGCGGAACCTCACGCAGGCAACTTCGCTCGCGCAAATGAAGAGTGGGTATCGGATTTGCCAACGGCTGGCAGGTCCAATCCCGAAGCAGAGTTGCAAGTGACTTCGGTCGAGCCAGAGCCCGCGTACGGGGAGGTTGAAATTCCCCGCGGCCATTGGCCGCCTCCGGGTAAATGCCGCATCTGGTTTCCCGATCGCCCGCCCGGACATCAGCCCCCACCCGGCAAATGCAAGAAGCTGCGACATCGGGTTCCGTCAGGCGCTTACCTGGTGCGCGGTTGAGTTGCTGTCTATCAGGTAAAAACCAGAACGAAATCACTTTTTCGCTGGTTTACCGCTGTTAGGAATATGCAGGTACGACATCACGCTTTCTGTCAGTTCTGTTGCCAGCTTCACCGCTTCTTTATTGCGCGCCATCACGCCGGCGACCAAGCCTTCGATCAAGGCAAGCACGGCGATGTTGGAACTGGTCAGCACCGGGTGATCGCACGGCGCAAACAGCGTGTGCTCGGCGATGCCGGTGAGCGGTGAGGCGGGTGAGTCGGTAATTGCCAGCACCGATGCGCCACGTTCATTGGCGAAGCGTGCCAGTTGCAGGGTGTCGAGGGAGTAGCGCGGCAGAGAGATCGCCAGCAATACGTCCTGATCGGTGATCGCGGCCAGTCGGTACGCGGCATTTTCGTTGCCACCCTCCATGCTGATGGCCGTGGCGTCGGCACAGAAGGGCATCAGGGTCGAGGCGGCGAGGCCGGCGAAGTAAACACTGTTGCCGAACCCCAGAATGTAGATTTTGCGTGCCGTGGTCAGGCGAGTGACGAACGCTTCAAAGGTGTCGGCGTGGTTGTTGCTCGTTGCCGTAGTCAGGTTGCTGCTGGCGCTCTGGAGTTGCTCATGCAGGCCAAACGCGCCGCCCGGGCGATGGGCAAGTTCGTTGCGCAGTTTGTCGACCGGCGACACCATTTGCTGCAACGTTGCGACCAGTTCGGCCTTCATGCCGCTGTAACCACCGAGGTCCAGCGCTTTGGCCAGACGGTTGACGGCGGCGGGTGAGGTCAATGTTTCGTGAGCCATCTCCTCGATGGTCAGCGTCGCGGCTTTGAGCGGGTGACGCAGGATAAAGTCCGCCACCTTGCGCAGTGACGGCGGCAGTTCGGAAACGATTTCCGTCAGTTTGCGCATGACCGGAGCGGCATAGACAGTGGTGTCTTTCGATGGGGTTGGCATATCCAGCTCAACAATTCCTGAAGGTGAGAGAAGGGCTGTGCCTGATGCCCTGACAAGGTTGGCTGGAGTGTATCCGAAGCCAACCTTGTCAGGGCAGCGCCGAGCAGTGGATGGGGGCGCGGCGGTCCTACTTCAAGCTCCCGGACAGAAACTGCTGGAGGCGTTCGGACTGCGGGTTGACCAGCACCTCCCGCGGGTCGCCGCGTTCTTCGACAACGCCCTTGTGCAGGAACACCAGTTGGTTCGAAACCTCGCGGGCAAAGCCCATTTCGTGAGTCACCACCACCATGGTGCGGCCTTCCTGCGCCAGATCCTGCATGACTTTAAGCACTTCGCCGACCAATTCGGGGTCGAGCGCCGACGTCGGCTCATCAAACAGCATCACTTGCGGCTCCATCGCCAGTGCGCGGGCAATGGCCACGCGCTGCTGCTCGCCACCGGACATATGCGCCGGCCAGGCGTTCATACGGTGCGCCACACCGACTTTGTTCAGGTAGTGCTCGGCCTTTTCCCGTGCCTCTTTCTTGCCCAGGCCCAGCACATGCACCGGGGCTTCCATGACGTTTTCCAGAGCGCTCATGTGTGACCAGAGGTTGAAGTGTTGAAACACCATCGATAGCTGCGAACGCATGCGTTGTAACTGCTTGGGTTCGGCCGCCTTCAGCCCGCCAAGCTTGTTGGTCACCAGCTTGAGCGGTTCGCCATTGAGCACGATATTGCCGGCATTGGGTTGTTCCAGCAGATTGATGCATCGCAGGAACGTACTTTTTCCAGAGCCGCTGGAACCGATGATGCTGATCACGTCACCGGCCTGTGCTTGCAGGGACACGCCCTTGAGTACCTGGTGTGCGCCGTAACTTTTATGCAGGTCCTGAACTTCAAGTTTGTACATGGTTTGAACTCTCTGGAATCAGTCGCTGAGCAAGCGACCCTGGCGAATGGGGGTGACGCCTGCAACTTTGGCCAGCCACAATCCGGGCTGGGCAAAACGCAGCCGTTCGCGGGCGTAGAGAATGCCGTCGGTGCTGGCGCTCACCACGCTATGGCGGTCGGTCAGCGGGTCGATGACTTCGAATAGCGGATCGCCGACCCTGACCTGCGCGCCCAGCGGTTGCAGAAAACTCACCACACCTGGATGGGGCGCACAGGCGTACTGCGTGCCGGCGAATGGCATGGCCTGGCAATGGCTCGGCGGTGCCGCTGGCCAGTCACCGCTGATCAAGCCCTGTTCGGCGAGATAGCCGAGAATGGCTTGTGCACTGTCGACGCATTGCTCGCGCTCGGTGTCAGCCATGCCACGCAATTCAATGGTGGTGGCCACGCACGCCAGGGGAATATTGGCTTCAGGAAACAGCTCAGCCAGGCGTAACCACGCAATTGCGCAGGCTTCGTCGAAGGCACTGCCGCCCGCATCTTCGGCCAATAACGTGACCCCGGCACCGAGGCGAGCGGCCAGTGACTGCAAACGCGGCCAGTGTTGCGGCATCGCATACAACAACATGATCGATTCGAAATCACAGTGCAGGTCCAGCACTACATCGGCGTCACAGGCATGCTGCAGCAACAAGCGGCGCAGGCCATCGAGTTCCGAGGTCGGTGCTGGCATGGCGGCCAGGGCATCGCCCATGGCGCGGCGGATGAGTGCGATGTTGGCGTCGGCATCGTCTCCCAATTGGCCTTCCAACAGCGGTGCAACGGCGTCGACCAACACCGGGAAGTCGCGATTGAAGTTCTTGCCGCTGGAGAACTCGAAGCGCCCCTGATGGGTGGCCTGGAACATCTGGGCGATACCGATCGGATTGGCCATTGGCACCAACTCGATCACCCCGGTCAGGCGGCCTTGTGATTCCAGTTCCAGAAGACGGCGCTTGAGCTCGACAGCGACGCGCATCCCCGGCAACTCGTCGGCATGCAATGACGCCTGGATGTACGCTTTGCGTGGTCCACTGCCAAAACGAAACAGGGTCAGCGTGCGTTCGGTGCCCGATGCACTCCACGGCAAGAGGTATTGAATGTGCTCCATAGCAACTCCTTAGTGCTTGCGCGGTGCCAGATACGCCAGCCAGCGGCGCTCGGCCAACTTGAACAGACGCACCAGAATGAAGGTCAGGGCGAGGTAGATGAGGCCCGCGGTGATAAACGCCTCGAACGGTAGATAGAACCGCGAGCTGACAGTCCGCGCGGCCCCGGTGATGTCGACGAGGGTGACGATGGAGGCCAGACTCGTGGTTTGCAGCATCATCAGCACTTCGTTGCTGTACTGCGGCAATGCCCGGCGCAAGGCCGACGGCAGGAGAATGCGGCGATACAGGGTCAGGCGTGACATACCCATGGCCCTGGCTGCTTCGATCTCGCCATGGGGCGTGGATTTCAAACTGCCGGCCAGCAGCTCTGCGCTATAGGCACTGGTGTTGATCGCGAAGGCCAGGCAGGCGCAAAAGGTGGCGCTGGAGAGGTAAGGCCAGAGCACGCTTTGGCGCACTGCTTCGAACTGCGCCAGGCCGTAATAGATCAGGAACAATTGCACCAGCATCGGCGTGCCGCGGATCACGTAGGTATAGAGCCAGGCCGGGAAGTTGATCAGCGGCGATCGCGACACCCGCATCAGCGCCAGTGGAATCGCCAATACCAGACCCAGGGCCAGGGAAATGAGCAGGACTTTGAGGGTCAACAAGGCGCCATTGAAGTACAGCGGCAGGTTTTCCCAAATCAGGTTGTAGTCGAGAATCATGGCGGCTCCCCTCACAATTCGGCGGCTTTGATGCCGACCGAGTAGTGTTTTTCCAGATAGCGCAGCACCAGCAAGGACAGGCTGGTGAGCATCAGATATAGCGCTGCCACTGCGAGGAAAAACGTGAAGGGCTCGTGTGTGGCATCCGCTGCGTTCTTGGCTTTGAACATCATGTCCTGCAAGCCGATCACCGAGATCAGCGCGGTGGATTTGGTCAGTACCAACCAATTGTTGGTGAACCCGGGAATGGCGAAACGAATCATCTGCGGTACCAGAATTCGCCAGAACACCTGCGCACCGCCCATGCCATAGGCCATGCCTGCCTCGGCCTGACCTTTGGGGATCGCCATGAAGGCGCCGCGAAAGGTTTCCGAGAGGTAGGCGCCAAAAATGAAGCCCATGGTGCAGACGCCCGCGATAAAGGGGTTGATGTCGATATAGCGGGTGTAACCGAGCGCCAGGGCAATGCGGTTCACCAGATCCTGGCCGCCGTAGAAGATCAGCAGGATCAGCACCAGGTCAGGAATGCCGCGAATCAGGGTGGTGTAACTTTCCCCGAGCAGGGCCAGCCATTTGAGCGGTGACAATCGGAAGGCCGCGCCAATCAGACCCAGGGCAATCGCCAGGGACATGGACGTCAAGGCCAGGTTTATGGTCAGCCAGGCGCCATCGAGAATGCTCGATCCGTAGCCGTGAAGCATGATGAAGTTCCTCAAGCGAGCGCCACGAGGCGCGCAAGACAAGCCCCGACAGACGCCTGCAACGGGCCGTCGCCGGGTCTTGGGTCAGGGGGGCAGGGGTAGGGCTTACTCGCCGTAGATATCGAACGCGAAGTACTTGGCCATCACTTGCCCGTACTTGCCATTGGCGCGAATGGCGTCAATCGCGGCACTCAGACGCGCAACGTTGGCACTGTCGCCTTTGCGCACGGCAATCCCGGCGCCCCGGCCAAAATATTTCGGGTCGTTGATGTCGGGTCCTGTCAGCGTGAAGCCCTGGCCAGCCGGTGTTTTGATGAAGCTCTCATCGGTGTTGACGATGTCGGCGAGGGTGGCGTCCAGACGACCCGAGGCCAAGTCGAGGAAAGCCTCATTCTGTGAGCCGTAACGCACCACGACGACGCCGGCTTTTTCCAGTTGCTCGGTGGCAAAACGATCGTAAGTCGAGGAGCGTTGCACGCCGACTTTCTTGCCCTTGAGGTCCACCAATGGGTCGTTGATCACGTTGCCGGCCTTCATCGCGAACTTGCCCGGTGTGTGGTAGTACTTTTTGCTGAAGTCCACGGACTTCATCCGGTCTTCGGTGATTGACATCGACGACAGCACGGCATCGATCTTGCGCACTTTGAGCGACGGGATCATGCCGTCGAACTCCTGAATGACCCACTCGCATTTGACCTTCATTTCTTCGCACAAAGCATTGCCGATGTCGTAATCGAACCCGCTGACGTTGCCCTCCGGTGTCTTGAAGGAGAAGGGAGGGTAGGCGGCTTCGATACCGATACGCAGGCTGTCTTCGTCGGCATGTGCCAGGAAACTGAAAGCGCATAGCGCCAGAGCACCTAGAAGTTCTGTCTTGTTCATATTGTTGACTCCTGGAGGGCATTTGGGGGAAACGGGTGCCCGCCATCCGGGTTGGCGCGGTGGATCAGTCCTGTGATCGGCGAGACTATAAATGACACAATAAAAATCTATATGCAACACTTCTGAAAAAAATCATATCAGTTTGAGGCGTGGCAAAACACGGGGAAGTCGGGTTGCTCGCCTGTTTAACCATGAAATGGCTTTTGTTTAAACGCCCTCAATGTTACGTCCTGAAAGCTACAAAACCTTGCGCCGTTGCCTACGGCCGCGCCAGAATCCGCTGGCTTGTGCGCTTTGGGCCTGCTCGGTAACTTGACTCCTGTCACTGCCCATCAGTGATCGGGTTTAGTCGCCCGTTGATGTCAAGACGCACAATGTCTCTATCAGTCAGGTATCCCATGCCTGCACTTGATGGCGGTTGTGCGCAGGGCGCTTCGGCGCGCCGATTTCTTGGCTCATCGGTCGACTAACCTGTGCACAGCTGCCTCCCTCTCGTTTAGTCGCGAGCTGGTTGCAGCCTCACTCTTATGAGGTTAGAGCCAATGTTCAAAGTAACGCCCAATCCACCAGACACCGATCCAGTATCCCCGTACGAACCTGATTCAAAAAACCTCAACGAGGCAGCCGAACGCGCCCTCAACTTCCACTTCCCGTCGAATGCCGACATCAAAGCCACCAAGCGAACGCGCAGTACTCTGTTTTCCGTGGACCCAGAAGCCACGACCGAAACCCTGGCGGTTTTTTTGGTCGAGACGCTGGCCTCGGTCGATGTGATGGTCCATCAGTTGGTGGATCATCTGGAGGGTGAGTCGCGTTATGCCCTGCTGGGTATTTCAAACAGCATCATGGTGGCGGAGATCACTGCGAACCGGGTGCTGGATAAAGTTGAGCCATCTGTGTAACAGCTGTTCTGTGGCGAGGGAGCAAGCTCCCTCGCCACAGGTTCTCGGAACTTGTTGTCTCTGCTCACAGACTGGTGTTTGGTTTGAACATCCGGGTGGCGAACGAAAAGCTGTCGGGTTGGGTTTTCTGCCATTTGGCACTATAGTTTATGCCAGATGTCGGAGCGACGGAGGCTGCTATGAGCGCCAAGAAAAAAGATGTTGTTGTCGAAGAGTCTGTTAAAGGGGCCGGTCTGATTAGTAAAGCCACACTGCGCGAACTTGAAGCAGACATAAAAATTTTGATTAACGAGGAGCCTGCGGTGAGTGTGACTGCTACGCGTCGCTTCCCACAAATGGTCTCGATCTTGCTCTCTGGAAAAATTAGCGATGATCGTATGGAAGTCTACAGGGCTGTTAAAAACGGTTTCCCGCTTCAGTCGGTGCTCAACATGATCGAAAACAGCACTGTGTATAAGCAATGCGGTGTGTTGTCGAAAATCGTTGGTGCGTCTGATCGCACGCTTGCGCGGCGACTGAAAACGCCCAATGAAGCGTTGACCCCGGAGCAAAGCACGCGCGCGCTCAATTATGCTGAGGTGTTGGAAAAGGCCACGGATGTGCTGGGTTCGCGTGAGCTTGCCGAACAGTGGATGGTCAAGCCTGCGCGGGGCCTGGATGGTGAGACGCCTATCGACCTGATTTCTAATTCGGTCGGGTATGAGTTGGTGACTGACTTTCTGACGCGCATTGAGTACGGGGTCTATTGATGGCTAAAGACCCATTGAGCAATGAGGTTCACTTCTGGCGCCTTGATCCTGCTGAGTATGCCACCACCTGGAATTCGGGCGTGGGGGCTGAAAAGGTGGGTGGGCGCTGGAACCCTAGGGGTATGGCCACGGTTTATGCCGCCCTGGACGCCTCTACGGCCATCCTTGAGGTGGCGGTGTTTAAGGATTTCGATGCGCTGGATTGCAAGCCCCATTGTCTGACGCAGGCCCGGGTGCTGGACCCGTCGAAGATTTATGTGGTGCAGCCGGAGAGCATTGCGAACCCGAATTGGCTGGTACCGGGTACCCCAAGCCGCAGCCAGCAGCAGTTCGGTGCTGACTTGTTGAGCCAGCATCCCTTTGTACTGGTCCCTTCTAGTGTTTCGCCGCATAGCTGGAATTTGTTGATGAACCCGCAACTGGCTCTTGGGTTGTATGAGTTGGTGTTGCAAGAGCCTTTTGCCCTTGATGGGCGGCTTAATAAGCCGTTGCCCTGAAGCCGGTTCTGCCCCTCTGGATCTGTGTCCGCCTATCTTCGAATGTCTGGCTGCTTTATGCCTTTTGCCATTAGGTACAGACAGTTTGTTTTCGATGAGAAGGCGCTGACCAGCGCTTGCAGGTGGCCAATCTGAAGGTCAATAAACTTTCCTGCTGGAAAAGAAAAACCCCGCCGCCGCGAAAGTAGAAAAACAGGCCAATGATCCGCACTCTCTGTCGAATACTGACGACATCTGCCGTGCAGCCTCTCAGCCAATTTCATTGAAAGAGTTTAATTTCAGAAAATCGCTGAAGCGCTCAGACCTAATGTTTAATGGATTTTAGTCACCTTGGCTACGTCGGTTTCGATGTGGATCAAACTCGCTCGTTAAACCAACTAAAAAGTTATGAGCTAATAACACTTGGCTTATAGCTTTTCTCCGGGCTTGGTAAAAGATTTGCTATATGGCTGTTCTTATATCTTTAGAATAATTTGTGATTAGTCAGGGCTGCTTTTATGTCTTTATGATCTGTCTCACAACTACTCGTGAGACAGGAGGTAGCTCGATGGCCATTCAAATTAAACCGGTCGCTGGTCGAATTGGCGCACAACTGGAAGGCGTGAAGTTAGGTGAACACATCAGTGCTGAGAATTTCGAATTTATTAATCAGGCACTGCTGACATATAAAGTGCTGTTCTTTCGCAACCAACATCTGGATGACGCCGGGCACGAAGCTTTTTCCCGGCGTTTCGGGGATCAGGTGCCGCATCCGACCGTGCGTTCTGCTGAACAAAGCGCCGCCATTCTGCACCTGGACGCCAAGGAAACCCGCGCCAATTCCTGGCACACCGATGTCACTTTTGTTGCCAATTACCCGAAGATATCCATCTTGCGCGGTGTGGTTATTCCACCTTATGGCGGCGATACAGTGTGGGCCAATACTGCGGCGGCCTACGCCGACTTGCCCGAGCCATTAAAACAACTGGCCGATAATCTACGCGCGTTGCACACCAACTTATATGACTATGCGGCGCCGCGTAATACTGATGAGTCGGGTCTCAAGCGTTACCGCGAACAGTTTACTGCTGAAGTCTACGAGACCGAACATCCTTTAGTACGGGTGCACCCGGAATCGGGTGAAAGAAGTTTGTTGTTGGGGCACTTTGTCAAACAGATACAGGGAGTAAGCAATAGCGATTCGAAACAACTGATTCGCCTGTTCCACGACCGTATTACCCATGTCGACAACACCGTGCGCTGGCGCTGGGAGGAGGGCGATGTGGTGATCTGGGATAACCGCGCCACGCAGCACATCGCGATCAACGACTACGGCGATGCCCAGCGCATCGTGCGCCGGACCACCATCGACGGTGATGTGCCAGTCGGGGTGGATGGTCGCTTGAGCCAAGCGCTCAAGCCAAGCCCGGATACCCGCTCGCCGAAAACCGAAGCCGACAAAACACATCTCGCCGCCTGACAAGCGAGCCTCATCGACACAAGGAAGGCTTCAACATGGAACTCAAAGGTATTCCCCTGTTTCTCAAATGCAGCATCGCTGCAGCACTGGCTACGGTTCTTGCCATCCCCCTGGCCCAGGCCGATGTGTTGCGCATTGGTGTAGCGACCGCCGGCGGCGGTGACCCGGTGACGTTCAGTGGGTCGCCCCTGGGCATCGTGCGCAATCAGCAACTGCTGGAAAAAGCCTTCGCTGGAACCGGGACCGAAGTGCAATGGTTCTTTTTCAAGGGGGCTGGTCCCGCGGTAAACGAAGCCTTGTCAAACCAGCAACTTGACTTCGCCTACCAGGGCGATCTGCCCGCCGTCGTCGGGCGCTCCAATGGGCTGGACACCAAACTGCTGGCCGCACTGGGCGTACGTGCCAATCTTTACCTGGCAGTTCCCAAAGGATCTGACGTCAAAGGCATCGATGATCTGAAAGGCAAGAAGGTGGCGATCTTTCGTGGAACCAACGGCCATCTGGTGACGATCAATCTGTTGGCGGAGCACGGTCTTACCGAACGCGATATCAAGGTCATCAACCTCGATACCGGCAGCACTCAGGCTGCATTGGTATCCAATGGGGTAGATGCCGCATTCGGCGGTCGCGAATTGTTCAAGCTGCGCGATAAAGGCCTGATCGACATCGTTTACGACAACCCCACTCAGGATGTGCGCTACACCCGACAGACCGCACTGGTCGTTCGGGGGGCCTATGAAAAAGAACATCCGGACAACGTGCAAAAAGTCGTCGACACGCTGATGGACGCGGCGAAATGGGCGTCGGAAGAGAGCAATCGTGACGCGGTCTTCACTGAATGGGCCAAGAGTAATGAACCGGCAGAATCACTACGCGCCGACTTTACCGGGGTGAGCATCAGGGACAGAGCCTCGCCTCTGGTCGACAACTTCCTGCTTGGCCGCTATCAGGCCGTGGCGGATCAAGCCAAAGAAGAAAAGCTCATCCGTCGCCCCGTCAGTATCGATGGCTGGTTCGAGACCAGCTATTTGCAAAAATCCCTCAAAACCAAGGGGCTTGAGAACTACTGGACGCCCTACGGTCCGGATGGCAAACAGCCGGCGGGTAATGCAGTAGCGGCCGCGACCAGCAAGCAAGGGAGCTAGGCAAATGGCCAGGGCACAGACCGTCAGACTAGAGCAGTACGCGGCACCGGGATTTGCGGGCGATAACGTCAAACGTTTTCCACCGTCACCGGCCCGCCCAGTTCGCAAGATTGAAGTGCCGCGCCAGTCAGCCTGGCCCGTCAGTCTGGTTGACAAGGCCTTGCCCTGGCTGTTGCCGCTGGTATTGCTGGGCTTATGGTACCTGGGGGTGGAACGCGGCTGGCTTTCAGAGCAGGTGCTACCCCCGCCAGTCTACGTCTACCAGACCTTGTCGGACCTGGTCACCAGCGGTGATCTCTGGCTGAACGCGTCCGCCAGCCTGCAGCGGGTTGTCGTCGGATTTACATTGGGCGCCTTCACCGGCATAGCGCTGGGCCTGGCCATGGGACTGTCCAGGACGCTAGAGGATTATCTCTTACCCACCTTCAACGCACTGGTGCAAATACCGGTACTGGGCTGGTTACCGTTTGCCCTGTTGCTGTTCGGCATCGGCGAGACGCTCAAGTATGTGCTGATTGCCAAGGCAGCCTTGGTGCCGATCACGCTGTGCACCTTGCAAGCTTTCCGCCAGGCGCCCAAAGGGTTGTTGGAAGTCGGCCGGGCCTACGGTTTCAGTCGTCGGCAAAGCGTCACTTCCATCGTCTTGCCTGCGGCTATCCCGACGCTGTTTACCGGTTTGCGTCTGGGGTTCACCAAAGCCTGGTTATCGCTGGTGGTGGTCGAGTTAGTGGCATCGAGTGAGGGGTTGGGTTACCTGATCGTCTATGGGCGTCAGCTATTTCAACTGGACTTGGTGATGGCGGCTGTTGTTGTGGTGGGTGCGCTCGGTCTGCTGATAGACCGCGGTTTTGATTACGCGGAGAAACGCCTCAATCGTGGTCGGCCAACTGCCGGGGGGCGTCTGTCATGAGCGCGATCTTGTCAGTCGGTAGCGGTAGCCGCCGATATCGCGGTTGGGTCTTGCCCATTTCGGTCATTGCCGTGTGGTGGTTGGCTTCGAACCAGGGCTGGAGTCATTCGGGGTTGTTCGTTTCGCCAGAAAAAGTGGCTGCAACGGCCTGGGATCAAATCGCCTCGGGCAAATTCTGGCGGGCCATTTCTGCCAGCCTGGCGCGCAACCTCAGTGGTTTTTTTATCGGTACTACGCTCGGCCTGGTACTGGGTTGCCTGCTGGGCCTGTCGCGGAATTTCGAACGCGTGGTCGGGCCGAGCTTCAATACCTTCAAGCAAATATCGCTGTTCGCCTGGATTCCGTTGATCTCGGTGTGGTTCGGCCTGGGCGATGTGGCCAAGGTGGTGTTCCTGTCATTGGCAGCACTGGTGCCTGTGGTGGTCAATACCTGTGACGGTTTGCGCAACGTCCCGCCCAACCTGTTGGAAGTGGCGCGGGTGTACGGCTTCACCCGTTGGCAAACCATCGTTGGGGTGATGCTGCCCGCCGCCTTGCCGTCGATTTTTACCGGGCTTTACCTGGCGCTGGTCTATTCCTGGCTGGCGACCATCGGCGCTGAATACTTGCTGGTATCGGGGGAGGGGATCGGCAACACGCTGATTGATGGCAGCGAACATTTCATGATGGACCTGGTGTTGTTTGGAATGGTGATTATCGGCCTGGTGGGATGGGGTCTCAACGCAGTGGCCCGGACACTTGAGCGGCGGATGCAGCGCCTATATGGCATCGCTCCTCGTTGATTGGCACTTTCAAAAGGATTGCGACATGCTCAACAACAGCCTGACCCTGGAAAACATCAGCAAGCGTTTCGCTTCCCGACCGGGCAGTTCGACGCAACTGCAAGTACTCGACAACATCCAGCTCGACATTGCGCCTGGCGAGTTCATCAGCATCGTGGGCGCCAGCGGCTGCGGCAAATCCACGCTGCTGCGACTGATTCTTGGCCTGGACGAAGAATACGACGGGCGCATCCTGCTGGATGGCAAACCCATCGAAGGCACTGGCCTGGAACGCGGCATCGTGTTTCAGGATCACCGTTTGTTCCCTTGGCTCAACGTCGAGCAGAACGTCGCGGTCGGGCTCAAGAATTCACACCTGAGCGCTGCGCAGAAACGCGAGACCGTGCGCGAGCACATTGAACTGGTCGGCCTGCAAGACTTTATCGATGCCTACCCGCATCAGATATCCGGCGGCATGGCGCAACGCGTGGCGATAGCCCGCGGCCTGGTCAATCGACCGAGCGTGCTCTTGCTGGATGAACCGCTGGGTGCGCTCGATGCCTTGACCCGTGCGCGCCTGCAAGGCGAGCTGCAAAACATCTGGGCCAAGGAAAAAATCACCATGATCCTGGTTACCCACGATGTTGATGAGGCGGTATTCCTGGGCGATCGCGTGGTGGTGATGCAACCGAATCCTGGCCGCATCCGGCGCATTCTCGACATCGATCTGCCGCGCCCGCGCAACCGCAGTGACAGCCGCTTCATCGCCCTGCGCGACGATGTGCTGAGCGATTTCGCCGAGCTGCACTGAGCCTCTGCGCCGCGCGCAAGCACCTATTTTTCATACTTGTTTTTTTCAGGGAACGGGAAATGTCCGAACGTCAGCTCAGCCTCAACCTATTCATCTACCCGAACGGCCATCACGAAGCCGCCTGGCGTCACCCGCAGTCGGTGCCGGAAGCTTCCATGGATATCGGCTATTACCAGCAACTGGCGCTACGCGCTGAGCGCGAGAAGCTTGATGCGATTTTCTTTGCTGATTCGCCGTCACTGGCCGAAAGCGGGCGTGAAGGTCTGCGCATTCGTTTCGAACCCGTTACCTGGCTGGCGGGAATTGCTGCGGTGACCCAACGCATAGGCCTGATCGCCACGGCCAGCACGACCTACAGCGAGCCTTACAATCTGGCCCGCTCGTTCAGTGCGCTGGATCACCTCAGTAAGGGCCGCGCCGGTTGGAACATCGTCACCACTTCCATGGCGGCTGCAGCCGCCAATTTTGGCCTGGACCAACATCCGTCGGCTCATGATCGCTATGCCCAGGCCGAAGAATTCGTGCAGGTGGTCGGTGACCTTTGGGACAGCTGGGAGGACGACGCGCTGGTGCTGGACAAGACTTCCGGGGTGTTTGCCGACAGTGACAAGGTGCATTCGATCAACCACGTGGGTACTCACTACAAAGTCAAAGGCCCATTCAACTCGCCACGCTCCCCACAGGGGCGACCGGTGCAGGTGCAGGCCGGGTCTTCCGAAGATGGCCGTGATTTCGCTTCCAGGCATGCCGAAGCGATTTTCACCGCGCACCAGACCCTGCAAAGCGCGACCGAATTCGCCAACGATATCCGTGCTCGGGCGAAGGCGGTGGGTCGCGATCCTCGCCAGCTGAAAATCCTCCCGGGCATCAGCCCGTACATTGGCAGCACCGAAGCCGAAGCCCAGCGCAAGTTCGATGAACTCAACGACCTGGTGCTGCCACATGTTTCACTAGGCCAACTGCGCCGCATGTTGGGTGTCGACCTGTCCGGTCACGATCTGGATGCGCCATTCCCTCGCCATCTGGTCAATTTCGACAGCAGCGAGAGCCAGTCCAGTCGCTTCAAGCTGATCCTCGACATCGTCGACCGCGAGAAACCGACGCTGCGTCAGCTGATTAATCGCCTGGCCGGTGCTCGCGGGCATTGGGTTCCTGTCGGTACGCCGGTGCAGATTGCCGATCTGATTGAGCAGTGGTTCCGCAGTGGCGCTGCCGATGGTTTCAATGTGATGCCGCCAGCGTTCCCCGAGGGCTTTGAAGTGTTCCTCGATGAAGTGCTGCCGATCCTGCGCAAGCGTGGGCTGTTCCGCCATGAATATGCGGGCAGTACGCTGCGCGAGCATTATGGTCTGAGTCGCCCGGTTTCGCGTTTTGCCCTGAAGTCCGCCTGAGCGGCCTTTCCATTGCGCAGCGGAGCTCTATCGATTCCACACCCTGTTTGATCTCATTCAGGGCGATTCGAGTCAGGCCGGCGGTCCATACACCGACTACCTGACTCGCTTTTGTACATGTAAACATGCGTCATCGTACAACATGGTTCATCGCTCCGAGTCCCCACATCCCCTCGTCAATGCCCGACAATTCACACGGCTGAAGATCCTGTACCCAGCGAGTTCTATAACAAATCGAAATTTTCCCAAGCAATCTTCGTCAAGACCAACGGCTATCTTTGATATTGACAGCCCACCCTCGAACTCGATATAAAAGGCACAGTTGTACGACGACAGACGATACGTCGACTGTTCATGCCAAAAAATAAAAAGAGTGTCGGCCCCATCATGAATTCAACTTGCGAACTCATCCCCCTCAACGTCGCTTCCTCTGGCCTGACCTTGTCTGCTTGCGCGCCCGCACAGTCAGTTCCGTCGCAGGCGACGGTCCCGCCAAACCCCTGCTAGTACTCGCTACACGCCCAGCTCCAGCCACCAGCAATCGCACTGCGCATGATGCAACCGGCGGCGGGGTACAGCATAAGTTGATCGCAAGACCCGGCTGAATCTGACCAGCCTTGACGCGGACTCTTTGCGTCTTGGCAATGCTCTACGACACTATTGATCTCGCTTGAAACCGAGAGATCATCACCATAATCCAATAATAAAGTGATGCCATGAATCTGAACGAGCCCATCAATGCGAACGCGCAACGCGTCGGCCAAACGGTCGGCAAATACCGCTGGACGATCTGTGCGCTGTTGTTTTTCGCCACCACCGTCAACTACCTGGACCGCCAGGTACTGAGTCTGTTGGCGCCGCAACTGTCGACGCAGTTTGGCTGGAGTAACACTGACTACGCCAACATTGCCTCGGTTTTCCAGTTTGTGTACGCGATTTCCATGCTGTTCGCCGGCCGCTTCGTCGACAAGATCGGCACCAAGAAAGCGTATATCTGGGCGATTGGCATCTGGTCCACCGGTGCGATCATGCACGCCTTTGCGGTGCCGATGGGTGAGGGCATTGGCGCCCTGAGCAGCGCGCTCGGCCTTGCCGTCATTCCGGTCTCGATTGCCGGTTTCATGCTGTCTCGCGCGGTTCTGGCGATTGGTGAAGCGGGTAACTTCCCGATTGCGATCAAGGCCACCGCGGAGTACTTCCCGAAGAAGGAACGCTCCTTCGCTACCGGCATCTTCAACTCCGGTGCCAACGTGGGCGCGGTCCTGGCGCCGATCTGCGTACCGCTGATTGCCGGTATTTGGGGCTGGGAAGCGGCCTTTATCGCGATCGGTATGCTGGGCTTCGTCTGGGTCGCCGTATGGATTGCGCTCTACCAAAAGCCGGATCAGCAAAAGCGTCTGTCGGCAGAGGAACTGGCATACATCCGTAGCGATGAACCTGTGCAAGTAGCCACCCCGGAAGTGTCGGGTGTCGCTGCCAAAAAAGTATCGTGGTTCAAGTTGCTGACTTACCGCCAGACTTGGGCGTTTGCCTTCGGCAAGTTCATGACCGATGGCGTGTGGTGGTTCTTCCTGTTCTGGCTTCCGACCTACCTGTCGGCGCAATACGGCATGAAGGGAGCGGCCATCGTGGCGCCGCTGGCCGTGTTGTACAGCTTGACGATGATCGGCAGTATTGGTGGCGGCTGGTTCCCGAGCTACTTCATGTCCCGCGGCGACAAGCCGTATGACGGTCGCATGAAAGCCATGCTGGTGATCGCGCTGTTCCCGTTGGTGGTGCTGCTGGCTCAGCCATTCGGTTACATCAGCTTTTGGGTCCCTGTGTTGCTGATAGGCGTTGGCGCATCGGCGCACCAGGCGTGGTCGTGCAATATCTTCACGACGGTGTCCGATATGTTCCCGCAAAAAACCATCGCTTCGGTGGTCGGCATTGGCGGCATGGCGGGTGGTTTGGGTGGTGTCGTGATGACCAAGGTTGGCGGTTATGTGTTCGACTACTACAAATCGGTCAACGATATTCACACCGGCTACATGATCATGTTTGCTATCTGTTCGCTGGCCTATCTGGTGGCATGGAGCGTGATGAAGATGCTGGTGCCACGCCACAAGGAAATCACTGATCTGTAAACAGCGATTAGTGCAGTAGAAGGCCCCGTCCCACTTCAATGGGGCGGGGCTTTTTCGTTTCAAGCATCTGATCCGTATTTTCGCGAGCTATCTGCCTCTGTAATGCACTCAGTGTCAGGCTCACAATGGCGGCACACAGCGAACTCATAATGTAGGAGGCCCCAATGGGCAAGATGGCAATTTTCCTGGGTGGATTTCTGGTGCTGACCATTTTGATTGGTGCCCTGGCCACGATCTCTCCCGTTTAATCCTTTCCTCCGATACGCCGATGCTTAATGCCGATCAAACATCTTCCCGCCACCGCCGCGCCTGAACCACCAGTGCCGGTGCAAAGTGCAGCACAACCATGCGCACCAGATGATGAGTCAGGATGAACACAACGTTCAGCCCGCCACTGAAGGCGACCATGGAGATGGTCTCGATGGCGCCCGGCATGTAGGCCAGCCATAACGACCAAGGATCGCTGCCCCAAACCCGCCCGGCCACGCTGGCAAACGCTGCAGCGATCAGCAGCATCAGGCCAACGGACATCAACGCGGCCCGCCCGTGGCGAACAAGTTCGGTGAAGCTGATGTCCTTGAATTTCGAGCCGATCAGCACACCGAGCAAGATGGCAGCGGAGTCGACACTCCATGGCGGCATGTGAAAGCCCTGCAAGTAGCCGGACTTGACGTAGACGCCGGTGAGCACGATGGCGGTGAGCATGAACGGTGCCGGCACGCCAACGTTCAACAGCAAACGCCCGAGCAACAGGCACAGGGCGATCAGCGACAGCAGGCTCAGCGCCAGGCTCAAGTCCAACGAGCTGCTTTGGGCAATCGCCACGTCTGCCTGTCCGGGAATGCAAAAGCTGACGAGGAGGGTGATGGAGAGCAGTCGCACCAGATGCACGACGATTACCTTGCTGGACGCGCGTTCGGATTCGAGCAAGTCGAATACCGCCGCGAGTGCGCCGGGGTAGACGGCCAGCAGGGTATCCTTGCGGTTCCATCCTGCGATTTTCAGCAGCGCAAAACCGGCCACCGCGCTTTGTACCATCAGGCACAGCAGCATGACGCCCAGGCTGGGCAAGATGGCTGCGACCGTGTGGCTGTCCCACGACGTAAACATCAAACCGGTCGCGATCCCCAAGACGATTTGCACATAGCCGAGGCCGAAGCGCAGGGTAGGGGAGAAGCGCAGGTTACTGGCGATCATTGCGCTCGCGAGTATCGAGCCCAGCAACAGGCCGTGGGGGATGCCGGCGTATTGCAACGCAGCGCCGACGCCGGTGGCGATCAGTAAACACAGTAGGGTTTTCATGAGCCTTCCTTGATTCTTGAATTCCCCGACGCTTAAATCCGGGCCGCCCCTGTTTTCCCACCTAACGGCATGATGCGTCAACAACGCTGGTCATCCTGTCCTTTAGGCGACATCTCCTGGCTTACTAGCGTTAGTCGGTAATCTGCGGACGGGTTAGAGTCGTGATCACGTTCCTGGCAAACCCGGATGACCCTGATGACGCGCCCTCGTTTCTTACCTGACAACTTCACTCTGACCCTGATCGGCGTCGTGCTGCTCGCCAGCGTGTTGCCGGCCAGTGGTCAGGTCGCAGTGGGCTTCGGGTGGCTGACCAACATCGCCATCGCCCTGCTGTTTTTTCTGCATGGCGCCAAACTGTCACGCGAGTCGATCATTGCCGGTGCCGGGCATTGGCGCCTGCATGTGCTGGTGTTCAGTCTGACCTTTGTGCTGTTTCCGCTGCTCGGCCTGGCGCTCAAACCGGTGCTGTCGCCGCTGATCGGTGACGATCTGTACATGGGCATGCTCTACCTCTGCGCGTTGCCCGCAACAGTGCAGTCGGCCATTGCCTTTACCTCTCTGGCGCGAGGCAACATTCCGGCGGCGATTTGCAGTGCGGCGGCGTCCAGTCTGTTCGGGATCTTCATCACGCCGTTACTCGTGACGCTGCTGTTGAATGTGCAGGGCGATGGCGGCTCGACCCTTGATGCGATTGTGAAGATCAGTGTGCAACTGCTGCTGCCGTTCATTGCCGGGCAGATCGCTCGGCGCTGGATCGGCGCCTGGGTCGGGCGCAACAAGAGTTGGCTGAAGTTCGTGGATCAGGGCTCGATTCTGTTGGTGGTCTTCGGCGCGTTCAGCGAAGCGGTGAACGAAGGCATCTGGCACCAGATCCCGCTGTGGGAACTGGCCGGGCTGGTGGTGGCGTGCTGCGTATTGCTGGGGCTGGTGTTGGTGGCCTCTACGGTGCTGGGCAAAGCCTTTGGTTTCAATGTGGAGGACCGCATTACCATCCTGTTCTGCGGTTCGAAAAAAAGCTTGGCCACCGGTGTGCCGATGGCCCAAGTTCTGTTCGCCGGCAGCACCATCGGCGTGTTGATCCTGCCGCTCATGCTGTTCCATCAAATTCAGTTGATGGTCTGTGCCGTGCTGGCCCAGCGCTACGCCAATCGCCAGGAATCGGTTGCTGAACTGATGGCGCACGTAGATCCTTGATCGCGTCAGGCAATGAGCCTCGTCTGGAGTGATGCATGAAGGTTGGCGTGATTTCCGATACCCATGGTTTGCTTCGCCCCGAAGCCGTTGCGGCTCTGCAGGGCTGTGAGCGGATCATTCACGCGGGCGACATCGGCAGCCAGGAGATTCTCGATCAACTGGCGTCCATTGCTCCACTGCATGTCGTGCGCGGGAACAACGACGTGGGCGCGCCTTGGGCAGCGCCTCTGGATGATCTACTGCGTTTCGACCTTAACGGTTGGGACACTTTGCTGGTGCATGACATCGCCGACGTCCCGATCGTGCTCGATGCCGGCATCAAGTGGGTGATCACCGGGCATTCGCATAAGCCACGCATCGAATGGCGCGGCGATCGGCTATTCCTCAACCCTGGCAGCGCGGGACGGCGGCGCTTCAAGTTGCCGGTGACGCTGGCGTTGGTTGAGGTGCTTGAGGGTTCGATTGAGCCGCGGTTGGTTTCGTTGTTGGAAATTGATCGAATACATGATGGAAAAAGGTGATGTTCGGTTTGCACGAATCTCGGTGCACCACCGGATCTCGTCAGGAGTTCCTGGCAGAGGTGGGCGATACCCGCCAACCGTCCACAGAGTGAAGGGCGTTTCGTCTGGGTCTGGTTGGATCGAGGGGCTGCGTTAATACAGCGTTGCTACTTCAATCAAATGCAATCGAATGAGTGGTTCAGGAACTTCAACCCGGGAACTGATCCCCAAACATAGGGTACCCGCCAGCGGAACCTTCGAGCGTCGCCTCATCCTGGATTACATCCCAGTGTTCGACCATCACACCGTCCTCAAGACGCAGGATATCGACCACGACCCAGTTTGCCGGTTGGCCGATTCCAGTGAACCGACCGTGCAACATGACGAAGTCATCTTCAGCGACTGCCAGCTGGCATTCGTAGCGCATATCGGGCGATCCAGCGGCGACCAGCTCGAACAGACCCTCGCGACCGGGCGGCACATGGGCACTGTGCTGGATATAGGAGGGTGACCAGAAGCGTTCGGCCGTCGCCAGATCCTTGCGATTGAAAAGGGTTGCGAAGCCTTCGAGGACAATGGCCTTGTTCTCGGCGGGGGTACGTGAAGTCATGGTCGGGTTCCTGCTATTGATGTAAAGGGTTGGTGGCTGAAGGGCCGCCCAAAGTTGCCTTGTTGTGTCAGGCGACAGCGGTAGAAATGTGGCGCGGATAATCGGTGTAGCCCCGGGCTCCGGATGCGTAGACGGTGTTCCAATCTATCTCCGCGAGCGGCGCTCCGACTGCGAGTCGTTCAACCAGATCCGGATTGGAAATGAAGGGCCGCCCGAAGGCGATCAGATCGGCGCTGCCTTCAGCAATGAGTCGGTTACCGCGTTCAGCATCCATCCCGACATTGGCGATCAATGTCCCCTTGAAAATGGAGCGCAAGTGCCGAAACATGGCATCACCCGCGAGCGGCTCTAGAGATGTGCCCGCTTCTCAATGCTGCCACCATATTCATCGGTTCGCAGGTTGGTTGTGCGGTTCAGAAACTGCGCAATGAGATACAAATAGTTGGCCTGAATTTGCACGCCATCGAAGCCGACGCTCATGGCGTTGCGAGCCGCTTTCGCATAATCGGAGACGGTTCGGTGAATGTCCGCAAGAGTCATCGGACGTGGCACTACAGTGGGTTTTCGACCAAGTGGCGTGGTGCTTTCATAGCCGATATTCACATCGGACGCGGACATCGGAGCAGCGCCAAAATCGGGATGTGAAATCGCCCCTGTGTGCCAAAGCTGAGCGACCATGCGACCACCTTTTGCATGCACGGCCTCAAGCACGTGAGACCAGCCTTGAAGTTGCTCCTTGCTCCACAGGCCAGGTGTGTCGGCCCAGCCAACAGCCTCCGGACTGATGGATGCGCCTTCGGAAATGATCAGTCCCGCCGATGCACGCTGCGCGTAATACTCGGCATGCAGTTCAGTTGGCACCAACCCCGGGTTGGCAGCCCGCATCCGCGTCAGTGGTGACATGACGATGCGGTTGGGAAGTTCGAGGTCGCCCATGAGGGTCGGCTGGAACAAGGGCGCCTTGCTTGAAGTGGTATCGAACATGAGACCCGCCTCCTGGAAAATTATGCCTGCAATGTCACTTGTTTCACGGGGACCCGGCCATTGCGATGCAGTCGCGATCAATCAAAAGCCGGTCCGTTTGCAATCATGTCGTTGAACCCGTTGACCCAGGCATGCTCGTTCGGGCCAGGATTGGCGCGCATGGCATCGGCCGGAGCGACGAGGATTTCGTTGACGCCGCTATCGAACTGTTTCATCGCTTCTGTAATGAATTGGTCGAGGGGAATGGCGCGTTCCTCCTCGCTGCTGTTGAGCAGCTCGGTGCGTACCCACGGTGGTGCAATCTCGACCAATTGGATGCCGTGTTCGCGTAGCAGGTAGCGCTGCGACAAGGTGTAGGAGTGCAGCGCTGCCTTGGTCGCCGAATAGACCGCCGTCACGGCCATTGGCACGAAGCCGAGCACCGAGGAGACGTTGACGATGACCGCATCAGGTTTGGCCTTCAGATGCTCGACCAGCACCGAGGTCATCCGGATCGGACCCAACAGGTTTGTGGTGACGGTCGAGAGGGCAAGCGCATCGTCCACCGGACCTTCTGCATGATCGACCAGCATGATGCCGGCATTGTTGATCAGCACGTTGAGCTCAGGGTAATTGGCGAT
Organism: Pseudomonas sp. CLCA07; assembly: GCF_053615335.1. Lineage (NCBI taxonomy): Bacteria > Pseudomonadati > Pseudomonadota > Gammaproteobacteria > Pseudomonadales > Pseudomonadaceae > Pseudomonas > Pseudomonas sp. CLCA07. The sequence continues at coordinate 303,074 of NZ_CM132131.1, read as the reverse complement.
GAGGTGCTGCGCTGCTGCCTGGATGCTGGCCGTGTCGGTGATGTCGAGCTCGATGGCGGCCATGCCGGGGTTGGCGTCGAGCGTCTGCTGCAGTCGCTCCTTGCGCCGTCCGGAGATGATCACTTGATTGCCGAGCCTATGGAAGGCTTCGGCCAGGCCCTGGCCGATGCCGGACCCGCCGCCAGTGATGAAAATAGTATTGCCGGTCATGCGCATCACACTTCTCCTGGAGAGATGAAGTAAGGAAATCCCGCCACGAACGAACAAGTCGACCGATGTGTCGTGCAGGCAGTGGCGCTAAGTTGCCAGCTTCGGCATGAACGGAGTAGCCACTCTTTTTCGCTATCATTTATGTAAAGGATGCATAGGCATTGCTGCACTATGCCGACCGGACGCTAGCTTGAAATGCCACTTCCCTCGCCAGCCAGGCTAGCTATAAGGTGCTCGATCAAGGCGCGGCCGGCACTGCGGGTACGCGAGCCATGTGGGAAGTAGGCATGAACAGGTACGGATTCGGTCTCCCAATCGGTGAGCAGTGCGACGAGTTCACCGCTTTCAAGCTCCCGTCGGCACGCCCATGCCGTTGTCGAAGTAATCCCTAAACCAGCAGTTGCCGCTGCGACAGCGCCTTCGTTTTCGTCGGTCGAGAAGTGAGCCTCAAGCTGAATCGTCCTGGTCTCGCCATCGCGTTTGAACATCCAGCCACTCGGGACAGTCGAGGCTGGCCCCGCGATGATTCGATGCGATTGCAGATCCTCAGGCGTAGTGGGCTCCCCGGCGGCGCGCAAGTAGGACGGTGAGGCGAGGATAAATCTGGAGATCGTCATGATCTGACGGCTCGTAGCACTGGAATCCAACAGCCGTCCCAACCTTATCGCTACATCGATATTTTCGCGCACCAGATCCTGCCAATGATCGGCGAGCAGGACTTGGATATGAAGGTTGGGGTGTATCGCTGCAAACGACGCCATACGAGGAATGATTTCCCGTACGCCGATGCTCGTTGGCATGCTGATCCGGACAACGCCACGTAGCTCTCCACCCCCGCGAACGCTTTGCTCTGCTTCTTCCACCGCGGCGAGGATGGGCTCCATGCGCGCCAGAAAATCTGCCCCTGCCTCAGTGGGAACGACTGCACGTGTCGATCTCGCCAGTAGCAGGGTGCCGAGATCGGCTTCGAGTTCGGCAACAATCCTGGAGACCTGGGATTGAGAAAGACCCACTTCGCGTGCCGCGGCCGAAAAGCTGCCCAGTCGCGCCACCCTTGTGAAAAGCCTGTAGGAGAAAAGGTCCTTCATGCGTTAGCACCTTCCATCAGACAGCATGCACCTTGAGTCCGCTGGAAGAAGCTACGGTGAAACGGGGCAGTAAGCTGGCGCATCGCTGCTTGGGTGATTGATTTTTTTGCGGGGAGGTAGCTGGGGCACTATGACCCCAGTTACCAGTGGTGAAAATTATCACGCAACTTCAGTGTGGAAAGGATAGTCCGTGTAACCCACTTGCGTGCCGCCGAAGAACGACTCGCGGTCGTACGGGTTCAGCGGCCAGCCGTTGCGCAGGCGCTCTGGCAAGTCAGGGTTGGCGATGAAGTGGCGGCCGAACGCGACCAGGTCTGCATCGCCGGCCTCGAGGATCGCGTTGGCCGATTCACCGGAGAAGCCGCCCGCCGCGATAAGGGTGCCCTTGTAGTGCTGGCGGATGAGTTGGGACGCCACCGGATTCTGGTCCCGGCGCTCGTCTTCGACGAGACCCAGGATGCGTGGCTCGATCAGGTGCAGATAGGCGAGGTCCAGCTTGTTCAGTTCGCGCGCGACATAGGTGAACAGGCCAATGGGGTCGCTGTCGGACATATCACCGAAATTGCCGCTCGGCCCCAGACGCACCGCCACTCGATTGCTGCCCCAGACGGAGATCACCGCCTCTACCGCTTCCAGCAGGAACCGGCTGCGGTTCTCGAACGAGCCACCGTAGATATCCGTACGTTTGTTGCTGCCGTCCTGGAGGAATTGATCGAACAGGTAGCCGTTGGCCGAGTGCAATTCCACGCCGTCGAATCCGGCTGCGATACCGCGTTCGGCCGCGGCGCGGAAGCTGTCTACCAGCCCGCGGATTTCCGCGATGGTCAGTTCGCGCGGCGGGCTGCCGGGGGTCCAGCCGGTCTCGGTGAAGGCAAGGCCGCCGTGCTCCACGACGGAAGGGGCCACGGGCTGGGCGCCGCCCGGCTGCAGGAGGCTATTGGACTGGCGCCCCGCATGATAGAGCTGCAGAAAGATTTTGCCACCCTTGGCATGAACGGCGTCGGTCACGAGCTTCCAGCCGGCGATCTGGCTGTCGTCATACAGACCGGGAGCACCGAGGTAGCCATTACCATTGGCTGCGGCGATAGTGGCTTCGCCGATCAGCAGGCCACCGGCGGTGGTACGTTGGGCGTAATACTCGGCCATCAACTGGCCAGGGATGGCGCCCGGCTCGGCACGCATGCGGGTAAGTGGCGCCAGAACGACGCGATGGGAAATCTGGTATGGGCCTATCTGGATGCTCGTATGCAGTTTGGACATGACATCGATACCTATCAGTGGTGGGATGGGCGCAATGTAGGCGTAACGTTCGCGGAGAAAAATATCCCGCGATGCCGAACATTTCGGATGTTTTTTCCGTAATCCCGCCTTGTTGGTGGGGTTCTACCGGAGCAGGCAGGAAAAGTGATGGAAAGTCTGAATGGCATCTCAACGTTCGTGCAGGTTGCCGAAACGCGCAGCTTTACCGAGTCCGCCCGCCAGTTGGGGGTGTCGTCCTCGACAGTGGGCAAAACCATCGCTCGAATGGAGGAGCGCTTGCATGTGCGGCTGTTTCATCGCAGCACACGCAGCATCACGCTGACGGCCGAGGGGACTCTGTTCCTTGAGCGCTGCCGCCGCATCCTCAGCGAAGTCACCGCTGCCGAGTCCGAGCTGTCAGGCCTGGCTGGCAGTCCACGTGGGCGGCTTCGCGTGGGCACACCTCTACTGGGCGACCTGATGATGCCGGCCTTTGACGGGTTCATGGAGCAGTATCCGGAAGTCGAACTGGATATCGATTTTTGCGACCGCATGGTCGATGTGATCGAGGAAGGGTTCGACGCGGTGATTCGGACCGGCGAGCAAACCGACTCTCGCTTGACCGCGCGCCGCCTCGGTTCCTGTGCACATGTGCTGGTAGCGTCGCCGACGTATCTCAAGCGGCATGGTGTACCCGCTAATCCGCGTGAACTGGAACGCCATTCATGCCTGCAGCACAAATTCCCCGCGACGGGAAAGCTGGAGCGTTGGCCGCTACGGCTCGAAGCATCCGAGGCTGAATTGGTGCTGCCCGCCACGATGACGTCGAACACGATCGAGCCTCTTGCCTACTCCGCAATCCAGGGCAGGGGGATTGCCTTTCTGCCGGCTTTCCTGGTGCACAAAGCGCTGGAAAGTGGCCAGTTGGTCACTGTGCTGGACGATTACATAGACCGCCAGGTCGTCTTCTGGATGCTGTGGCCAGCCAGCCGTTATGCCTCGCCCAAGTTACGCGTTTTTATTGACTACATGAGTGCGCACTTGCGCATCTGATTGCTTACGCCGGTAGCTTCAGGCGCACGCCGTCGCGGTTGGAGACCTCGATGGCATCGAGCAATTCATGCATGCGCATGGCATCTGCCAAGGTAGGTGCCAGGTGGGTACCGTCGCGCACATCCTTGGCGTAGGCAGCACCGCATCGAAATAATGACTGCCATAGATGGAGAGCAGGCTGGAGAAGTTCTCCGGTGGAGTGGTGAAGTGCAGTGCTGCTTTGCGCTCGCGCTGGAAATATTCAACGCTGATATGCAGCCGCACTGAACGCAGTTCCCCGATGTAGCCGTCCTGCAACAGGTCGCGCACGTAGCGATAATCCGGGTTCAATCGACGTTGCCTTCATCGGCACCATGTTGCGTCAACACGCCCATACCAAGCTAAAAGACTTTTTTCGAGTTTGACCTGGAGGGGGGGGGGCATATTGGGCCACCCCAACCCGTACAACCGGGTCGAGGTGGTCCATTCAATGCCTCACAGATTCAACAATCGCATCACTTCACATCAAACCGATCCAGGTTCATCACCTTGGTCCATGCCGCCACGAAGTCTTTAACAAACTTCTCCTTCGCGTCACTGCTCGCATAAACCTCAGCCAGCGCCCGCAATTGCGCATTCGAACCAAAAACCAGATCCACACGCGTCCCGGTCCATTTCACTGCGCCGGTTTTGCGATCACGTCCTTCAAACTCTTCAGCAGCCTCGGAGGTGGGTTTCCATTCCACGCCCATGTCGAGCAGGTTGGTGAAGAAGTCGTTGGTCAGCGCTTCCGGTTGTTGGGTGAAGACGCCGTGTCGGGTTTGTCCGACGTTGGTGTTCAGCACGCGCAGGCCACCGATAAGCGCGGTCATTTCTGGCGCGGTGAGCGTCAGCAGTTGCGCCTTGTCAATCAACAGTTGCTCGGCCGGTACGCGGTAGCGGGTTTTCAGGTAGTTGCGGAAGCCATCGGCAATCGGTTCGAGGAAGCCGAAGGAAACCACGTCCGTTTGCTCTTGCGTCGCGTCCGTCCGTCCTGGCGTGAACGGCACTGTGACGGTTTGGCCGGCATTTTTTGCCGCCTGTTCGACGCCAGCGTTACCGGCTAGCACGATCAGATCGGCCAGCGAGATTTTCTTGCCGCCGGCGTTGAACTCGCTCTGGATGCTTTCGAGTTTCGCCAATACTTTCGCAAGTTGCTCAGGTTGGTTGGCTTGCCAGGATTTCTGCGGTGCCAGACGCAGGCGTCCGCCGTTGGCGCCGCCGCGTTTGTCGGAGCCGCGGAAGGTGGAAGCGGCTGCCCAAGCCGTCGATACCAACTGCGAGACCGACAGGCCAGAAGCGAGGATTTTGCCCTTGAGTGCAGCGACGTCGCTGTCGTTAACCAAGGGATGATCAACCGCCGGGATAGGGTCTTGCCACAGCAGTTCTTCGTTTGGCAATTCCGGGCCGAGGTAGCGGGAGAGGGGGCCCATGTCGCGGTGGATCAGCTTGAACCATGCGCGGGCGAAGGCGTCGGCCAGTTGATCGGGATTGGCCAGGAAGCGTCGAGAAATCGGCTCATAGATCGGGTCGAAGCGCAGGGACAGGTCCGTGGTCAGCATGGTGGGATTACGCCGTTTGGACGGGTCGTGGGCATCCGGAATGGTGCCGGCACCGGCGCCGTTTTTTGCGACCCACTGATGTGCCCCGGCTGGGCTTTTGCTCAGTTCCCAGTCGAAGCCGAACAGGTTTTCCAGGTAGTTGTTGCTCCATTTTGTCGGCGTGTTGGTCCAGGTCACTTCCAGGCCGCTGGTAATGGTGTCCGCGCCTTTGCCGGTACCAAAACTGCTTTTCCAGCCCAAGCCTTGCTGTTCGAGACCAGCAGCTTCGGGCTCGGCACCGACATTGTCGGCAGGTCCGGCGCCGTGGGTTTTACCGAACGCGTGGCCGCCAGCGATCAGCGCCACGGTTTCTTCGTCATTCATCGCCATGCGGGCGAAGGTTTCACGGATGTCCGTGGCTGCAGCGACGGGATCCGGATTGCCTTCAGGGCCCTCGGGGTTGACGTAGATGAGGCCCATTTGCACGGCGCCGAGCGGGTTTTCCAGATTGCGGCCCTGTTCGGTGCGGCTCTCCTGGTTTTCTTTACCGTAGCGGATATCGCCGCCCAGCCATTTTTTTTCTGCGCCCCAGTAAACGTCTTCGTCCGGCTCCCAAACGTCCGGACGACCACCGGAAAAACCAAACGTTTTAAAGCCCATCGACTCCAGTGCAACGTTGCCGGTAAGCACGATCAGGTCAGCCCAGGAAATGTTGCGACCGTATTTTTGCTTGATCGGCCAGAGCAGCCGGCGCGCCTTGTCGAGGCTGACGTTGTCTGGCCAGCTGTTGAGCGGCGCAAAGCGTTGCTGACCCGAGCCAGCGCCACCCCGACCGTCACCGGTACGATAGGTGCCTGCGGCGTGCCAGGCCATGCGAATGAAGAGTGGCCCATAGTGACCAAAGTCCGCTGGCCACCAGTCTTGCGAATCGGTCATCAACGCCGTGAGGTCTCGTTTGACCGCTGCAAAGTCCAGTTTTTTGTACGCTTCGGTGTAGTTGAAACCCTCGTCCAGGGGATCGGACAGGGATGAGTGCTGGTGCAGGATTTTCAGATTCAGTTGGTTCGGCCACCAATCGCGGTTCGTCGTGCCACCGCCAGCGGCGTGGTTAAACGGGCATTTCGATTCATTTGCCATGTGCGAGCTACCTTTGGTCGTGATCATCCGGGCTATCCGGCCCGTTGTGGGCTCTAAATAGCGACGAGCGAAAGCAATGACACAGGCTGCTGGGCCAGCAGTTCGATTCACTGATTGTTTTGATTACACGGAAATCGGTACAGCAGAAAACGAGGTGCAATCACGGTGGCCCACGGCAGGCTTAGTCATGTTTCTGACTCAATTCCTGTCTCCTTATCAGCTCAAATCCGGCTGGCTGACGCCAGCGCAGGGATAAGGTTAGACGCCTATCCGCAAGTCAGCTAATAGGTGGAGTATTCGGGGCTCATAGGCAAAAGCTTTTGCGGCAGCCCTTGAGATTGCCCGCCGGCCGCCACGAGTTCGGAACCCCTGCCGCCCACGCGAATCAATTTGATTTGTAGGGACATCATTTGCCCGGAGTGTCGAAAACCCGAATCACCCTGAGGCTGGAAGGAAACGCGTCAGGCCAGGAGACCAGAGCATGCAGCCCAAGGCAGATGCGCGATACGACCTGACGTTGTTGAGTCTGCTGGTATTGATCGCCGTGGTGCTGGGCTATTCGCCGCACAGCCGGATCGATTGGGCGCTGGAAAACCTGTTGGCGCTGTTGCTCGTCGGCACGTTGGTGGCGGTCGCACCCTGGTTTCGTTTGTCTGCTGTGTCCATCACCCTGATTTTCGTGTTCCTGTGTATTCATGAATTGGGTGCTCACTACACCTATGCCGAAGTGCCTTATGACCGTTGGTGCTCAGCCTTGACCGGGGTCGGCCTCAACAAGGCACTCGGGCTGCATCGCAATCATTTTGATCGACTGGTCCATTTGAGTTACGGGCTGTTTATGGTTTATCCCGTGCGGGAAGTGCTGTTGCGACTAACCCCATTGCGGGGTTTCTGGGTGGTTTTTATCGCGTTGAACATCATGCTGTCGACGTCGGCCATGTATGAACTGGTGGAATGGATCGGCGGGGCGTATCTGGGAGACGACACTTCACGCGCGTTTATCGGTGCACAAAACGACCCGTGGGATTCGCAGAAAGACATGGCGCTGGCGGTCGCCGGCGCCTGTGTCAGTCTGTGGGTGATGTTCCTTATCAAACTAAAGAAGGCATGAGCGCGTAAGGCCGATCAGTTAAGCCATAACGCGATCCGTAGCAGCTGGCGAAGCCTGCGTTCGGCTGCGCAGCAGTCGTAAAACCTGAGTTTGCGGTCTTCCTGAAACACTGCATCGTCTGATTTCGCGACTGCTGCGCAGCCGAACGCAGGCTTCGCCAGCTGCTACAAAAATTGCATTGCCGCATAAATTGCTTAACTGATCGGCATTAGGCGTGATCGCGGTCATTGCGCCCCAAACACCATCGTCCAATACACCCCTTTATCACTGCGCGCTTGCGCCGCATAGCCTGCGCCGACTTGAGTAAACATCGGGTTCATCAAATTCGCACAATGCCCAGGGCTGGCCAGCCATCCTGCCATGGCCTTGCTCGGTGAACTCTGCCCGGCGGCGATGTTTTCGCCGATCTGCCTACCGCGAAAGCCTGCAGCCCTCGCTCGATCCGCTGGCATATCACCGTCGGGGTCCTGGTGTGCGAAGTAATTGCCGTAGGCCATGGCCTTACTGTGCCCTTGTGCGGCAGCGCCGAGAGCGGGGTTCCAGCCAAGTGGTCGCGCGGCGGCGAAGCGCTGGCCGCCACACATCCGTGGTTTGGACCGTGCTGCGTTGACCTGTGCCAACAATGCTTTGCTGACGGCTCGCGAATCGCCGATCTGGCTGTCGAGCACCGGCCTTGCCAGCACCACTTGCCATTCGGTCCTGGAGCGACTGACGCCAATGTCGGCGTACTGGCCGTCCAGCAGCGCCCCGCAGTAATCGTCCTGCAGCCTATCGAAGGCTTCATCGGCATCCTGTGCGCCGACCACCCGAATGCTGCGTACCGCCACCGCTGAATAGCCGGAATCTTTCAGCCGTTCGCGCAAACCGCCGCCATAGCCGATCGGCAGCGCCAGGCTAGAGTTCAGCGCCAGCGGTGCCAGACGCTGGGCCGGGCGTCTGTCGCAACGTTGCGGGTGGGCACGATAGTCGTTGATCGCCGCTACCAGTTGGCGTTCGCCATTGGCATGAGCGGGGGCGGCGGATAGAGCAAGTACAGGCAAGAAACACAGCGAGGCGCAGCGCAAAGCGAGGACGGTCGGGTGCATGAGGCGGACAGCTCTGATAAGAGGAGGGTGGTAATGGGAATTCACGGCGGGAGTAAGACTGGGGTTTGCACACTAGGTTCAGGAGGGCGAGGCGCAAAAAGAGCGGCTTTGCCTACCGCATGTCGCAAATGGCTAAAAGTCCCGGTCCGGCGTTAAACATGTGGCGGCCGCGGTCGATAGCGTTTTCATAACGCCGACGTGGCAACAGAGGGCTCCACCGTGTCGATAAAACTCCGTTTACTCTTGCTGATTGGCACCAGTGTGCTCACCGCGCTGATCGTAAGCCTGGTCAGTTACGTGGGAAATACGCAGATGGCTGAAGCGGCGAATGAGAACGAGGTCAGCATGACCGCGCTGCGCAATCACCTCGAAGCCGACATGATGCACGACGCCCTGCGCGCCGATGTGCTGTCGGCGATGTTGGTGGGCCTGGGCAAAAGCACCAGCAGCAAAGCCGAGGTGCACAGTTCCATCGAGGAGCATGCGCAGCATTTTCGCAAAGTGCTGGGCGAAAACCTCAAGCTGCCGGTCAACGACACCCTCAAAGTTGCACTGAACAAGGTCAAACCGAGCCTCGACACCTACATCAGCGCGGCCGAGCGCATCGTCGGCCTGGGGCTGGAAAATCCCGAAGCGGCGCAGAAAGAGTTGGGCGCCTTCAATACCGTGTTCAGCCAACTGGAAGACCAGATGGCGGCCCTCAGCGAGTTGATCGAAACCAACACGCAGCAGACCAGCCAAGGCACTGCGCAAGCCATCCAGAGCGCCAACTTCACCCTCGGCATTGTGCTGGTCGCCAGCCTGGTGTTGCTGCTCGTTCAGGGACGCTGGGTGATACTGAGCATCATCGGGCCACTGCAGACCGCCAGCCGTATTGCCCAAAGCATCGCCCACGGCAATTTGAGCGAACCGATTGCCGAACCGACGCAAAAAGACGAAGCCAGCGCATTGATCCGCAGCCTGGCGACCATGCAGCGCGACTTGCGCGGCATGATCGAGGTGGTGCGCAGCAACGCTCACGGTGTCAGCGGCATGAGCGATCAATTGAGCAGCGGTTGCCACCAGGTCGCCGACAGCAGCCAGCAGCAAAGCGCCGCCGCCAGCACCATGGCCGCTGCCGCCAGTGAAATGACCGCAAGCATTGAGGAAATCACCCGCCACGCTGAACGTGCACTGGACATGGCCAATCAAGCCGAGTCACTGGCCAAGGATGGCGGCCGTGTAATCCATCAGGTCGTCCAGGACATGGACGGCATTGCCCGTTCCGCGCAGCAGTCGGCTCAAGTGATCCGCACGCTGGACAAGGAGTCCGAAGGGATTTTCAACATCATTCAGGTGATCAAGGGCATCGCCGATCAGACCAACCTGCTCGCGTTGAACGCCGCCATCGAAGCCGCCCGTGCCGGCGAGCAGGGCCGTGGCTTTGCCGTGGTCGCCGATGAAGTGCGCAGCCTTGCTGGCCGCACCAGCGCCTCCACCCAGGAAATTGCCAGCATGGTCGCGCGCATCCAGCAAAGCACCCGTGAGGCGGTGACCAGCATGGAAGCCGGCGTGGCGCAGGTCGACAAAGGCATGGCAGTGACCGCCGATGTCGAGCGCGCGATTCGTCAAATCCTCGAAGCGACGCTCAACACCACGCAACTGGTCAACGACATTACCCGCACCATCGGCGAACAAAGCCTGGCCAGTAACGAAATCGCCCATCAGGTGGACATGATTGCCGGAATGTCGGAAGGCAACAGCAAGGTGATCGGGCGGACCGCGTCGACGACCGATGATCTGTCGAGTCTGGCGGGCAAGCTATCGCAGTCGGTGGATCGGTTTCGGCTCTGACGGATTTCAATGGCAGGCATCTGGCCGGCACGCCTTCCCGCTCCCACGCTGTTGCGTGGAAGCGGGGAGAGGTTTTTAGATAAGTTCACCGCAGAAAATATCGTGATTGCCATCGGCCGGGCTATCGCGCACCACCAGCGAGTAATGGCCGGAACGCAGCGTGTCATAAGGCAGAGGCACAGTCTTCTGGAGATGGATTCCTTCTGTTTCATTGAAGTTGTCAGTAATGACTCTGTTGAGTGAATAGGCCGGTTTCGGCTCATGCTTGGCACAGCTTCCCGAGTAGACATAGGTATACAAGTGCGCCGGAACCAAAGTGCCATCGGGTACACCACCCACGAACAATGAGAGCTCCGTTTCGCTACTGTTCAAGGGGGTTAGAACGGCCTGAGCGATATGCCCGGCATTGTAAGTAGTTGCGTTCAAGGGAACGGCGTCGATCTGCTTCGGGGTTGCTACAGCCACGGAGATGCATCCTGCCGCTACCATCAACGCCAGCGAAGATACGATTTTCATCGTAGAACCTCCTGCCTTACAAAGGCGCGTTGAAGTGATTCCCCCAGTAAATTTTAGTCGTCTATACAAACCCAGACTTTCTTCGGATAGTCGGTCTAATAGCGATTGGATATGTACCGCCGTACTCGAACGGTCTTACAGGTTGCCTCTGATGTCTTAGAGCTGATGTCTTAGAGGTATTTATCCGTCACAGCCCCTTCCGAAGCACTCGACACGGTCTTCGCATACTTCGCCAACACCCCGCGCTTGTATTTGGATTCCGGCCGCACCCAACGGCTCTTACGCTCGGCCAACACTGCATCGGAAACATCCACTGTAATCTGCCGGGTTTCGGCGTCGATGGTGATTTTGTCGCCATCTTCAATCAACGCAATCGGCCCGCCTTCAAAGGCTTCCGGCGTGATATGCCCCACAACAAAACCGTGCGAGCCGCCGGAGAAGCGGCCGTCAGTGATCAACGCAACATCTTTGCCCAGCCCCTTGCCCATGACCGCCGACGTCGGTGAGAGCATTTCGCGCATGCCCGGTCCACCCTTGGGCCCTTCATAGCGGATCACGATGACGTCGCCGGCCTTGACCTCGCCATTGAGAATCCCCGCCAACGCACCTTCTTCACCGTGATAAACCCGGGCCGTGCCTTCAAAGCGCAGGCCTTCCTTGCCAGTGATTTTGGCCACGGCACCGGTAGGCGAGAGGTTGCCGCGCAACACCACCAGGTGCGAGTCCTTTTTGATCGGCTTGTCGAAGGGCAGGATCACGTCCTGGCCTTCGGGGTAATCGGGTACGTCTTTCAGGTTTTCAGCCAGGGTCTTGCCGGTGACCGTCAGCACGTCACCATGCAACATGCCGGCGTCGAGCATGCGTTTCATCAGTGGCTGGATGCCGCCAATGGCCACCAGTTCGCTCATCATGTATTTGCCGCTGGGGCGCAGGTCGGCGACGACAGGCGACACCTTGCCCAGCTCGACGAAGTCGTCCAGCGTCAAGTCGACATCCACGGCATTCGCCATGGCCAGCAAGTGCAGCACCGCGTTGGTCGAGCCGGCGAGGGCGATGACCACGCGAATTGCGTTTTCAAAGGCTTTGCGGGTCATGATGTCGCGGGGTTTGAGGTCCAGCTTGAGCAACTCCATGACCTGCTGACCGGCGCGGAAACTGTCTGACGCCTTATCGCTGCCAACCGCGTCCTGAGAACTGGAACCAGGCAGGCTCATGCCCAGCGCTTCAATGGCTGAGGCCATGGTATTGGCCGTGTACATCCCGCCGCAGGAACCGGGGCCGGGAATCGCCACTTCTTCGATCTGTTTGACCTGGATCTCGCTGATATCCCCCCGCGCATGCTGCCCCACGGCCTCGAACACGGAAATGATGTCGGTATGGCCGGCGCCCGGGCGGATGGTGCCGCCGTACACAAAGATCGACGGGCGATTGAGGCGCGCCATGCCGATCAGGCAGCCCGGCATGTTCTTGTCACAGCCGCCTAAGGTCACCAGGCCGTCAAAGCCTTCGCAACCGACCACCACCTCAATCGAATCGGCGATCACCTCGCGCGACACCAGCGAGTACTTCATGCCTTCGGTGCCATTGGCGATGCCGTCGGAAATGGTGATGGTGTTGAAAATGACGCCTTTGGCGCCGGCCGCGTTGGCGCCTTTTTCGGCCTCAAGGGCGAGCTTGTCGATGTGCATGTTGCACGGCGTGACCATGGCCCAGGTGGACGCGATACCGATCTGCGGCTTTTTGAAGTCGGCATCGGTGAAGCCCACGGCGCGCAGCATGGCGCGTGCGGGCGCGGCTTCGACGCCGTCGATGACTTGAGAGGAGTATTTGCGCAGATCGTCTTTGTCGCTCATGACTTTTGCTCACATCAGCAGACCATATCGGCAAGGATTGAAGTCTAGACCCGGGTGCCGCAAAAATCAGTTTGCCGATGCACACACCTCGCGAACACATTCGCGTAACCACCGATGCGCCGAGTCCGCATCCATGCGCGGATGCCAGAGCATGGAGATCGTGATCGGTGGCGTCGGGATTGGCAGGGGGAAGCTGTGCAAACCGGCGCGCAGGTTTTGAGTATGTCGCTCAGGTACGGTCGCGATCAGGTCCGAGGCGCGGGCCAGTGCCAGTGCGGCCGAGAAACCGCCAACGATGGTGACGATGTCTCGCTCCAGTCCCAATGATTTCAAGGCATCATCCATCGGCCCGCTGTCCCGCCCGCGTCGCGAGACCAGGATGTGCCGGCCAGCGGCGTAACGGGCAGGTGTGATCTCGCCGTCGCTCAAGCCATGCCCGGCGCGCACCACACCGATAAAGCGATCCTGGAACAACGCGCGGGTGCGCACTTCGGGGCTGGTGGTGTCGCCCACCACGCCGGTTTCCAGATCGACCGTTCCGTCACGCAGCAGCGCGCTGTCCTTGTTGAGTTTCTGCACGAACTTCAGGCGCACTCCGGGCGCTTCCGCGCTGAAGCGAGCAATCAGCGCCGGGCCGAAATTTTCGACAAAGCCGTCGCTGGTGCGCAGGGTGAAGGTGCGAACCAAGTGCTGGAGGTCGAGTTGCTCGGCAGGGCGCAACACCGCTTCGGCGTGCTGGACCAGTTGGCTGACCTGCTCGCGCAATTCAAGCGCTCGAGGCGTCGGCACCAGCCCACGGCCGGCGCGCACCAGCAACGGGTCGCCGGTGGTTTCACGCAAACGCGCCAGCGCTCGGCTCATCGCCGACGGGCTCAGGCGCAAGCGCTGGGCGGCGCGCGCCACGCTGCCTTCGGCGAGCAGGGCATCGAGGGTAATCAGCAGGTTCAGATCGGGCGTGGTCATGGCTGAACGTTAGCACGAGTTTGCGGTGGCATGGCGTTGTGTGCAGGTATCAAGTGCAAACGGTGCGTCTTCCGCCATGTCAGCCGTGGGAATACGCTGAAAGCCAACCTTGCAGAAGCGGCCACCTCCATGAAAACCCTTACGCCATCCGCCCCGGTCCGTTGGGCGCTCGCCAGCCTTTCACTGTCGATGTTGATGCCTTCCCTCGATACCAGCATTGCCAATGCCGGATTGCCGACATTGGTTCAGGCCTTTGGCGCAGCATTTGAAGACGTGCAGTGGATTGTCCTGGCTTATCTGCTGGCGATCACGACGTTGATTGTCAGCGTCGGACGACTCGGAGACCTGGTCGGTCGCAAACGCTTGTTGTTGAGCGGCATCGTGATTTTTACCCTGGCCTCACTCGCCTGTGGGCTCGCGCCTTCGTTGGGGTGGCTGGTCGCCGCCCGCGCGGTGCAGGGCCTTGGCGCGGCGATCCTGTTGGCGCTGACCGTGGCACTTGTCGGGGACACGGTGCCGAAGGCGCAGACCGGCAGCGCCATGGGCTTGCTCGGCACGATGTCGGCGATGGGCACCACGCTCGGTCCATCCCTGGGTGGCGTGTTGATGTCCGGTTTTGGTTGGCAGGCGATTTTTCTGGTCAACGTGCCGTTGGGCGTTTTGAATTTTGTGCTCGCGTATCGCTGCCTACCGGCGGGTCGGCCTGCGGCTCGGCGGGGTGGATTCGATTTTCCGGGGATGCTGCTGTTGGCGCTGACGCTCGGTACGTATGCGTTGGCCATGACGTTGGGTAATTGGGGTTTGCTGCTGGTCGCGGGTGTCGGCGCCGGGATTTTCCTGTTTGTAGAGGCGACGTCCAGATCGCCCTTGATCAGGCTGGCGCTATTGCGTGAACGTGGACTGAGTGCAAGCCTGGCGATGAGCGCGTTGGTGTTGACGGTGATGATGGCAACGCTGGTGGTCGGGCCGTTCTATCTCTCGGGTACGCTGGGGCTGAACGCGGCGCTGGTCGGGCTGATCTTGTCAGTCGGCCCGCTGGTGGCGGCGCTGGCCGGCGTTCCAGCCGGTCGGCTGGTGGACCGTTTTGGCGCGCAGCGCATGACTGTGTTCGGGCTCTCCACCATGGCGCTCGGCGCTGGGGCGTTGTCGATCATGCCGGCGGGTTTCGGTATTCCCGGCTATATCGCGCCTATCGCGGTGATCACCGCCAGTTATGCGTTGTTTCTGGCGGCCAACAACACCTTGATCATGACGGGCGTCAGCGCGGATCAGCGGGGTGTGATCGCCGGGTTGCTCAGCCTGTCGCGCAATCTGGGGTTGATCACCGGCGCCTCGGCGATGGGCGCGGTGTTTGCCGGCAATGGCATGCGGGTCACGTTTTTGGTTGCCGCCGGGCTGATCGTCCTGGCGTTGGCCATCGCGTTACGTGCCCAAAAACGCCAGCCCGCCGCCGTCCCTTGTAGGAGCTGGCTTGCCAGCGAAAGCGGTGGATCAGTCGATATAAATGTTGACTGACATGCCGCTTTCGCTGGCAAGCCAGCTCCTACAGGGGACTATGCGGTGAGTCAGTCTTCGTCATCCTTATGCTCAATCGGCCGCAGTTTGAACCGGCAGACATTGCCGCCCCGGACCATGCATTCCGTATGGTCGACCTCACCACCGCCCAAGGCGCCAATCAAGGCCAGGTCCAGCTCGCACACCACTGGATGAGCGGCGGCGAGGCGGTGGAACACGCAATTGTGCGCGACGATTTCCTTGTCGCCCGAGCTGCGAAAGATCACTTCGGCTTCGTACCCGGCCTGATTCATGTGCTGCACGATTTTGGCTTCGTCCACCACTTGTTGCTCACGGTCCAGCGCCAGTTTGCGACCCATGCTGCGCATCAGCGACGCGAGCGCCTCGGGGCCGATGATGTCGGCCACTTCGTCGATCAGGACGCTAGCCAGCAGTTGATACTGACGGGGGAACAGTTCCTTCGCATGTTCGGTGAGCCGATACAGCTGCTCCGGACGCCGACCTGTCGGGCGCGTGTCCCCGCGCAGGACCAGACCGGAACCCTCCAGCGCCGCCAAGTGCTGGCGAATCGCGGTGCGGGTGACGGCCAATTGCTCCGCCAGCTCGTCAATGCTCATGCCGTTCGCATGGTGCAGCAGCGCATTGAGCAAGTCCTGTTGGGTGCGGCCCAGTCCTTCAAGCATGACGTGTCCTCGCTCGGTTTCAGAATTTGTCCGGGAACTGTTTGACCAGTGCCGCCGTCAGTGCGTCGGCCAACGCCTGTATATGAACGCGCATCATGTGCCAGGTGCTGGCTTCGCCAGCATAGTCATGCGCGGCGATTTGATCGATCTGACTGACATGGTGTCCGCCGTGGGCCGACAGCATGGTGACCAATGTGCTTTCAGGCAAGTTGGGGTTGGCTTTGGCCAGGAAAGCCGCGATGGCCTTGGCATTGCTGGTCAATTCGGCAACGGCGGCCTGCTTGCCTTTCGCATCTTTGGCGACGGTGGCGTCGCTGTAGTGTTTCACCGCGGCCCAGTGACCGGCCAGCAGTTTAAGCAGCTGATCGGCGGCAGGCTGGCCGTAAAGCGGGGCGATGCTGTTGGCGATTTTGGTGGCGTTGTCGACGACCTGCTCAGCGGCGATTTTGGCTTGTGCCTTGTCGCCCGCCTGGTTGGCAATCACGTAGTCTCTGATCCAGAAAATATGTTCGACCCACAGGTCGCGCAGCGCGAGGCGAGTGGTGAGGGCCGCGCTGTCGGCGGCGGGTGGTGTGGCGGGGGGAGTCTGGCTCCAGACGGGTTGAGCGCACAGAGCCAACAGCAATAAAGCCAAGGTTTTGATATTCATCACGGCACCCTCTGTTCGTGGGATTGTTCGACAATATCAATTAAAGCATCAAAATATGTTTTTATTGAGCAGAAGTAAAACTTGCGGATCAACGGTCACGCCATCGATGTACCAGCGCAGCAGATGTGAAATCACCTCAACACAAAGTCCACCGGCGCCAGCACTGGAGGTAGCTGCGTTTCTCCCATCGCGGTCAAGATCTCCCGCTCGATGGTGCGCACGATCGCATCGAGCGGCAGATCGTTTTCGTCACGACCAAAAGGGTCCTCCAGATCATCGCCAATCGCATCCAGGCCAAAAAAGGTGTAGCTGACAATCGCGGTGAAGATCGGTGTCATCCAGCCCAGGGGTTCGGCCATGGCGAAGGGCAGCAAGAAGCAGAAAAGGTAACTGGTGCGGTGCAACAACAACGTGTAGGCAAACGGCAGCGGTGTGTGTTTGATCCGTTCGCAGGCGGCCTGTGCCTGGGTCAGGTGGGCCAGATGATTGGCCATGATCGTGTAACGCCATTCGTTGATCACTCCCGACTCGCTGAGCGCCGAACACTGCTGCCCGACCTGCAACAAAATGCTCCCGCTGAAGTCAGGCGCGTTGTCATTGGGGATCGGGTCGAGCCAGCGGCCACTCGCCGCCCGTTCGTTTTCCTGGCGCAGCTTGGCTTTGAGCGCATGGGCGAATCCGCACAAGTCACTCAAGATGGCGTTTCGCGTGTCGGTGTCCTTGATGATCGCGGTTTCGCGAATCATCGAACGAATCGCAACCATCACGTCGCCCCAGGCTTTGCGGCCTTCGTACCAGCGGTCGTAGCAGGCGTTGTTACGAAAACTCATGAAGATCGACAGCGACAACCCCAGCAGCGTGAACGGCGTTGCGCTGACTTTGGAAAAGTAGCTGGGGTGCATCGTTTCGATGAGCACGATAACCGAAGCCAGCAGCATGACCATCAGGCTGCGCAAGGCAATCCGTTTGGCAATCGAGCCCTTGATCGCGCTGAGGATATTGATGAAGTTCGGTTTGGGTCTGACGATCATGGAGTTCTGCCTTCAGGTATTTCGCGTCGCGCGCAGGCTAAGAGCATGTGGGCGTTGAGTCCAATCACTCTCTGTTACCGCATGATCGATGCCGTCTATGAAGGAGCTCATGATCATAATCCGTCGCCCAGTAACTTGAGGTATTCGGGGTTGTCGGAAAGGGAGTTATGACCCGCGTCCGGTATCACCTTCAGCGTGGCCACGCCGGGGGCGAAATGGGTGTAGAGCTGCTGCGTACTCGAACGCGGTATGACATCGTCATGCCCGGCGGCGATCAACAACGTCGGCACCGTGATGTGTGCCGCGTATCGCCACGATTCGTACCGATCCTGTAACAGCCACTTCACTGGAAACAACGGGAAGCGCTGTTTGGCCAGGCTTTCCAGGCTGTTGTAAGGCGTGATCAGAATCAGCCGCGAGGTGGGGCGTTGGCTGGCCAGGCGCACGGCAACGCCCGAACCCAGGCTGCGACCGACCACTGCAATATTCGGATGGCTGTTGTAGACCGTGTCAAACAAGGTCAGGGCATCGCGCGCAATCGCCTCTTCGGACGGCGAGCCGGTACTGCCGCCGTACCCTCGGTAGTGCATTAAGTACAGCGCATGCTCGGGAAACGCCTGGGAAAAATCGGCCAGGTTGCGAGAGACATCCTCAGCATTACCACCAAAGTAGATAAGCGCGTTCGGGCCGTCATGTGGCCTGACTGAAACCTGCACCTGCGCGTCCTCGACAGTCAGCGTCAGCAGCGAAGCGGGTGTTGCGATGGCACTGGGTTGCGGGAAGTAGATCAAGGCGCGCTGAAACACGAACAACGCCGCACACAGCGCCAGGTACAACGCGGCAATGATGACGATGGAAAACGCCAGGGTTCTGAACATTCGACTAACTTTAGTGGGCGACATTGACCGCTCTGGAGTTGAGGACCGCTAACACGTAATCAGTGCCAGAGTTTAGTTCAACGGTAGCGAGGCACGCCGGGTTGGGCCACGCAGGCAAATACGATGAGCCACACTGACGGATACACGCGTCGACAACTACTCATGCTGGCTGCCGGTGCTTCGGCGGTTTTCACCTTCGATCGGGCGTTGGCAACCTCTGCGCCGTCGACGGAAACAGGAGGCAAGACCATGCTGACCCGCGCCATTCCCTCCAGCAACGAGCCATTGCCCATCGTCGGGTTGGGCACGTATCGCGGTTTTGATGTCGAGCCTTCCAGCCCCGCCTACAAACAATTGCCGGAGGTGCTCAGCGCCTTGTTCAAGAAGGGCGGGACGGTCATCGACTGCTCGCCCATGTATGGCCGCGCCGAACAGACCACCGGTGAATTGCTGTCGATCCATGAGCCGCGCTCGCCAGCCTTTCTCGCCACCAAGGTGTGGACCCGTGGCCGCGAGGAAGGCATCGCGCAGATGGAGCAGTCCTTCAGCCTGCTGCAAACCGACCGCATCGACCTGATGCAGATCCACAACCTGCTGGACTGGCAAACCCATTTGCCGACGTTGCGCCATTGGAAGGAACAAGGACGCATTCGCTATATCGGCATCACCCATTACACGGCGTCGGCCTACGAGGAAGTGGAAGCGCTGCTCAAGGCCGAACCCGTGGATTTTTTGCAGATCAACTATGCCCTCGATGATCGTGGCGTCGAGAAACGCATCCTGCCGCTGTGCCGCGAACGCGGTGTGGCGGTGATCTGCAATCGGCCCTTCGGTGGCGGTGGTTTGCTCGAACGATTGAAGGGCAAGCCACTGCCCGGGTGGGCCGCGCAAGTGGGGGTCAACAGCTGGGCGCAACTGGCGTTGAAGTTCCTGCTGTCCCATTCGGCGGTGACCTGCGTGATCCCCGGCACCGGCAATCCGCGTTACATGGCGGACAATGCCGGAGCCGGTTTCGGGCCGATGCTCACGGGGGCGCAGCGCGAGCAGTTGATCGATATCGTGGGTTAGGCTGGCGGGTAAAACCGTTGCGGGATGTCCTGTGCAAACGGATAGAGTGAAAAGTAAGGCTGTGCTTCGTCGATCACCCGCTGTACCGACGGCCTGTTCATCAGCCTGTCGAAATAGGCGTTCAAGTGGCCATGCTCTTCAGGAATTCGCTCAAGGGTACTGGCATAGAAAAGTGCCGGGGCCGCTGCGCAATCGGCCAGGCTGAAATCCGCGCTGGCCAGCCAGGTGCCGTTCGCCAGTTGGCGGTCGAGCATGCCGTAGACGGTCTGTAGCGTGGAGCGTTGCTGGGTCAGATTGCCGTTCGCACCGATGATGCGATCCAGGACAATTTGTTGCAGTGGGGTCTGAAGATAGTTGTCGCAGATCCGGTCCCACAGACGGACCTCCAACGCAGTGTCCCAATCGCCCGGAATCAACCGTTTTTGCCCGGCAAAATAGCGATCCAGGTATTCAATGATGATCGTGGACTCCGCCACGTCGAACTGACCGGTGTGATCGCGAATGACCGGGAATTTGCCGATCGGCCACAGCGCCTGCAACTCTGCTTTCTGCGCAGCGTCGCCCAGATCAATGATCCGTTTTTCGAAGTCGGTAGCGTGTTCATAGAGCGCGATCAGCACTTTGTGGCAGTACGACGACAGCGGATGGTAATAAAGCGTCAATGACATTTTTCAGCTCCTGCGGGGAAGTGGCCTCCATCAGCATAGTCACCGTCCGCGAGGGTTAGATGGCGGTGCTAGACTTTTCAGGTTAGACCGATCAGCCCTCACCGGTGGTGTGAGGACGAGAAAGCTGGAGGTATGTCATGACTGCTCAATCGCTGGACAGGGAGCACATCAGCGTTGTCATTCGCAATTACGTAGAAGGGATGGTGTTCGCCGACGAAGTGCTGCTGCGGCACGCGTTTCATCCCGCTTGTCGCATCATTGGTCACTACCATGGCGAGCTGGAATGGTTATCGCTGGATGATTTTATCAGCGCGATCAAGGAAGAAGGGCCGGCGCCCAAAGAGGTCAAGCCGTTCTGGGAAACGATCAGCGTCGATATCACCGGGGATGCCGCCGCCGCCAAAGTGATGGATGACTATGCTGGCATGAGCTTCACGGATTATTTGTCGTTACTGAAAATCAACGAGCGCTGGATGATTGTTAACAAGCTCTATTACTTACACGAATAAAACCGCTGCCTGGGAGCCAAGCTCCCAGGCACCGTCAAGCAATCAGCGACGGTCCAGCCACACGGTCTGCGCATTGCAGAACTCGCGGACCCCGAAGTGTGACAGCTCGCGGCCGAAGCCGCTTTTCTTCACGCCACCGAAGGTCACGCGCGGGTCGGAAGCGCTGTAGCCATTGATGAACACACCGCCGGTTTCCAGTTCGCCGGCCATCTGTTGGGCGAGCGCGACATTGCCCGTAAAAATGGTTGCAGCCAGGCCGAACTCACTGTCATTGGCCAGCTCCAGCGCATGTGCGGCGTCCCGCGCCGTGATGATCGACGCGACGGGGCCAAACAATTCCTGTTTGAACGACGTCATCTGATCGGTGACATCGGCAAACACGGTCGGCTCATAGTAGTTACCGGGGCCTTCAGCCTTCTTGCCGCCCATCAACAACATTGCGCCTTCTTCCAGGGTGTCACGCACTTGTTGATCCAGTTCGTCACGCAGGTCAAAACGGGCCATCGGGCCGATGTACGTGTTGGCGGCCAGTGGATCACCGACCACCAGTTTGCCCGTGGCTTCGACGAACTTGCGCGTGAATGCTTCGACAATACCTTGCTCGACGATCAAGCGCTTGGCCGCCGCGCAGACTTGCCCGGTGTTCTGGTAGCGGCCGATGACGGCGGCTTTGACCGCTTCATCGAGGTCGGCATCGTTGAGCACGATAAAGGGGTCGGAACCGCCCAGTTCCAGCACGCATTTCTTCAGCGCCGCACCGGCCTGAGCGCCGATGGCCATGCCGGCGCGCACGCTACCGGTGAGGGTCACTGCCGCGATACGAGGGTCGGCAATCGCCGTGGAAACGCCTTCCGGCGTGACGTTCAGCACTTCAAAAACACCTTGAGGGAAATCGGCGTTCTTGAAGGCTTCCAGCAGCAGATAAGCACTACCCATCACGTTGGGTGCATGTTTGAGCACGTAGGTATTGCCAGCGATCAACGCTGGAACAGCACCACGCAGCACTTGCCAGATCGGGAAGTTCCACGGCATCACCGCCAGAATCGGCCCGAGCGGGCGGTATTCAATGCGCGCCTTGCCGCCTTCAACCAGCGTCGGTTCGGCGTTTAACATGGCTGGGCCGTGTTCGGCGTACCACTCGCAGAGCTGCGCACACTTTTCGATTTCGCCGCGGGCCTGGGTGATCGGCTTGCCCATTTCCAGGGTGATCATGGTGGCCATTTTGTCGGCACTGTCGCGCAGTGCCCGAGCCAGGGCGGTCAGCAATTGCGAGCGTTGCTCGACGGCTGTTTTACGCCAGACGCGAAATCCGCCAGCGGCCCGCGACAGGGCGGCTTGCAGAGCCGATTCGGACTCGAAAGGGTAATGGCCGATCTGCTCGCCGGTGGCCGGGTTGATCGAAATCGCATGGGTAAGGCTGGAAACGCTGGTCATGGCACCGTCCTGCTGGGTGGGAATATGCTCAGGTTACGGTGGTGTTAATTTTCTGGAAACTGAATAATACTGAGCATAACGTTCACGTTTGGAGAATGACTTGGATCTGGTTCAGCTGGAAATTTTCAAGGCGGTTGCCGAACACGGCAGCATCAGCGTCGCCGCGCAGCACATCCACCGGGTGCCCTCCAACCTGACGACGCGGATCAAGCAGCTGGAACTGGATCTGGGCGTGGACCTGTTTATCCGCGAGAAAAGCCGCCTGCGTTTGTCGCCGGCCGGCTGGAGTTTTCTCGACTATGCCCGGCGTATTCTCGACCTGGTTCAGGAAGCCCGCGCCACCGTGGCAGGGGAAGAGCCGCAAGGCTCGTTTCCTTTGGGTTCACTGGAGAGTACGGCGGCGGTGCGTATTCCCGAGCTGCTGGCCGCCTACAACCAGAAACACGCCAAGGTTGAACTGGACCTGTCCACCGGCCCTTCGGGGACCATGATCGACGGCGTGTTGTCTGGCCGCCTGGCCGCCGCGTTTGTAGACGGACCGGTGCTGCACCCGGCACTGGAAGGTGTGCCGGCGTTTGAGGAAGAGATGGTGCTGATCGCACCGCTCAACCACTCGCCGATCCATCGCGCGCAGGATGTGAACGGCGAAAACATCTACGCCTTCCGCTCCAATTGCTCGTACCGGCACCACTTCGAGAGCTGGTTTACCAAGGACGCCGCGGTGCCTGGCAAGATCTTCGAAATGGAGTCCTATCACGGCATGCTGGCCTGCGTCAGCGCCGGTGCCGGCCTGGCGTTGATGCCGCGCAGCATGCTGGAGAGCATGCCGGGGTGCACCACGGTGAGTATCTGGCCGTTATCGGAGTCTTTCCGTTATTTGCGCACCTGGCTGGTGTGGCGCCGAGGCACGGTGTCCCAGAGCCTGACCATGTTTGTGCGCTTGCTGGAAGAGCGAGGCGTGGTGCAACCACAACCCTGAGCTCACCCCATAACCCTGTAGGAGCTGGCTTGCCAGCGAAAGCGGTGGGTCAGTCACATCGATGCTGGATGTGCCGCCGTCTTCGCTGGCAAGCCAGCTCCTACAGGGGACCGTGTTGGTCATGGGGTCGCCATCCCCTCAGCCTGGCCGGCAAACCATTGCATGATCAGCGCGCACGCCGGATGAGACGCGGCCGAGGGTTGCAGGTTCAGCGAATAGCGACCTTGGGTCTTCAAGGGATGACCAAACGGGACGATGAGCACACCACGCTCGATCGATTCCTCAGCCAGGGTCATGTCCGTCATCGCCACCCCCAGACCGCGCGCGGCGGCATCCAGCGCCAACTCATCGAGGTTGAAGGGGATGTGGCGGTAGTCCTCCAGCGACTGGCCACCATTGGCTGCCAGCCAGTCGATCCACGCTTGCTTGTCCGCCGAACGATGCAGCAGCGCGAAGCCGCTCAGGTCCTCCACCGAGACCAGTGGCCGGGTCGGACTGCCGAGACCGGGGGCGCACACCGGAATCAGCGCTTCCTCGAACAAGGTCAGGCACGCAGGATCACTGGACGGCTCAGGCAGATAGAGGATGTACGCGTCACTGTCGCTGGCCGGCTCGACAATCTCGGTGGCCACGGTCTCGATCGACAGGGAAATGTCCGGATGATGACGATAGAAGTCGCTCAGCTTCGGCAGCAACCAGCGAACCGCCAGCGACACATGCATGCGTATGCGGAAGGGGCGTTTTTGCGGGGACAACCGATCTTCGAGGGTTTTCAATTGCTCAAGGATAGTGCGCGCACTGCCCAGCACCAACTCACCCTCCGGTGTCAGGCGAAGGCTGCGACTGCTGCGCACAAACAGCGGCACGCCAAAGTGGCTTTCCAATTGCTGGATTTGCCGGCTGACGGCACTTTGGGTCAGGCACAGCGTATGCGCCGCTTGCGTGAAGCTGCCGGCTTCAGCGACTTCCACCAGCGCCTGCAAGGCCTGGAGATTAGGAACGTGGCGAATTTTATCCATGCGTTTTCAGAATGGCTCAATGATTTTATAACGTTGGTTGTATCACCGAAGACCTAATAGATTCTAGCCCTGACGGCCACCATCAATCATCGTCTATGCGATTTCTGCATGCGAAGGCCGGAACGACAGTCAAGGCAGGTGATGCATGAAAAATGAATGTGGCTGGATCGCGCAAACCGAAAGTGTACCGGCGCGTGATCGTCTGAGCGGTTCGCAAAAAGCCGATTGGCTGGTGATCGGTGCCGGCATCACCGGCCTGAGTGCCGCCCATGCCCTCGCACAATTGCACCCTCAGGCGCGCATCGTGGTGGTCGACCGCCAGCGTGCGGCGCAAGGCGCCTCCGCGCGCAATTCCGGCTTTGTAGTGGCCCACGAACACCCAGGCAACGATGAATTGATCGGCAGCGCCGGGTTCGTCGAGTTTGAAGTGGACACCACGATTTCACGCACCGCCAGCGCGGAAGTCCGCACGATGATTGCGCGTCACGGCATTGAGTGCGATTTCAAGGACTCCGGCTATTTCTTCGCCGTCAGCGATCCCGGCAAATTGACCCACGTCGAGGCCAAGCTGCAAACGCTGCGGGCACTCGGGGCTTCTGCGCAGTTTCTGGAAGGTGAACAACTGGCTCAAAAACTCGGCACCCGGCATTACCGCGCGGCCATCTGGTGCGGCAATGGCAACGCGCTGCTGCAACCGGCGAAGTACGTGAAAGGCTTGCTCGATGCGCTGCCCCAGACGGTCACGGTTTACGAAAACACCGACATCACCGGCCTCGAACGTCTGGGTAAAGGAGGTCTGCGGGCCAACGGTGTCGAGGGCAGCATCGAGGCGAAACGGGTGTTGGTCTGCCTGAACGCCTTTGTGCCTCGTGCAGGCATCCAGGACAGCGGCACGTTTGCCATGGAACTCAGCGCCAGTCTCACGCGGCCGTTGAGTGACGCCGAGTTTCGCGAGATGGGCAATGTCGAACCTTGGGGCGTGCTGTCCACCCGTCCCTTGGGCGCCACAGTACGGCTGACCCCGGATCGTCGGGTGATGATCCGCAACACGGCGGAATACCGTTCGCGGGATTTGTCTGCCAGTGAGCTGTCGATCCGCCGCCAACACCATGTGCTCGGCTTGCAACGACGTTTCCCCTGGCTGGGCGAGCAAGACATCCAATACACCTGGACCGGACACCTGAGCGCCTCGCGCTCCGGGCAACCGTATTTTTCACAGGTGCAAGAGGGCGTATTTGCCGTCGCCGGTTGCAATGGTTCCGGCGTGGCGCGCGGCACCCTGTGGGGGCGGTTGCTCGCCGAACTGGCGTCGGGCGTTGACTCGCCGATGCTCGATTCGGTGATGCGCAGGGCCCAACCCGGCTGGCTGCCGCCGCGCCCCTTGCTCGACATCGGTGCCATGCTGCGGATGCGCGTAGAGGCCATCCGGGCAAAGTCAGAAATCTAGAAAACCGGTTACCACAAAAGAACAAAAAGGTGATTGAACATGCGCGTTAACACTATGCCCCTGATGGTTCTGCTCACGACGTTTTCGGCAGCCACGTATGCCGACGAGCAGGTCAATATTTCCAACTGGAACGGCTATATCGCCGACGACACCCTGGTCAACTTCACCAAGGAAACCGGGATCAAGGCCACTTACGATATTCACGACAGCAACGAAGTGCTGGAGTCCAAGTTGATGACCGGTAACACCGGTTATGACGTGGTCAGCCCGTCGAACCATTTCCTGTCCCGACTGATCAAGGCCGGGGCGATTCAGAAGCTCGACAAAAGCCAACTGCCCAACTGGAAAAACCTGGACCCGGCGTTGATGAAAAAACTCGAGGTCAATGACCCCGGCAACCAATATGGCTATCCGTACATGTGGGGCACTGCCGGTATTGGCTACAACGTCGAGAAAATCAAAGCGATCTTCGGAAATACCGATGTCACCCGCTCGTGGAGCCTGTTTTTTGATGAAAACAACATTAAGAAGTTGAGTGAATGCGGGGTGGCGATTATCGATAACCCGACACAGATCCTGCCGATCACCCTCAATTACCTCGGTCTGCCGCCTCACAGTCACGACCCGGCTGATTACAAGAAAGCCGAGCAGGCGCTACTCAAGATCAGGCCTTACGTGCAGTATTTTCATGCCTCCAAGTACATCAGCGACCTGGCGAACGGCAATGTCTGCGCGGTGATCGGTTTCAACGGCGATGTGGTGCAGGCCGCTGCCAGCGCCAAGGAAGCCAACAACGGTATCAACATCGCCTATTCGATTCCTGACGAAGGCTCGACGCTGTGGTTCGACATGGTGGTCCTGCCCAAGAGCGCACCCCACGAGAAGAATGGCTACACCTACATGAACTACCTGCTGAAGCCGCAAGTGATTGCCAACATCAGCAACAGCATTCATTACGCCAACCCCAACAGTGCCGCGGATGAGTACGTGGTGCCCGCCGTGAAACAGGACCTGGCGATCTACCCGCCAAACAGTGTGCTGGATAAGTTGTTCACCGTAGAGGAACTGCCGGCGGCCATCGCACGGTTGAGTACCCGGTTGTGGACCAAGTTGAAGACCAATACCTGATGAACGTTGGGTCCCGTTGCCGGGACCCAAGGCTTTACTTCAGAGCGCGCGTTTCGGCAGTTTCCAATTCGGCCGGACGAAATGGCAGGTGTAGCCATTGGGCACTTTTTCGAGGTAGTCCTGATGCTCCGGCTCTGCCTGCCAGAACGGGCCGGCGGGAACGATTTCCGTCACCACCTTGCCAGGCCAAAGACCGGACGCATCGACGTCCGCCGCAGTGTCCTCGGCTACGTCGCGCTGTTCTTCGTTGAGATAGAAGATCGCCGAGCGGTAGCTGGCGCCAATGTCGTTGCCCTGACGATTGGCGGTCGAAGGGTCGTGAATCTGGAAGAAGAACTCCAGGATCTGGCGATAGCTGATCACCGCCGGATTGAAGATGATCTCGATGGCTTCCGCGTGGGTGCCATGGTTGCGGTAAGTGGCGTTGGGCACATCACCGCCCGAGTAACCGACCTGGGTAGACAGCACGCCGGGGATTTGTCTGATCAAATCCTGCATGCCCCAGAAGCAGCCACCGGCCAGGATCGCGGTTTCGGTTTGCGTGGTCATAGCTTTCACTCCTCAGTATTCATTGATTTGATCAGGTTGTTTCGCAGCTTCACGATTGCTTTCTGCATCTGCGTGAACTCGTCCGCCGTCAGGCCAGTTGCGCCGGCGAGGCCCGTTTCTGGGCGACCTTCGCGCAAGGCTTTGCCTTCTTTGGTCAGGTTGATGCGCACCTGACGCTCGTCCTCGGGATCGCGCTGGCGTTGCAGGTAGCCCATTGCTTCGAGCTTTTTCAGGATCGGCGTGAGCGTATTCGACTCAAGAAACAGCTTTTCGCCCAGGCTGCCGACGGTCTGATTATCTTCCTCCCACAACGCTACGATGGTGATGTATTGCGTGTAGGTCAGGCCGAGCTTTTCGAGGATCGGCTTGTACGCCTTGCCGAAGGCGAGGTTGGTGGAATAGACCGCAAAACACAGGAAGTCAGAGAGCTTGTGGCTCGCGGGTGCCGCTGGGTCGGTGGGTTTCATCTGTCACCTCATTCGTCAAAGACTGCTGTCGCGCAGGGCTGAAATATACCTCGTGTGCGATGGTGTCGTAAGAGCGATAAATCCAGAGTTGATCAGCGGCAGGTGGCGGGCTCGTCGAACAGCTCGAACCCGCCGCGCCGGACATCACGCTGTGAGCACGTTCAAGTCCACGTCGATGTTGCCTCGCGTTGCTTTCGAGTACGGGCAGATTTGGTCAGCGGTGTGGGCCAGCGTTCTCGCGATGTCGTCCGCCAGGCCTGGCACGCGCAGCGTCAATCGTGCCTGGAGGAAGTAATCCTGACCGGTCTGACCGACATCGACTTCGATGTCGACGGACAAATCCGCCGGCAGCACCACGTTCATGTCATTGGCCACCAGCCCGACGGCGGCGGTGTAGCAGGCCGACCAGGCACCGGCGAACAGTTGCTCGGCAGTCGGGTGCGGCTGGGTCGCGGCGAACACATGCGCAGGCGTGGCGTTGCCGGGCGACGAGAGCGCGATATCAAGGCTGCCGTTATGGCCGGTGCTGCTGGCGGTGGTGTGGGTTTTGCCGGTGGCCAGGACTTTTTCAATCTTGCTCATGATGATTCCTTAAGAATTCGGTAATTTGTGTTTCGCATGCGCTTACATCGCATGCGATATATATGGGGTTTTTAGAAGCCAATGACTGGCTCGGTTACACGGTTCTTCAAGCCGTGAGGACGTTAATGGCCACGTCGATATTGCCGCGTGTCGCTTTCGAGTACGGGCAGATCTGGTCAGCGTCGTGTGCCAGTTTTGTCGCGACTTCGTGCGACAGGCCAGGTGCGCGCAGCGTCAATCGAGCCTGAAGGAAGTAGGCCTCACCGGTCTGGCCCAGATCGACTTCGATGTCCACGGCCACATCAGAGGGCAGTTCGACGTTCATTTGCTTGGCGGCGAGGCCGACGGCGGCGATGTAGCAGGCCGACCAGGCACCGGCGAACAATTGCTCGGCTTTAGGGTGTGGCTGGGTGGCTTCGAATACATGCGCAGGAGCCGCGCTGCCAGGTGAAGAAAGCTGAATGTCGACGGTGCCATTATGGCCGCGCGAAGTGACGCCAGCGGCGCTCATTTTGGTGTGGGTCTTGCCGGAGGCCAGGACTTTTTCGATCTTGCTCATGGGATGAATCCTCAACGTTGCAGTAGGTTTGATTTTCGTATCGCATACGTTTGTATCGCATGCGATTGAATAATATTCCCGCAGACCCCCATCGGTGTCAAGGGGGAGCAGGGCGCCTTCGCGACGAGTGGTCAGAAACGAAAAAGCCCGCTTTACGCGGGCTTCGGATTTCGAGTAGGTGGCCAGTGCTGGTTTCTGGCTTACAAGGTTTATCAGGACTCTGACAGAACAGTGTTATGTACTTCTGCTTCACACGGCGTAAGGGCTGGATCTCAGCGCGGAGATCTTTCTAACCGTGTACCCTTCGGGACGTGCCCCACGTCTCCTTGCTATCCGCTTGCGCATCAGTCTGCGTCTTCACCTACACCTTGATAATAGCAAAGCGAGCGCGGTGTAAACCGTGCTTTTTAGACCGATTTGATCCTGGCAAAAAAGCCGCAGGACGGAAAAACGCTATCGGTACAGCCTGCCCCAAAAGACAGGCTGTCACACGGGTGCGGATCAAATCAGATTGATCACGACATCGATGTTGCCGCGGGTCGCTTTGGAGTAAGGGCAGGTTTGGTGGGCGGCGTCCACGACGGCCCGGGCGATCACCGAATCCAGGCCCGGAAGGCTGATATTGAGGCGTGCCTGGAGGAAAAAAGCGTTGTCCGTCTTGCCCAGGTCGATTTCGGTATCCACGGCAACGTCGCTCGGCAGAGTCACCTTCAACGCAACCGCCGCTTTGCCCATTGCGCCGATAAAACAGGCCGACCAACCCGCCGCCAGCAGCTGTTCCGGATTGGTGCCGTTGCCAGACGAACCGGGTGGGGACAGCTTGATGTCCAGACGTCCATCCGAACTTTTCGACTGACCGTCACGGCCGCCAGTGGTGTGGGTTTTCCCGGTGTACAGCACAGTATCGATTTGATTGATCATGGCAGGTTCCTGCTAAGGGTAGGAGGCTTCATCATTCAAGTCGCTGGGTTCTGGGAAGCCCTTGCGACGAAGCCCACTTTTGCACCCTCATGTCGTGCGTGTGTGTCTTGAACCGGCCGTTGTGTAACGCTGTGTAAGATCCGCGCCGAACATACAGTTCGATACAAATCTGCGCGTCGTCAGCGCATCTGATAGCGAGCGGGAGAAGTGATTGATGACGTGGAACGAAATCAATCAAGCAAACAAACGATTACCGGGAAAGCGAGTTCTTTTTCATTAAGATCAAGAACGTCTTTCCCGGTAATCCGTGAAGCGTTTTTTTATGAGTGAGTCAGGTTTGACGTCACGTCATTAGTAGAACCGATCAATCACCCGAACTTCGTTCTGGTTCTGCAGCGATGCCCACGCCTGTTTCAGCGTTTGCAGAACATTACCGATGAAGTCCTTGTCGGCCGCAGCTTTCTTGCCGACATAGCCCTGGCCGCGACGGTACATCTTCAGTCGGGCGAGCAGGTTCTGGTTGTTCTGGTCGAACTCCGCTTCATGAGCGTGAGGCGACAGGCAGTCGATATGAACCTGGCCCGATTTGCTGATCCACAGAATGTGGCTGTCGAGGCTGTCTTTTTGCGCCGCGAACATACGAGCCAGTTCATCGATAGTAGGTTGATTGTTCAGATTCATAATATGCCCCTTGACCATTTGGTAATTTTTTTAAGTTGAGTCGCTAATACAAGTAGCCCATCGGTTAGTTGATCCCTGGCACCGAAACCAGGACGTCAGCGGTCGGCCGTCGAATTCAACGGGGTCCCGCGTCTGTTGCATGTAGTCGTGTTGAATAACTGCTACGCGTTAGCGTCACAACGAAGAGAAGCAGCGAATACCTGGAGGCCACTGCCGACTTTTGAGGGTCGGCCACAAGCTTCATGAGGATTGATCGCCAGCGCTTCTCGTCCTTGTACTGGACGTTCGGGCCAGGTCAGCTTCTTCAATCTGCCTTGTGGGCAGCGTGTATCCGGGAAAAACAGCTCGGCGGTCAGACGAGCTTGCTCAAACATGTTGCGGTACTCCCGATCGGGGAGATGTCTGCATCATGCAAGGGCAAATCGGAGGCGTCAACCGTTATGTAGTGATTTTTTTAAGTCACTACATATTGTCTGACAAAACGGATTGGAATGAAAAACTCAAGCCTGGACGCGTCCGTCAGGGCGACGGCGGCGGGCAGTGGAAGCGGTAGAAGGTGCAGGGATAACCGTCTACTGGCCGCTGATGCAGGGTGAATAGGCCGCCTGCGAGATCAGGTATCACTTTGGCCCAGAACCGTCGTGCGGGCGGGTTCGCATCGATGTGGAAAATCTGCCATTGACCGGGGAATTGGCTCAAGAGGGTGGAAACGACAAACTTCGCGACACCTTGGCCACGGAAGCGCCGAGTGACAAAAAAGTAGCCGATGTTGAACTCGGCACCCTCAATGTGGGTGTCATCATCCACGCTCACGAAACCGGCAAGCTCACCGTCCACCCTGATCAGAAACGGCCGGGTCGCAGGGTTACGCCAGTACTCCGGTTTGGGCTGGATACTGAAAAAACCATGTTCACCCAATTTCAGTGGCAGCCATTCGCTGAAGTCGTACACGTAGAACTGCATCAGGTTTTCGAGGGTGTCGAGGTCGTCGCGCTGTGCGGCGTGCAGTTCTATCGAAGGCATTTAGGGGCGCTCCAGATTGCGCAGGGCCATCCGTGGCCCTGTCAGGATCACTCAGTGCGGCGCGAAGTCGTACTTCCCGCCTTTCTTCAATGCGGCGATGTAAGCCGGGCGCGCCTGGAAGCGATCGATCCAGGCCGCTACATGAGGGTAGTTGCCCAGCTTGCCCTGGACTCTGGCGATCTCGCCAATGAAGCTCATCTGGATATCGGCGGCGCTGAAGTCATCACCGAGCAGAAAATCGGACTGGCTCAGTGCGGTGTCGAGGTAGCCAAGGTAATTGGCCACTTCCGAGTTGATGCGCGGATGCAGCGGTCCACCGGCTTCACCCAGAAGTCCGACATACAGATTCAACATCAGCGGCAACATGGCCGAGCCTTCGGCGAAGTGCAGCCACTGGATGTATTCGTCGTAGGCGGGTGTGGACGGATCGGGTTGCAGACGACCCTGGCCATGTCGGCGAATCAAGTAGTCGATGATCGCTGCGGACTCGATCAGCGTCTGCGTACCGTCTTCGATGACCGGCGATTTTCCCAACGCATTGATCGCTTTCAGTTCCGGCGGCGCGAGATTGGTTTTCGGATCGCGTTGATACCGTTTCAGCTCGTAAGGAATAGATAGCTCTTCCAACAGCCAGAGAATGCGCTGGGAGCGGGAGTTGTTCAGGTGATGCACGATAATCATAAATAAGATTCCTGTAGCAGCTTTCGAGTGAAACGAGGCTGCGATATCTGTTCAAAAACAGGCGGTCGCCGGACTTGAAGAACACTAGACCATCACGGTCCGTTCGAAGTGCCCTCAAGCCTTGCTTGCCGGCTTCGCTGTGCGTTTGCTGCCCGTCGAAGGTTTGCGTGTCGCCGCTTTGCGTTTTTTCTTCCACGGTGCTGCGCCACGTCCGGCGGGACTGGCCGGCCCGCTGATGGTCAGGTTCAGACCGGCGCAACGGGCGACTTGCTTGCTCATCCACGCCGCCTGTTTGGTGACGAATTCTTCCAGGCTCATTTCGCCGCTCTGGACCATGTCCAGCGCCTGTTCCCAGATCGCGGTGGTGCCGGGGTCGGCAATCGCGCGCGGCACCGCATCGATCAGGCTGAAGGCCGCCGGGGTGGCGGCCAGGGCTTTGCCGTTCTTGATCAGATAACCACGGTCGAGCAGGCCCTGGATGATCGAGGCGCGTGTCGCCTCGGTGCCAATACCGGTGGTGTCCTTGAGCTTCTGCTTGAGCAGCGGATCTTCCACCAGTTTGGCCACGTTCTTCATGGCCTTGATCAGGTCGCCTTCGGTGAACGGTTTGGGTGGCTGCGTCCACAGGTCCTTGAGCTTCACGTCGGCCACTGCGCAATCGAGCCCTTCGGCCAATGCCGGCAGAGTTTGTGGCGCCGGCGCCTCGCGGCCCTTGGGGGGGGCCAGGGCTTCCGGCAGGGCACGTTTCCAGCCGGGCTCGACGATTTGTTTGCCGACGGCGCGCAAGGCTTCACCGGCGCAGTTGAAATCGGCCTGGGTGCGGTCGTATTCGTGATTGGGCAGGAATTGCGCCAGATAACGGGCGCGGATCAGCGTGTAGACCGCCCGCTGTTTGCCCACCAGCCGATCCAGATTCTTCGCCGCTGCCGTCGGGATGATGCCGTGGTGAGCGGTGACCTTGGCATCGTTCCAGGCCCGTGAGCGCCGTTGCGGTTCCAGGTAATCGTTCAGCGCGTTCAGGGACGGATCGGCCTGGCGCAGTGCGGCGAGAATCCCCGGGGCTTCGCTGTGCTGACTCAATGGCAGAAAACCGCAATCGCTGCGCGGGTAGGTGATGACCTTATGGGTTTCGTAGAGCGCCTGGGCGATATCAAGGGTTTCCTGGGCGCCGAGCCCGAGCTTCTTCGAGCAGACTTCCTGCAAGGTGCCCAGATCGAACGGCAAAGGCGCCACTTCACGCATTCGCTCGGTGCGCAGCTTGATCACGCGTGCACTCGCAGCGTTACCAATTGCTCGGGCAGCGTCTTGCGCGAAGGATTGATTCAGGCAGCGATCCTGATCGTCGCAAGCATCGGATGCCGCGCGCCACTGTGCGGTGAACGCCGTGCTGTCGTGCAGCAGTTGCACATCGATGGCCCAATAGGCCACGGGGACGAAATCGGCAATGCTGCGATCACGATCCACCACCAGCCGCAACGTTGGTGTCTGCACCCGGCCCACCGGCAACACGCCCTGATAACCGGACTGACGCCCCAATAACGTAAACAACCGGCTCATGTTCATCCCGATCAGCCAGTCAGCCCGGGAGCGGCCCAATGCCGAATGATAAAGGCTGAAGGTTTCGGCCCCCGGCTTGAGCGCGGCCAGTGCCTTGCGGATCGACGCGTCGTCCAGCGCTGACAGCCACAACCGGTGGATCGGCCCGCGATAGCGGCAGTGCTCGACCAGTTCGCGGGCGATCATCTCGCCCTCACGGTCCGCGTCGGTGGCGATTACCAGCTCATCGGCCTCGCCGAGCAAGCGTTTGACGGCTTTGTACTGGCTGGCCGTGCGCGGCTTGACGGTCATCTTCCATTTCTCGGGAATGATCGGCAGGTCTGCCAGTACCCAGCGTTTGTAGCGCGCGTCGTAGGCGTCCGGCGGTGCTGTTTCCAGCAAATGGCCGATGCACCAGGTCACCGTGACGTCTGTTCCCAGCCAGCAGCCATCGCCCCGACGCTTGGCGCCGAGCACGGCCGCAATGTCTTTGGCCTGGGAAGGTTTTTCACAGAGGTACAGCCGCATAACCACCATCGTTCTTCAAGTGTGCAAGAGGCGCACAGAATGGCCGGAGATGAGCAATCGATCAATCTTTATCTGTATGGATGTACAGCAAAGCTGTTGCGTTTGGTTGCTATCGTCGAAACGGCCCGTTCGGCTGCGAGGCCGTAGCGATGACGAATTTTGGGTTATACCTGACAGATGTGGTCTCGGGTTTTGGGGCCGCTGCGCGACCCATCGCGGGCAAGCCGGATCGCCGCACCGCACGCTCCCACAGGTTTATCACCGTCATGAGGAACGTATTCCATGAAAAGCTCCGCTCCTAGTCCTGTCATTACCATCGCCGAGCAGCCGGGCTGCCTGCTGGTGAAGTTTCATGGCATTCAGGTGGCCGCGTCCGCGCGCGCACTGGTGCTGTTGGAGGCCAATTACCCGCCGGTGTACTACGTGCCGCGAGAGGACATCGACGAAAAGTATTACGCCCGCACCGACCACACCAGCTATTGCCCCTACAAGGGCGATGCCAGCTATTTCAGTTTGCAAGTCCCGGGGCATGAAGCTGCCAATGCAGTTTGGAGTTATGAAGACCCCAAGGTGTCCGTTGAGCAGATACGCGAATATGTGGCGTTCTACCCGGATCAGGTGAAGTTCGAGTTACTCGACGCCGAGGTCTGAGGGACGTTTTACTGAAGATAAAAAAGCCAAGTGTGGCGAGGGAGTCCCTCGCCACAAAGGCCCGTCAGTTTTTATCGAGATCCACGTTCTTGGTCTCACGCAAACAGATCATCCCCACCACCAGGCTCACCGCGGTAATCACCACCGGGTACCAGAGCCCGTAAAAGATGTCGCCGGTGTAGACCACCAAGGCAAACGACACGGTCGGCAGGAACCCGCCAAACCAGCCATTGCCGATGTGATAGGGCAGTGACATCGAGGTGTAGCGGATGCGCGTCGGGAACAGCTCGACCATCAACGCTGCCAGCGGGCCGTAGCACATGGCCGAGATGATGATCAGGATCACGATCAGCGCGACGATCATCGGTTTGTTGATTTGCTGCATGTCAGCCTTTGACGGATAGCCGGCGAGGGTCACCGCGCCACGCAGGGCAGCTTCATCGAAGCCTTCCAGCGTCACGTCACCGACACTGACCTGCACGCCACTGCCAGCAGGTGCGGCGGCGCTGGCGTAAGGCAGGCCTTGCTTGACCAGAAAGGTTTTGACCTTGTCGCACGGGCTATCAAATTTCGCCTTGCCCACCGGGTCGAACTGGAACGTGCAAGTCGCCGGGTCGGCCAATACGGTGATCGGCGCCTGACGGCTGGCCTGGTCAATGGCCGGGTTGGCGTAATGCGCCAGGGATTTGAAGATCGGGAA
Organism: Pseudomonas sp. CLCA07; assembly: GCF_053615335.1. NCBI lineage: Bacteria > Pseudomonadati > Pseudomonadota > Gammaproteobacteria > Pseudomonadales > Pseudomonadaceae > Pseudomonas > Pseudomonas sp. CLCA07. Next base: position 267,541 of record NZ_CM132131.1, on the reverse strand, counting down.
ATACAGAGCAGTGGCCAGCAGCAGGCCAATCATCAGCACCGGCTTGCGCCCGACCTTGTCCGACAGCCAGCCAAAGAAGATGAAGAACGGTGCGCCGATGATCACGCTGACGATCAGCAGGCCGTTGGCCAAGGCCGGGTCCATCTTCAGGAACTGGGTGAGGAAAAACAGCACGTAAAACTGCGCGGCGTAAAAGGTCACCGCTTGCCCGGCGTTGATGCTGAACAGGGCAATCAGTACAACTTTGAGGTTTTCCCACTTACCGAAGGACTCGCGCAGCGGCGACTTGCAGAGTTTGCCTTCGGCTTTCATTTTCACGAAGGCCGGCGATTCGTGCAGGCTCAGGCGAATCCAGGTCGAGATGCCCAGCAGAACGATCGAAAACAGGAACGGAATGCGCCAGCCCCAGACTTCGAACTGGTCACCGGTGAAGTAACGGCAGCCGAGCACCACCAACAGCGACAGCAACAAGCCGAGGGTCGCCGTGGACTGAATCCAGCTGGTGTGGAAACCGCGTTTGCCCATCGGTGCGTGCTCCGCGACATACGTCGCAGCGCCGCCGTATTCACCGCCCAGGGCCAGGCCCTGAAGCATGCGCAGCACCACCAGGATGATCGGCGCGGCGATGCCGATGCTCGCGTAGGTCGGCAGCAAGCCGACGCAGAAGGTCGCCAGACCCATGAGTACGATGGTTGCGAGGAACGTGTATTTACGTCCGATCATGTCCCCCAGTCGGCCGAAGACCAGGGCACCGAAGGGCCTCACCACGAAGCCCGCCGCGAAGGCCATCAGCGCAAAAATGAACGCCGTGGTGTCGTTGACCCCGGCGAAAAACTGTTTGCTGATCACCGCCGCGAGAGCGCCATAGAGGAAAAAGTCGTACCACTCGAAGACCGTTCCGAGCGACGAGGCGAAGATGACTTTGCGGGTGTCGTGGCTGATCGTCTCGACCGGCACGGTTTCCAGAGACTGAACATGTTCTGACATATCGGTATCCCTTACAGTGATTGTTTTTGTTGTTCCACTGGTGTTGCGTGTTCCTTGTAGAAGTAGTCCTCAATGCCCGCGAGCCAACTGCAATCCTGTAGGAACGGGCTTACCCGCGAAGGCGTCGTGTCAATCAACATCAATGTTGCAGATCCACCGCTTTCGCGAGCAAGCTCGCTCCTACAGGGGGCGCGGTGGTTTCGAGTATTAGCTGCGCCGCTTTTTCGGCGATCATCAGCGTCGGCGAACAGGTGTTGCCCGAGGTGATACGCGGCATGATCGAGGCGTCGGCAATGCGCAAGCCAGGAATGCCGTGGACCCGCAACTCGGCATCCACCACCGCGTCCGCGTCGTTGCCCATTCGGCAGGTGCCGACCGGATGGAAAATGGTGGTGCCGATCCGCGCGGTGGCTTCGTGCAATTCCTCTTCGGTCTGCAAGCGCGCACCGGGCAAGTACTCGACCGGATTGAAGGCGCGCAGCGCTGGTGCGGCGACGATGCGGCGGGTCAGGCGAATGGCATCGGCCGCGACGCGCAAATCCTCCGGGTGGCTCAGATAGTTAGGCTGTATCAGTGGCGCGTCCTGCGGGTTGGCGGAACAAATGTCCACCCGGCCACGGCTTTGCGGCCGTAGATCGCAGACCGACGCGGTAAAGGCAGGGAAGGGGTGCAGCGGCTCGCCGAAGCGCTCCAGCGACAACGGTTGCACGTGGTATTCGAGATTGGCCGAGGTCTGTTCCGGCCCCGAGCGGGCGAAGGCCCCCAGTTGACTCGGCGCCATGGACAGCGGGCCGCTGCGGTCATAAAGGTAGCGCAGGCCCATGCCCATTTTGCCCCACACGCTACCGGCGATCTGGTTCAGCGTCCGCGCGTTTTCCAGTTTGTAGATCAGCCGCAGTTGCAGGTGATCCTGCAGATTGCCGCCCACCCCCGGCAGTTCATGCACCACGCCGATTCCGATTTTTTGCAGCAGCGGGCGAGGGCCGATTCCGGAGCGCTGGAGGATGCCCGGTGAGCCGACAGAGCCGGCACACAATACGATTTCCTTGCGCGCCTTGAAGGTTTTCGCCTGACCTTGCCAGTGTGTAATGACTGCCGATACGCGGCCGTTGTCCAGCAGCACGCGGTCGACTTCGACGTCGGTCAGCACCGTGAGATTGGCGCGGTGGTGGACCGGTTTGAGAAACGCCTTGGCTGCGTTCCAGCGGATCCCAGCCTTCTGATTGACTTGGAAGTAGCCGCAGCCTTCGTTATCGCCCTGGTTGAAATCATCGATGCTGGCGATGCCGCTTTGCTCGGCGGCGCTGCGGAAGGCATCGAGAATCGGCCACGACAGCCGCTGACGCTCGACCCGCCATTCGCCGCTGGCACCGTGAAATTCGGAGTCGCCGGCAAAATGGTTTTCACTCTTTTTGAACAGCGGCAACACGTCGTTCCAGCTCCAGCCCGAATTGCCGTCCGCGGCCCAGCTGTCGTAGTCGCCCGCCTGGCCACGCATATAGATCATGCCGTTGATCGAGGAGCAGCCACCGAGCACTTTGCCGCGCGGGTAACTCAGGGTACGACCTTGCAAACCGGGTTGCGCCTGGGTCTTGAAGCACCAGTCGGTGCGCGGGTTGCCGATGCAGAACAGGTAACCCACGGGGATGTGAATCCACGCGTAATTATCGCGGCCGCCGGCTTCGAGTAGCAGCACCCGGTGTTGCGGGTTGGCCGACAGTCGATTGGCCAGCAAACAGCCGGCCGGGCCGGCGCCGACCACGATGTAGTCGAATTCATCAAGGGAAGTCTGCATCCCTGACCTCGTATTGTTGTTCTTGTTGTCAGTCATCCTAGTTGTTAGCTTTCGGCAAAAGAATGTTAGTTTTTGCGCAGCCGCTGTGCGTTTTTAAACAGCCTTGCCTCAAGGACGGATCATGTTCGACTGGAATGACCTGCGGTTTTTTCTCGAGTTGCAGCGCAGCGGGCGTTTGCTCACCGCTGCCCGCCGTTTGAACACCACCCACGCCACGGTCGCCCGGCACATCGAGGCCATCGAAAAAAGCCTGGGCACGGCGCTGTTCGTTCAGCATGCCCAGGGTTATGAAATGACCCCGGCCGGCGAAGCCCTGCTCAAACACGCCGAAGCGATGGAAAACGTAGCGCTGCTGGCCCAGGAAGAAATCACCCAGTCCAGCGCGCCACTGGGCAAGATTCGCGTCGGGGTGACGGAAGGGCTGGGCATCATGTTCCTCGCCAGCCGCATGAACGGTTTGTTCGAACGCTATCCGGGGCTGGAAGTGGAACTGGTGGCGGTGCCGCGCTTCGTCAGCATCCTCAACCGCGAAGCCGAAATCAGCATCCACCTCGAACGCCCGGCCGCCGACATGCTGGTCACCCGCAAACTCACCGACTACCGCCTGGGGCTCTACGCCAGCCAGGCGTATCTTGACCGTTCCCCACCGTTGCACACTCGCGAAGACCTCGGTCGCCACGCCTGGATCGGCTATGTCGACGACTTGCTGTTCAGCCAGGAATTGATGTTCCTCAACAGCTACTGCCGCAACCCGCGAGTGGTGTTCCACAGCACCAGCGTCATCGCTCAACAACAGGCCGCGCGTTCCGGGTTGGGCATCGCCGTGTTGCCGTGCTACATGGCCAGCGCCGATGCGGATTTGGTGCCGTTGCTGCCGGATGAAAGCATCCAGCGCAGTTACTGGATCAGCACACGGCGCGAGCTGCACAAATCGGTGCGACTGCGGGTGGTCTGGGATTATGTGGTGGGGTTGTGTGAAGCGGAGCAGGGGTTGTTGCTGGGATAGCGTTTGGCGTCCAATCTATTGGAGACGACAAGGAGCGTTATCCGACACTCCGTCGCGCTTAAGGGAGCTTGCAGCATGAGCGAAGAGACAAAAGTAAAAGGGCCAGCGTCGTACTTCCCTTCAATTGAAAAAAAGTACGGTCAGCCCATCAGCCACTGGCTGAATCTGCTTGGAACAGTGAGCGGCAAGAAGCACATGGAAATGGTGGCCTGGCTGAAGGCTGAACACGGTCTGGGGCATGGCCATGCCAATGCTTTAGTTGCGTATTATTTGGCAGCCAACAAGAAGTGACTGAACAGGGCGGGCAGAGCATGTTCATGCCCTCCCAATACCCCCAGATAAAACACCAAACCCTGTAGGAGCAGGCTCGCTCCCACATGGATTACGTTTGACCGACGCAGTGAGTAATTTCCCTCTGTTTACCGACGCTTAAACAACAAAAATCCTGCCTGTTTAAACGAAGCCCCCTGTTACCACTCAAAGGCTACAACGCCTTGCGCCATCGCCTACGGGTAAGACAGAATCCGCCGGCTTGTGCGTCCAGGTGCCCGCCAGTAACTTGATTCCTGTCACTGCTCAACAGTGATCGGGTCTGCAAGCCCGCCGGAATACCAGTCGCATAGCCCTGCCAAAGGACGCTCGTTTATGTCCGCGAAATGGCGGCTTTGTGCGGGAGACTTCGGTCTGCCGGGTTCCTGGTTTCCCGGTCTTGCAGACCCGCACATAGCTGCCACCCATCATCTGCAAGTGATGCGGGTAGCTCCTAATGAACAATCAGGAGTTTCGCCATGATCAAACCAACACCAAACCCATCGGAAACCGATCCGGCATCGCCCTACGAATCCCTCGATTCCAAAAAATTCCACGAAGCGGCCGAACGTGCCCTCGACCACTACCTCAACCCGGCTGCCCAAATCATGGCCAGTACCCACGAACCTGAACCTATGTTCCTTGCCAATCCTAAGTACAACACCGAATCCCTGCTGGCCAACGCCAGCGAATCACTGGGCTCGGCCACCACCATGTTCAGCAATTTTGCGGCGTTACTGGAAAACTCACACCGCAAGACCCTACTGGGGATTACGCAAGTGGTGATGTTGGGGGAATTGGCGGTGAATCAGGCGTTGGATCACGTTGAGCTGAAGGAATAAACATGACCCTCTGTGGCGGGGGGAGGGTAGCTCCTCGCCACAGAGGGATATGTAGTAAGTCTGCATGGGCGTGCATGATTTCTAAGCTTTCGGGAAAAATCGTGTCTGTTCTGGCTGATATCGGCCAATAGCGGTCTTCGCAGATAAACGACATCGGACACATCTGCGTTCCCAAAGCGCCGGCAAGCTGCAACCCTTGCGCGCGGACAGTCTCCTTGCTAATCCAGAAAAAAGGGGGCCCATTCCCGCTGTTGGCTTCACTTCATTTTTTATTTTTGACCAAGTGCATGTTCGCGTCGCCCGACCAGGCTGCTGCATTTACACACAGTCCGAGTGGGAGGCAGCCGGTCACCAATGCATCGCCTGTATACAATTGAAACCAACAATATTCATGAGTGAGGACAAGCATACTTTTTAGCGGATGAGATCCAATGAAGCTTCGAGCACCTCACGCGGCAATGGCACGTCGCTAGTCAAGACCTGTTTGCCCTGAGCATATCGGAACAAAAACACCAGAAGAATACCCTCTAACCTAACTTCCTCGATGTATGGAAGCGGCTATTAGGGTGGAGCATAGTCTCTATGGACCATTTAAAAAAAAGCGCATCCTTGCTAAAAGCAGCGTATTCAATATTATGTATTTTTTGGATGCAATTAATGCGCACGACTCGTGTATTCGATGATTCGGCCCAAGGACTGAGGGGCGGCGCAGAACGGCCGCGAGGTGTCAGGCGCTGGCTCATGGGCGCTACGCTCTTTTGCTCGCCATGTATCAGATGATCGCCAACGTGGCCAATGTGCCAGTTTCAGGAATGATAGCGAGCTAATATGCCCTCCAAAAAATCATCTTTAAGAATGGGCGGGCCTGGAGAAATTAGTACAAGCCCATTCCGTAGGTTCCCGGAAGTAGTTGACGCAATAGGGGGTTCCTCGAGAGGCGTTTTCAAAGACGCTGGTATCAGCCTTGAGCAATTTGCAAATGAAGACAACCATCTCGCCTACATGGACGTTGCTCGTCTGTTCAACACGGCATTCGAACACACTCAGTGCCCCCATATTGGCCTGTTGATCGGTGAGCGCTTTTCGCTGGATAATTTGGGGCCGGTAGGTCAGCTTATGCGTCTCGCGACTACACCAGGCGACGCATTGAACGACCTGGTCGGGCATGCCTGTCTCTATGATCGTGGCGCGACCCCACTCCTTCTTCCCTTGGCGGGCCAACACAGCTTGTTGGGATATGTCATTTATCGCCACGACCTGCCCAATCAATCATTACTGGTTGACACTGCCGTCATGGTTGGCCTCCAAATGCTGCGGATCTTATTAGGCGCTAACTGGACGCCAGTTCGCGTGCAGTTTTCATATCGCAAGCCATCAGACATCACCCCGTACGTCAGAAGATTTCGCTGTAACATTCAGTTCAATGCAAGCATCTCCGGACTTGTAATAAACAATCAGCAACTCCGACAAATTCAATCTACGGCGAATCCACGCTTACACCATCTGCTTAAACTGGCTATTTCGACCGCCACGTCACATTTGACGATTTCAGAAAAAATAAAGAGCCAGACATACGCTCTATTATTGAAAGGCCAGGCAAACTCCAAGCACATCGCCAGTCAATTCTCATTGAATGAAAGAACGCTGCGACGCCGACTGGATGCGGAAGGTTCTCACCTGAGAGAACTCATCGCCGATTCCAGAAGCAACTTCGCGCGGCAGCTCTTGAAAGATACGGATTTGCCGATATCCATAATCTCTCAGACCCTTCAATACCAGGATCCAAACGCCTTCTCCCGTGCGTTCAAAACGTGGACAAATACGTCACCACAACATTGGAGAGATGAACTGGGGTAGCCTCCATTGAGGGTTGATTCAACAATTTCCATACACCCATATACCGCGCGTCGGTGTCCGAAAATGCAAGATGCCTTTCTGATGATTGCCGTAAAGTGAACGCAACAACAGGCTGGCTGCAAAGCTGATCTTCGGTTTTTTGTGCTGTTCATGAGGCTGGCGATTAGTTGCACCTGCGGTCGGAGTTCCGCGCAGATACTCAAGAAAGCCGCACGAGTAAAAGACGGCGCCCCGGCCTTGGGGCGATCTAAGCGATATCGATTGAGTGATCTGAAGAGAGGGATTTCATGCCATTAAATAAAAGTGTGTTGTCGATTACTGTTCTTGGTGTGCTGACACTCTTTACCAGTGGCCACAGTGTTGCAGGTGGCCTGATGTTGTACGAAATCGCCACCGACAACGTCGGACTGGCCAATGCCGGTGCAGCGGCCCGGGCACAAGGCCCTTCGACCATCGCCAGCAACCCCGCAGGCTTGAGTTACCTCAGCGGAACACAGATCTCCGCTGGCGCTCAGGTTCTTTTTGGTGACTTATCGTTTGATCGGGACAGTGAAACCAATGTGCCGGGCACTGGCAGCGGTAACGCGCTCAATCCCATACCGGGCGGCAGTTTCTTCATCAGCCATCAACTGGATGATCGGTGGTCCGTCGGCTTCGGCTCCTATGGCGATTTCGGCCTCGCTGAAAACTACGACAACGACTGGTCCGGCCGTTATTTCGTGCAGAACGCGAGCATTGCGGGACTGTCACTGGTACCCAGTGTCGCCTATCGCTTCAACGATCAATGGTCCGTCGGCGTCGGACTGAAAGCCATGTACGGGACGCTGAAGAGCGAAGCCGCCATCGATCAGGCTCCGCTCGGACTGACACAACGGGGTGACGGCCAATACAAATACCGGGACAGCACATGGGGTTACGGGGCCAACGCAGGCGTGATTTATGCCCCAAAGCCAGGCACTCGGATTGGTCTGGCTTACACCAGTCAGGTTGACCTCGACTTCGAGGATCGCCTGGATGTGAAGAGCAGTGCTCCGTTGGTGAACCGCCTCAACAGCCTCAATACCAAGATCGACCTGAAAGTACCGCAAACGGCGACCCTCAGCCTGTACCAGCAACTGGATACGCAATGGGCTTTTCTGGCCTCGGTCAATTGGCAGGATTGGTCGAAATTCGGCGACATCGGCATTGACGTAGACACTTCCAGAACCGGTTCCCGGGCCGCTTCAATCGATGCGCATTACAAAGACACGTATCAATTGGCGCTTGGCGCTCAATACCAAATGAACCAGGACTGGATCTGGGATTTCGGTATTGCCTATGACACGTCCGCTGTGTCCGATGGTGATCGTACGCCCACCGTACCCATGGGCGCCGCTTGGCGCTTCGCCACAGGCTTTACTTATTCGCTGAATAAAGAGACAGACGTGAATTTCAGTTGGGTCACGGTGTGGATGGGGGACATGCCAGTCGATCAGCAAAAATCTCTGTCTGGCAATCGTGTATCAGGCGAATTCGACAACGCCTGGATTCAAGCCCTGACCGCCAACATGACTTGGCGCTATTGAAAAAATCGGCGAGGGTTTCAGGTCTTCAGATTACTTAACCGTGGACATGAATACTCACGACGCCAGCTTGCAGAAAACTAACGAGGTGGAAATGAACAGGAAGTCTCACAGTAGCTGGACAATGGCTGCGGCAGTCGTCGTAGTGGGTTCAACGCTTTTCGCGGGGTGTGCGGGCAAGAACGATCCGATCGCGCAGGCAGACAAGGCGGATGCGGCCAAGGGCGTTTCCGCGCCGAGTCTGGAGCAAACCAAGGCGATCGCCGAGGAAGGCTTTATCTACGGCTTGCCGCTGGTCATGAACTACGCCGTGATGAACGAATTCGCGGTGGACTCCAAGTCCAGCCAGTTCAAGGCCCCCTTCAACCAGCTGCACAACGATCATAAGGTCGCGACACCGGCTGACACGGCCATCATTACACCCAACAGCGACACGCCGTACTCCTTTCTCTGGGCCGACCTGCGTGCAGAGCCGCTCGTAATCACCGTGCCGGCCGTCTCCAAAAAGCGCTACTACTCGGTGCAGCTGATCGACGGCAACACCTATAATTACGGCTACATCGGGAGCCGGGCAACTGCCAGCGCACCCGGGAGCTATATGATTGCAGGCCCCGACTGGAAGGGGGCGACACCCCCTGGCATCGAGAAAGTGTTCAGCTCCACGACCCCTTTCGCACTGACGTTGATCCGGACCCAGTTGTTCAATCCGGCCGACATGCCAAATGTCGAGAAGCTGCAGGCGGGTTACAAGGCCCAGCCGCTGTCCGCCTTCCTCCATCAACCCGCGCTGCCCGCCGCGCCGAAGATTGATTTCGTGCCGGCTACCACGGAGGGCATCAAAGCCAACTTCTTCGAGTACCTGTCGGCGGCGCTGCAGTATGTGCCGCCATCAGCGGAGGACAAGGAGATCCGTGCCAGACTGGCGAGCATCGGCGTAGGCCCCGGTCGGAACTTCGAATTCAAAGACCTCTCGCTTGAGCACAAGGCCGTGGTCCTGCTCGGGATGAAGGCCGGTGACGAGAAGGTCGACAAGTTCCTCTCGAGCGGAATGAAGAATATCAACGGCTGGAGCGTCGGCGCGTTCTTCGGCGACCAGGCGTTCTACAAAGGCGACTGGCTGATGCGTGCTGGCGCCGCGAAGGCTGGTCTGTACGGCAATGACGCTGCCGAGGCGATGTACCCCATTACGCGTACCGATGGCAACGGCCAGACGTTGAATACCGGCAAGCACAACTACACGCTCACCTTCCCCGCCGGCAAACTGCCGCCAGTCAATGCCTTCTGGTCGGTAACCATGTACGACGGCAAGAGCCAACTGCTAATCAAGAATCCGATCAACCGCTACCTGATCAATTCGCCGATGCTGTCGGCCATGAAGAAGAACGCGGATGGCTCACTGACGCTGTACATCCAGAAGGATTCGCCGGGCAAGACCAAGGAGTCCAACTGGTTGCCGGCGCCTGACGACTCGGCCTATCTGGTGATGCGCCTCTATTGGCCGAAGGCCACGCCGCCTTCAATTCTTCCCGCTGGCGCGGGCAGCTGGCAGCCGCCGGCAGTGGTGGCATCGAAGTAACGCGACGCTTGCGACTGCTTGCAGTTGGCAAGCAGTCGTTCGATTGCTCAGGCTGAGATCCAGTGGCCCTATTGCCGAAAGGGCTGAGGCCACAAGGTCTGACCTTGAATAAAGTACATTCAGGAACACATCCCTCAAGGAGTACCGTTATATGAGCCTCTCGCACAAATGGATAACGGGTGCCGCACTGAGCAGCTTGTTATTGACCGGCTGCGTATCGAAAGTCACTGAAACCGAGCAATACTCGGGCTACCTGTCCAACTACAACAATTTGCAGCAAGTCGAAACGCCGAGCGGCGGCACAGCCATGCGTTGGGTCAGTCCGTCGTGGAACCCGAATGCCTATGACACCGTGGTATTCAACAAACTGGAGCTCTATCCCGCGCCCAAGCCCGATGAGCGGGTCAGCCAGCAAACGCTGACGGATATCCAGAGCTACATGACCAGTAAGGCCAAAAGCACTTTGGGTCAGAAATACCGCGAGGTGACTAACACCAGTGCTGCGCCGGCGGGCTCCAAACCCCTGCTGATGCGTGCGGCGATCACCGGGGTGAATGCCGAAAACCAAGGGATGAAATGGTATGAAGTGGTGCCGGTCGCCGCCGTGATCGGGGCAACACAGGCCGCCACCGGCCACCGCGATCAGGACAGCACTTTGTTCATTGAGGCCGAGATAATCGATGCGAGAACCAACCAGACCGTAGCCAAAGTCGTGCGCAAAGTGTTCGGCACTACCCTGGAAAATGAAAGCCAGAAGATCACCGCTCAGGACTTCAAGGTAGCGATCGACAGGTTGAACGCCGATCTGTGGGCATTCATTCGCAGTTGAGCCTTGATTGAACTACCAACAGACCTTGGCTCAATACACTTCCAGCAGAGGATGCTGACATGTCTCCCTCTTCATCGCTTCGATTCTCAAGATTGAAGCGGCCGTTGCTCGTCGCGGCTCTCGTTGCCAGTGCGCTTGCGTTAAGTGCCTGCGCATCGGATGACGCCCAGACAACCGCTTACGTTGGGGTCGAGCATCCCGCGTCGACCTTGCCCAGCAAAGTCCAGGTGTTACGCTCAGAACCGACAAGACCCTATATGCGGTTGGGCGAAATACTGATTGATGCCACGGTCGACCCGGCACCGGCGATCACCCAAGTCGAACAAAAACTGCGTGAAGAGGGCGCCAAACTTGGCGCAAACGCCGTCGTTGTCGTCTACGACCGCATTCAACCCGTCGCCGCCTATATCACAGGCCCTCTGTGGAGCCGGGACATCGAAACGATTCAGGGGCGCAGCTGAAAGGCTTTGCCATCAAATACCAATAACGAGGTGCACCGCAATGAAAGCAATTCTGACCTGGCTGTCAGTCACGTTGATGACTGTGCTGATAAGTGCCTGTTCCGCCGTCGGGTCAACCGATGGCGGCGCCGGTGAAATCGAGATTCGCTCAGGGAAGATCGAGCAGATATCGCTGACGCAGATGCAGACCAACCACGACAGTGGCGTCGGCGCCGTACTCGGTGGCCTTGGCGGTCTGGCGGTTGGCAGCTTGATCGGGGGTGGCACCGGGCGTGACGTCGCCATGGTTGCTGGCGCACTCGCCGGTGCGGCTGGAGGTAACTACGCCGAGAAGAAAAAGTATGACCAACCGGTCGAGGCACAACAGATCATCGTGCGGGTCAGCAGTGGCGTGCTGGTGTCGGTGACCCAACCGATCAATCCGTCCCTGGCTAAAGGCTCGAAGGTGTATATCCAGGGCTCAGGCAATGATGCCCGCGTTGTGCCGCAAGGCAGTTAAGGCTGACTGTTCAGATTCGTAAACACTGTACCTGCTTCCTGTACGAATTTTGTGGAAGCGAGCTTGCTCGCTTCTACAAAACCTCCCACCGGCTAAAAAACCTTGAGTCGGCAAAAAAAGCAAAACTGCCATGTGCTCCCCTCGTTCTTTCATCAGATGAACATGGCAAAACTCCCCATGCATCGTGATTTGGCATACTTTGACTTCAGCACCTCCAGCGCAGACGCCCGCTTGGCTAGCGGGACACCGCTGCTAAGCTTATCCACAATTGCTGATGCAAAAAATCAGCAAGCCGCCCTGGATGGCCTTGCTGTTGTCTTTTCGGAAGTTGGCGATGGTCTTGAGGTCAGGCATCAAACGCCCGGTCAACCACATCAGTTCGGCGTTGCGCTGAGCTTGACGCTCCAAACATCGACTTGACTGGATGCGGTTGAGATAGCCGTAGAAGTAGATCTTCAGCAGGATCGCGGGGTGGTAAGCAGGTCGATCAGAACCGGCTGGAATGACGCCTTAAAAACCCAGCTTGCCCAGGTCGACTTCATCAGCGAAGGCGTCGACTACGCGCACCGGATTGGTATCGCTGATGTAGTCGTCGAGGCTCTCGGGAAGTAAGGTGTTTAGGACTCGATGTTCGCTTTGGATGAAGCGCTTCATGGGCAATCCTTGCAATGAAATCCTCAGAAATCATAGCAACGTCTCGCAGACTTGCCTTGCGCCACTGCGCCCGGAACGCATTCGGCATAAGACAGATATCTGTGCGCCACTCGCCATAATTTTCAAAGCTATGAAGGTGATGAATGGTGATAGTAAAACCAATGCCCCTAATGCACAGACCAAACCAAACCCGTAGGTACTTTTTCCACTGAGGCGCTCGGGCTTGATGTCGAACTGCGCTTCGACACGGTCAATCATCGTCTTGATGCTCTCGACCTCGGCCGTTCGATGAGCCAGTGTGGGTTCCACATCTACGATGACACTCGGCACGCCACGCTGCCAACGCGCATCCGCTTTGATGGTGTTGGCGTCCACGGCGTAGCCTTCGCCCTTGACCAGGCCCGCATCCATGCAGCGACGCAGCACCTCATTGAACAACCAGCGAAACAGTTCGCTGTCCCGAAAGTGGCCGTGTCGGTTCTTGGAAGCCGTCGAGTGATTCGGTACTTAATCTTCGAGACTCAACTGGCAGAACCAGCGATACGCCAAGTTCAAATGGGCCTCTTCGCACAACCGCCGTTCGGAGCAAATACCGTAGTAATAACCCACGATCAGCATGCGGATCATCAGCTCAGGATCAATCGATGGACGCCCAATCGGACGATAGAAGTCGATGAGGTAATGGCGCAGATCGCTCAGATCGAGACACGGATCAATGCTGTGCAGAAGGTGATTGGCGGGGATGTGATCTTCAAGGTTGAACGAGTAAAGCAGCCGTTCCTGGCCACTCGACAACTGTTCCATCTTGCTGCGTGCTTCCCTGCTGGCCAATACAGAAATTTTGCCGGGAGCTACGTTTCAACACAATCAGCCTATTGTAGCCCGTGATACCTGGCAGTAATCGGTCAATAGCAAAGAAGAGTTTTGACCCTCATACGTTCGACGCCAAATCTTTTCGCGGTTCATCGAGAGAGTTCAGGTGCTTGGCAGCCGCATCAATTTAACAGGGAATTGGTGTCCGTTTTTGTAGGGTTCAATCCACACTGCCGCTGCTATGCTTGAACTCTTTCGAAAGGAGTTGGAAAACGAATACTCGATGGAGGGGATGACACGGATCGTAAAGAGACATCATGTCGCGAGCATCCGCGACATTGTTTATCGCCTAATTAGTAGCTAGCCAACACTCAGACAATTCAAAAAATGGAGTTTCAGGTTCATGATAACCACACTACCGAGAACATTTGGCTGTGCGATGGTATTGCTCTCGTCCTTTGGATTTACGCTCGCCCAAGCAGCGGACATCACTCCCGCCGAAACGAAAGCCATCGCCGAGGAAGGCTACATCTACGGCCTGCCCATCGTGATGAACTACGCAACCATGTACGACTATGCCGTGGACAAGAACTCCGGCCAGTACAAGGCGCCGTTCAACCACATCCACAGCATGCACAATGTCTTTACCTACAAAGACACAGCCATCGTCTCGCCGAACAGCGACACACCGTATTCCTTGATGTTCATGGATGTGCGCCGCGAGCCTATCGTGATTTCGGTACCGGCGGTGGAGAAGCAACGGTACTACTCGGTGCAGCTCATCGATAACAACACCTACAACTTCGGTTACATCGGCAGCCGCACCACCGGCAACGAAGCCGGCGATTACTTGGTGGTCGGTCCCGACTGGAAAGGCGTGACCCCGCCGGGAATCAAGAAGGTGTTTCATTCCCGCACGCAACTCCCCTTCGTGATCTTTCGCACCCAGCTCTTAAACTCGGCGGACATGCCGAATGTCGAAAAGATCCAGTCCAGCTACGCAGCACAGCCGCTATCGGCTTTTCTCAAGCAACCCGCGCCGCCTGCCGCGCCGGTGATCGACTTCCCGAAGATCGACAAGGATCTGGTGAAGACCGATTTCTTCAAATATCTGGGCGTTGTGATGCAGCTTGCCCCGGCCACACCGGAGGAAGCATCGATCCGCGCGAAGCTGGCCCGTTTGGGCATTGGCGCCGGCAAGGATTTTAACTTCCAGGCGCTCTCTACCGAACAAAAGGCCGCCATTGTTGAGGGCATGCAGGCTGGGCATGCGAAGGTCGAAGATGCAGTCAATCATCTCGGTACGCAGGTCAATGGCTGGAACATCGTGAGCTCCGGCGGTGACGCCGCCTTCTACAATGGCGATTGGCTAAAGCGTGCCGCCATCGCACAAGCGGGCATCTACGCCAACGACGCTGAAGAGGCGACGTACCCGATGGCCAAGGCACTGATCGATGGTAAGCCGCTCGACGGCAGCAAGCACAACTACACCATCACCTTTCCCGCCGGACAGCTCCCGCCAGTGAATGCCTTCTGGTCGGTGACCATGTACGACGGCAAGTCGCAACTGTTGATCAAGAATCCGATCAATCGCTACCTCATCAACTCGCCGATGCTGCCCAATATGAAGAAGAATCCAGACGGCTCGCTCACGCTGTACATCCAGAAGGATTCACCCGGCACGGACAAGGAAAGCAACTGGTTGCCCGCACCGAATGATCTGATCTACTTGGTGATGCGCCTCTATTGGCCGAAGACGGTAGCGCCTTCCATCTTGCCTGCTGGCAAAGGAACGTGGAGCCCACCCCAACTCGTCAAGGCTACGTGACCCACTGATAACCGGTTACAGCGGACGGCGCTGGTGCGCTGCCACTGTACCTGGGCATTAGAGTATCGCGGCTGATCGATAACTTACCCAGTAACAGCTTTTGTTCTGGGTAATAACTAACCTAGTCGTTTTACTGCCCCTCTACTGGACGAAGGCGACATAGCCTTCGATTCTTCACGCGGGAGCGGCAGTTGGCAGCCACCGGTGCTGGCGGTATTGAAGTGGCGCGATCTCGCGACTACTTGCTGTTGGCACGCATTCGTACGATTGCTCAGGTAATCGTCACCGCAACGGTAAAACTTTACGACTCCTCGTGCCTAGTCTCTACAAGACTTGGTTACGGGGGACGTTGAACTTGTGAAGTACGTAACCTCAGTATGAAGCAGGTATGCCCACAACAGATCGGGCGCCTTTATCTTTTTGGGTCAGTTAATCACGGCCCACTGAGATCGAGGTGTTCCAGTAACTTCTGCTTGTCGTTAGCAGGCTTCCGTTGATCATTGAGGAGCCAGCGGCGATCCGCATCCAAGGAATTCGACATGAACAAGCACATTGAACGACTTTTGCTATCACCTTTGGTTTTCGGTATTTCCGTTTCCAGTCAGGCCGATGATCAGGCGGAGTTGGCTAAACAGTCATTGAATCCAGTCGCGGCACTGTATAGCTTACCCATCCAATACAACTGGAATCAGAAAATGGGGCCCTCTGGTAATGGAATCCAAAGCGTCACTAATATCCAGCCGGTTTTACCCTTCACACTCAATGAAGATTGGAATCTGATCTCTCGCACGATTCTCCCGATCATTGATCAACACGGATTGGCACCGAGGGGTATCGCCGATAAAAGCGGAGTAGGCGACACCTCGCAAAGCTTCTTTTTCTCGCCCAAAAAGCCGACCGAGGACGGCTGGATCTGGGGCGCAGGCCCCGCGTTGTTGTTGCCGACCGGTAGTGATGAGCTATTGAGTAGTGAACAATGGGGGATTGGACCTACAGCGGTGGCGTTGAAGCAGGCCAATGGTTGGACGAACGGTATTCTGGCGAACCACATCTGGTCGCTGGACAACAACCCGGCCAATGACAAGGAGAAGGTCAATCAGACGTATCTGCAACCATTTCTGGTCTATACCACAGCGTCGTACACAAGTTTTGGCATTAATACAGAATCCACTTACGACTGGGAAGCCAGGGAGTGGAATGTGCCGATCAACCTGTTCGTGACGCAATTGTTCAAAGTTGGCAAGCAGCCCATGAGCCTTCAGGTGGGGCCGCGATACTGGGCGGACAGTCCTGAAGATGGTGCACACGGTTGGGGCTTTCGGGTGGCGTACACGCTACTCTTTCCTAAGTGAAACTATCCGTAAGATTTACTTTTAGCGATCGAATGGTTGATCGCCTGCGATTCGGTGAAAATCGAGAAATTGCTCCCCTTGATGAGGATAGATATGAATCAAGATCATCAGGATTCCTGTCTTTGAGGGCACATCAGTGTTAACTGAAATCGCTGCCTACGAGATGCGCAGTCCGGGCAGGTGAGGAAAGACACGACCAAGTGTTGTCCAGCTTCCGCGAGTAACGGCGCGTTTGAGCATGGCTTCGAGTTGCGGACATCCTGCCCCGAAGCCAACCGTACACAGCTTCGGGAAGGGGCTGGTCAGCCAGACCTGGGCTCGGGATCTATAGTGACGTTGACGACACTGGAGGTATTTAGGGCTGCCCAGCGTCCGCAATGGGTCGTTTTCAGCCCTTCGCGACAGGCAGCAATTGGCCGGCAGGAGTCATCCAATCATGACCGCTCGGTGGGGAAATCGACTTCTAATCAGAGGAAGTAAGCCCCCAAAATACCCGCAGCAACAAACCAAACTAATACAACGATAACTGCAGCAAATCTGTTCACTGGCCGCTTCATATGACTTTTCTCCCACTCACTCGCTTTGAGCTGACAGTGCTCGAGCACCTGTGCAGGCATCAGCCGAATAGCGAGCAGAATTCCAAGCGGCAAAATAATCACGTCGTCCAGGTATCCAAGCAGAGGAATGAAATCAGGAATCAGGTCGATTGGACTCAGAGCATACGCCACGACAAAAACCGAAATCCATTTGGGTAACCAGGGTGTTTGCGGATGCTGATAGCAAAACCAGAGAACCATGGTTTGCCGTTTTAGTTTTCTGGCCCAGCCACGTAAACGATCAAGTATGCGTTTCATGTCGTAATTGTCATTACCTGAAGGAACGTGCCTGCGAGCGTAGCGCCTTGGGTGATTGACTGCTATGGGTCGTTTGCTGCCCTACGCGACATTCAGCAGTCGGCCAAAAGCAGGCGCTCGGGAGCGCCTGCTCGTGATGGCAGTAGCAAATTCAATATGGATGTTGGCTTATACACCGCCTTCGCAAGCAAGCTCGCTCCTACAAGGACTCCGTTTAACTGGAGCAGCGAGAGATTTGACTCAATCGTTGGGCGGCAGCTCGTCTCTATTGCGCGGTAAAGAAACGCGTGTCTGGCTATCAGGAATAGTCAACGTCGCACGCAACCCGCCTTCCGGTCGGTTGTCCAGCGTGATGCGTCCGCCCAGCCGAGTCGCGATGGTGTTGACGATGGTCAGCCCGAGTCCCGCGCCCTGAACATTTCCGCGACTGTAAAAACGTTCGAACAACCGATCGCGATCTGCTTCGTCGATGCCTGGGCCCTGATCCTCGACGCTCAGCCAATAGACCCCGTCCGCCTGACCTAACTGCACGGTGATAACGCCCTGTTCGGGTGAAAAATTTGCCGCGTTACTGATCAGATTGTTCAGCGCAATGTCGATGGCCGCAGCATCGGCGACCACTTTATAGGGGCGGTCCTGGACGTCGAAGGCCAACTCAAGGTTTTTACTCAGTATCCAGGGCGTGAGCTGTGCCAGGCTGTCGCGCACGATTTCGGCCAGATCGATGCTGTGCAACACCGGCGCCATGGCTTTGGGCTCCAGGCGGGCCATGGTCAGCAATTGATTGACCAGTCGGCTGGTGCGGTCGACGCCCGCGATCAGAAACTCCAGAGAGTCACGGCGCTCTTCTTCGGTGCCGGCCTCCAGCAGGTTTTGTGCATGCACGCGCAGCACCGCCAAGGGCGTGCGCATTTCGTGGGCGGCATCAGCGATGAAGCGGCGTTCGCGGCCCAGCACTTCTTGAATCTGCGCCAGCATGCGATTGAGCGCCGCTTGCATCGGCTCCAGTTCACTGGGCAGCGGGGTCAGTTGCAACGGCTCCAGCGAGCCGCTGTGCCGCGCCCGCAAGGTCGCCGCCATGTTTTCCAGTGGTTTGAGGCCCCAGCCGATAGCGATCCAGATCATCGCCGCCAAAATCAAGCTGCCCAGTACATTGGGCCATAAGGTATGGCGCACGATCCGATCCACCAGATCCGAACGCACGTCGTCCCGTTCGCCCACCCAGATTCTCAGATCATTTTGTTTGTCTTCGAGCATGAACGCGCGCCAGTGGCGGTTGGTCAAGTCGACCACATCACTGAAACCGGGTGTCGCTGGTGGCGTGCTGAAGGAGGGCGCGCTGACCGTGTGTACCAGCACTTCACCGCGGCGATTCCAGACCTGAAAAGCCAGTTTGGTTTCATAAGGATGGCCGTCGCCCTTGGGCGCTGCTTCACCCAAGGCTTTATTGAATGCCTGGTACAGGTCGGCGTGATCCTTACTGCCCATGGGCATGCGCATCACACCTTGCAACAGCCGGGCGTTTCGAACCAGTTGGGCATCATAGACTTCGGCGATTTCGTGATTGCTGTCGTGCAGATTGAACAGGCTGATCACTGCCACGCCTACCAACATCAGGCCAATGATCAGCGTGAGGCTGCGACGCCGGATCGACGTCATCGACGCTCCTCCACCAGATAACCGACACCGCGAATGGTACGGATCAGGTCGGTGGAGAATTTTTTGCGCAAATGGTGGATGTGCACTTCCAGGGTGTTGCTTTCGGCTTCCTCGTTCCAGCCATAGAGCAACTGCATCAGGTGATCGCGGGTCATGACCCGGCCCGGCGGCGAGAGCAATTCGTGGAGCAACTGATACTCCTTGGGCGTCAGTGCTACCGGCTCGCCTTGATAGCTGACTTGCTGGGTACCGGGGTTCAGGCTGATCCCGGCGTGTTCGATCAGCATTTGAGCGCGCCCGACGCTTCGCCGCAGCAAGGCTCGCAGGCGAGCCTTGAGTTCGGCCAGGTCAAAGGGCTTGATCAGGTAATCGTCCGCCCCGGCATCCAGCCCGGCAATGCGGTCTTCGGTCGCGTCCCGCGCGGTGAGGATCAGCACGGGCAGGTTGGAACCGCTGTTGCGCAAGCGACGCAGCACTTCAAGCCCGTCCATGCGCGGCAGGCCGAGGTCGAGCACTGCCAGGTCAAACGTTTCGCTCAGCAGCGAGTGCAAGGCGCTGGCGCCATCCTGTACCCAATCGACGGTGTAACCTTCGCGGCCTAAGGCTTGATGGATGCCCTCGCCAAGGGCAACGTCGTCCTCGATCAGTAATAAGCGCACACGAGCTCCTGTCAGTCGAGTTTCTTGTTCACGTCCACCAGCAACGCTTCGACCTCTTTGCGTCGCCCTGCGTCGGCGGTTTTGGGGCTGCTTGCAGGGCTTTTTGCAGCGCGCTTCTGGCTTCGCTGTAACGCTTTTGACGGTAGAGGTGATCGCCCCAGAAGTACAGACTATCGATGCCGTCCGGGTTGAGTTGCAAGGCCTGCTTGAGTAGCTGTTCGGCCTTGTCCGAGTCACCAAAACCGATGGGCCAGCCCGGTACGCGGTCATAGAGCGCGCCCAGACTGAATTTTTTCATGGTTTTAAATGCTCGTTGTCGGGTTTTTCGCTCAGGCGACGGATCAGCGGCAATTGCTTGCGCAAGCCTCGGTCCACCAGATTGGGCAGCAGGCTGTTCAGACGAACGAAAAAACGCTCCGGCCAGCCCAGGTACACGTCGCGGTGATCACCCGCTATCGCATGAATCACCGCGGCCGCGACCGTTTGCGGATCATCGACGTTTGCCTTCAGCGCATCGTTCAAGGCCTGTGCCGCCGGGCTGTTCATGCGGGTGCGGGTGGCGCGCGGGGCGACATAGAGCACGCTGACACGGGTGTCCGCCAGTTCCCGACGCAGGGCCTCGGAAAACCCGCGCAAGGCAAACTTGGTGGCGCAATAGCTGGCGTAACCGGGGTAGCCGATGGAACCGTAGGTTGAGCCGACGTTCACCACCATCGCGCTCTCGGCTTGTTTGAGCAGCGGCAGCAGTCGTTTGGTCAAGCAGATCGGCGCGCTGATGTTCACCGCCAGCATGGCGTCGATGTCACTGTCCTCCAGCTGTTCGAGCATGGCGAATTGGTTGACCCCGGCGGCATTGATTAGCAGGTTGATTCCACCCATGATTTCGGCAGCGCTCAGCACCCGACGCCTGTCGGCGAGATCGGTCACGTCCGCGCCGATCCAGCAAAGGTGTTGCGGATAGCGCATCAACAACGACGCCAACGGTTCCTTTTGCCGAGACACCGCCAGCACCCGGGCACCACTGGCGCACAGGGCGGTTGCGATCGCCAGGCCGATACCACCGCTGGCACCGGTGAGTACCACACGAGCTTCAGACAGGCGCATGCAAGTTCTCCCCGTCGCGCGGCAAGCCACGGAACATGTCGGTGTAGAGCGTGTACACCACTTTGGAGGCGTGAATCACGGCGGCCTGGTCGGCGTGGTCGTCGAGTGCATTCATCAGCCGCCGATAGGTTTGCATGTGTTCGATGTCCAGAGAGCCATGGGAGCTGAGGTAGCTGAAGGCGCTTTCCGGCAAGTCCAGCCGCTCGCGAATGCTGCCGGCCGCGTGGGTGGCCAGGGCGATGCTGGTGCCTTCCAGCACGTTGACCATCCCGAACAGACCAACCGGGTTGTCACGGGCAATCAGGTCGTAGAGAAAGCTGACCATCAATTCGATCGGCATGCACGGACGACCGTTGCGCACCGTGTCCCTGTCGCCACCGCAGGCTTCGATGTCATTGAGTACCCATTGTTCGTGGCCATATTCATCCTCGATGTACTCGCAGACGGCTTTGCGCAGCCATTCCAGGCGCATCGGCAGACGCGCACCGCAGGCCATCATCAAGGGCACGGTGTGGCGCACGTGGTAATAGGCTTGCGCCAGGAAAGCCCGGTAGCTTTCCAGGCTGACCTTGCCCTCAAGGGCATCGAGAATGATCGGCAGATTGAACAACACATGGCGTTCTTGTTGCGTGGCTTCTTGCAGCTGGTCGAAAAAGCTCATGATGCGGATTCCTCGGGAAATGCAGATTCAGACAGTTGCGCCCGGTAACGCTCGACGATGGCGTCACGGCGCAGTCGGCCATTGGCGGTGAGCAGGCCATTGGCGGGGGTGAAGGGGTGATCCAGTCGAGTCCAGTGATGGACCTGGGCGTAATCGGGCAAGGCCTCGTTGGTTTCGGCGACGGCGGCGGCCAGTTCTTCGTCGGTGCATGCCGGGCGATGGGGCCAGAGCAGTGCATGGTTGTGTGGCATGGCTTCGCCGTAGACGAAGGCCTGGGCGATGTGGCGGCGCTGGGTCAATTCGGCCTCGACCCATTCCGGGTTTACGTTGCGCCCGAAACTGGTGACGAATTGATGCTTCTTGCGCCCTTTGAGGTAGAGAAAACCGTCGGGGTCGAACTCGCCGAGATCGCCGCTCGGCCACCATCCATTGGTGGACGGCGCCTCGCCCAGATAACCAAGCAAGGTCGAGCCCTTGATCAGCACTTCGCTGTCCTCTGCCAGGCAAACCTCTACGTGGGGCAGGGGCTGGCCCACACTGCCGGGACGGTGCGCTCCGGGCCGATTGAGGCACACCACCGAGGCGCACTCCGACAGTCCATAGCCTTCGTAAACCGGCAGGCCGATACGTCGCGCGCGGTCCAGCAATTCATCGGAAACCCGCGCGCCACCCACTGCGGCAAAACGCAACGTGCCGGGGTTGAAGGCGTTCTGCTCGGCGGCGCTGACCAGCATCAGTAACAGCTGCGGCACCAGGATCAGGCTCGCGGGGGCACGGGTGGCCAGGCAGCCGAGCAGCCGTGGCACATCAACGCCGCTGGCACCCTGAATACCCAGGGTTCTCTGGCTGGGCACGCTCAAGGTTGCACCGGCATACAAGGCGGCATAGCAACCGAGGTTTTCCAGCAGGATCGCCAAAGGCAACAGCGCCAGGTGATGCTGCGGGTTAGTGGGTTTGCTGGCCTGATCCAGTTCGCGTGCGACAGTTAAAATGCTCTCAGCGCTCAGACACACGCCTTTGGGCGTACCCGTGGTGCCGGAGGTGAAGGTCAGTTTGGCGGTCCCTTCGGGCATGCGATGCGGGTCATCGAAGGTGCGGCACCAGAACTCACCGGTTTTTTCGTACCCGGCCAATTGCAGTTCTGCGTCCAGTTGCGGATCGGCAATCACCCGTTCGGCGTGGCTCTGTTCCAGGCAATGGATGCGTTGAGCCGGGCTGAAAAATGGAGGCAAGGTCAGGCAGGTCAGGCCTTCAAACAGCGCAGCCAGGTCCCAGAGCATCGCTTCCACGCCATTATCCAGCGCCAGAGCAAGCACCTTGATGTGTTCATTGCGCAGACGCTGCTGGCAAGTCAGCACTTCGGCGTACAGCGTGGCGTAGTCCACTTTCAGTTGATCGCCCCACAAAGCAGTGGCGCCGGGCATGCGTTCAGCATGGTCGCGCAAGATCTGTTTGAAACGTTCGGTTTCAGGCGACATGGCTCGATTCCTCGTTGGACGTTGGCAACCCCAGGCGATCGAATATCCCGCTGTTGTGCAAATGGATGAAGCCGGCGCGGATGTTGCCCACGTGCACCCAGGGTTTGCTTTCGTAATAGCTGCCCCAGTGGTGGCGTTCATCACCCAGCCGCTCGGGATCGGCAGCGCAGAGCGTCACGGGTTTCAAACCCAGGCGATGAAAGCTGTTGACCAGGCCGACGTTGCCGGTAAATGCCACCCATTCCAGGCCGCCCATGGCCAACAGGTAAGTGATAGCGATGATGCTCATTCGCGCGCTGCCGGTGTCGCTGGCGGCCAGGTTGCCGACTTCGACGATGCCTGCGCGGCCCACGGGGCAACCGGCAGCAGCGCTGATCAACGGGTCGATTGAATCGTCCAGGTAACGCTCCAGAAACAATTGGCCGAGACTCGCCATGCGAATGCCAGCCACCGCACAGAGCTCGCCCGACGCGTTACTCATGCCGAACAGCTCGGGCATGAAATGACGGATGTCGGCACCGTGGGTCTTGCGGAAACGTTGCTGGATAAAGTCCTCAAACAGGCGACGGCGGGGCTCGTCCGGCAGGGCTCTGTCCAAACTCATCTGTTCGGTTTCGGTTTGGCCGAAACGCAGGGGAAGCGCAATGTTCCAGTCAAAATCGGGCATTGGAAGACGCCTCCACGGGTCAGTTCGGGAGGAGTATCAAAGGCATTGCTTAAGAGAGTCTGAAGGTAGCAAAAATGGGGGAGGGGAGTTGTCTTCAGAGGGGCTTGAGACTTGGCGGGGAGGGTTAGCCAATCTGTTGCATCGACCGGTTGAATCCACAGCCAAAAGCAGTCAAAGGAAGGAGCAATATCAAATGAGTAGCTATGCTTGGTCTGTTGCCAGTCTCTGGTAGCAACATCATGAATGGAGGTGTTTGAGATGCAACTCTCCACGTTGAAAATCGATAAGCCGGATGAAACGAACTTCATTTTGGGTCAGACGCACTTCATCAAGTCCGTCGAGGACATCCACGAAGCGTTGGTAAATGCCGTGCCAGGGATCCAGTTTGGCGTGGCCTTTTGTGAAGCCTCTGGCAAATGCCTGGTGCGATGGTCTGGCACTGATACCTCTATGATTGAACTTGCACAGAAAAATGCGAAAGCCATCGCCGCAGGCCATAGCTTCATCATTTTCCTGGGCGACGGTTTCTATCCGCTGAACGTGTTAAACACCATCAAAATGGTTCCAGAGGTATGCCGTATTTTTTGTGCAACAGCCAATCCAACTGAAGTGATTCTCGCTGAGACGGAACAAGGGCGAGCAATCCTGGGCGTAGTGGATGGCTTCTGTGCCAATGACATTGAAGGCGACGAAGACATCCTGTGGCGCAAGAACTTCTTGCGGCAGATCGGCTACAAGCTGTGAATTGCAGAGAGTCATTTAATAGCGAATCCATTCACTGATCCGCAGATCCCGTAACGGCGAAAATGTTGCAGGGCACTTGATACAGAACATGCTCCGTCGTACTGCCCACCCATTTGCCCAGACCCTTGCGATGCGCATTTCCCATGACGATCACATCGGCGCGGTGATGCGCTGCAAAGTCGGCCAGCGCTTTGCCAGGCGGCCCCTCAACGAAGTGTTGTCGCTCAGTGGGCACGCCGTAGTGGGCGGCCAATGCGATAAATGACTTTTTCAATGACTTGCGCACATCGCTGCTGAAGCCCGGCATCGTCACTGCACCAGCGCCTGCGTCGGAAATATGTGTCTGCGAAAGATCGTAGGCATGCAGCAGATGCAGCTCCGCGTTGCATTGCATCGACAATCCGTTCGCTGCCTGGATGATGCGGTCGTTTATGCCAGTGATCTGAGTCTCGGGATGTGACGGATCGACTGCCGCCACTACCACCCGTGGAAGTGGACACCTGACTTCGCTGACCAAATGCACAGACACCGGGCATTCGCGCAACAGGTGCCAATCCAGAGGCGTAATAAAAACGCGTTTGAGCGCTGACTCGTGTTGCACGTCCTTGATCAACAGATCCGGCTGCATTTCTGCCACGTGCCGAAGTATTTCTTGCAACGCGGTTCGCGTAACAAGCACTTCGGTACTCACCATGACCCCGCGCCCGCGGATTAGATCGGCTTCATCCTTCAGCCACCTTTCGTTCTCTTGCTGACAGGCCTCACGAAAACGCGCACCGGCGCTCATCAACCCCATAAGGTTGGAGTCTTCGATAAACACCGTGATGTGCAGCGCTGCACCAGTGGCTTCGGCAATGGCAGCAGCTCGCTCCAACGCCGGGGTGTGACGCATGGCTGGACCGGCTATCAGTAAGAGTCGTTGATATTGGCTCATGTAACACCTCCAAACGTTCCGGGATATCTAGCTCCCCCAACGCTCTCGCCTGTCACACCACGACGATTTGCTATCGCCTCAACTATCTGGATCAACACTATCAATATACGCCTGGATTCCATCAATTCCCCACTTGGCCGGATCGACTATTTTCAACAGAATCGGACGAATGGGACCGTCGGGTATGGCTTTGCGATGCCGAGGTGAGGATAGGGGGTCGAACCCCTTCTCGTGTCTCTCAGGACCGCTCCAGACCAGCAAAAGAAAAAGGGGGCGGATTAATTTTTTTGAATAATAAATCCGTCCCTTTTTTTGCTCTTTTTTTGCCTTACGACCATTGGTCGCATTCACTGAACACAGGTAGCAAAAGATCAGAAATCCGCTATTACGTTAGTAGCTGTCACTTCATTCATTGCAAATCGTCACAGGAACGTCCCACGATGCGAAATCAACTTAAGCATTCGAGACTTCGTTTTTGTTTTTTATTTAGTGTTATCTCAATGGGGTTGACCGCTTGCGCCAGCGATGAAAGCATTATTACACCTACTAAAGAAGTTACTCGACCACCTATCGATGACAGCGAGACTTCGTCTGTGCGTGTAACGACTAGTTGGATACGACATTCGCTTAGCCAAACTGACTGCCTGAAGCACGCCAGAACAGCTCTTACAAAAGCGAGATACTTTGTTGAAGCAGGAGAAAGAACAGTTTATGGGTTGCGTGAAGGTATGACTTTTTCAATTCGCTGCGACTACGAAGGCGTTGCTTTTTTAGCAGTGGCTTATCGCCAAAGACCAAGTACTCAAATCCAGGATCGGATCTTGAATGAAATCACCAGGCTATTTTAAGGACTACAGGCTAGAGGTATAGGGGCACGTCCACAGCGAGATCAATGTCGGTCCTCTTTTATGAGGCAAAGACTTGGACTTAGCCCTCCCGGACGGTACTCAGGAATACATCCTCGAGGAACAAGCGGAATTGCTCGGATAGTAGGAGTTTATTATTTTTTCGAACGTTGAATACATAAACGCACTAATGATCTGTTTTGTTGTTTTTTGTCACCCTGTTTGGGGTGTGCATTTCTGATATTTTCATAGCAATTAAAAACAACAATACAATGCGCCTAAAGTTCCTTGCGTCATTTCCAGATCGGTTGAATCCACCGTCGATGCCCCCTTTACAACAGACAGAAATCGGCCAGAAACAATGGGATGGACTCCTCCTCACCGAGGCGTCTTGAGTGCCAGACTGAAGGTGCGAGCCGCAGCAATCGGCTGTGGATTCAACCGGTCGAACGCTTACGTTTCTCGATGGCTATTGCAAAGGCTGGATTGCAGCGCTCCGGGTACTGGCGAACGCACTCGTGCCAAGCCAGCGCCACAAGTTTTCTGCATCCTGCACTGCGCCGTCCACGCGCAGCTCTCGCGACTGAAGAACCTCCCTGGGTGTGCGGTCGCCAGACCACACCTCGGTCAACGCGCGCACGCTAGAGTCCACGATGAGTGTGAGTTCGCGTCCGGGGTCGTCGCGGCACAGATCTGCCACACCCTGTTCGACCACCAGCCACCACTCTTGCTCGCCGGACCGAGCGTCGTGGAACCTGAAGTGGATGACCACCGGCCGGGACGGGAACATCTCGACGCGTACAAACCGGCGCACGTCCCACATCAGCAGGCCCGCGTCGAGTTCGTTATCGCGAAGACGACTGCCTATCCAGCGTGCGCCCCAATGCCCTAACGCCATGATGATGGGGCGCAAATCCTCGCCTGCCTCGGTCAGGCTGTATTCCCAGACTTTGCCTGCGGCTGTGCGATGTACAACACCGATCTCTTCCAGGTGGCGCAGCCGCTGTGCCAGCAAGCTGGTGGACATCCGGGGTACGCCGCGGTGCAGTTCATTGAAGCGCTTACTGCCGCACAGCAGCTCGCGCACCACTAAAGGCGTCCAGCGCTCGCACAGTGCTTCAGCACCGCGCGCGACCGTGCAGAACTGACCGTAGCTTTCATCCATCGCCTGTACTCCGCAACTACAACGCTTCAGATTCTGAACTAGCCCCGTGACTTCGCCACGCGCACGCTGAAGCCCTCGATAGCCCACCGCCACAGGAGAACGTCATGATCAAGATAGCCATCATTCAGCGCCCGCCAGTGCTGCTCGATCGTAGCGCGACGATCGCCCGAGCCGTGCAATCGGTCGCTGAGGCTGCGGCGGCGGGAGCCTCGTTGATTGTTTTACCCGAATCGTACATTCCAGGTTACCCGTCGTGGATCTGGCGGCTGGCGGCGGGAAAAGACGGGGCTGTTATGGGCCAATTGCACGCGCAGCTGCTGGCCAACGCCGTTGATATCGCGAACGGTGACCTGAGCCAATTGTGCGAGGCCGCCAGTGCTCACGCCGTGACGATCGTATGCGGTATCAATGAATGCGAGCGGCGTAGTGGAGGCGGCACGCTCTACAACAGCGTAGTCGTTATCGGTACGAACGGTGAAGTGCTCAACCGACACCGCAAGCTGATGCCAACGAATCCCGAGCGCATGGTGCATGGCTTCGGTGATGCGTCCGGGTTGCGCACGGTCGATACACCCGTCGGCCGCGTGGGTACGCTCATCTGCTGGGAAAACTACATGCCATTGGCGCGCTATTCACTGTATGCCCAGGGGGTGGAAATCTACGTCGCCCCCACGTACGACACTGGCGAGGGCTGGATCAGCACGATGCGTCACATTGCACTCGAAGGCCGATGCTGGGTGCTCGGCAGTGGCACCTCGCTGCGCGGCAGCGACATTCCCGATGACTTCCCGTCTCGTGCGCAACTGTTTCCCGATCCTGACGAATGGATCAACGATGGCGACTCGGTGGTGGTCAATCCTCAAGGCCGGATCGTGGCCGGTCCATTACACCGAGAGGCAGGCATTCTGTATGCGGACATCGACGTCTCACTCGTGGCGCAAGCGAGGAGGGCGCTTGACGTCACCGGGCACTATGCGCGCCCAGACATTTTCGAACTGCAAGTTCGACGCACGCCGGCGACAGCGGTGCGCTACATTGACGGGTGAATCCACGCAGCGCTCAAGCGATCCATCCCAACGCCGGCGGTATGCGTAACAACTGGTCAAGGAGTCATTCCATGAGCATTGAAAGGTCTTACAAAGGCAGTTGTTTTTGCGGCGCAGTCGAGTTCACCGTCAGCGGTGAGCCGGCCGCAATGGGCTATTGCCATTGCGAGTCGTGTCGGCATTGGTCAGCAGGGCCGGTCAATGCCTTCACGCTGTGGAAACCCGATGCGGTGCAAATAACTCGGGGCGCTGAGAACATTGGCACCTACAACAAGACACCGCAGAGTTATCGCAAATGGTGCAAGCATTGTGGCGGGCACCTCTTCACCGAACATCCAGGGATGGGGCTCATCGACGTGTATGCCGCTGTCATCCCGGACCTCACGTTTTCGCCAGGCGTTCACGTCCACTATCAGGAGACCCTGCTGCGCATCAAAGATGGATTGCCCAAGCTGAAGGATGTCCCCAAGGAATTAGGGGGATCGGGCGTCAGCATGGACGAATAGCGCTAGCACGCTCTCACTGATCGAGGTGGCATGAACGCGAAACAAACACACCACCTCAACCCCGCTGGATCAGTTAGCCATTCGCCGCTCCCGGCCAGCCGGCCTGATGCAAGGCTTTGAGCAGCGTCTCGCAATCCAGGCCCGGCACGGCATGGCCGTTGCCTTCGGCGGTGTCGGCGGCCAGCAAGGCATTGATGATGGCTTCTTCCACCGCTTCGGTGGCGGCCAGGAACAACTCGCTGATGTGGTCGTTGTTGACCATGCTCAGGTTGTCGGTAGTCGGCGCGCGCTTACTCTCATAAGCGGCCGGCGGCACCTGATTACCGGTGGAGAAGGCGATGAAGATGTCACCGCTGTGGTCTTCATTACCACCACCGGTGCGGGCGAGGCCGAGGCTGGCACGTTGCGCCAGGCGCGTACATTGATGCGGCAGCAACGGCGCATCGGTGGCCAGGCAAACGACGATCGAGCCCATACCCGGGTGCGGCAGCGAAGCCTTGAGGAACGGCGAGTCGGCCTGTTCCATGTAGCGTCCGACCGGGTAGCCGTCGACGCGCAGTTCGTTACGAATGCCGTGGTTGGCCTGGACGATGGCGCCAACGGTCCAGCCGCCCTGAGCACTGCTCAGACGCCGTGATGCGGTGCCGATGCCGCCCTTGAATTCATGACAGATCATGCCACTACCGCCCCCGACGGAGCCTTCCGTTACCGGCCCGCTCTTGGCCGAACGCAGGGCCTCGGCCACATGCTCAATCTTCACATGGAAGCCGTTGATGTCGTTGAGCAAGCCGTCGAAGGTCTCCAGCACCACCGGCATGTTCCAGTAAAGTCGCCCGTCATCCGGCTGTTGTTCACGGTCCAGCACAACCAGCGCATCGCGCACCACACCCAGGCTGTGGGTGTTGGTGAAGGCGATGGGACTGGTCAACAGACCCGCCTCGCGAATCCACTCCAAACCTGTGGCGTCGCCGTTGCCGTTCAACACATGGACGCCAGCAAAGCACGGTTGCTGGCTGGTGGAGCCGGCACGCGGTTCGATAACAGTGACACCGGTCAAGATGTCGCGGCCGTTGGCGGTGCGTCCTCGAACATTGCTGTGGCCGACCCGTACGCCGGGCACATCGGTGATGGCATTGAGGGGGCCGGGTTGCAGTTGGCCGAACTGAATGTTCAGGTCACGGGCACGTGGTTTCATCGTCATTTTCTTGATTTCTCTTTTGTTTGATTTGTTTCATGACGGGGCTTGGCCAGTCATCAGCAGAGCCGCGTCTGCCTATCAAGCGCCGGTCTTGACCGTGTTCCACGCGCGGGTGCGCACGCGCTCCATCTTCAGCGGGAGTGGTTCAAGCGGAAATAGCGTGTCCAAGACTTGTTTGGACGGATACACACCAGGGTTGTCGCGGATTTTCTGCTCGACGAGCGCGGTGGCATCCTTGTTGGCGTTCGGATAGCTCAGGTAGTTGGATGATTCAGCGATGACTTCGGGGCGCAGCATGTAGTTGATGAAGGCTAACCCTTGCTCCGGGTTCGGCGCATCGTTGAGCTGCACCAGACTCTCCACCCACACCGGGGCACCTTCGCGAGGAATGCTGTAGACAAGGTTGCGATGGTTGCCGGCCAGCTCAGAGGCCTTTTGCGCATCGGCGACACCACCCGCCCAGCCCAGCACGACGCAGATGTTGCCATTGGCTAGATCAGAGATGAACTTGGAAGAATCGAAGTAGACGATATGGGGGCGCAGTTTCAGCAGCAGTTCCTGGGCTTTTTTGTAATCCTCCGGGTTCTGGCTGTTGTAAGGCAGTCCCAGGTAGTGCAACGCGATGGGAATGACCTCGCTAGGAGCGTCGAGCATGGCCACACCGCATTGACTCAGCTTGGCCAGATTTTCTTCCTTGAAAATCAGGTCCCAGGAATTAACTGGCGCATCTGGGCCGAGTATCGATTTAACCTTGTCCGCGTCATAGCCGATGCCAGTGGTACCCCACAGATAAGGGGCCGCATAGCTGTTTCCGGGATCGTTGCTCTGCAACTTGGCGAGGATTTCGGGGTCGAGGTGGGACCAGTTGGGCAACTTTGAACGATCCAGTTTTTTCAGCACACCCGCTTTGATCAGGTTCGGTAGCAGGTCGCCACTGGCAACCACTACGTCATAGCCGCTGCGGCCAGCCATCAGTTTGCTTTGCATGACGTCGCTGTTGTCGAACACATCGTACACAGCGCTGATGCCCGCTTCTTTCTGGAAGTCTTTCATCGTGTTCGGGGCAATGTAGTCATACCAGTTGTAGACGTGCACGCTGGATTTGGCAGGCTCGTCGGCCTTGGCGCAGGCCAGGCCGAAACTGAAAAGCGTGACCAGGACGAATGGCATGTAGCGAGTCGATTTCATTGGGATGCTCCAGAGCATTAGCGCCGGGTCCAAAGACACGAGCACTGCTCCTGCTAGTGTGTGAATTGTTGTTGTGGCAGGGTCAAAATCGAATCAAGTCGGAACAATCGCTGTGGTTCAGGGAATCAATAGTTCACGGCGACCATCACCGTGCTCAATTTGCTCACCGTTCAGGAGCAGGCGGCGGTCACGGAGGTAGTCGTAGTCGAGGCGGGCAGTGCGCAGCAGGTCAAGATTCAGCTCTACCACCTGACGGCACTCTTCGCGGCCCGCTTCGAATAGCGTGCGTCCGAAGGGATCGATCGCTGCACTTCCACCGGCAAAAACCAGGCCTTCATCGCCGTCGCCGACTCGATTCACCATCACCGCGAATGCCTGGTTTTCCTGAGCGCGAGCCATGATCGCGGTACGGTGGACAGGGCCGTAGGGATCCATGTTGCCGTTAGTGACCAGGATTAGCTCGGCGCCGAGTTGGCCGAGGGCTCGCGCACTTTCCGGCAACTCAATGTCGTAGCAAATCAGGATGCCGACACGGACTCCCTTCCAGAGCGCAGTGGCATAGCGGTCCCCCGGCTGGAACAGGCCGCGTTCCGACGGCCAAAGGTGAGTCTTGCGATAGTGCAAGGCGATCCCTTGTGGCGTTATCAGCAGGGAGGTGTTGTAGAAGATGCCGCAGTCGTTCTCAGCCATGCCAACCACCACCGCAACGTTCCGTTCGCGTACGGCGCGCTGCACGGCCTGCACACTCGGCCCGTTCAGGGGCTCGGCGACTTCCGCGAGCTGTTGCGCGCTGGCGAATCCCATCAATTGGGTCTCTGGAAATATCAGCAGATCGGTATCCACTGCGCAGGTAGCGATGGCCTGCAAGGTACGCTCTAGGTTATAAGCGGTATCGCCATCGCGACCGGTAAGTTGTACGAGTTCAATCTTCATCGGTGATCCTTTCACGTGTTGTGGGCTCGCAATCGCCAAACTAAACAGCACCCGCCAGGGCTGGATGAAGTATGGAGAGCCGTAAAACGGAAAGTAATCACATCGATGGGGTAACCCCGTATGGGTAGAGTCGTGAGCATTACATTGCAGGATATCGCCTGGCACCAGGCGATTGGCAGGCTGATAGAGGGACTTGACCGGCCTGGTTTCTGGCTGGCCCTGGTGCGCCTGCTGGATAGATACATACCGGTGGACAGTTGGGTCGTTCTGGTTTTCAGCAATGGCCGGCCGCAGGTGCTCGCAGAATGCCCAGGCAAAGAGGGTGGGCCAGACCCGCTCTTTCAGGATTACCTCAAAGGCCTGTATCTGCTCGATCCCTTTTACCTGGCCAACCGGGAAGCACCGCAGAACGGTTTGTTTTGGCTAGCCGACGTGGCGCCGGAGTGCTTCGAGCAGACCGACTACTACCAACGCTACTTCCGCCTCAATATCGTTGCCGACGAAGTCCATATCAACGTCCAGCTCGACGCAGAACGCACCCTCAGCCTGTCACTGGGAAGTGAGGCCCGTTTCAATCCAGAGCAGATCGCCTTGCTCACACTCATTCAGCCGTGGGTCGCCGCCCTGATGCGTCAGCGCATGGCATTCGAGCGGGAGGTGCTGGAGCAGAACGCGTTGCCGACGCCAAGCTGGCAGAGCTGGCTGGACACTACTGACAAGCAGCTGGATACGCCGCTCTCCGCCCGCGAACTGGAAGTCGGCCGGCTAATGCTCAGCGGCTGCTCGAATAAGGAGATCGCGCGCAAGCTGGCGATTTCCGCCGAGACTGTGAAGGTCCACCGCAAGCACATGTACAGCAAACTGGGGATTAAATCTCAGTCCGAGCTGTTCTCACTGTTTCTGAACGCGCAGAGCTGAAGTCGTCGTTTCATGATGGCGTCAGCTCCCAAGACGAATCGGCTTCGTCGCAGCCTGACAGCGATGGTCATCAATCCACGGCTAATCTTCATCACCTACTAGAAACATCGGAGGCATCATGAACTTCATTCTCTGGGTCATTCTTGGCACCAACGGCTCACAGCCCGCTACAGCGATCGATCATGCCGAGTACAAAAATATGGAGGCATGTCAGCACGCAGCCAATCAGATCAAGGAATCACTCGGAGGGGTCCAGTTCCAGATTCACACCCTCTGCACGCCCACGGAAAAGACAAAATAAAGCGCGATTATCAGGCGTCCTTGGCATTTGCGATCCACTTGCAACATGGGTCTGGAATAGCGGGGCGGATGTACTTAATGGTCAATTAGTGCCTGCTGCGAGCCGGTTCGCTCGCTCCCACACGGATTTCGTTTGACTGACTCAGCCAGAGATTTGCCTCTACTTTGCTGGCGCTTAAACAACAATAATCTTGCCTGTTTAAACGAAGCCTCCTGTTACCACCTAAAGGCTACAACGCCTTGCGTCATCGCCTACGGGTAAGACAGAATCCGCCGGCTTGTGCGTCCAGGGCACGGGTTCTATCGTGGCTGGGTCACTGAAAAACAGTGATCGGGTTTGGTAGCCCGGTTTATGCCTAGATGCATGGCGTCACCTTGCAAAGTCGTTTTTTAAGACTTTGCTTTTATGGTGGTCATGCGTGGGGCCCACTTGTGGGCGCCGGGTTCTAGTGCGACCGGTCTACCAACCTGCGTATGGCCGCCTCCTTTCGTTTGGTAGCGAGGGTGATGGCTCCTTTAAATATTCGTGCTAGAGGTTCCATCCATGATCAAACCAACACCCAATCCACCGGACACCGATCCGGCATCCCCCTACGAATCCCTCGATTCCAAAAAATTCCATGACGCGGCCGAACGCGCCCTCGACCACTACCTCAACCCGGCTGCCCAAATCATGGCCAGTACCAACGAACCCGAACCCATGTTCCTCGCCAATCCTAAGTACAACACCGAATCCCTGCTGGCCAACGCCAGCGAATCTCTGGGGTCGGCTACCACCATGCTCAGCAATTTTGCGGCGCTACTGGATAACTCACATCGCAAGACCCTGCTGGGGATTACGCAAGTGGTCATGTTGGGGGAATTGGCGGTGAATCAGGCGTTGGACCACGTTGAACTGAAGGAGTAAGCACGACCCTCTGTGGTGCAGGGCTAGCTCCTCGCCACAGAGGGAGATGTAGTACGCCGCCCCAAGAAGCTCGCCTGACCAGCCTTCCGATGTAACAAATTAACTCACGGATATTTACCTGCAGAGTGGATCCTTATAAGATGAAATTCGCATTTGCTCCTCTCCATCAGGCTTTGAGTTAGCTATGGCTATTCAGTGTATGAAAAAGCGACTTAACAGATCAGGTTTTATAATCATGCGAAATCATACGCGAATATATAAGCGACAACTGGATGCAAGTTCAATTATTTCTACATCTAAATATAATACCTTGAGTACCTAAATGATGAGCAGTGCTAACTTGTCGGCTGATAGCTCTAATGCCTTTAGCATAGTTATAGTAAATTACAAGACACCAGAAATCACCAAGATATGTTTAGACTTATTGCACCAGCATCTGGGTAGCAGTGTCCCAGTATGGGTGGTTGATAATTATTCTGCTGATGAAAGCACTGAGTATTTGAGATCGCTTGACTGGATTAATTTAATCGAACGTTCTATTTCTGAGCCGGAGGCAGGCCATATCGCGCATGGCAAAGCACTTGACCTGGTTTTGGAACGAGTTGAAACTGATTATTTGTTTCTCATGCATACTGATACATTTGTTTTCGATAAAAACGTTTTCCCGATGATGCTGAATAAATGCATTAAAAATCAAAAAACCGTAGCCGTCGGTTGTGTAGAGCAATTAAATCGTGGAGCCACGAGAACTTTTTGGCGCTTTAGTTCGCGACTGTTCAAACACCATTTCAGGCGCCTGAAAATCTCTGTGGGATTACGCTCCAGAGAACCAAAGCCATACAGGGAAGTGTACTTGAAGAGTTTCTGTACATTGTGGAACAGCAAACTTATCAAGCAGCACGGCCTGCATTTTTCGATGGACGATCGTGTTCCTGGTTATACCCTCCAAGACCGCATGACCGAGCTTGGCTATGCCGTTGAAATGTTATCGCCGCGTAAAATTTTCAGCTATCTGGATCATATTCAGTCGGGTACTGTCGCAGCGGCTGGGGGCTACGAAACGACGCACAGACGAACAAAAATGTACAATAATATCCTTAAGCGATTGAACAAGGACAACAGCAAAGCATAAGTTAAGCAGGCGTGCACGAGCAGTGCGTTTGGCTCTATTTTCAGTCATCCCACAGGTTTTTTGTATTAAGTTATTGGAGCGGTAATGGCACCCATCACTCAAACACTCCCTATCACCCTCTCCTCGGGGCTTGATTTCGACCAGGACGCCGCCAGCGCCTTTGGTCATTCATTGGCCAGCCACTATATTCAGGCTACGCCATTTCCGCACATCGTTATCGATAACTTCTTGCACGAAGACCTGATTGCAAGTATATGCTCGCACTTTCCAGTCGAGCCAACCAACAATGAAATGATCTACGAGCGCGGCTATAAAGGTCAACTAAAGCGTCAAATCAGTCCCAATGAATGCCCCCCTTTTCTCAAGACTGTTTTTAACGCTTTTAACTCGGCGCCCATGTTGCAGTTTCTTGAAAAGCTCACAGGCATCGAAGGTTTGATACCCGACCCCTACTTTAGCGGTGGCGGGCTGCATGAAACGAAGAGTGGTGGTTTCCTTGGGGTGCATTCGGACTTCAGGCTCAACAAAAAGCTTAATGTTGAGCGTAGGCTGAATGTCATCATTTATCTGAATGAAAACTGGCAAGAGGAATACGGCGGTAACCTAGAACTTTGGGATATCGGTATGAAGACCTGCCTTAAAAAAGTTCTGCCCATTTACAATCGCTGCGTCATCTTCAATACAGACAAAGACAGCAATCATGGGCACCCAGAGCCTTTAACGACTCCAGAGCACATCACGCGCAGGTCTATAGCGCTTTATTACTACACCGCAGGAACCATGGCGATCGATCCCGCACAAAGAAACAAGACCCACTACAAGCCAAGGCCCAAAGATCGTTTAAGCCTCAAGTACTACATAAGTAAACTAATCAGGAAGAAAAACTAAGCTGCGAAACGCCCGCTGAACGATTTAGCCAATCTGCTGCATCGGCCGGTTGAATCCACCGTCGATTTCGGTCTGTCGTGGCGGCCGGAAACGATGGTCATCAATCCAGGGCTAGACTCCATCGCCAACTAGAAGCGTCGCAGGCATGATGAATTTATTCTCTGGGGCATTCTTGGCACTAACGGCAAATCTCACTCCGCGCTCGGGGCTCAAGTTGCTGGTAGCGCTGTGTGCGATGAGCCTGCTTGGCTGTTCACCTGGCGACGAGGTAGGGCAATGCAAAGCTGCGCCGCAAGTGCCCGACCGGCAGGTCGTCATCATCGGTATCGACGGCCTGCGTGCCGACGCCGTTAGCCCGGCACTGACCCCCTTTCTGTTCCAGTTGGCTGAATCTCAGGGGTTGGCTTGGGGGAGAGTCGATGTCAGCAACGGCCGCACGCAACAGACTTATTCCGCACCTGGCTGGATCAGTGTGCTGACCTCTAGCTGGGCAAGCGCACATGGCATTGTTGATAACAGCAGCAAAGGTCCAATCAAAGTTCAAACCGTGTTTGAGCGCCTTCAGAGCCGCAAGGCCGATAGTCGCAGCGTTCTCATTACCTCCTGGCGGCCGCTGTACGACTTGGTCGAGGGGCGTTTGCGGGCTTTGCCCGAGATACGCCATGCGGCGTTTTTGCGTGACGACGATGCAGCGATCGAACATGAAGTGCTGACCACCTGGCGAGCATGCCAACCCGATCTGGCTTTCATTCATCTCGATGCTGTAGACCAAGCGGGCCATAACAGTTCTTTTGACCCGTCTGATCCGGGCTACGCTGCCGCCGTGCGAGTAACAGATTCCCGCATTCAGCGCCTGTGGGTGAATGCATTCGCGTCACCATCCGCCCAGGGTGAAATGCCTCAGCGTTTGGTCGTATTTGCCAGTGATCACGGTGGCACCGGCAATGGCCACGGCCGCTATTCAGAAGCCGAGCGCTGGGCGCCGCTACTGGTAATATCGCCGTCTGGACATCCCGCAGTGAACATCAGAAACCTGGTTGATATTGGTCAGGCTTCGCTGGACTTCATTCAGTGAGGGTTGACCAACGTCGGTTTCGACCGAGATCAACTCAGTCAATAGCCAAGCAGGCCCGCATCGTTAATTAGCGCGCTTCGTTTGTAGCCGCTGCCGGTTAGGCGAGGATTTCAAATGAGGTGCTGGCCAGGCGTTCGCCGTTCACCAGAATGTGCACGGCATGCAAACCCACATAGTGCTTGCGGGTGGTGAGTTCCTTGATCTGCTGACCACGACTGACCTGTTCAGTCGCCTTGCCAGGCAACGTCAATGCCTTGAGCTTGAACACCTTCGCCGACGTGCTGCCATTGGCTTTGACGTAATCAATCGCATAGTCGATCACCAGCCGCTGACTATCCGCCACCGTGGATTTCACAACAAACGACAGCGTGATTTTCTCCCCCAGACGAGTCACCGCCGGTTCGACCTTCACCCCAACAATCTCGACCTCGGCCTTGCCGCTGGCTCCAATAATCGCCAACGCTCGCTGATTGCCCTGCTTGATCAAACTGCGCAACGCATGCTTGGCAATCCACGCGGTGTGCTTGTTATCCAGCGACCATCCTTCGATCAGGTCCAGCACCCAGTCGGGATGATCCTTATGATGTCGTTGAGGTGATTGGCCACGGACTTGCGAACGTAAAGGCTTTCATCCGCCTTGAGGTTGTCGAGAATCGCCGCTGCCAGGGTCGGATCGGCCTGTACCTGCTCCAGTCGAAACGACCACGGCAAACGCGGCCGACAGCCTTCGCTGGCCAGACGCCGGACGTGTTCATTTTCATCCCGCGACCACTGCTGCATCAGCGCCAATGAGCGCTCCAAATCGCTACGCAGAAAATACCGGACCGCAAACTCCGCAGAACCAAACGCGGTGAAGTACTTGAGCGCGTCCATCGACTGCTCGAAATCATGGGCGCCATACAGCGCCACGTAATGCGGCAGCGAGATGCTGACGAAGCCGCTGTTAAGTCGAGGGGCGAGGGCGCGCAACACCTCAATGGATTCGTCATAGCCCAGCGGCAGAACCGCGTGCAAAGATTCGCTGACCCGGGCCATGCGCTGCATGATCGACAATTCGGCGAGGCCGTCGTTGGCCCTCTTCAGAAAGGCTTTGGCGTTGAACTCGGGGTAGACCGCCGTCATTTCGGTCGCGATGTGCTTGAAGCGCTCGGCGTTGAAGATTTCCTTCAGCGCCGGGGTGGGCTGTTCGGCGGCGGTCATGGGTGAGTCCAATTGAGTGGGCGGTTCAGGTTATCGGGGTACAGATGAATGCCTCAAGTGTTTCCGCTTGGGCGGTGAATTCGGCAATTCGCGGGAAGCGCTCAGCGTCGACCTGATCCGGCACTACCAAATTGGTGAAGCTCCATGCGACCGCCAGCGTAATCCCGTCCTGCGCAATCAAGGCGCCGTTGGCTAATGGATGCTTTTCCAATTCGCGTTCAAGTGATGAATAGGCGGCCGCCAATTGACCTTCGACGCGTTCTACCCACGGCTGGAATTGAATCTCGGCCGGGCGCAGGCTGCGTTCGTAATAAAGTTGCACTGACTTCTCGCACGCCGCCAGCGCCAGCCCGGTCACGCGCAAGGCGCGCAGCCGTTGCTTAAGGTCGCCGGGCATCAGGCTTTTGTCGGGACCGGCGAGGGCTTCCAGATAATCGATGATCAGCGTTGAATCGATCAGCACTTCGCCATCATCCAACACCAGCGTCGGCGCCTTGACCACCGGGTTGATCTGCTGGAACTGCTCGAAGTGCCTAAACACCGACACCGATTGGTGCTCCAGGTCGATGCCCAAGTGTTTGGCGCAAATGGCCACACGCCGTACATAAGGCGAATCCAGCATGCCGATCAGCTTCATTAATACATTCCTTCAGAGGACCATTGCGGGACGGACAACCTTAGTTCAGATTGCGCGACCTGCAACAAGCGGGGGCTTGTGTGGCCGTTTGTCTTCTATATACCGCCGTTCGATTGAATTTCTTGCTATAAACGCACTCCGATAACGGCGGCAACGGTTGCCATAGAGCACTTTGCACATCTTTTCGGACAAATTCGCTGACTTTTCAGTTGCTGGGGCCTCAAGTCGGCCTTAGACTGCCGCCCCTCGTAAATTGAGTGCCGGGTGGCGCTTGGAATAAATGGCGCCTTTCCGACGGCCGACCGAGGTCCGCCGGAACGCTCCCTAATTCGCCTTAATGCACGTTTTTTTATAGAGATATCAATGACAAAGGACAAGTTGCTGGCCATGCCGGCGGATGACTACATGAA
Organism: Pseudomonas sp. CLCA07; assembly: GCF_053615335.1. Classification (NCBI taxonomy): domain Bacteria; kingdom Pseudomonadati; phylum Pseudomonadota; class Gammaproteobacteria; order Pseudomonadales; family Pseudomonadaceae; genus Pseudomonas; species Pseudomonas sp. CLCA07. Next base: position 228,063 of record NZ_CM132131.1, on the reverse strand, counting down.
TGCTGAACAGCATGCTTTTTTCTCCGAGCTGCTGCAGAACATGAAAGTCGAAACCCATGAGCGCATCGAACAAAACCGCATCGCCATCGAGAGCCTGGACACCCCGGCCGATCCGGCAGACGCGGCTTCTGTTGAAGAAGAGCGCACCTGGCTGGTGAATGCGATCGATCGCGACCAGCGCATGCTGCCTCAGTTGGAACAGGCTCTGGAACGCATCAAAGAAGACAGCTTCGGCTGGTGCGACGACAGCGGCGAGGCCATTGGCCTGAAACGCCTGCTGATCAGCCCGACCACCAAGTACTGCATCGAAGCTCAAGAGCGTCACGAACAGATCGACAAGCACCAGCGTCAGGCCTGATTTCGTAGCGCCCCGCATCGCGGGCGAGCCTCACTCCAAAAGGAGCAAGGCTGGCCCGCGATGCTTTTTTTCGTCTGTAAAAACCCTCGCGCACCTCTGTTGATTAGCTGCAATACCCACGACTAATGGACCATAGATAATGGCCTTGTAGTGGCGTTCAATGCGCAGACAATAATCAGAAAGGCGTGGGGTGACGAAAATGACGAGAGACGGATCTCTGGCGGCGGCAGCGCCTGCGCCAGTGCAATTGCCGAAAAACCGTTGGCTGACGCCGACCCTGCAAAGTGTCGCATTGATGCTTTTGTTGTGCGGCATGGCGCTGGGTGGCTGGTCGCTTTACCTTGGCTTGCCCTTGGCTGTGTTAATTGTCTGGCTGCCGCGTCTGCGCTCCCGCGCTACGCCGGAAGACACCTGCGCGGACATCTCCAGCACCATCACCGCGTTGACCCGCGACCTTTCCTACACCACCAGCCATAACGCGCTATCCGCAGCGGGCGTGGCCTTTTCGGTCAAGCAACTGGCAGACAAACTGCAATCGCAACTCAGCGCGGCAGCGCAAATTGTCCGCAATGCCGAAGTGATGATTGCGACCGAACAAGCCACCTCCAAACTCAGCCGCGAAGCCCTCGGTGCCGCCAGTGAGGCTCATCAAAGCGGCGTTGCAGGGCGCAAGGAGCTGATGGAGTCCATCGCCCGAATGCATCAACTCAGTCAGCGCGCCAGCAACAGTCGCGAGTTGATCGAGGCCCTGAGCCTGCGCAGTGACGATATCCAGCGGGTGACGCTGGTGATCCAGTCCATCGCCAGCCAGACCAACTTGCTGGCGTTGAACGCCGCTATCGAAGCCGCGCGGGCCGGTGAACACGGTCGCGGCTTCGCGGTGGTGGCCGATGAAGTGCGGGGCCTGGCGGCGCGAACTGCGGCGGCGACCGGTGAGGTCGGCGAGATGGTTGCCGATATCCAACAACGCACCGCTCAGGTCGTCGAGCAGATCCGTCAACTCTCCAGCGACCTCGACAGCGGTGTCGAGCAAGTCGAGCACACCGGTCAGCACCTGGAAAACATCGCGCGACTGGCCGCAGGTGTCGAACGCCAGGTCGGGGATATCGCCCGCGGCGCGGATACCAATCGCGAACAACTCGACAGCCTGTTCCATGCCATTGAACAGATGCGCAGCGATCTTGCAGTCAGTGATCAACAGACCCAGCGTCTGGCCCAGGCCGCTGTGCAAATGGAAGGTCAGGCCGAATCCATCAGTGAACGCCTGGCCGAAGTCGGACTGGATGACTATCACCAACGGATTTATGACTTGGCCCGCGAGGGCGCGAGCCAGATTGCCGCGCGTTTCGAAGCGGATATCGACCAGGGCCGTGTCAGCCTTGATGACCTGTTTGACCGAAATTACCAGACGATCCCCAATACCAGCCCGTCCAGGTTTCAGACCCGCTTCGACCGCTACACCGATCAAGTCCTGCCGGCGATTCAGGAGCCGTTGTTACCGCGTCATGAAGGCCTGGTGTTTGCCATCGCCTGCACACAGCAGGGCTATGTGCCAACCCATAACAAGGCCTTTAGCCTGCCGCTAACCGGCGACACGCAGGTCGATACACTGCAAAACCGAACCAAACGTAAATTTGCTGACCGCACGGGTATCCGTTGTGGCAGCCATCAACAACCCGTGTTGTTGCAGACATACACCCGCGACACGGGTGAACTGATGCACGACCTCTCGGTGCCGATCATCCTCAAGGGACGGCATTGGGGTGGTTTGCGGTTGGGTTACAAGCCACAGAGTCCTCGCTAGAGACGGGCCATTGTTACGATTCTAGCAACGAAGCTGTGCAGGCTCGTTGCTGTTTCCTCGCGGATTAACTCATTAACATGTCGATATGGTTAGGTTGCTAATGAAATTCGAGAGGCCAGCATGCAAAGCAAAGTTAATGTCGCGGTGATGATTGGCAGTGGCGTACCCGCCAGTTTGCGCGCGATGGGGCAGAGCGTCTGTTGGGTTGTACTGCTCAACGGCGAGCGCCGGGGGACGGCGTTTGCCAGTCGCAATGAGGCCGAAGCGTGCAGGACTGCCTGGTTGGCGCAATTGAACGCCGATTCACCAGGCAGCCTGCATTGAGTGTGTGGGTTAGTGAACCTGGTGCAAGCGCAGGTTCAGGTCGTCGACCACTCGTGCCCAATCGGCGTCTTCACGTAACTGTTCTTTCAGGAAACCGGCCTGCTGCGGGCTCCAGAACTCCGCATCGATCAGTTTTTTGTTGTCGGCCAAGGGGGAATGGCTGGCAATAAAATCATCGATGGCTTTCTGGCTGGAGTCCAGGCCCAGTTGGTCGAACAAGCCTTTCAAGTCGTGTGTGGGTGAATCCATGTTCATCTCCTGGTGGTTCGCGTCGAGTGCGAGATCTGAAGGGCGACTTCATTGCATCTGAGGAGGTCGCGCTTCAGGAGTTCGATGGATGTTCCAAAGCAGGAGTGAGCATAGACGGCAATTTCGATGATCAGGCTTTCAGTGCGCCTGCATCGACTGCGGCTTTCAGGGCTTTGGCCGATTCCTGAGCGGCAATGGCGGCAACATCCGCCGTTTTGAACCAGCGATCTTTCTCGACCTGGTGATACGTCTCTGTGGTCAATTTCGGTTTGGCGCGCATGACAATCACTGCCTGGAATTCGCCGTCGATCTCTCTGGCTTCGCCCCGGATAATAAATTCGCCAATATCAAATTCCGTCACGTAGCAGCCTTCCCTTGGAAATATTTTGTTGTTTTGAGCGCCGTCCGACGTGGGAACGGGTTTCATGGGGCGGGCAGTATGGCAGTAGTTGCCCGCCGACGGCTGAGATAAGTCGGCGGTGTGACGAAACGTCTGTTGGATTGAGTTCAGCGGCGCCTCATTCGCGTGACTCAAGTGAGCGGGCAAGTGCACAGGCTTCGTTGTGGTCGCCGCGGAAACCTCTGACGCGGCCTGTGGCGGCTTCCTTGATATGGAAGAACGCGTTACCGGCCAAAACCACCTGAAACCTTGGCCAGGCGGGGTCTTCGGGGTGCAGTCGAGGTTGGTCGAACACCCCCTTAGGCCATGACGAGGCGTTGTGGGTATAAGGCGCCTGGGCGGTTGCAAAATGAGTCATAGTGCACATATGAAGTCCTTTTCATTGTTTTGCCGACGTATGTACGTCGTTTTGGCTAGTCTCTGTCAGCATCGCTGCTCTAGAATTGCCATCACCGGTTGGCGAATGGAGTACATCTAAAGCAATTTTTTGCGGGCGATATGTCAGAAAAGTGCTTTTCTTCAAGCGTTTTTTCCTTAAAGTTAGTCATCCTGTTTCCTCTGGCAGTAAGAAGGGTATTTTCCTTCAACCTCTGACGACGTTGAGGGAAGACGGCGCGAGTGATATTCCAGTACGCTCACGGACCTCGCGATGCACGAGCCCTCTGCCTGGATCAGGATTTCAACCCGGATTTTTTGCAAGACCATCGGTATGGCCGCTTTTTTCTGCTGTGCGCTTTTCCTGCGTGCGGTATCAATTTCAGATGTGGGGATGTTTCCTTGGCAGTAAGTAATCTCGATATGCATGCTTTGTTCGTGCTGGGTGATTTGCGCGCAAAGTTGGTTAAACAGTTTCAATCTCGTTTCGTCTACATCACCGAACAGAGCGCCGAAGGCATTTACATTGCCGAGATCGACACCGAAGAAGCGCTGGTGGTGGACGACAAGCCGGGGCTCAAACTCAAGGTCGGCGATCATTTCAGCGCCTCTGTTCTGCCGAGTCGCGAAGGTGGCAAGCTGGACATCAAGTTCCGCGAAATCAAACTGACCGTATATGGGTTGGGCGATTACGCGTTTGTCACCACCGCCGATGGTCAGGCGATTGTGTTCAAGGAAGGCCATAGCGTGGTGACGGTGTTCGCCGCCCACCAACAGTTGCAGGAAGGCCTGACCAAAACCCTGAAAGCCGTTACCGCCAAGGCCGCCAAGTGGCGCAAGGGCGAACTGGTGACCTTCAAGGCCAGCGAGTAATGACCCTGACCCGCGCCGATTTCCACGAACAGAACCAGGCCAGTGCACACACTGAAGCGCGGCGGCTGTTCGAGCAGAAGGCTGTTCTGCAGGGAGCCTGGCTGAATTGGGTGGCATCACAGATCTATACGCTACGCCCGGCGGCGTACGCCAGCATGGTCAGAAGAGAGCTGTCACGCTTGCAGGACGCTGGCGAAAATTAATTCCCACCCCTCGAAATCAGGATCCTCTACTACAGTCAATTGACTGAATATTTTGAGGCTTGCGGTCCTTTATCAGGCCATCCTGCTATTGCTGTGAACAGCACGAGGTGCAAAAGCATGAAAGGAATTCGACGGTTGCTGGCGGCGTCACTGGCCTGTTTCGGGTTGTTGACCTCAGCCGTTCCGGTATACGCGGCCCAGGCCCCGATCCACTTTGCCGACCTGAATTGGGAAAGCGGCAGTCTGATCACGGATATCCTGCGGATCATTGTCGAGAAGGGTTACGGGCTGCCAACCGATACTTTGCCGGGAACCACGATTACCCTGGAAACCGCATTGGCCAACAATGACATTCAGGTCATTGGTGAGGAATGGGCCGGACGCAGCCCGGTCTGGGTCAAGGCTGAGGCCGAAGGCAAGGTCGCGAGCCTGGGCGATACGGTCAAGGGCGCGACCGAAGGCTGGTGGGTCCCGGAATATGTGATCAAGGGCGACCCGGCCAAAGGCATCAAGCCACTGGCGCCGGGGCTGCGCAGTGTCAGCGACCTGCCCAAATACAAAGACGTGTTCAAGGACCCGGAAACCCCGGGCAAGGGGCGCTTCCTCAACAGCCCGATCGGCTGGACGTCGGAAGTGGTTAACAAGCAAAAACTCACCGCCTATGGCCTGAACGACAGCTATGTGAATTTTCGCAGCGGTTCCGGAGCCGCGCTGGACGCAGAAATAACGTCGTCGATTCATCGGGGTAAGCCGGTTCTGTTCTATTACTGGTCACCGACGCCCTTACTCGGGCGCTTCAAGCTGATTCAGCTGGAAGAGCCACCCTTCGACGCCGAAGCCTGGAAAACCCTGACCGACTCCGACAATCCTGATCCCAAGCCGACGCGTTCTCTGCCCTCGAAGCTGTCCATCGGTGTGTCCACGCCGTTCCAAAAACAGTACCCGCAAATTACCGAGTTTTTCAGCAAGGTCGATTTGCCGATCGGTCCACTGAACAAGGCCCTCGCCGAGATGAGCGAAAAGCACACCCCGCCACGCCAGGCGGCGGAAGCGTTCATGAAGACGCATCCGGAAATCTGGCAGGCGTGGGTGCCAAAGGAGGTGGCTGATAAGGTTTCCGCCGAATTGAAGTAACCCGGTGGCTCACATGATTGTTTTTTTCCGAGTATCGCTGTCACCGCCCGGAGCACATTCGCTCCCACTGGATGGATGCCCGAAGATGAATCTGATGGTCGCACAATGGATGGCTTCAATTTTTCTGATGATCAGCCTGGTCCACGTGTATTGGGCATCGGGCGGCAAGTGGGGCAGCGAGGCGGCGGTGCCGCGAGTGCCTGGGGAGGGCGGCGCGCAATCAAGGCCGGCGTTCAAGCCGTCGGGTTGGGTGACGTTGCTGGTGGCGGTGGGGTTGCTGATGATCGCCATGCTGGTGTGTTTTCGAGTCGGGCTGTGTCTGCCTGTGGTGCATGATCGGTGGCTGCAATGGGTGATCAGTACCATTGCGATTCTGATGTTCGCCCGGGCGATTGGCGATTCGAACCTGGTGGGGTTCTTCAAAGAGGTCAAGGATTCGACGTTTGCCCGGCTCGATACTTGGGTGTATTCGCCGTTGTGTGTGGTGTTGGGGGCCGGGTTGCTGGCAGTTGCCTGGATTTGAGCTGGTGCTGAAATAGCTTTCGTCGGAACGCCGCCCGGAGCCGGCTCGCTCCCACAGTAAATCTTCAGCGGACACAAAATTTGTGGATCATCCAGATCCTGTGGGAGCGAGCCTGCTCGCGAAGAGGCCAGTCCAGTCAACAAAGATTTCCGGACTTAACTCCCGCTCTCACTCCGCCGACTGCTCACCTCAGCCGGCACATCATCCCCGGCCATTCGCTTGCGAAACAGCGCCGCCCGAGCCAGCAGCAAGGTGGTCACCGGCACGGTGATCGCCAGCAGAATCGGAATCAGCCAGGCATGTAGCACCAGCCCCGACTTGAGCGCCGAAAAGTAAATGATCGACGCCAGCGCCACGCACCACGCGCCCAGCGTCGAGGCCAGTGCCGGCGGGTGCATGCGCTGGAAGTAATCCTTCATCCGCACCAGGCCAATGGCGCCGATCAGCGCAAACAGACTGCTGAGCAGTAGCAGAATCGCTACTGGAATCTCAACCCACAGCGACAGTTCGCCATTCATTCGATCACCTCGCCACGCAGCAGGAATTTCGCCAGGGCAAACGAGCCGACGAAACCGAACAGGGCGATTAACAGCGCCGCCTCGAAATAGGTGTCACTGGCATAGCGAATGCCCAGCGTCAGCATCATCAGCATCGCGATGATGTACAGGTAATCCAGCGCCAGTACCCGATCCTGGGCCGATGGCCCTTTGAACAGACGGATCAGGGTCAGGATCATCGCCACGGAAAACAGAAACAGGCTCAGCAGGATTGCGTTCGACAGCAATGCGCTCATTCGAAGATCTCCATCAAGGGGCGCTCATAGGTCGCCTTGAAGTGCTGGATGAACAGCGCTTCGTCATCCAGATCGAACACATGCAGCAACAGGATGCTGCGGTCCAGCGCCAGCTCCGACCAGACGGTGCCAGGGACCACGGTGCAGATTGCCGACAGCGCGGCGAGGCCGTTGGCATCGCGCAGGTCCAGCGGCACTTTGATGAAACGTGAGCGCGGCGGCCGGCGACTGGCATTGAGCACGCCCCAGGCCACGGCGAGGTTGGACACCACCACGTCTCGGCCGACCACCAAGAGCAAACGCAGGATTACCCCTGGGCGACGAATACGAATCGGCAGCGGTCGCAACCTGCGCATCATCAACGGTGCGCAGAAACCCAACAGGGCGCCAAGCAACAGGTTGCCCGGGCTCATTGACTGGTTCAGCACCAGCCACAATAGAAAGAGCGCCAGCGACAACCAGGGAGAAGGAAACAGGCGTTTCATGGTTGCACCTCCGCCATCGCCGCTTTGGCTTCCGGGCTTGGCACCGGGCGAGTGCCAAGCACGGCCATCACGTATTGCTGCGGATTGTTCAACGCGTCTGCGGCGGCCTGGGTGTAGCGCAGCAGCGGTTCGGCCTTGAACGTCAGCGCTATGCTCAGCCCAAGCAGCACAAAGATCGGCACGCACTCAAAGCGACGCAGCAACGGCGATGGACGTTCTTGCGGGGTCCAGAAACGCTGGATACCCAGGCGCGAGAACGCGATCAGCGAGGCGAGCCCCGACAGAATCAGCAGTGCCAGCAATCCCCACGCCGCGTTCGACACCGGTTCGCCTACACCATTGCCCAAGCCTAGCGGGTTGAGGAGGGCGCTGAGCAGGCTGAGTTTGCCGATAAATCCGGAGAGCGGTGGCATGCCGATAATCAACAATGCGCAGGCAATGAAGCTCAAGCCGAGGAAGGCCATGGTCCAGGGAATCACTTGGCCGACCACGGCTTTCTGATCGTCATCGAGATTGGTGCCTTTGGGCGGCTGCACGGATGGCGTCGGACGCGCAATCAAGTCGGCGTCATCGAACAGCGGCATTTCATTGACCGAACGGGAACGCTCGATCAACTCGGCAAGCAGGAACAGCGCGCTTAACGCCAGGGTCGAGCTGACCAGATAGAACAACGCCGCCGCGATCAGGTTCGGTTGAGCGAAGCCGATGGCTGACAACAGAATCCCGGCCGACACCAGAATGCTCAGGCTGGCCATGCGCTCCAGGCGTTGGGCCGCCAGAATCGCCACTGCCGCGCAGACGATCGTCGCCATGCCGCCGTAGATCAGCCAGTCGCCGCCAAAGTATGCGGACGCCCCGGCCTGGCCAGAGAACAGCAGCGTCCACAAACGCAGCAAGGTGTAGACGCCCACTTTGGTCATGATCGCGAACATGGCCGCCACCGGTGCGCTGGCCGAGGAGTAGGCCGGCACCAGCCAGAAGTTCAGTGGCCACATCCCGGCCTTGGCCAGAAACGCCACCGCGAGAATCCCCGCGCCGGCATGCAGCAAGCCGCGATCAGCTTCGGGCACCAGCGGGATTTTCAGCGCCAGGTCGGCCATGTTCAGGGTGCCGGTGACCCCGTAAATCAGTGCCGCGCCAATCAGGAACAGCGACGACGCCAACAGGTTGATCGAGATGTAATGCAGCCCCGCCGACACGCGCGGCCGGCCGGAACCGTGCAGCATCAAACCGTAGGACGCCGCCAGCAGCACTTCGAAAAACACGAACAGGTTGAACAGGTCGGCGGTCAGGAACGCACCGTACAGCCCCATCAATTGAATCTGGAACAGCGCGTGGAAACTGGAACCGGCACCGTCCCAGCGGGCCATGGCAAACAGCAAGGCGCTGACGCCAATGATCCCGGTCAACACCAGCATCAAGGCCGACAGGCGATCGACCACCAGCACCAGGCCGAACGGCACTTGCCAGTTGCCCGGCAGGTACACGCCGATGGAGCCAGGGACGCCGGTGGTTTGTGTCCATTGCAGCAACAACACGGAAATCCCCAGACCGAGCAGGCTGGAGAACAGGTTGATTTTGGCCTTCAGCGGACGGTGTTTCTCGCCGAGCATCAACATGATGGCGGCGGTCAGCAGCGGTAGCAGAATCGGTGCGGCGATCAGGTGCGTCATCGCATTCATTCTTTAGGCTCCCGGCCATCGACATGGTCGGTCCCGGTCAAGCCCCGGGAAGCGAGCAGCACCACCAGAAACAGTGCGGTCATGGCGAAGCTGATCACGATGGCTGTCAGCACCAGGGCCTGCGGCAGTGGATCGGTGTAATGCAACAAGTCCTGCGGCACACCGTCCTTGATGATCGGCTCCCGGCCGATGAACAGGCTGCCCATGCTGAAAATAAACAGATTGACGCCATAGGACAGCAGGCACAGGCCCATCACCACCTGAAAGGTCCGTGGCCGCAGGATCAGCCAGACGCCTGACGCAGCAAGAACGCCGATGGCGATTGCGATGACTTCTTCCATCAGACGGCTCCTTGCGTGGCGACGGGTTTTGGCTGGGCTGCGGTTTTGTGGCCGCGAACCGATTGGTGGGCGAGGGCGGTGAGGATCAACAGCGTCGAACCGACCACCACGGCATACACGCCGATGTCGAAAAACAGTGCGCTGGCGATGTGAATGTCACCCAGCACCGGCAGTGTGAAATGCCAGGTGTGGGTGGTCAGGAACGGATAACCGACCGCCATGGCCCCAAGCCCCGTGACCGTGGCAAATAGCAATCCGGTGCCCATCCAGCGCAGCGGTCGCAGGCTCATTTGCGCCTCGACCCACTGCGTGCCGGCGACCATGTATTGCAGGATGAACGCCACCGACATCACCAGCCCGGCGACAAACCCGCCGCCCGGTTGATTGTGCCCGCGCATGAACAAGTACAACGACACCACCAGTGCAATCGGCAACAACAGGCGCACCAGCACCGCCGGGACCATCATGAAACCCAGTGCGGTGTCGCTGGCGTGGCGCGGGTTGACCAGATCGGTGACCACGTCCGGTGCCAGCAGGCGTTGCTGGGCAGGCAGTTGCAGGCTTTCTTTGGGAGGGCGGAAGCGTCGCAGCAGGGCGAACACGGTCAGGGCCACGGCCACCAACACGGTAATTTCACCGAGGGTATCGAAGCCGCGGAAGTCCACCAGCATCACGTTGACCACGTTGCTGCCGCCGCCTTCGGGCAGGGCACGGCTGAGGTAGAACGAGGAAATGTCGTTGGGCGTCTGGCGTGTCAGCATCGCGTAGGCCAGCAAGGCCATGCCGCCACCGACCACGGTCGACAGCAGCAAGTCGCGGATACGCCGGATGCGCGCCTTGCGCAGGCTGCTTGGCAGTGGCGACACCTCTTCAATCCGTCGTGGCAGCCAGCGCAGGCCCAGCAGGATCAGCACCGTGGTCACCACTTCGACCGCCAGTTGCGTCAACGCCAGGTCAGGCGCGGAAAACCAGACGAAGGTTACGCACGTCATCAGGCCGCAGACGCTGACCATGGTCAGGGCCGCGAGCCGGTGATACTTGGCCTGCCATGCCGCGCCGAGGGCGCAGACAATCGCCAGCAACCACAGGGTCACGAACACGATCGAGCCCGGGATTTTAGGCCGGTCTCCCCAGCTCAGGCTGCTGTGGAGCATCGGGATCAACCCGGCCAACACGGCGACGAGGACCACCAGGAACAATTGGGTTTGCAGGCGATTGGTGCTGATCCGTCGCACCAGACGACGGGCCAGGCGCATCATGATCACCAGGCTGCGCTCGAACAGGCGCTTGCCGCTGAGCCGGCCAATAACCGGTGGATACTTGAAGCGCCCGCGCTTGAGCTGATTGCGCAACAGCAGATAGAGCACGATGCCGCCGGACATCGCGATCAGGCTCATGATCATCGGCGCGTTCAAGCCGTGCCAGATCGCCAGGCTGTATTCCGGCAGAGTTCCGCCCACCACCGGCAGGGCCGCGGCAGCCAATATGGAACCGACCACTTGCGCCGGGAATATCCCGACGACCAGGCAGGTGAACACCAGCAACTCCACCGGCGCACGCATCCAGCGGGGTGGTTCGTGCGGGGTGTGTGGCAGGTCGGTGGCGGTCGGGCCGAAGAACACGTCGACGGTGAAGCGCAACGAATAGGCGACGCTGAAGGTCCCGGCGATGGTTGCGACAATCGGCAGGCTCCACTCGACCCAGGCCGTGGCATTGATGAACACGGTTTCGGCAAAGAACATTTCTTTCGATAGAAAACCGTTGAGTAGCGGCACGCCGGCCATCGAGGCGCTGGCGACCATGGCCAGGGTAGCGGTGAACGGAATCAGCTTGATCAGGCCGCTGAGCTTGCGAATGTCACGGGTGCCGCTTTCGTGGTCGATGATCCCGGCGGCCATGAACAGCGAAGCCTTGAAGGTGGCGTGGTTGAGAATGTGGAACACCGCGGCCACGGCGGCCAGCGGACTGTTCAAGCCCAGCAGCAGGGTGATCAGGCCCAGATGGCTGATGGTCGAGTAGGCCAGCAAACCTTTGAGGTCGTTCTGGAACATCGCGCAGTAAGCACCCAGCAACAGGGTGCAGGCGCCGGCCCCGCTGACGATGTAGAACCATTCTTCGCTGCCGGACAGCGAAGGCCAAAGCCGTGCCAGCAGAAACACCCCGGCCTTGACCATGGTCGCCGAGTGCAGATAGGCCGAGACGGGTGTCGGCGCCGCCATCGCGTGGGGCAACCAGAAGTGGAAAGGGAATTGCGCGCTTTTGCTCAAGGCGCCGATCAGGATCAGGGGTAACAGCAGTGGGTAGAGGGCGTGTGCGCGAATCAGATCGCCAGCGGCCAGGACCTTGTCCAGGTCGTAGCTGCCGACCACATGGCCGAGGAGCATGACCCCCGCCAACAGGCACAAGCCGCCCGCGCCGGTGACCATCAGCGCCATGTAGGCACCGCGTCGTGCGTCGCTGCGGTGGTGCCAGTAACCAATCAGCAGGAACGAGAAGAGGCTTGTCAGTTCCCAAAAAAACACAATCTGGATCAGGTTGCCGGAAATCACCAGCCCGAGCATCGCGCCCATGAACGCCAGGAAAAACGCAAAAAACCGCGGCACCGGATCGTCCGGCGACATGTAGTAGCGTGCGTACAGCGAGACCAGTGTGCCGATGCCCAGCACCAGCATCGAGAACAGCCAGGCGAACCCGTCCAGGCGCAAGACGAAGTTCAGACCGAGGCTTGGCAGCCAGAAGAATTCTTCGCGGATCACGCCGCCATGGGCGATTTGCGGATACAGAAGCGCGACCTGGACCGTGCCGATCAGTGCGATCAGGCCAGCCAGCAGGGGGGCAGTATTACGCGCGTTGTGCGGCAGAACGGCTGCCAGACAGCTGCCGATAAAAGGCAGAAGCAGTAGAACTATCAGGGACATAGGCTTCTAATCTGCGGAAGTTTGTGAAGCATCATACGTGCCACTCCCCAGATCGCCAAACGCCACGCTGTCGCTGAATCCTTCACGGTAGACGCAAAAGCCTTGGCCCGCAGGGTTTCAGAGATCAGTGTTCAGCAGGTCTGGCCCCTTCGCGAGCAAGCCCGCTCCCACAAGGGAAACGCATTCCAACTGTAGGAGCGGGCTTGCTCGCGAAGGCGATCTACCATGCACCGCAGATATTACGGCCTAACCCTGTATCTCCTGCTCCAACTCCTCTTCAGGCGCGGCACCCTTACCCTTGGTCTTCAACTCACTCACAATCACCGCCGCCACGATCAACCCCGCGCCAACCAGTGCAATCGCCGGCAGCCGCTCCCCGGCTATCCGCCCGACAATCCCGGCCCACACCGGTTCTCCCGCATAAATCAACGTCGCCCGTGTCGGTGAAACACTCTTCTGCGCCCAGTTCATGGCCACCTGAATCGCCGCACTCGCCGCGCCCAGGCCCAAAGCACTGCACAACAGCAGCCAAGAGAAGTCCGGGATGCGCTCCTGAGTCGGCACCACCATCAAAAACGCCAGCACTGACGTGGTAGCCAATTGCACCACCGTTACCCGACGCACATCGACCTGGCCGGCATAGGTGCTGATCAGAATGATCTCCGCGGCAATCGCAATGGCGCTGATCAGCGTGGCAATTTCACCGGGACTGAAATTGAACGAAGCACCGGAAGGCCCCGACAGCAACATCAACCCGGTAAACGCCAGCATGATCCCGATGCTCGGCATCAACCCCGGACGTCGTCCCAGCACCAGCCATTGCAGTAACGGCACGAAAGGTACGTACAGCGCGGTGATAAACGCTGACTGGCTGCTGGGAATGCTCTGCAAGCCGACCGTCTGCAAACCATAACCGAGCATGATCGCCACACCGATAAAGGCCCCGGCCTTGAGTTCGAACAGGGTCAGTTCCCGCAGGTGGCGCCAGGAGAACAGCGCGACGAGGCTCGCGGCAGCGGCGAAGCGCAGGCCGACGAAAAACATCGGGCCGCTGACGGTCATCGCATGCTGCACCAACAAAAAGGTGCCGCCCCAGACCATGGTGATCAGCACTAGCACGCACTCGGCTTTGCTGAACCGTGAGAAACGGGGGGAAGAGTTCGCCGACGTCATGACCTTGCACGCTACCTGAGGGGGACGCACAATGCGCCGAATGTTGCGCAGTATACTGCCCAACCCTACCAAGTGAGCAATATAGTGCACAAAGATTCCACGCAACGGGCTTCGGTCCTCCAGCACGTTAGCCAAAACGTTCGGCGTTTGCGCCACGCCGCCGACATGAGCCAGACCGCGTTGGCCGAAAAGTCCGGAGTCAGCCGCCGGATGCTGGTGGCCATCGAGGCCGGCGAGAAGAACGTCAGCCTGACCACTCTCGACCGCGTGGCCGAAGCGCTGGAGGTGGCCTTCAGCGATCTGATCCAGGCCCCGGACGCCCGCGACCCGAGCCGCATCAACGAAGTGGCCTGGGCCGGAGTAATCCCCGGCAGCAAAGCCGTTTTACTGTCCAAGGCCACCGCGACTCGCGAAGTGGAACAATGGGAATGGTGCCTGCAACCGGGGGAAATTTACCCGTCGCAACCGGATGCTGAAGGCTGGAGCGAGCAGATCTACGTGTTCGAAGGCTGCCTGACCGTGATGCTGGGCGACACGCCGCAGCATATCGCTGCCGGTGAGTTCTTCATGTTCGCCAGCAACCAGCCCCATGCCTATCGCAACGATGGTCCCGTGGCGGCGCGGTTTGTGCGCAACGTGGTGATCTGACTGTTTACCGATCAACAGTGGATAGACACTTTGCCCTTCTAAAGCTTCAAGTCTTTCTTGGAAGATTCACCAAGCTATTGAAATAACAGGAAATCATATTCAGGCACGACTCCTGCAAAAGCCTCCGCTGCATTTACCAGAATCCCGGAGTCGGCCCATGACAACCTCAGCCCAACCCCCTAATATCTCCCGCGAAATTCGCCTCAACGCCTTCGACATGAACTGTGTCGGCCATCAGTCGCCGGGCTTGTGGGCGCACCCGCGCGATCGTTCGTGGCAATACAAGGACCTCGAATACTGGACCGATCTGGCGAAAATCCTTGAGCGTGGCAAGTTCGATGGCTTGTTCATTGCTGATGTGCTGGGCATCTACGACGTCTACAACGGCAACGGTGAGGCGGCGATCCGTCAGGCCGCGCAAGTACCGGTCAACGATCCGCTGCAACTGATCCCGCCGATGGCACTGGTGACCGAGCATTTGGGGTTTGGCCTGACCGCCTCGCTATCGTTTGAACATCCGTATCCGTTCGCCCGACGCCTGTCGACGCTGGATCACCTGACCAAGGGCCGTGCCGGCTGGAACATCGTCACTTCGTACCTGGAGAGTGGCGCAAAAAACATCGGCCAGAAAAACCAGACCGAACACGACACCCGTTATGACTTCGCTGAGGAATACCTGGAGGTTTGCTACAAACTCTGGGAAGGCAGTTGGGAAGAGGGCGCGATTCTGCGTGATCGCGAGCGGCGGATCTTCAGTGACCCGAGCAAAATTCACGAGATCCGCCACGTTGGCCAACACTTCCAGGTGCCGGGCATTCACCTGTGCGAACCTTCGCTGCAACGCACGCCGGTGCTTTATCAGGCCGGCGCATCGAGTCGGGGCAAGCAGTTTGCGGCCGAACATGCCGAATGCGTATTCGTCGCCGCGCCGTCGAAAGTGCTGCTGAAGAAAACCGTGGCCGACATTCGCCGACGTGCCGCCGAGGCCGGGCGCGATCCGAAGAAAATCCTGATCTTCAACCTGCAAACGGTAATCCTCGGTGAAACCGACGCGAAGGCCAAAGCCAAGTTCGAGGAATACAAAACCTGGGTCAGTTACGAAGGGGCCATGGCGTTGATTTCCGGCTGGACGGGCATCGACTTCAGTCAGTTCAAACCTGATGAACCGCTCAAGCACGTGCACACCAATGCCATTCAATCAGCGGTGGAAGCGTTTTCCACGGCGGACCCGAACAAGGTCTGGACGCCCAACGAACTGGCGGACTGGGTAGGGATTGGTGGCTTTGGGCCGTTGTTTGTCGGCGGTCCCGAGACGGTCGCCGATCTTCTGCAAGAATGGGTGGAGGAGACCGACGTGGACGGTTTCAACCTGGCATATGCGTTGACCCACGAAACCTTCATCGATGCCGTGGAATTGCTGGTGCCGGAGTTGCAGAAGCGCGGGGTGTACAAGACCGACTATGCGCCGGGAACCTTGCGCGAGAAGTTGTTTGGGGAAGGCGCGCGGTTGCCGGATATTCATCCGGGAGCGGGTTATCGGGATCTGGCGGCATTGCGGCAGCAGGAGAAGAAAGTGGTGTCTACCTAGACGCCTTCGCTACATTTGATCGCCTGTCTCACAGAAAACGAGGTCATCTGTAGGAGCAGGCTTGCCAGCGAAGGCGGTGGATCAGTCGATATACATGTTGACTGACATGCCGCTTTCGCTGGCAAGCCAGCTCCTACAGGGGGGAGGTTTGTGTGCTGGAGAGCAACACATTAAGGTGGCACGCACAGCGTTCCATTCCGGTAAACATCGACCAATGAGCAGGGCATGAACGAAATCCAAAGCGCGCAGACGATCGACGCCACCCGCCACGCAGACATTCTGATCATCGGCGGCGGCCTCAGTGGCGCGATGCTGGCGGCGCAATTGCTGCGTTTGCCTGGCCGTCGTTCAGTACTGGTGATTGAACCCCGTGCGGAGCTCGGTCGAGGCGAAGCCTACAGCGCAGTCGAGTTGGGCCATACGCTGAACGGCAACGCGGCGCGGATGAGCGTCGATCCGGACAACGCCGATGACCTGACGCAATGGTTGACTGGACACATCGCCACCGGTGGCTGGCCGGAATCGGCCGAACAACCTGTGCCGATCAGCGAATTGTTCCCGCCACGGGGTCTGTTCGGCGTGTACGTGCAGCAACGCCTGGCCGAAGCGCAAGCCGTCGGGGCACTGAATGGCTCCACGGTCGAGCATGTGCAGGCGGAAGTGATCGATCTGCAAACGGACGACGATTCGGTTCGTCTGACATTGAGTGACGGGCAACGCTTGCAGGGCGCTTATGCAGTGCTGGCGACCGGGATGTTTCCCGCGGCGCGCACGCCACTGATAGAGTCCAGCGGTTTGAACGCCGCAGCGCTGGATCCGTGGGATGTCGCCGCCATGCGCCAGCTTGATCCACAGTCGACGGTGCTGATCATTGGTTCCGGCCTGACCATGGTCGATGCCGTGGTGTCGCTGGAACAGGCCGGGCATCGCGGGCCGATCGAAGTGTTTTCCCGTCACGGATTGCTACCGCATGTGCGTCGGCAACCACCGGCCTGGGTAGATTTCCTGGCTGACGATCACAGCATTCGCACGCCACGCCAGTTGGTGCGCGAACTGCGACGACATTGTTGGGAGGCCATCGCCCAAGGCATCGACTGGCAAGCACCGCTCGATACCGTGCGTGCGCACATTGGCCGGTTGTGGAATCAGGCGACGGACCGGCAGCGTCGGCAGTTTGTGCGACATCTCCGGCCGTGGTGGGAAAGTCATCACCACCGCTCGCCACCCTTGAGTGCCGCCCTGGTGGAGCGGTTACACCGGGAAGGGCGCTTGCGGATTCAAGCGGCGTCGTTCAAAGGCCTTGAACCCGGGTCGCAGGACGGAGTCAGCATCCGCATTCGTCGTCGTGGCGAGGCCTGCACGTGTGTGGTGCGTGGCGCGGCGTTGATCAACTCCAGCGGCATCGAGTATGACTGGCGCCGGGTCGCCCGACCGCTGCCACAGCAACTGTTGGCGCGCGGATTGATCCGGCCGGGACCGTTGGCGCTGGGGATTGCAGCGGCTGTCGACGGTGCCGTACTGGACGCCGAAGGGCTGGTCGCCCGGCGCCTGTTCGCCATGGGGCCACCGTTGCGCGGCATGTGGTGGGAAAGCACGGCAGTCACCGACGTAGCCCTACAGGCTAAAGCTCTGGCGGCGCGACTCGTCGGGGATTGCGTTTAACAAAGAAAACCCAGGGTAGATCGGATCTACCCGGGGTTTCTTGTTCAAGCGGCGCAAAGCCATTAATCAATACCGCTGATACTTCGAGCCGAATTCAGGGCGGTTTTCAGCGACGTACAACGTGCTCGGCTGACTGTCTTTGTGATCGCTATCGACAGTGTTCTCATTGAGTGTGGCCGGTTGGCTGACTTTAACGGCGGCGACAATCTGGGAGGTGGCCTGCGGCGCAGCGATAGCGGATGTAGCGCCAAGAACCGACAGGGCGAAACCAAGACCGATGAGGCTTTTCATGATGTTGCTCCAGAGCGTGGGAAGAAGATGTCGCCACTCTAGTGCTGGAGCGTGGTGATGGAAAAACACCCTTGGGCATAGTCGTTATCGAGATCGTTGATCCGATGTCAGCGAGGTGTTCGCTCGACAAGGCGGCGCTGGCGGTTTTCCTATTCAGGCCTTGCCGCGCCTTTACCGGCTAATCCACAACCAGGTACATCAGAATTGATTGCACAAACGTAACCTTGCAGTCCGCTCAACTTCACCGCGCAACGATCGGCGTCTCCGGTAATGGTTGCAAGAGCCGCTGCATCCTCTGGGTATAGTTCGGCTCGCTGGGCTCTATCATCCAGGCTGGGGGGGCTGGCGGTTGCAGGCAAGTGGCTGGAGGAGCAACGCTGAACGCGGACTGACAACCGCTGATGAGAAGCGGCAAGATCAGCACTAAGACGAGCGGAATTTTGCTGTGCATCTTGTAACTCCTGATAGTGCCTTTGATCGAGCAATGTAATCTCGTTGGCCTGTTCCTTATGCCGGTCCATCTGCGCCTGTAATTGTCGTGCAGCGACTCGGCTAATTTCGGCCATGGTGTCAGCGTGAACCCGCTGTATGGTTTCAATCTCGGCGCCATATCGCCACCCCTGAATCATCCACGCGGAACCTGCCGCGATCACGGCTGCGATAATCAGCGGGATAAACCTCAGAATAAGAGCAATCACATATGTACCTCTTGGGTGCTTTTATAACCGCGCAGCAAAGAGTCGATAAAATGCACTGATCAATACATTCATCATGCTTGCTCGTTATCAAGCATCTAACCTACCGTCCGCGCTAACATAGCGAACGATTAATTTCTCAATGGTGTGTTCATGCTGTCCATATCCTGCGCCCGGCAGACTTGCCCAAATATTTGAACATTTGGTAATGGCTTCAGTTATTTTTCCAGCTTTGATGTCTTTAAGTGCTCCTTGCTCGCGAATTTGCTGGATGGCGACTCGGTCCTGATTTTCGGGAGTAAAACCACCCGCAAGTTTAAGCGAGTCTTTGTAGGAATCCCAATACCACGATAGTAATTGGTAGCGACCTGCTGCCGTGGACTTAATGCCCAACTTCGGTAAAGCGACTAGTCTTCGAGGGTGATCGACGTAACTAGTAAATAGCGCGCCGCCGACGATCACATCGTAACCATGATTGCTGGTGCACTGTTTTCCATTGTCCGTACCTTCTGACCATGCAAGCATGTCCAAAAAAGCAAGAATATTTAGTCCGCCAGCGTCTTTCTCATTGAGGTGAGCCATTTTTTTTCCAACTGGTATTTTCTATGTTGATTTTAATGTAATGGGCTTCTATGTCTGATATTAACTGGTCTAAGGTGTGTGACGCTTTTAGTAAGTCAGGTGAGGGTATTCCAGTGGTGTGCTTTAGTACGTACTTAAGCTCCACGAGAGTGTCCAGGCCAATCTGCATTCTCTGAAGTCTTTCCTCGCGTACTTCTTCATAGCGAGTTTTAGTGATTTTTGCTTCGGCATGAAAGATTAGCGCGATACTCGATGCGATGATTGCGCAGGCCACTACGAAATAACCAAAAATAAAAACTCTTCTGTCACTTTGTCTCTTGATCATGATTAACTCTCGCCTTGCGAATGTAGAGCTTCTTTAGATTGGAGCGTGCAATAGTAATGTCGGCGCGCCTGCAATAATACTGCGCGAACGACAGTTGTAGTTTAAGTAAGGAATACTTTGCAGGAGAGTCGCTTGATCTGAAAATCTACTTGTTCAAGGTTTAATGTCGGGCTGGTATTAACATTAGCGCCGATGTTGGCGAGTGACAATTTCAAGTCCGAATTCGGACTGTGCGCGCAGTTTGAAGAGTGGTGTCGTGGGGGTGGCCAGCGCTACTATCTTGCTCTTTTCGTGCTGCATCACCATGCCAAAGACTAGATGACTAGCTATTGGCATGATTTTTTTGTGGGTGAAAATTTTAAGGGTTGTTAGTCCAGTATTTGCTATTAAATACTCATTAATTAGCGTGTCGGTGGCATATTTTGAATCTTGTCATGGCGCTATCCCCAAAGTACCAATAAGGCTCACCAGGAAAAACAGCGATAACCGGGACAGCAGCGTGCGCGGCCAATGCAGGGAGCACGTCATTGAGGTGCGCCGAGCAATTCCACCGGGTAAGAGAACACATAGCCTTCGCTACGCACGGTCTTGATGTAGGTCGGCTCGCGTGAATCATCCAGCAGGCGCTGGCGCAATCGGCTTACCAGCAAATCGATGGAACGGTCGAACAGGTCGGAATCGCGGCCCTGGGTCAGGTTGAGCAACTGGTCACGGCTGAGCACCCGTTGCGGGTGATCGAGGAACACGCGCAGCAAGCGGTATTCCGCGCCACTGAGGGCAACCATGGTGCCGTCTTCATCCAGCAAGTGGCGCGCGGTGGTATCGAGGCGCCAGCGTCCGAAGCCGAGCAGTCGGCCCGTTTCGGTGATCAGCAGGTTCGGCGGCAGCATCCGCGTGCGGCGCAACACGGCGTTGATCCGCGCCAGCAACTCGCGGGCGGCGAAGGGTTTGGTCAGGTAATCGTCGGCACCCATTTCCAGGCCGAGGATGCGATCGGTTTCATCGTTGCGTGCGGTGAGCATCAGGATTGGTGTGGCTTTGTGTTTGCCTGCGCGTAATTCACGGCACAGCACCAGGCCGTCATCACCGGGCATCATGAGGTCCAGCACGATCAGGTCCACCTGATTGGTTTCCAGAAAATGGCGCATCTGCCGGCCGTCGGCAACCACGGTTGTGCGCAAGCCGTTTTTCTTCAGGTAATTGCCCACCAGCTCGCGGATCTCGCGATCGTCATCGACGATCAGGATGTGGTTCACATGCTCCATTGCTCAACCCTCTTGATTGGTGCGCATTACCGAGCGTTGCGGGATTTGTATCGCACTGTATCAGGCGTTCTGTTTGACACCTTACGCCTTAATAACTCTGTTTTGACGACACATGGCAGATACCAGCGGGCGATTAAATGGCTTCCATCGAGGCAATGCGACTTGCCTCACATCCACCGCTAAAACCACAGACAAACGACTTGTAGGGAAATCACCATGAAGATGAATGTGTTGAGCCGTAAAACCGCATCACGCCGACGCTTTATGGCGCCGACGATGCTCGCTTTCGCGCTGATGCAGTTCGGTGCCCTTGGCGCTGCCAATGCGCAAGCCGCCACTCCGACCGCAGAGCCGGCGGTGGCCAGTGCGGATTCGTATACCCCGTTCGGTCCGCTGAAGCACGTCAAGGCCGGCTTGCTAAATGTGGCTTACGCGGAGGTGGGGCCCACCGATGGCCCCGTGGTGATTCTCCTGCATGGTTGGCCCTACGACATTCACAGTTATAGCGAAGTGGCGCCGCTGCTGGCGGCCAAGGGGTACCGGGTGCTGATCCCGTATGCTCGGGGTTACGGCGACACGCATTTCCTGTCTGACAAGACCCTGCGCAACGGCCAACCCGCCGCGTTGGCCAGTGACGTCATCGACTTCATGGATGCGCTGAAGATCAAACAGGCTGTGCTCGGTGGCTACGACTGGGGCGCACGTTCGGCGGACATCGTCTCGGCGCTGTGGCCGGAACGGGTCAAGGCGCTGGTGTCGGTAAGCGGCTACTTGATCGGCAATCAGGCCGCGGGCAAAAACCCGTTGCCGCCCAAGGCGGAGTTGCAATGGTGGTATCAGTTCTATTTCGCGACCGATCGCGGCCAGGCCGGCTACGAAAAAAACCGCCACGATTTCGCCAAGTTGATCTGGCAACTGGCGTCCCCGAAATGGGCCTTTGACGACGCGACCTATGATCGCAGTGCGGCCGCTCTGGACAACCCGGACCATGTCGCTATCACGATTTTCAACTACCGCTGGCGGTTGGGCATGGTTCAGGGCGAACCCCAATACGAAGCGCTGGAACAGCGGCTGGCCAAGGCACCTTCGATTACGGTGCCGACCATTACGATGGAAGGCGACGCCAACGGCGCACCGCACCCGGCGGCCGAGGACTACGCCAAGCGCTTTACCGGCAAGTATGAGTACCGACTGATCAATGGCGGCATCGGCCATAACCTGCCACAGGAAGACCCGCAGGCGTTTGCCAAAGCCGTGATCGACGCTGATCACCTGTAACCACACTAACCCCTGTGGGAGCGAGCTTGCTCGCGATGGCGGTGTGTCATTCAACATCAATGTTGGCTGACAGGGCCTCATCGCGAGCAAGCTCGCTCCCACAGGTTTTCAGGGTGTTAGTCGGGTCGTGGGTTATGCCACGACCTGATAACACGGCACATAAGCCGCGCCACCCGGCAGTTTCATCCGGTGTTGGGCGACGAAGGCTTTGAGCAGTTGATCCAGCGGATGCATGATCGCGGCATCACCACGGATCTGGTAAGGCCCGTGCTGTTCGATCAAGCGGATGCCCTTGTCCTTGACGTTGCCGGCGACAATGCCGGAGAACGCGCGCCGCAGGTTGGCCGCCAGTTCGTGAGCGGGGAGGGCCTGGCTCAGTTTCAGGTTGGCCATGTTTTCGTGAGTCGGATCGAACGGGCGCTGGAAGCCTTCGTCGATCTTCAGCAGCCAGTTGAAGTGGAACGCGTCATTGCGCTCGCGGCGGAACTGTTTGACCGCTTTAAGCCCCTGAGTCATCTGCCGTGCGACTTCAGCCGGATCGTCGATGATGATCTCGTAATGTTTCTTCGCCGCATCGCCCAGCGTCGCGCCGACGAACGCGTCCAGTTGTTCCAGATACGGTGCGGCATGCTTGGGCCCGGTGAGGACGACCGGGAAGGGCAGGCCTTGGTTGTCCGGGTGCATCAGGATGCCGAGCAGGTACAGGAACTCTTCGGCCGTGCCCGCGCCGCCCGGGAAAATGATGATGCCGTGGCCGACACGGACGAACGCTTCCAGGCGCTTTTCGATGTCCGGCAAGATCACCAGCTCGTTGACGATCGGGTTCGGCGCTTCGGCGGCGATGATGCCCGGTTCAGTCAATCCAAGGTAGCGACCGCCGTGGATACGCTGTTTGGCGTGGGCGATGGTCGCGCCTTTCATTGGGCCTTTCATCACGCCGGGGCCGCAACCGGTGCAGATATCGAGGCTGCGCAGGCCCAGTTCGTGGCCGACTTTCTTGGTGTATTTGTATTCTTCGGTGTTGATCGAGTGGCCGCCCCAGCAGACCACGATCTTCGGCTCGACGCCGGGGCGCAGGGTGCGGGCGTTGCGCAGCAAGTGGAACACGTAGTCGCTGATGCCTTGGGAGGTACTCAGGTCGATGCGCTGGCTGTCGAGTTCGTTTTCGGTGTAGACGATGTCACGCAAGGCGCTGAACAGCATCTCACGCGTGCTGGCGATCATTTCGCCGTCGACGAAGGCGTCGGCCGGTGCGTTCAGCAGTTCCAGGCGTACGCCGCGATCTTGCTGGTGGATGCGGATTTCAAAATCTTTGTAGGCTTCAAGGATGGTTTTGGCGTTGTCGACATGGGCGCCGGTGTTGAGGATGGCCAGGGCGCATTGGCGGAAGATGTCGTAGGTGCTGCCGGAGCCGGCTTCGCTCAGTTGTTGGACTTCGCGTTGAGAAAGGGTTTCCAGGCTGCCTTTTGGGCTGACCGAGGCGTTGATTACTTGTCGTTGGGTCATTCAATGATCCTTAAAACGATGTCACTCACCGAGCCGCGCGAATGGCATCCGAATAGAGTGTATCCATGGATGAAGATGGCACGATCTGCGCTGTACCGCCATGTCCCCCGTTTGACGATGAAAAGATGAAAAGGAGCCCCAGCATAGCTAAATCCCTCGCAGAGGCGATAATGCCTGGCCTTCTTTTTTGCTCATGCCCCAAGGAACCCTGCCGCGATGTTCGAAATCCAGCCGAAGAATGCCCAAGCCTATCGACAACAGACGCGCCGCAGTACGGTGATTATTGCCCTGATTTTCCTGGTGCTGGCGATGGCGCTGTCCACGGCGGCGGTGGCGTTGTTCGGTGAGCCCGGCGGCGACAACCTGCGGTTTAACGTCGGCGGTGTGTTTGTCGCGGTGTTGCTGATGGTGGCGCTGATGCGCGGCAAGTTCTGGAACCAGCCATGGATGGCGCCCGCGGTGTACGGCTGGCAGCTCAAGCGCAGCCTGATGAGCATCACCAACATCATGCATCAGGTCACCGCAGCGGTTGAGACGGGTGATCCGGTGGCCATGAAGCTGCTGCGTTTTTACCACCTGGGCTTGAACCAGATGCACGAACTGGACGGCAACTCCAGCGACCACAGTCAGTTGATCCGCGAGATGGATCAGCACAAGGCGCGGATGGATGCGCTGGGCATCGACACCGATCAGACCCGTCTGGATCCGGCCTGGCTTGAGGCGGTGAAACAGTCGTCGAAGTAAGACTTTAGGGCGGATTCCCCACACAATCCCGTCATGAAGCTAGCAAATCGCCTATCTTGTTGCTGGTACGGCATTCAAGGGGCGAACAGGAAAAGTTGCCCTGTCATAACGAATCAGGGAACGTTATGGGGGCATTCGTCCATTAAAGATCCAACTGAAAGCGCCCGTACCACCGCGTCGTGGAAGACCGGCCAGCGTGCGTCGAGGCTCAAGGTCCGCTACGCGGTGGTTCTGCTCGTGGCGGTGTGCCTGTCGATGACGGCAATCGTGATTTGGCAAGCCTGGAATTCGCGCCAGTACCATCTGCATGACAAAGAAGTGGCGATGTCCAACCTGGCGCAGACCCTGGCGTCGCAAACGCAAGCGTCGATAAAACAGGCCGATACGCTGCTGTTTGCCCTCGTGGACCGCGTTGAAAACGAGGGTGTCGGTGCGCAGCAACTGCCCAGATTGCAACGTTTGCTCAGCGCTGAACGCAGCGAACTGAAGCAACTGCATGGTTTGTTCATCTTTGACGAAGCGGGGCGCTGGATCGCCAACTCCAATGGCGCCGAGGTGCCTGACGCGAACAATTCCGACCGTGAGTATTTCATTTTTCATCGTGACCATCCCGACCGCGGCCCGCATATCGGTCAGTCGATAAAAAGTCGTTCAAGTGGTGAATGGATCATGACCGTGTCACGCCGGATCAATCATCCGGATGGTCGATTTGCCGGTGTGGCGCTGGCAACGATCTATCTCAGTCATTTCCTTGAGCTTTACGACAGTATCGATATGGGCCGCAACGGGGTGATCAGCCTGTTTGCCGATGATGCCAGCATTGTTGTGCGGCGGCCGTTCAATGAGGCTGACATTGGCATCAGCGTGGCCAAGGCGCCGCTGTTTACTCAACTGTTGCCCAAAGGCGATTCCGGCACGGCCACCGTCAAGTCATATGTGGACGGTGTGGAACGGGTGGTGGGGTTTCGGCGGGTCAGCGGGTATCCGCTGATCATCTTTGCCGCGCTGGACAAGGAGGAAGTCCTGGCCGGCTGGCGCAAAGAGACGGCATTGAGCGCAGGTATCGTGGTTTCGCTGCTGCTGTTTCTGGGCGGGCTTGGTTACCGCCTCATTCACGTCATGAAGCAGCAACAACACGTCCAGAGTGTGTTGCTCGATGGCCCGGAAAAACTCATCGAGGTCAATCGTAGCCTTGAATTGCTGGCCCTTGAGGATGCGTTGACCGGTCTGTCCAACCGGCGTCAGTTCGACGTGTTTATCCTCGCGGAAATGGGCCGCGCACGGCGCACGCTGACTGAGCTTGCCATGTTGATGATCGATGTCGATCACTTCAAGAGCTTTAACGATCGTTATGGTCATGTGGCCGGCGATGAGTGTTTGCGCCGGATCAGCGCGATCATCAAGGACAACATCAAGCGCCCCGGCGACCTTGCCGCGCGTTATGGCGGCGAAGAGTTCTCGGTGGTGCTGCCTGGCACCGACTATGCGGGCGCTTTTCTGGTGGCCGAAAACATCCGTCACGCGGTACTGCGGGCGGACATTGCGCACTGCGAAAGTCCGGAGGGCAGGGTAACGGTCAGTATCGGTGTTTGCGCCTACAACCCGGCCTCGCAGGACCAACCCGATGATTTGGTCAGTGCGGCGGACAAGGCGCTGTATGTGGCCAAGAGCAGCGGGCGCAACATGAGTGTCACGGCCAACTGAGTTCAGACAAACCGGTCGCTACCCTGAACCAGTTGGGTGCAGAGGTACGATTGCTTGAGTTTTTCCAGCCACCAGCCCAATGCACGACCGTCATGATCGCCGCGCCAGCCGGCATACAGAATGTTCGGTTCGCGCGGGTCGGCCATCTGTTTTTCGACCAGGGTGCCGTTTTTCAATAACGAGCCCACCCGGTGCCGGGGCAGCCAGCCGACGCCCAGCCCATCGCATTGCGCCAGGACTTTTGCGCGCATGGTCGGTACCGCGAGCACCGGTTGGCCGCTAGAGACGCCGTAGGTGCTGCCCTCCGTGACCCTTGAAGAATCGGCCACGACAATCGCCCGGTGCTGCGCCACCATCGCCCGTGAAATCGGCTCTTTAGCGTTGGCCAGCGGGTGTTTGGGCGACACCGCGAACACCCACTCCATTTCCCCCAATTGCATCCAGCGCAGGGTCGGGATCGCCGGCGGCTCGTTGGTGGCGCCGATGATCAAGTCCGCGCGCCCTTCACGCAAAGCTTCCCAAACACCCTTAAGCACCTCCTGTGTGATGCGCAGCGGTACGCCGGATTCCAGTGCGTCGAATTCGTGGATCACTGGAATCAAGGCTTCGAATTCAAGCAATTCGTCGGTGACAATCCATAACCGGCTTTCCCAGCCGTTGGCCACTTGCTGCACTCGCTGGGTCAGCCGGGACACGTCCTGCATCAACCGCGCCGCTTCGTTCACCAGCAACTCGCCAGCCGGGGTGAGCTGTAAGCGGTAACGACGGCGATCGAAGAGCAACGCGTCGAAGCGCTCCTCCAGTTGCCGCGCAGCGTAGGACACGGTCGACGGCGCCTTGCCCAAGTGAGCGGCGGCCCGCGACAGGCTGCCGGTCTCGCGGATGGCCTGGAGCAGACTCAGGTCTTCAATCGACAACATGGACTCAATCCTCGGCGCTTGTTTCAGGCGGCCCGGCGCAATTTCCACAGCCTGATCAGCCGAAGATAGACCAGTACGTTGATAGCCAGCACTACGCTGCCCAGCGTCAACTGAATCGCAGGCGTCAGGCCAGCCGGGTAAATGACCGGCCACACGTAGTGTTCGATAAAGCCGCCCCCGTAGCCGTTTTGCCCGGCCGCCTGGCGCATGAGATTTTCCCACTGGGTCAGCGGGCAGGTCAGGTGCAAGACTTCAACCGTCACGCCCCACGCGGCGGCGGGCAGGTGCGCCCAGATCAGCGACCGCCATTTGAGCACCATCAGCCCGCCGAACAGCACGAACAGAATGAACAACAGATGAAACAGCACCAGCCCGTCGGCGGCGATCCGGTAAAACATGTCGCCTCCCTGACCTGTCATGCGAATCACTCCATGGTACTCGGGCGTCGGCGGCGGCTCTATGGGTTCCAGGAGTTCAACGAAAATCAGCGAACTCGGCGCGCATCCGGCCGTTGTGTTTGGCCCGATAGAGCAACTTGTCGACTTGCTCGATGAACTCCAGTGCGGTCGCTTGCAGCGGGGCGACGGTGGTGCCGACACCCATGCTCACGCTCAATAGCGGCGAAGCCGGCGAACACTCATGGAGAATGTGTTGCTGGCGAATCAGGTGCAGGCATTTGCGCGCCACCAGCCTAGCGGATTCGGCATCGGTTTCCGGGAGCAGCCAGACGAATTCTTCGCCGCCGATCCGGGCGATGAAATCACGCGGTCGATTGGCCGCCAGCGACAACGTCTGGGCCACCTGACGCAGGCATTCGTCACCTTTGGTGTGTCCATAGTGATCGTTGAATTGCTTGAAATAGTCGATGTCCATGATCAGCAACGAAAGCGGCAAGCCCGTGTGCTGAGCATGGCCCCATTCGCGCTCCATCACGGTGTCGAACATGCGCCGGTTGGCAATACCGGTGAGGCCGTCCTGGAAGGAATACTCTTCGAGTTGCTTCTGCAGCCGGCTCAAATGCTCTTCGGTTTTCTTGCGCTCGCTGATGTCGAACATGAAGCCCACCAGCGCTTCCACTTCACCGTCCTTGCGCACCACGTGCACCACGTCGCGAATCCACACGTAGTCGCCGGCTTGAGTCAGCGCCCGATAATCCGCCTCATGATCGACCCCGGCGCGCGATTGCGAGACGCAGAACTCCACCACGTAATCCCGATCGTCCGGGTGCATGCGCTCGACCCAGTCGTCGACCGTCGCCCAACTGTCTTGCTTCCAGCCCAGCAGCGCTTCGATCTGCGGGCCTATGTAGCTGAATGTCATGGTGTTCCAGTCGATCCGCCAGGGAATTGCATTGGTTGACTCAAGCAGGGTTTTATAGACATCGCTATCGGGTTCGACTGAGCTCATGCAGGGCCTGGCCTCAAGGGAAAATGCAGCGCCATCATGTTGCTACTATCGAGGCGAATCAAGCGCCCAGCCGATGAATGGAACACCTTCGCGGCCCACGCTCTCGGCGCAAGTGCGCAAGATTGTTCAAGCCTTCCGGCTCGACTGCTGGCAAAGTCTCAGGTCTTTCACTGGTCGTAGGGCGTCATGTCGAATTTACTCATGCCGCGCAGTGCCTTTCTGCGTGGCGCCGCGGCGATCATGCCGCTGTCCCTGGCCACCGCGCCATGGGGCTTGCTGGCCGGATCCATGGCCATTGAGGCCAACCTCACGCCGCTGCAAGGGCAGGGGCTGTCGAGCATCGTGTTTGCCGGCGCCGCGCAGTTGGTCGCCATCGGCATGCTCAAGGGCGGTGCCGGGATCTTTTCGATTTTGCTGACTACCGTATTGCTGACGTCACAGCATTTGCTTTATGGCATGAGCATGCGGTCGGTGATTTCGCCGTTGCCGGGGCGTTGGCGGGTGGGGCTGGGCTTTTTGCTCACCGACGAGCTGTTTGCCCTGACCAGTCAGCACGACAAACAGCAATTCAATCGCTGGTACGCGCTGGGGGTCGGGCTGACGTTTTACATCGCCTGGAACCTGTTCACGCTGGCAGGCATCGTGCTGGGCAGCAGCATTCCGGGGTTGGAGCATTTGGGGCTGGACTTCTCCATTGCCGCCACCTTCATTGCCTTGATCACGCCGGTGGTGCGCAGCGTGCCCACCGTGGTGTGTGTCGCGGTGTCGCTGTTCTGCTCGGTGTTGTTCAGTTACTGGCAATGGGGCTCGGCGCTGGTGCTGTCCGGATTGGCGGGCATGACTGCGGGCTTTATCTGCAACAAACTCTACAGGGGGCGCGCAGCATGATGGTGTGGGCGGTGATTATCGGAATGGGCGTACTGGTGTTTCTCAATCGCTACGTGTTTCTCGAACCCCGGTTGCCGGTGCGCCTGAGCAGCAATGCCCGGCAATTCCTCGGTTTCGCCGTGCCGGGCATGTTGACCGCGATCTGCGGGCCGATTGTGTTCATGCCCGACAAACAGCTGAACTTGCAGTGGGACAACCCCTACCTGATCAGTTCGCTGGTGGCGGTGGGGCTGGTGCTTTACACCCGCAACACCTTGCTCAGCATGCTGTTGAGCATGGGGTTTTTCTTCTTGCTGCGCTGGTGGCTCTGAATCGAACGCTCGAATTTGTTCTACGCTTAATAAGTCCCTTCACAGGAAGAGAGGTGCGCATGGCCAATGATCCCAAACGTCCGGACCCGGATGAAGAGATGGATGAACCCACGGAAGAAGACATCGAGCGTGAGAACCCTCCGCCCCAGACCTGGAAGCATGACGACAGTCGAGAGTTGTCGGAGCGTGATATAGAAATGCCATTAAAGCCCTGAGAGGGTAACGCATACAGAGAGCCCCGCTATCAAGCGGGGCTTTTCTTTGGGCGATTGTTAAGCTGTAACGCGATCCGTAGCCACAATATCTGCGTCAAATAAACTTATTTATCAATGCGCTGCTCTGGTTTCTGACATTTCCGACGGCTTTGTCGACCCTGTACCACTCGAATATTTCGCTGGTTTCACCCTGTAAAAGCACTATCTGTTCGGCGCGTTCTTTTGGGGTGGCCGGATCGAGCCATTCACGCGCCAGTTCCGCTGACAACACCACCGGCCTGCGGTCATGAATGTCGAGCATGCCGCCTGCACTGTCCGCCGTGATGATGACAAAACCGTCGTCGTCGCGCGGCTCGTTGCCAGCACCGGGAAACTGGCCAATGGACGCGCAGTAACTCGGTGCGCCGTCCTGTCGGCGAATCAGCCATGGCACACTCGTCGAATCGCCTGCATCGACCCATTCGAACCAGTTGTCGATCGGCACAATCGCGCGGTGTGGCCAGATCGCCCGGAAGAACGGACCATGAGCGACTTTCTCCACCCGCGCGTTGATCGGTGCCGCGCGATCTTTCGCCCAGTGCGGACGCCAGCCCCAGCGCACCGGATCGGCGTGCAACCCGTCAGGCTCAAGGTGCAACAGGGCGAGTTGGGTGGTGGGTGCCGCGTTGTAGCGAGCCAGGGGTTCATCCCCGACGTGATTGATCATCGCATCGGGAATGCTCAGCACGGCGACAAAATCGTGAATGCCACGGTACTGCGACAGTCGTCCACACATCGGCTGACCCTGCGGTAGAAAGCTGTGACGGGAATGTTCAGCTTAGCTTTCGGATCACGAGTGAGTGTCTTGGCGCAGTAAGCGAGGAGGGTGGGCGGCGGAACCAAACACTGTGTACCCTGATCCAACCTCGGCCCGCGCAACTGGCGGGCCGGCGAAGGATGAACGGGCGAAGGATTTTTGCCATTTGATGAGTTGACCGTCACGGTCTGATCCAAGGCAAAACATGAAACAGTTGTACAAAGTGTTCTGCGCACTCGCCATCGCCGTCGGGCTGGCAGGCTGCATCGCTGCACCCATCGAACTGACCCCGCAGACGGAACAACGTCTACAGGCGCAGGCACCGATTCGTTTTCTGCTGACCTACGACGACGGTCCCAGCGCTTCGAGTTTCTGGAACCCCACCGCGACCGTGCTCGACAGTCTGAAGGACAATCCTCTACAGCCGAATATCAAAGCGGTGTTTTTCGTGCAGACCGGCGCGCCAAGGGCCGGCGACAGTGATATCGGGCGCGAGCTCATGCATCGCGAACATGCAGAAGGACAGGTGCTGGGATTTCACACGGCTACCCACTGGCACACCAATCATCGCTCGCTGAGCCCGCAAGAACTGGAACAGGCGCTGAGCAAAGGCAGTGCAGACATCGCGGCCATCACCGGTGCGCCGCCGACCCTGGTTCGTCCGCCATTCTGGAACTACGACAAACGCGTCTTCGCCGCTTATCAGCAGCACGGCATGCATGTGTTGCTGACCGATTTGAGCGCCAATGACGGCAAAATCTGGGGCTTCAACGCCAGCCCCCGGCGTCGGTCTCATATGCTGCGCTCGATGTCTGAAGTGCGTGAGCGCATCGCGCTGGGCGAGTTGCCGACCGTGGATGGGGTGATTCCGGTGGTGGTGACCTTCCACGACCTCAACCGCTACACCGCCCGACACACCCGGGAATACCTGCAAATCCTGATCGACAGTGCCAAGGCCACCGGCGTGCCGCTGGCGCAAAAACCGTTTTACGACGATCACGACGCCGTGCTGCGCGCGGCGATGGCGCGCACCGTCAAGGACAGTTCACAGCCAGTGGCACTGCCGGGGTTCTGGAACTGGATCTGGGACAAGAATTCCCATTAAAACTTCGCCTGCGGTTGCAGCTCTTCGATCACCTTCAAACAATGATTCAACCCCGGTGAGACATCGCCCACGCGCCGACTGAGAATGATCGGCGAGGTGGCGTTGTCTTCCAGCAACGGGGTGAAGCCAATGTCGTCGCGGTGCAGCAGCTGCACCGAGGCCGGCACCAGCGTGACGCCGATCCCGGCCCCTACCAGACCGATTGCCGTTTGCAGTTCATTGGTCCATTGCGCCACGTGAATGCTCACGCCATAGGACTCGAACAGCGCAATCACATGGTCGGCATAGCTGGGGCGCGGGTTGCCCGGGTACAGTACAAAGGGTTCTTTGGACAGTTGGCGAAGGCTGACCGGTCCGGCCAGCAGGGGATGGCCGGCGGGCAGGGCGGCGACCAGCCGGTCTTCGGTGAGCACCGTTTGAATGATCGCCGGGTCGTCGATGCGAATTCGCCCGAAGCCGATATCAATACGCCCGGCTTTGAGTGCTTGCACTTGTTGCAGCGTGGTCATCTCCGAAAGCCCCAACTCAAGCTCCAGAGGCTCGCCGCTGCGCAGACGGCGGATCAGTTCCGGCAGCACACCGTACAGGGTCGAAGGCGCGAAGCCGATGCCCAGCCAGGTCTTTTCCCCCAGGCCGATCCGCCGCGTGTTGTCGCAGACCTTGTTCAGTTGTTCAAGCAGGGCGGTGGAGTGCTCATGGAAAAACCGCCCGGCCTCCGTCAGCTTCAGCGGCCGGCCACGCTCCAGCAAAAGCACCCCGAGTTCATCTTCCAGTTGCTGAATCTGCCGGCTCAGGGGCGGTTGAGCGATGTGCAGCAGTTCGGCGGCGCGAGTGAAATTCAGGGTTTGAGCCAACACCTGAAAATACCGCAGGTGACGCAGTTCCATGGGGCCTCCGGGTGTTTGTCGGTTGCATACCTTAAAGGTATCAAGTCAGACCAATTCTATATTGGCTTCCCGAAAAAAGCCGTACGAGAATTGGTTCCAGAACTTTAAGAACCTGACGGGTATCGACATGCGTGCAACAGCCATTGAATCGATCGAGACGATCATCGTCGATCTGCCGACCATCCGCCCGCACAAGCTGGCGATGCACACCATGCAGAATCAGACCCTGGTGATCATCCGTGTGCGCTGCGCCGACGGCATTGAAGGGATCGGTGAATCCACCACCATCGGTGGCCTGGCCTATGGCAACGAAAGCCCGGACAGCATCAAGACCAACATTGACACACACTTTGCGCCCCTGCTGATCGGCCAGGACAGCGGCAATGTGAATGCCGCCATGTTGCGTCTGGAACGCAGCATTCGCGGCAATACCTTTGCCAAATCCGGGATCGAAACCGCGTTGCTCGACGCCCAGGGCAAGCGCCTCGGCCTGCCGGTCAGCGAGTTGCTGGGCGGGCGTGTCCGTGATGCCTTGCCGGTGGCCTGGACCCTCGCCAGCGGCGACACCGAAAAGGACATCGCCGAAGCGGAAAAAATGCTCGACCTGCGCCGCCATCGCATCTTCAAACTGAAAATCGGTGCCGGTGAAGTCAACCGCGACCTGGCCCACGTCATTGCGATCAAAAAAGCCCTGGGTGATCGCGCCAGCGTGCGGGTCGATGTCAATCAGGCCTGGGACGAAGCGGTCGCGTTGCGCGCTTGCCGGATCCTCGGCACCAACGGCATCGACCTGATCGAACAGCCGATCTCGCGCAACAACCGCGCCGGCATGGCGCGTCTGAATGCGATGAGCCCGGCGCCGATCATGGCCGACGAGTCCATCGAATGCGTGGAAGATGCCTTCAATCTGGCGCGCGAAGGGGCTGCGTCGGTGTTTGCCTTGAAGATCGCCAAGAACGGCGGCCCCCGCGCCGTGTTGCGCACTGCCGCGATTGCCGAAGCAGCCGGTATCGGTCTGTATGGCGGCACCATGCTGGAAGGCGGCCTCGGCACCATGGCCTCGGCGCATGCCTTTATCACCCTGAATAAACTGGCCTGGGACACCGAACTGTTCGGCCCCTTGCTGCTGACCGAAGACATTCTCAGCGAGCCGCTGGTTTATCGCGATTTCGAGTTGCATGTCCCGCAAACACCGGGCCTGGGCTTGAGTCTGGATGAAGAACGCCTGGCGTTTTTCCGTCGCGACAAAACATCCACTTCCGTTCATCAAGCCTGAGGAGAGATCATGCTATTCCACGTAAAAATGACCGTGAATCTACCGGTCGACATGAACCCCGAAGCTGCGGCCAAACTCAAGGCTGATGAAAAAGCCCTGGCTCAACGCCTGCAAGAGCAAGGCAAGTGGCGCCACCTGTGGCGCATCGCCGGGCACTATGCCAACTACAGCGTATTCGATGTCGACAGCGTTCAAGAACTGCACGACCTGCTGATGCAATTGCCGCTGTTTCCGTACATGGCGATCGAGATCGACGCGATGTGCCGACACCCGTCTTCCATCCGCGAGGATGACCGCTGAGCCCAGTCTGCTCAGTTCGCTACGCTAATAATTACAAGATGAGGAACCCAACAAAATGAATGTCAAGATCTCCCACACTGCCGAAGTCCAGAAGTTTCTCGAAGAGGCCAGCGGCCTGCACAACGATGCCGGCAATCCGCGGGCCAAGGCCTTGATTTACCGCATCCTGCGTGATTCGGTAAACATCATCGAAGACCTCGCCGTGACCCCGGAAGAGTTCTGGAAGGCCGTTAACTACCTTAACGTACTGGGCGCGCGTCAGGAGGCTGGGCTGATAGTCGCCGGGCTTGGTCTGGAGCATTACCTCGACCTGCTGATGGACGCTGAAGACGAGCAGGCCGGCAAATCCGGCGGCACGCCACGCACCATCGAAGGCCCGTTGTACGTGGCGGGTGCGCCGCTGTCCGAAGGTGAAGCGCGACTCGATGATGGCCTCGATCCAGGTGTGACGCTGTTCATGCAAGGGCGCGTGTTCAACACTGCCGGCGAACCGTTGGCAGGTGCCGTGGTAGACGTCTGGCACGCCAACACTGGTGGCACTTACTCGTACTTCGATACTGCGCAATCGGAATTCAACCTGCGCCGCCGGATCGTGACCGATGCTGAAGGTCGCTATCGTTTCCGCAGCATCGTGCCGTCGGGTTATGGCTGCCCACCGGACGGTCCGACCCAGCAACTGCTCGATCAACTGGGCCGTCACGGCCAGCGTCCGGCGCACGTTCACTTCTTTATCTCGGCGCCGGATCATCGCCACCTGACGACCCAGATCAACCTCGATGGCGATCAATACCTGCACGACGATTTCGCCTACGCCACCCGTGATGAGTTGATCGCCAAAATCACTTTCAGCGACGATCAACAACGCGCAGCGGCGTATGGTGTCAGCGGCCGGTTTGCCGAAATCGAGTTCGATTTCACCTTGCAGTCCACGGCGCAACCTGAAGAACAGCAACGCCACGAACGGGTTCGTGCGCTGGAGGACTGATCGCACAATCCTGTGGGAGCGAGCCTGCTCGCGAAGAGGGAATCAGTTTCAACATCAACGTTGACTGACACTCCGCTTTCGCGAGCAGGCTCGCTCCCACATGGGCTTCGGTCAACTGTCCGGAAATGTCTCAGGCGCCTGACGTGCTGTTCTAGAATGGACCGACGCAACTCATAACAACAATGAGAGTGACCCGATGATGCACGCGCAACTGTTGAGTCAGCGCAGCAGAGTGTTCGACCATGCCGACCCTTATGCGGTATCGGGTTACGTCAATCAGCATGTCGGCAACCATTGCATCCTGATGCCCAAGGTCGGTCGCCCCTTGGCCAGCCTCGATCACCGCAAGTTCGCCAGCCTGGACCTGTGCCGCATCAGTTACGGCGCCAGCGTGCGGGTGACATCGGGCGCGCTCGACAGCATTTATCACCTGCAGGTGCTGCTGCGGGGCAACTGCCTTTCACGCGGAATGGGCGAGGAGCATTACTTTGCACCGGGTGAGTTGCTGCTGATCAATCCAGACGAGCCGGTCGATCTGACCTATTCCGACGATTGCGAAAAATTCATCCTCAAAGTCCCCACCCGGCTGTTTGAATCGGTGTGCGATGAACAGCGCTGGCGTTATCCGGGACAGGGCGTGCGGTTCCTGGAGAACCGTTATCAACTTGATGAGCTGGAAGGTTTTGTCAGCCTGTTGGCGATGATTTGCCAGGAAGCCGAGGCCACCGAGCAGATCCCCCGCGTGCAGGAACACTACGCGCAGATCATCGTCAGCAAGATGCTCAGCCTGATGAAAACCAACGTTATCCGCAGTAGCCTGGGTTCGCCTACGTTCGAGGTGATTGCCGATTACATCGCACGCCACCTCAAGCAAGACATCGACGGTGAAGAACTGGCGCGCCAGGCGCGGATGAGTCTGCGTTCGTTGTATGGGTTGTTCGAGCGCAACGCGGGAATGTCACCGCAAAACTACATCCGTCAGAAGAAGCTTGAACGCATCAATCTGTGCCTGAGCGACCCGACCTGCAACGTGCGCAACGTCACCGAAGTGGCCATGGATTATGGCTTCCTGCACCTTGGCCGGTTCTCCGACAGCTACCGCAAACAGTTCGGCGAACTGCCCTCCGACACCCTCAAACGCCGACATTAAAAGCAATCAGTACCCTGTGGCGAGGGGGCTTGCCCCCGTTGGGTCGCGAAGCGGCCCCGGCATTCTGGCAAACACAGCGTCGTCGCAGGAAATACGACTGCTGCGCAGCCGAACGGGGGCAAGCCCCCTCGCCACAGCTCGTTATCGCATTACCGGTTGCAGTAAACGGATACACGTCTGCACCCAACGGATAGTCCGCCTCATCCCCCCGTCCTAGCATGGCCCTGCCTGATAAAAACAATGGAGGCGGCGGCCATGTCCCTGCGACCCGAATACCTTCACTCCCTGCTTGAAGATGACAAAGAAACCGGCATCTATCGCTGCAAGCGCGAGATGTTCACCGATCCACGGTTGTTCGATCTGGAAATGAAACACCTCTTCGAAGGCAACTGGCTGTACCTGGCCCACGAAAGCCAGATCCCCAACGTCAACGATTTCTACACCACCACCATGGGGCGCCAGTCGATCTTCATCGCGCGCAACAAGGAGGGTGTGCTCAACGCCTTTATCAATGCCTGCAGCCATCGCGGCGCGACGCTGTGCCGGCACAAGACCGGCAACAAAAGCTCCTACACCTGCCCGTTCCACGGCTGGACCTTCAACAACTCCGGCAAGTTGCTCAAGGTCAAGGATCCGGCAGCAGCCGGCTACCCGGCGAGCTTCAACTGCGAAGGCTCTCACGACCTGACCAAAGTCGCGCGGTTCGAGTCCTATCGCGGTTTCCTGTTTGGCAGCCTGAACGCCGACGTGGTGCCGCTGGTTGAGCATCTCGGCGAGTCCGCCAAGATCATCGACATGATCGTCGACCAGTCCGCCGATGGCCTGGAAGTGCTGCGCGGGTCTTCGAGCTACATCTACGAAGGCAACTGGAAACTCACCGCCGAAAACGGCGCCGATGGTTACCACGTAAGCTCCGTGCACTGGAATTACGCGGCTACGCAAAACCAGCGCAAACAGCGTGATGCCGGCGACAGCAATCCGACCATGAGCGCCGGCACCTGGGCCAAGCAGGGCGGCGGTTTCTACTCCTTTGACAAGGGCCACATGCTGCTCTGGACGCGCTGGTCCAACCCCGAAGATCGTCCGTTGTATGAACGTCGCGACGAATTGGCCCAAGACTTTGGGCAGGCCCGCGCCGACTGGATGATCGAGAACTCGCGCAACCTGTGCCTGTACCCGAACGTGTACCTGATGGATCAGTTCAGCTCGCAGATCCGCATCGCCCGGCCGATCTCGGTCAACCGCACGGAAATCACCATTTACTGCATCGCCCCCAAAGGCGAAAGCGACCACGCCCGTTCCAGCCGGATTCGCCAGTACGAAGATTTTTTCAACGTCAGCGGCATGGCCACCCCGGACGATCTGGAAGAGTTTCGCTCGTGCCAGACCAGCTATCAGGGCAGCGTCACCACCTGGAATGACATGTCCCGCGGGGCCGAGCACTGGGTCGAGGGCGCCGATGAGGCGGCTAAAGAAATCGACCTGCATCCGCTGCTCAGCGGTGTGCGCACCGAGGACGAAGGCCTGTTTGTGCTGCAACACAAGTATTGGCAGCAAGCCATGCTCAAGGCGTTGGCCGCTGAACAGCCCGAATTGATTGCCGTGGAGGCCGTGCAATGACCATCACCTATGAAGCCGTGCGCGACTTTCTTTACCGCGAAGCACGCTATCTCGACGACAAGCAATGGGACGAGTGGCTGGAACTGTACGCCGTCGATGCCTCGTTCTGGATGCCGTCCTGGGACGACAACGACGAGTTGACCGAAGACCCGCAGCGGGAAATCTCGCTGATCTGGTACGGCAACCGCACGGGCCTGGAAGACCGCGTCTTCCGCATCAAGACCGAGCGTTCCAGCGCGAGCATTCCGGATACCCGAACCTCGCACAACATCAGCAACATCGAGTTGCTCGAACAGGCGGATGGCCTGTGCAAGGTGCGCTTCAACTGGCACACCCTGAGCTTTCGCTACAAGACCGTCGACAGCTATTTCGGCAGCAGTTTCTACACCCTCGATGTGCGTGGCGAGAACCCGCTGATCAAGGCCAAGAAAGTGATCCTGAAGAACGATTACGTTCGCCAGGTCATCGATGTCTACCACTTGTGAGGCTGCCGTCATGACGCATTCCATTGCATTCAATTTTGAAGACGGCGTCACCCGGTTCATCGACGCCAATGTCGGCGAAACCGTGGCCGATGCTGCGTATCGCCAGGGCATCAACATCCCGCTGGATTGCCGCGACGGCGCGTGCGGCACTTGTAAATGCTTTGCCGAGGCCGGTCGTTATGATTTGGGCGAGGAGTACATCGAAGACGCGCTCAGCGCCGAAGAAGCCGAGCAGGGGTATGTCCTGACTTGTCAGATGCGCGCCCAGAGCGATTGCGTGGTGCGAGTGCCAGCGTCCTCCGACGTTTGCCGCACACGCCAGGCCAGTTACGACGCGACAATCAGTGCTGTGCGGCAGCTGTCCGACAGTACCATCGCGCTGTCGATCAAGGGCGAAGCGCTGAACACACTGGCGTTCCTGCCGGGGCAATACGTCAACCTCGGGGTTCCCGGTAGCGAGCAGACCCGCGCCTATTCGTTCAGCTCGTTGCAGCGCGACGGCGAGGTCAGCTTCCTGATCCGCAACGTGCCTGGCGGCCTGATGAGCAGTTTCCTGACCGGCATGGCCAAGGCGGGCGACCGCATGAACCTTGCCGGACCGTTGGGCAGCTTCTATCTGCGCGACATTCGCCGTCCATTGTTGCTGCTGGCCGGCGGCACGGGGCTGGCGCCGTTCACGGCAATGCTGGAAAAAATCGCCGAACAGGGCAGCGAACATCCGCTGCATTTGATCTACGGCGTGACCAACGATTTTGATTTGGTGGAACTAGATCGGCTTGAAGCCTTCGCCGCACGCATCCCGAATTTCAGCTTCAGTGCCTGCGTGGCCAGCCCCGACAGTCAGCATCCGCTCAAGGGTTACGTGACTCAGCACATCGAACCCCGGCATTTGAACGAGGGCGACGTCGACGTCTACCTGTGCGGCCCGCCGCCGATGGTCGAGGCGGTCAGTCAGTTCATTCGCGAGCAAGGCGTGGCGCCTGCGAACTTTTACTACGAGAAATTTGCCGCCAGCGCGGCCTGAGTCGGGAGCGAGCCTGCTCGCGAAGAGAGCGGAACATTCAACGGTGATGTCGCCTGTTAGACCGCTTTCGCGAGCAGGCTCACTCCCACAGGTCAGTGTTTTTTACGAGGTGTACATGAACAGATTTCACGAAAAAGTCGCGCTGATTACCGGGGCGGCGCAAGGCATCGGGCGGCGGGTGGCTGAACGCATGGCCGCTGAAGGAGCGCAGTTGATCTTGGTCGACCGCTCCGAGCATGTGTTTGAGTTGCAGCAACAATTGGGGCAGAGCAACCAGGTGCTGGCCCTGACCGCTGATCTTGAGCAGTACAGCGAATGCAGCCGGGTAATGCGCGCCGCTGTCGAGCGTTTCGGGCGTCTCGACGTGTTGGTCAACAATGTCGGCGGCACGATCTGGACCAAGCCATTTGAGCATTATGAAGCGCAACAGATCGAAGCCGAGGTCCGCCGTTCGCTGTTCCCGACGTTGTGGTGCTGTCATGCGGCGCTGCCGATCATGCTGGAGCAGGGGAGTGGCGCCATCGTTAACGTCTCGTCCATCGCCACGCGCAGTATCAATCGCGTGCCCTATGGCGCGGCGAAGGGTGGGGTGAATGCCCTGACGGCCTGCCTGGCCTTCGAAACCGCCGGCCGCGGGGTACGGGTCAATGCGACCGCACCCGGCGGCACCGAAGCGCCGCCTCGGGTCATTGCACGCAACGATGCCGAGCAAAGCGCGGAAGAAAAGGTCTGGTATCAGCAGATCGTCGAGCAAACGCTCGACAGCAGTTTGATGAAGCGCTATGGCACGCTGGATGAGCAGGCGGGCGCTATTCTGTTTCTGGCCAGCGACGAAGCGTCGTACATCACTGGCATGATCATGCCGGTCGGCGGTGGTGATCAGGGCTGACGCTCACTGAAAACAACCCATTAGTGGTTTGAGCCGAGACAGTTTAAAGGCGACGCAGAAACGCTTTGACTATCTGGCGCGTGGCGTCGCTCGTGCTCAGGTTGTCGACTGTCTCCAGTGGATGCCAGATGCAGTCGACGATTTCATTCAATGGTCGGGCCAGATAAAGGTTCGGCGCCCACGCTTCGTAGACGTGGTGGCGGGTGCCGCCCGATTCCAGTTCCATGAGGTACAGCAGGCTGTCGGCGCCAAGGCCCGTTTCTTCCTGAAGTTCACGTAGCGCTGCGCCCTCCGTGGTTTCGCCTGGCTCGACTTTGCCGCCGGGCAAGCTCCAGCGACACCTGGGTTTACGCACCAGGAGAACATGTCGGTCCAGTTCGCAAATGACCGTTGCACGTACTTTCATTTGTTACCTGACTAACGAATGCCATGAAAAAAACATCACATTGCAATATTTGGGCCGTGGCCTCTGCTTCACGGGTTAGAGCAATGCGCTCAGCGAAAAGTGCAATTGAATGCTGGAATACTGGCGCGACGTCTGGTCGGCACTTGAGCAAAGCTGGGGTGTAAGGTAATCGGGTCAATCGTCGACTTCACTGCCAAAAAGGAGGTGACTATGAGCGTTCCGATGTTGAACAAAATGCACATGAACGGTTATGACGTACTCAGCGTAAACAATGGCCCCTGGCGGGTGTGCACCCAAGGTGATCGGTTGGGGGATTTCAGCAGCAGAGAGGAAGCACTGGCCTATGCCGCATCGCTTCCCGCCTATCGAACGAGGACGGCCCGCCCGTCAGGCCAGAAATCAACATGACAGCACATTTGAAGCCCCGGGATGCCGGGGCTTCTTCTTTGGATACCTGCAATAAGCGTGTGTACGGCTAGTGGGTCCAGCACGTCAGAATGGTCAGTAGCCTCCACCGGAGTGGGAAGGTTCCCTGGACTCCTGTTGCGCTTGACTCCACTGTGCGCAGGTCATGAAGCTTTTGTGATCGACTTTACCGTTGCCATCGAAGCTGATGTTGTACGGCTGATGCTGCTGGCCTGCCTGCGTCAACGTGTAGTCAAAACAAGTGCCAGGTTCCACCGTGCGGTCCGTTATTGAGACAGGCTTCCCGCCAATCTGCTGCACCTGGTCCTTGCTCATCCCTGTCTCGACCCTGGCGACCAGCGGCTGGGCACCGTAAATGTGTTCCTCGGTGCTGCAGCCTCCCGCCGCCAGCACGACCACCAGCGTGAACAGAGATTTGTTCATCGCAGTGCTCCTGTTAGTGAACTTTCGTTCGACTGATCACCTTGGCTTTCACTTCTTCGGCATAGCCCGCCAGTCGTCCTTCATCGCCCTGAAACAACTCGCACAACCTGAGAGCGGCTTGTGCATCCACATCATTGCCCGCCTGGCGTAACTGCTCCGCAAGGCGCAGCAACTCTACTGCCGACCATCTCAAATCCGACGCAACGCTTTGCAGGTCGCGGCGAAGTTCGTTTTCATCTTCGTTAAGCCACATGACGACCTCCTGCAATTTCTCGCAAGGAAATAGTAGTTCTATTTGGTATGACACAACGTTTGTTCGTCTGATCCCTGAGCGATAGAAGGTGCTTCCATTGGTCGGAAAGATGAGTGTGAGTGACACCGCCCGATATCGTACGAAGGTCAATGAATGTCGTCAGGGCGAGGCCACCCCAAATGAGCAATACCGATGATTTCAGATTGCATGCCCATGAGTTGATCGCTGATCTGGATGCCGCGACTTCAGAGATGATGAAGCTGATTTCAGCTCATCAACTGAGTGGCGCAGAGTGGGAACGGGTCACGCAATGGCAGCATGAAGCGTATGAACGGTGGATGGCCTATCTGAACAAAAGAACCTATCCAGACCCTCCTGAAAACAATGCTCCATTCTGAGTTGTGTTCAATAGATGGATGTCCGGACGGCGACGCGGTACATTTCGCGTTTTTACGGGATAAGGG
The DNA here is from genome assembly GCF_053615335.1 of Pseudomonas sp. CLCA07. NCBI lineage: Bacteria > Pseudomonadati > Pseudomonadota > Gammaproteobacteria > Pseudomonadales > Pseudomonadaceae > Pseudomonas > Pseudomonas sp. CLCA07. The sequence goes on along the minus strand of NZ_CM132131.1, from coordinate 185,910 downwards.
TGCGTCATGCGGATGTTAATTGGGGGCGTAATGCTGGCCATGTTGGCAGGTTGTTCGTTGCCGGCGTCTGTGGTGCCGGGTGAGCCTAACGTCAGCAAATACAGCAACAAACCGCCGAAAGAACTGGCCGCATGCATTTTGCCAGAGTGGCAGAAAGAAGTTCCGAAGACGACTCAGGCCGGCATTTCCAATGGTTATCGAATCAACGCACCGAGCATCTTTACGGCGGACGAAATTCTGGACATCGTCAAATACAAGGACGGCAGCCGGGTTTCGCTGTATCAGGGGCCACCGTGGGCCAAGTCCGACGCGATGCGCAAGGCAGTCAAGGCGTGTTTGTAGTGATTTGAAAGTAACGAGTGTGAGTCATCCGATTCTCCAAGTGGTTGCGCTACGACATAAATGGCGTAGTGCCAGTTCCCTTGGATATCGAACTTCTGCATGCATGAGCAAAAGGTAGATTTTTAATAAGACATGCGCACGCGGGTTACTGATGTGTGTCGTGATCAGCGTTGCGCCGATCAGCGCCTGAAGGGTTGCCAAGGTTTATCAGCCGTCTTTCTACCAAAACGTTGTCGAGTGCCTGGCGCGCATCGGGGTCCAGTTGGTGTTCTCTCTCTTTGAGTTCCAGCAGGATCGGGCTCGACCAGGCGCGATAAATTTTTTCGGCGTTGCGAACGGACATCATCATCTCTCCTTGATCAGTCGCCTACGCATAAGCGGGGGACATTTGATTGCGTAGAGACCCTAGTTTAAAAATCAGGTTTTCGCCAATGCATTGCACTGCAATGGTGCGTTCAGTTCGGAAGTGAGCGGGATGTCGGGCAACTATGAACTCAAGTTGCCCTAGGGGGAACGCAGCTCGACCGGCGGCAGGTGGAAGTCAGTTGGTGACCAGCAGTTCCGGGCCGAGGTAGTTGTTGATTTGTTCGATATCGTCGTCGCCCAGACTGCCCACCGAAGAGGCCAGACGCAGGTGCGACATCAAATAGCGCAACTTGGCCTCGAACAGATCGTGGCGCGCAACGAAGAGCAGCTCTTCGGCATTGAGGACGTCCACGTTGGTGCTGGTGCCGCCCTCTTTGAAGCCCTTGCGTGTCGAAATCAGTGAGCGTTCGTTGGACTCTACGGCTCTCTCCAGCGCGTGAATACGTTTGGCGCCACTCTGTATGCCGCGAAACTCACGGGTGGTTCCGGAGATGACTTCCAGTCGTGTGGCGTCGAGTTCGTCCAGGGCCTTATCGCTATTGGCACTGGCCTGGCGTGTCAGCGCGCTGACGCCGCCTCCGCTGAACAGCGGGAAATTGACTTCCAGCCCGATTGAGCCGTAGCGGTTGCGTTGATTCAGTTCGGAGAGTGATTGGCTCTGGCCTGCGGTGTAGCCGGCAATGAAATCCAGTGTTGGCCAGTGGCCGGCCTTGGCGCGCTTCACTTCTTCTTCGGCGAGGTCGCTGCTATAACGGCGCGCGTGGATCAGCGGGCTATCGGTTTGGGCTTTGACCAACCAGTCCTGCAGGTTGCTCGGCAGCAGCGGCGGTGTATCGAAGCTCGGACGTAAGGTCGTCAGCGATTCGGGGGTTTCACCGATATATTCCTCAAGTTTGCTGCGCGCGTTGACCAGGTTGTCCTGCGCTTCGATCAGTTCGGCATCGGCGAGGTCGCGGCGAGCGACCGACTCGTCGATGTCGGTGATGGTGCCGGCCCCCAGCTCCATGCGCCGTTTCGCCGAGGCGAGTTGCTCGTCGAAGGCGCGCAGCTTGGATTTGGCCAGGACGATGGTTTCGCTGGCCAGGAGCACATCAAAATAGCTTTCCGCCAGACGCACCGCGGCGTCCTGCGTCTTGGCATCGAACACCGCGACGCTGTAGTCGGCACGCTGCTGCCCCTGGCGGTACTCGGCCATCTTCTGTTTGTTGAACAGCGGCTGGCGCAGGCGCACGTTAGCGCCCTTGGAGGTGTAGTCCAGATCATTGTCAACGCCGTTCTGGCGTTGGGAGCCATTGACCTTGTTGTCGTAGGCCGAGGCATTGATCTGCGGTAGCAGGCCGGCCGTGCCGATGGCGCGGTTTTCCGAACCGGCCTCTTTTTCATGCACGGCGGCGCGGTAGATAGGGCCCTGGAACTGCAACAGGTCCCAGGCTTGCTTGAGGTCCATGGCGCTGGCCGGTAAAGCCAGCCCTAGCAGGCAGAGGAACAGGCAATGACGTCCCATTGATTTCATTGTTCCTTGAATGAGCTGTCCACACGGTCGAGCATTGGTTTAAGAAGATAGCTCATCATGTTGCGTTCGCCAGTCTTGATGGTGACGGTAGCGGGCATGCCGGGGCGAATGTGATTGGTTCCCAGCAGGCCCATGCCATCGGGCGTGACTTCCACCTGGGCCAGATAGAACGGCTCCTTGCTTGCCTCGTCGAGCAGGCGGTCAGCGGAGATGGTCTTCACGCGGCCGGGGATGTTGGGCGTCCGGGCATGGTTGAAGGCCGGGAAGGCGATGTCCACGGCCAGGCCGGGGACCATCTTGTCGATGGCCTGCACGGGGATCATCGCGTCGACCTGCAGCGGTTCGTTGAGCGGAACGATGTCCATGATCTTGAATCCGGGTTGAATGATCCCGCCGACGGTGGCAATGCTCAGGGCCTGGACCATGCCATCGATCGGCGATCGAATCACGGTGTGGGTCACTTCATAGTCCAGCGCGCGCAAGCGGTCGGCCAGGGTGGTGTTTTCCTTGGCGGTGTCGGTCAGTTGCGATTCGACTTCCTTCAGGTAATCGTGCTGGCGCTGCAGGATGCGCAGTTTGATTTCGGTGGTCTGGCTGCGCACACGAGCGATGTTGTTGAGGTTCTCGGCCTGACCGGCGGCGAGGTCGGCATTGCTGCGTTCCAGCTCAAGCAGGCGGTTGCGCGGCACATAGCCTTCGGCCGCCAGCACGCGGGTGCCTTGTAGTTCCTGGTTGAGGAAGTTGATCTGCGAGCCGCGGGCGCTATAGACCTGCTGCAGGCCCTTGAGCTGCACCGCCGACGCCGCCAGGTTTTCTTCCAGGATGCTGATTTCGCCAGCGAGACCCGCGCGCCGGGTGTCCAGCAGGCGCTGTTGCAGATCCATGGCGGCCATCAGGCGCTGGTCACCCCTGAAGCGCTTGAGCAACTCGGGATCGAAGTTCACCACAGCGCGGTTGTCACGTTCCGCTTCCAGGCGGTTTTCCACCGTCTTGCTGACGATGTACTGGGCGCTGACCGCACCTTGTTCGGCAAGGGCACGCAAGGAGTCGAGGCGCACCACTTCCTGACCTTTTGCCACGACATCGCCTTCTTGAACGAGAATCGCCTCCACGGTCCCCCCGCTGAGATGCTGCACGGCTTTGCTTTTGCTGGTGACTTTGACCGTGGCTGTGGCTACCACGCCGGCATCCAGCGGCGCCAGCCAGGACCACAGGAGGAAACCGCCGAAGCCGGCGATCACCAGCCAAATGCCCCAGCGCGCGGGTCTATGGATGTTCAGATCCACCACGTTCTTGGGATCGATATGAATCATCTCGGTGTGTTGGCTCATTTGCATGATCGATCACTCCCGTGATTTGACGGAGGCCAGCGGAGTTGACACGCCTGCAGGCATTACAGCGGCCTTGCGCAGCGCTGCGAATACTTCGTCGCGCGTGCCGAGCATCTGCACGGCGCCGTCACGCAGCATCAGCACCTGATCGACGGCGCAGAGCACGTTGGGACGATGGGAAATCAGAATGACGGTGGCGCCACGCTCCTTGAGTTTGGCCAGCGCATCGACCAGGGCCTTTTCGCCGACGTCGTCGAGGTTGGCGTTCGGCTCATCCAGCACGATCAGATTGGGTTCGCCATACAGCGCGCGGGCCAAGGCGATGCGTTGCTTCTGACCACCGGAAAGCGGGCTGCCATCGGTGCTCAGGCGAGTGTCATAACCCTGAGGAAAACGCAGGATCATCTCGTGCACTCCAGTGGTCTTGGCGGCGCGGATGACCGCTTCGCTGTCCACTTCGCCAAAGCGCGCAATGTTGTCGGCGATGCTGCCCTCAAACAGCTCCACGTCCTGTGGCAGGTAGCCGAGCCAGGGGCCAAGTTCGCCCTTGTTCCAATTGAATATGTCCGCGCCGTCCAGGCGCACCTTGCCGGCCTGCGCCGGCCAGACGCCAACCAGCAGGCGGGCGAGGGTGGATTTGCCCGAGGCGGATGGACCGATAACGCCAAGGCTTTCGCCGGGTACAAGGCTGAAGCTCACTCCGCGCAGAATGGTGTTGTTGGTTCCGGGGGAACCGGCATACACATTCTCCACCGCCAGCATGCCCAGCGGCCGCTGCAGCGACATGCTCGGTGGCCGGCGCGGATAATCGCTCAGCATTTCGTTGAGCCGGCCCCAGGCCGAACGGCAGCCGAGCAGTTGTTTCCACGACGCGATGACTTGTTCCACCGGGCCCAGCGCGCGGCCGGTGAGGATCGAGCAGGCAATCATCATCCCTGGGGTGATCTTGCCTTCGATCGCCAGCAGCGCGCCGGCGCCGAGGATCAGCGACTGCAAAGTGATACGCACGAAGCGTCCGGTGCTGCTGATCATGGCGGCGCGGTCGGAGGCCAGGGTCTGCATTTCCAGAATGCGCAAATGGCTTTGGTACCAGCGCTTGCCGATCGACGGCAGCATGCCCATGGCCTCGATGACCTCGGCGTTGCGCAGGTTGTTGTTGGCGTAGCTGGAGGAGGAGAGTGCGGCCTGATTGGCTTCGGCCAACGGCTTCTGCGTCGCCTTCTCGGTCAGATAAGCCAGGCCCACCAGAATCAGCGAGCCGATCAGCGTGAGCAGTCCGAGCAGCGGGTGGATCAGATAGGCGACTAACAGGTAGATCGGTGTCCACGGCGCATCGAAGAACGCGAACAGGCTATTGCCGGTGAGGAATTGACGAACCTGCGCGAGGTCTTGCAGGGCCTGGGCCGGATTACCTCCGGCGCGGCTCAGGTTGCGCTCGAATGCGGCGGTGAAGATGCGCCGGTTGAGGTCCATGTCGAGGTTGTTGCCGACCCGGATCAGCATGCGAGTGCGGACCATTTCCAGCGTGGACATCAACATAAACAGGCCTATCACCAAAACGGTCAACATCGTCAATGTTGTGACGTTACGACTGACCAAGGCCCGATCATAGACCTGCAGCATGTACACGGCTGGCGTCAACATCATGACGTTGATGACGCCGCTGAAGGCTGCCAGCGCGTAAAAACTGTGGCGCAGGCGAAAGAGCGCGTCGGCCAGTTCGGAACGGGTGCTCGACTGCTTGGGCATATGGATCTCCCCTTCGAAATGCCGGTTCCTTCCAGCTCAACAGCTAACGGTAGATGTGGTTTTGTAGGCCGCTGGTCGACTCGCAGGCGGGTCGCTCTATTGGCGATTCTTGCGAAATCGCTGCGGTGCTCCCTTATGCAAGAGCGTAGGTGGCGGTGAAACAGTTAGAAATAACATTTCGCTCTATACCTGCACTCAACTGCCTATATATCTTTTAAAAAACAGCTAGTTGCGAGGCATGACACCAGTCGTCTGTTTTATCGACGTAATATTGACAAAGATTTGCTATGGAACTTTAGTCTTATGTTATCGGGGGGGGCGCCCGCCTGAAGCTTGCCATCGCTTTGGCAACGCAAGGCGCGGTGATTCTCCTGAGAGGAGCAGAATCATGTCGTTCATTTCGTGCTTTTGCAGAGGGAAAGGGCTGTCCAGGACGTTCGCCTTCACTTCCAGATTCCATGGCCCACCCACGGCTCGAATCCGCTCTGCCTGATCGCCCGGCGAGCAATTCATTTCGCGAATTCCAGGCGCATATCCCGGGTCCCGGGTAACGCCAGAGCTCTCGCAAAAAAAACACAACTAACAAACTGCGCAAGCCAGCACTTGACTGGGCGCGGGAGGATTTTCTCGTCCCGCGCCTTCACCCAGACAGATCGAGGGCAATCCAAAATGGCCAATTTCAACAAGTCGGACCTGGAGTTCATTCTCCAGCAGATTTTCATCGCGGAAGCAGACTCGGCCGGTCAGTCGCTTGTCGACCTCATACCGAGCCCGGAATTTGCTTTTGGTCTGCGCACGGTCGACGGGACGTTTAACAACCTGAGACTGGGTCAGAGCGAGTTCGGCGCAGCCGACAACATTTTCCCGCGCATGACCACTCCAGTCTTCCGCCCGGCTGAGGCGGGCACCTCTTATACCCAGACCAGCGGCCTGGTGATCGACTCGCAGCCGCGCACCATCAGCAACCTGATCGTCAACGATACCGCCACCAACCCGGCGGCGGTCGCGGCCACGTTCGATCCCGGTCTGGATGGCATCCTCGGCACGGTTGACGATGTCTTGAAGGCCGGTGCGCAGGTCGTTACTGGAACCCGTACCGACGGCACGACGTTCCAGACCTTTTTCATTCCTAACGTGGCGCCGGACGCGGGCCTGTCCGCGCCGTTCAACTCGTGGATGACCTTCTTCGGTCAGTTCTTCGACCACGGCCTCGACTTGGTGACCAAGGGCGGTAGCGGCACGGTGTTCATCCCGCTGCAGCCGGACGATCCGTTGTTTGTTCCGGGTAGCCCGACCAACTTCATGGTGTTGACGCGGGCCACCAACCTGCCCGGGCCCGATGGCATCCTTGGCACCGCCGACGACATCCACGAGGCTTCAAACACCACCACGCCGTTCGTCGACCAGAACCAGACCTACAGCTCGCATCCCTCGCACCAGGTGTTCCTGCGCGCCTATGAATTGGATGCCGCCGGCAAGCCGGTGGCGACCGGCGAACTGATCACCAATCGTGACCTGGGCGCCGATGGCCTGTTCGGCACTGCCGACGACGTCGCAATCGGCGGGATGGCCACCTGGAAAGTGGTGAAGGCGCAGGCGCGCGACATGCTTGGCATCGAGCTCGACGATCTCGACGCCCTCGACCTGCCGCTGTTGGCGACCGACGCGTACGGTAACTTCATTCGGGGGGCGAACGGCTTTGCGCAGATCGTGACCGCGACCGGCTTGGTCGAGGGCAATCCGCTGGCGCCGATCGACGCATCGCTGGCGATCCGCACCGGTCACCAGTTCCTCATCGACATCGCGCACAATGCCAGCCCGGTGGACAGCCAGACCGGTGCGCCACTGACGGCCGATGCCGACCTCGTTGCCGGCGGCCCGGTGGCCGCCGGCTTCTACGACAACGAGCTGCTCGACGCGCACTACATCGCCGGCGACGGCCGGGTCAACGAGAACATCGGCCTGACCACCGTCCACTCCATCTTCCACTCCGAGCACAACCGGCTGGTCCAGCAGACCAAGGACACGGTCCTCGCCTCAGCGGCCGCCGGCGACCTGACGTTCCTGAACCAGTGGCTGCTGACGCCCGTCACGTCTGTTCCTGCTGATCTGTCGACCTTGAACTGGAACGGTGAGCGCCTGTTCCAAGCGGCGAAATTCGGCACCGAGATGCAGTATCAGCACCTGGTGTTCGAAGAGTTCGCGCGCACCATTCAACCGCAGGTCGATGCCTTCCTTGACTTCGATGACACAGTCAATCCGTCGATCGTCGCCGAGTTCGCACACACGGTCTTTCGCTTCGGCCACTCGATGCTGACCGAGACCATTGACCGGCTGGACCCCAACTTCGTCTCCAGCGAGATCGGCCTGATTCAGGCCTTCCTCAACCCGCTGGCGTTTGCGACCAGCGGCCCGACCCCGGAGCAGGCGGCCGGCGCCATCGTCCGCGGCTTGACGCGCCAGGTCGGCAACGAGATCGATGAGTTCGTCACCGAAGCGGTGCGCAACAACTTGCTGGGCCTGCCGCTCGACCTGCCCGCCCTCAACATCGCGCGCGGCCGCGATACCGGCATCCCGTCCTTGAACGCGGCGCGCCGTGAATTCTACGCCGGCACCGGCGACAGCCAGCTGAAGCCCTACACCAGCTGGGTCGATTTGGTGCAACACCTGAAGCACCCGGAATCGCTGATCAACTTCATCGCCGCCTACGGCACGCACGCCTCCATTACCAGCGCCACCACGCTCGACGCGAAACGCGCAGCGGCCACGCTCCTGGTGTTGGGCGGCGTCGGTGAGCCGGTGGATCGCCTGGACTTCCTCAACAGCACCGGCGTCTATGCCAACCTGGCAAATGGGGCAACCATTACCGGCGTTGATGCCATCGACTTCTGGATCGGCGGCCTGGCCGAGGAAAAAATGCCGTTCGGCGGCATGCTCGGCTCGACCTTCAACTTCGTCTTCGAGGACCAGCTCGAGAAGCTGCAAAACGGCGACCGGCTCTACTACCTGCACCGCACCCAGGGACTCAACTTCCTGAGCGAGCTCGAGAACAACTCGTTCGCCAAGATGGTGATGCTCAACACCGACGCGACCCATCTCCCGGGCCTCATCTTCTCGACCCCGACCTTTACTCTCGAGGTCGACGCCACCAGGCAGTTCAACCGGAGCGTGATTGCCGGTCTGGACGGCATTGTGGGCACCGCCGACGACCTGCCTGGCAACACCGATCCCACTGGCGGCACCATGATCAACGGCGTCGAAATCACGCCGCTGGTCATCCGTGACAACCCCAACACGGTCGGGCCCGATACCAACTACCTGCAGTACACCGGCGAAGACCATGTCGTGCTCGGCGGCACCGCCGGCAATGACATTCTCGTCGCTGGCGACGGCGACGACACGCTCTGGGGCGACGCCGGTAATGATCGCCTCGAAGGCGGCTACGGCAATGACGAGATCGAGGGTGGCGATGGCGATGACATCATTACCGACATGGGCGGCGACGACGTAATCCACGGTGAGGCCGGCAACGACGTCATCCACGGCGGCAACGGCACCAATATCATCCTCGGCGGTGACGGCAACGATTTCATCGTCACCGGCGAGGACTTTTCGGAGGTCTTCGCTGGCGCTGGCAATGACTTCATGCTCGGCAGCCGGCTGAACGCACAAATGATGGGCGGCGATGGCGACGACTGGATCGAGGTCGGGACCCAGGACGGCGCCCCCGGCGACAATTTCACCGGTAACCTGCCACCGGCTTTGCTGGCAAAGTTGACCGACGGCAACGACGTCTTCAGCGGTGACGGCGGCTTCGATGAAATGATCGGTGAAGGCGGCGATGACATCTTCATCGGCAGTGAGGGCCCGGACAAGATGTTGGGCATGTCCGGTTTCGACTGGGCCACCTACAAGGATGATCATTACGGCGTGACTGTGGACATGAGCCGCATCGCCTTCGAGCAATCGGCCCTGTCGCCTTCAGTTGCAGGCGTGCATACCAAGTTCCCCCAGGTGGAAGGTCTGTCGGGGTCGGCGTTCAGCGACATGCTGACCGGCGATGATGCCGACGCGCTCGCGATCGCCGCTGCCGGTGTCCAAGGCAGCGTGCTCACCAATATTGACCTCGTCAACGGTCTGCGGGCGTTTCTTGGCGCGGCTGCAGCCGGCCCGGACGGTATCCTGGGCACGGCAGACGATCAGTTCGGCGCGGGTAACATCCTCCTCGGCGGTGGTGCCAGCGACATCATCGAAGGCCGCGGCGGTGACGACCTGATCGACGGCGACATGTGGCTGAATGTGCGCATCAGCGTGCGCCAGAACCTTGACGGAACTGGGCCGGAGATTGCCACCTTCGACAGCATGGAGCCCATGATCCCGTTCATGCTCGATGGTACCTTCAACCCCGGTCAGTTGGTCATCGTCCGCGAGATCCTGACGGAGGCCCCCGCCTTCGACACGGCCTTGTTCACTGGCAACCGGCTCGACTATACCGTCACCACTGTGGGCGGCGTGACCACCGTTGCCGACAGCGTCGTCGGGCGCGACGGCACCGACCGCCTGACCAATGTCGAGCGGCTGCAGTTCAACGATCAGTCGCTCACCCTGCCAGGCGGGGTCGGGCTCAACAACGACCCGCTGGGCTTGCTGACCATACTCGATGCTGCCAGCAACACCCCGGACGCTACGCCGACCACGGGTCAGTTGCTGAGGGTGTCGGCTGCCGACGTGACCGATGCCGACAACGCCGGCGGTGCCATCACCGGACCGATCGCCTTCTACTGGCAGTTCGAAGCAGTCCCGGGTACGGGCGTCTTTCAGGACATCACCCGTATTGCGGACGGGGGCGCAGCATTGGCGCACATAACCGGGCCGACATTCAGGGTGACCCCGGATCTCGCCGGGCTGGAATTGCGCGTCAGGGCCGTCTATAAGGATGAAAATGGCGTGCTCGAGACTGCGTTCTCTGCTCCAACCGCAGCAGTTGTAGCCGGCGTTGCTCCGCCAGCGGCAGCCCCGCTGCCGGTCGAGACTCCGGTCGCCAGCACCGGTGTGCACTATATCCGGGCCGATCTGCAGTTCATTCTCGATCAGATTCTGATCTCGGAAAGGAATGCGGCCGGTGAGGATCTCCTCAGCATGCTGCCGAATGCACGGGTGCCTTTGGGCCTGCGCACGGTCGACGGGTCGTTCAACAACCTGGTGGCGGGTCAGAACGAGTTCGGTGCAGCCGACACGGTCTTCCCGCGACTGGTCCCGGCGCAGTTCGATACGGCGGAGGCGGGCACCTCTTACGCCCAGACCAGCGGCCTGGTGACCGACTCGCAGCCTCGCACCATCAGTAATCTGATCGCCGACAACACCGCCAACAACCCGGCAGCGATCGCGGCCACGTTCGATCCCGGTCCGGATGGCATCCTCGGCACGGTTGACGATGTCTTGAAGGACGGTGCGCAGGTCGTTACTGGAACCCGTACCGACGGCACGACGTTCCAGACCTTTTTCATGCCTAACGAGGCGCCGGACGCAGGTCTGTCCGCACCGTTCAATACCTGGATGACCTTTTTCGGTCAGTTCTTCGACCACGGCCTCGACCTGGTGACCAAGGGCGGCAGCGGCACGGTGTTCATCCCGCTGCAGCCGGACGATCCGCTGTTCGTTCCGGGCAGCCCGACCAACTTCATGGTGTTGACGCGCGCCACCAACCTGCCCGGGCCCGATGGCATCCTCGGCACCGCCGACGACATCCACGAGGCTGCAAACACCACCACGCCGTTCGTCGACCAGAACCAGACCTATACCTCGCATCCCTCGCACCAGGTGTTCCTGCGCGCCTACGAGTTCAATGCCGCCGGCGATCCGGTGGCGACCGGCAAGCTGATCACCAATCGTGACCTGGGCGCCGATGGCCGGTTCGGCACTGCCGACGACGTCGAAATCGGTGGGATGGCCACCTGGAAAGTGGTAAAGGCGCAGGCGCGCGACATGCTTGGCATTAATCTTACCGATGCCGACTTCGACAACGTGCCGCTGCTCGCCACTGATGCCTACGGCAATTTCATCAAGGGCCCGAACGGCTTCCCGATGGTCATGATGAGGGGCGCGGATGGTATTGCTGATACCGCCGATGATGTTCTCGTCGAGGGTAATCCTGCTGCGCCGATCAGCCTGGTCAATGCCGTGCGCACCGGCCACCAGTTCCTCATCGATGTCGCCCATAACGCCGTTCCGGTGGACAGCCAGACCGGCGCGCCACTGACGGCCGATGCCGACCTCGTTGCCGGCGGACCGGTGGCCGCAGGCACCTACGACAACGAACTGCTTGACGCGCACTACATCGCCGGCGACGGCCGGGTCAACGAGAACATCGGCCTGACCACCGTCCACGCGATTTTCCACTCGGAGCACAACCGTCTGGTCCAGCACACCAAGGATGTGGCCATCGCCTCCAACGATGTCAACTTCCTGAACCAGTGGCTGATGCCCGATGCCCAATTGTTGGTGTTGCCAACAACCGCGGCTGAGATCGCTGCCCTGCACTGGAACGGAGAGCGCCTGTTCCAGGCGGCGAAATTTGGTACCGAGATGCAGTACCAGCACCTGGTGTTCGAAGAGTTCGCGCGTACCATTCAGCCGAACATCGATCCCTTCCTTGGCGAACACCAAAATTATCAAACCGAGATCAACCCGGCGATCGTCGCCGAGTTCGCGCACGCGGTCTACCGCCTCGGCCACTCGATGCTGACCGAGACCATCGACCGGCTGGACCCCAACTTCGTCTCGAGCGATGTCGGCCTGATTCAGGCCTTCCTCAATCCGCTGGCGTTTGCGGCCAGCGGCCCGACGCCGGAGCAGGCGGCCGGTGCCATCGTCCGCGGCGTGACGCGCCAGGTCGGCAACGAGATCGATGAGTTCGTCACCGAAGCGGTGCGCAACAACTTGCTGGGCCTGCCGCTCGACCTGCCCGCCCTCAACATCGCGCGCGGTCGTGATACCGGGCTTCCGACCCTGAACGAGGCGCGTCGTGAGTTCTACGCCGGCACCGGCGACAGCAACCTGAAGCCCTACATCAGCTGGTCCGATTTGGTGCAACACCTGAAGCACCCGGAATCGCTGATCAACTTCATCGCCGCCTATGGCACGCACGCCTCCATTACCAGCGCCACCACGCTCGACGGGAAGCGCGCGGCGGCCTCTCTCCTGGTGTTGGGCGGCGCCGGCGAGCCGGCGGACCGGCTGGACTTCCTCAATAGCACCGGCGCCTGGGCGAGTGGCCCGACCGGCGTCACCATTACCGGTCTGGACAACATCGACCTCTGGATCGGCGGCCTCGCCGAGGAAAAAATGCCGTTTGGCGGCATGCTCGGCTCGACCTTCAACTTCGTGTTCGAGAACCAGATGGAGAAGCTGCAGAACGCCGACCGCTTCTACTACCTGGAACGCAACGCGGGGCTTAACTTCGTCACCGAGTTGGAGAACAACTCGTTCGCGAGACTGGTGATGGCCAACACCGATGCGACCCACCTCCCAGCCGTCATGTTCTTGACTCCGGCCTTTACCCTCGAGGTCGACCCGACCAGGCAGTTCAACGAGAGCGTGATTGCCGGGCCGGATGGCATACTGGTCGACGATCCATTGACGCTAGTCAATGAGGCCGCCGACAACCTGCCGGGCAATGCCGACCCTGTCGGCGGCATCCTCCTCACGCCGCTGGTGATTCGGGACAACCCCGCGACGGTCGGCGCCGATACCAACTACCTGCACTACACCGGCGAAGACCATGTGGTGCTCGGTGGCTCGGCCGCCAATGACATTCTCGTCTCTGGCGACGGCGACGACACGCTCTATGGCGACGGTGGCAATGATCGCCTCGAGGGTGGCAACGGCAACGACTTCATGGTTGGGGGCGACGGCGACGACATCATCACGGACCTGGGTGGCGACGACACCATTCATGGCGGCGACGGCAACGACGTCATCCACAGTGGCAACGGCGTGAATCTGAACCTCGGCGGCTTCGGCAAGGACTTCATCGTCACCGGTGAGGACTCCTCGGAGGTCTTCGGTGGCGCGGGCGACGACTTCATCATGGGCAGTGTCGCCGACGAACAACTGATGGGCAACGAAGGCGACGACTGGATCGAGAAGGGAACCGCCGATGGTGCTCCCGGCGATAATTTCGACCCGAACGGGCTCGATCTGATACGCGGTAACGACATCTACATCGGCACCGGCGGGCCCGACAGATTCATGGCCGAAGGTGGCGACGACATCATGTTCGGCAACGGCGGCGCGGGGGACCGCTACCTGGGTGGCTCCGGTTACGACTGGGCCGGCTTCAAGGACGACCCGTTCGGCGTGTCCGTCGACCTGAGCCTCGCCGAGATCGCTATTGCGCCGCCACTGCCGGAGTTGGCCGCAACCGTGGCTCGGTTCCAACTGGTGGAAGGTCTGACGGGATCGCACTTCAGCGACATCCTGCGTGGCGATGATGCCGATGCCACCGTGATCGCGGCTGCCGGTGCTCAGGGCAGCGTGCTCACCAACTTCGACCTGGTCAGCGGCCTGCGCCCGTTCGTCGGCACCGCAGCAGCCGGCCCGGACGGCATTATAGTCACGGCAGACGATCAGTTCGGCGCCGGCAACATCATCCTCGGCGGCGGCGGCAGCGACATCATCCAAGGCCGTGGTGGCGATGACCTGATCGACGGTGACAAGTGGCTCAATGTACGTATCAGCGTGCGGCAGAACATTGATGGCACAGGTCCGGAGATCGCAACATTCGACAGCATGGTCCCGTTGGTGCCGCTCATGCTCAACGGCACTTACAACCCCGGCCAACTCGTCGCCGTCCGTGAGATCCTGACGGATGCGCCTGACCCCCTTAACCCTGGCCATTCCTTCGACACGGCCCTGTACACCGGCCTTCTGGCCGACTACACCGTCATCGAGAACGTCGACGGCACGATCTCCGTGGCCGACAGCGTCGTGGGTCGGGACGGTACTGACAGGCTCAGCAATATCGAGCGGCTGCAGTTCGCCGATCAGTCGCGGGTCCTGGTGGCGGGCTTGAACGCCGAGCCGGTGGGCTTGCTGAGGATCAGCGATGGCACGCCGGCCGTTGGACAAGTGTTAACGGTGTTGGCCGACACCGTCAGCGATGCGGACAATGTCGCTAGCGGAGGTGCGATCACCAGTCCCATCGCCTTCGTATGGCAGGTCGAAACAAACCCGGGCACAGGTATCTTCGACGACATCGGTATTGCGCTCGGAGGCGGACTAGGAACCGCGACCGGTCCGACCTTCACGGTGACCGCGGCTGAGGAGGGACTGCTGCTGCGCGTCAGGGCCGTCTATCAGGACGCCCACGGCGTGCTGGAAAGCGTGTTCTCGGCGCCGACCGCGCCAACTGCGCCGCTCGGCGGCAGCCCCGTCAACGTCCTGCCGGTTGGCACGGTGCTGATCAGCGATACGACCCCGACGGAAGGCTCGGCCTTGACCGCCACGGATGCGTTCACCGACGCCGACGGGACCGCGACCTCGGTGATTACCCGTCAGTGGCAGGCGGGGAGCGGTGTGATCTTTGCCGACATCGCCGGTGCGACGGGCACGACCTTCACGCCCGGCCAGGCGCAGGTCGGTCAACAACTGCGTGTCATCGCGAGTTACACCGATGACCTCGGTACACTTGAGCGAGTCATCTCTGCAGCAACGACAGTGGTCGGTGATCTGTTTGTCGGTACCGCCGGTGTCGACATATTCACCGGCACGGCAGGCGACGACGTGGCCAGCGGAGGTGATGGCAACGACATCCTGAACGGCTTGGGCGGCAACGACATCCTCAATGGTGACGCGGGCAATGACATTCTCATCGGGGGGGCGGGTGCCGACACGATGGCCGGCGGTGTTGGCGACGATATCTACGAAGTCACCGACCTTGGGGACGTGGTGACCGAGCTCGCGGGTGCCGGCAACGACGCGGTCTGGACCTCGCTCGGGAGCTACACCCTGAGTGCCAACGTCGAGAATCTGTTTTTCGGCGGCAGCGGCAACTTTGTGGGCATCGGCAACGAGCTCGACAACACGCTCGTGGGCGGTGCGGGTAACGACGTCCTCCTCGGTGGCGCAGGTGCCGACGCGATGGCCGGCGGTGTCGGCAACGATGTCTATGAAGTCACCGACCTTGGGGACGTGGTGAACGAGCTCGCCGGTGCCGACACTGACACGGTCTGGACCTCGCTCGCGAGCTACACCCTGGGTGCCAATGTCGAAAATCTGTTTTTCGGCGGCAGCGGCAACTTTGCGGGTATCGGCAACGAGCTCGACAATACGATCGTGGGCGGTGCGGGTAACGACTTCCTGGCCGGCGGCGCAGGTAACGACGTCATCCTCGGTGGCGCAGGTGTCGACACGATGGTCGGTGGCGTCGGCAACGATGTCTATGAAGTCAGCGAACTCGAGGACGTGGTGACCGAACTCGCCGGTGCAGACACGGATACGGTCTGGACCTCGGTCGCGAGCTACACCTTGGGTGCCAACGTCGAAAATCTGTTTTTCGGCGGCAGCGGCAACTTTGCGGGCACCGGCAACGAGCTCGACAACGCGATCGTGGGCGGTGCGGGTAACGACGTCCTCATCGGCGGCGCAGGTAACGACCTCATCATCGGTCGCGCAGGTGCCGACACGATGGTCGGTGGCGTCGGCAACGATACCTATGAAGTCACCGACCTTGGGGACGTGGTGAACGAGCTCGCCGGCGCAGACACGGATACGGTCTGGACCTCGCTCGCGAGCTACACCCTGGACGCAAACGTCGAGAATGTGTTCTTTGGCGGTACCGGCAACTTCACGGTGGTCGGTAATGCGTCAGACAACGTATTCGCGGGTGGCATTGGCAATGACACCTTCGTGTTCAGCGCAGGTTTCGGAAACGATTTGATTATCGGTTTCGAAACCAATCCCATCGGCGGCGGTCAGGATCGGCTCAATATTGCCGCATTCAACATCACGGCGGCGGACTTTGCCGGTAGCGTCAACGTCGCCGATGCCGGTGCGGATACCGTGGTCACCATCGGAAATGACACCATCCGCCTGGTAGGTGTGGCCGATGCAACAACCGTTACTGCCACGGACTTCATTCTGGCCACTTGAGGTCCTGGTCAGTACTGTCGCAGAGAGCGTGGACAGCGGAGGGGAGGGCAATGGATGCCCTCCCTTTCTCCTTCCACTCAATTGCCTCATGAATGCATTCTGTGTGGGAATTCAGGGAGGGCTGAATCGACCAGGATTTTGCAGCGATAGCGATGATCATGGCGTTGCGAGCTGCTCTCGCATAATCGGAGACGTTCTTCTATTTTTCCGGCGTGAAATAGCTCTTTTCAATAGCTTTGCGGGTCGAGGCAATGATTTCCTTGCGAGTTCGTTCTTTCTCGACTGCTCGGGACAGGACTAGCGCTCCCACACATTGAGCGATGACGGCCCATGCCGCATTAGGGCTACCGAGACGATCGGCCCAGGCTTTCTGTATTTGCTTCAGGCCTTTTTCGACGGCCACCCGTACCTCCGGTTCGGCGCGCGCAATCTCTCCACCCAAGGCTGGAAGGACACAACCTTCTTCTGGATGAAGGACATGAAAGGTACTTAGGTAGTTGCGTAAACATTGCTCCAGCTGGTCGCCTGATGCGTTTTGTCCACCAGCCAGCATTTCGCTGCTGTTTCTAATCTCATCCTCAATCACTGCCTGAAACAGCGCCTGTTTTGAGGGATTGTCACGGAAAACCCTGAGCAAACTCTGGAGTCTTGGCTCGTCGCTTATCACGATGAGGGTAAGCGCGGCCTGGGTCGAATCGAGAAGAATGACTATTTGTTTGATCCGGGCTTCTGCAACGTGGCCTCGGGCTGGGAGAAAGGCATCGTCGAAAAGAACGTCCAGGACAGCCGGCGACACATCTGGCTCGATGCTCAAGATTGCATGCTCCACACCTTTGAAGAACTGAATGTCTGGCTCGGACAACATTATCGTGCGCTCTGGAGCGAGCTGCCGCACCCGCAGTACAGCGGATTGACAGTGGCGGACGTGCTGGAACTGGAACGGGTGGAAATGATGCCAATACCGCGCGCTACGACCGGCTCCGTACCACCGATGAGGAGACGCGTAATGCGTGATCTTATGGCGGAACTCAAGGAGCTGCGTCTGCATGGCATCGCCAGCGCCTGGGAAGAACTTGCGTCCCAAGGCGAAGCCGCGACGGCGTCGTCGAAATGGCTGCTCGAACACCTGCTTCAACAGGAACATGCAGATCGCGCCGTACGCTCGGTGAATCATCAGATGAACATGGCCAAACTCCCCATGCATCGTGATTTGGCAGGCTTCGACTTCAGCCAGCGCAGACACCCGCTTGGTCAGGGATCTGTCCAGACTGGAGTTCACCGATACCGCGCAGAATGTCGTGTTCATCGGCGGGCCTGGAACCGGCAAGACCCACCTGGCCACCGCCTTGGCCGTGTCCGGGATCACGACGCATAACAAACGCGTGCGCTTCTACTCCACGGTGGATCTGGTCAATTTGCTGGAGCGCGAAAAACACGAGGGTAAGGCAGGCCGAATCGCTCAAGGGCTGCTTCGCACAGACCTGGTGATACTCGATGAACTGAGGTATTTGCCTTTTAGTCAGAGCGGTGGTGCCCTGTTATTTCACCTGCTGTCCAAGCTATACGAGCACACCAGCGTGCTCATCACCACCAACCTCAGCTTCTCGGAATGGTCGAGTGTTCGGCGACGCCAAAATGACCACGGCGTTGCTGGATCGGCTGACACACCACTGCCACATCGTCGAAACGGGCAACGAGTCCTACCGGCTGCAACACAGCAGCTTGGTCGCCCAGACAAAAATCAAATCACGTGAGCGAAAGCGCAAGGACGACGACGGTACAGAGGACGATGAACCGTTTTGATCGACACCGGGAATACCCTGCCGCATGCCTGCATGCGGTGGGATTCACCGGCGGTTGCCTGTGCGGCAACGTGCGAATTGTCGCGTCGGGGGCAGCCATTCCGGGTCGGCGTTTGCCATTGTCTCTACTGCCGCAAACACCATGGG
Organism: Pseudomonas sp. CLCA07; assembly: GCF_053615335.1. Classification (NCBI taxonomy): domain Bacteria; kingdom Pseudomonadati; phylum Pseudomonadota; class Gammaproteobacteria; order Pseudomonadales; family Pseudomonadaceae; genus Pseudomonas; species Pseudomonas sp. CLCA07. The sequence goes on along the minus strand of NZ_CM132131.1, from coordinate 167,509 downwards.
GCGCTGTTTCACGCATCCGTGATATTCCTTCAGGATGCGGTAACGATCGACGGCGAAACACGTGACTACGCCGGGCGATATTTCTGTCCGCGCTGTGGCTCATCCGTGTTCGCGCGCACCGCGGACGAAATCGAAGTGAACCTCGGGTCCCTGGATGTCCCTGACCAACTGGTGCCCACCTATGAAAGCTGGACCGTGTGTCGCGAGTCCTGGTTGCCGCCGTTTCCCCTTACACGACGATACGAGCGTGATCGAGACTCCACGGGGCGTTTTGAGGCGTAGGGGGCGCGAGCGATGTCGAATGTCTCGATCTGATCGACGGAAATTTGACTGTTTTTTATAGGGTGGTACGCCCGCCAGCCATTGTTTCGCATAACCGGCCGGCAGGTGGATGTCAGTTGGTGACCAGCAGTTCCGGGCCGAGGTAGTTGTTGATTTGCTCGATATCGTCGTCGCCCAGACTGCCCACCGAGGAGGCCAGACGCAGGTGCGACATCAAATAGCGCAACTTGGCCTCGAACAGATCGTGGCGCGCAACGAAGAGCAGCTCTTCGGCATTGAGGACGTCCACGTTGGTGCTGGTGCCGCCCTCTTTGAAGCCCTTGCGTGTCGAAATCAGTGAGCGTTCGTTGGACTCTACGGCTCTCTCCAGCGCGTGAATACGTTTGGCGCCACTCTGTATGCCGCGAAACTCACGGGTGGTTCCGGAGATGACTTCCAGGCGTGTGGCGTCGAGTTCGTCCAGGGCCTTATCGCTATTGGCACTGGCCTGGCGTGTCAGCGCGCTGACGCCGCCTCCGCTGAACAGCGGGAAATTGACTTCCAGCCCGATTGAGCCGTAGCGGTTGCGTTGATTCAATTCGGAGAGTGATTGGCTCTGGCCCGCGGTGTAGCCGGCAATGAAATCCAGTGTTGGCCAGTGGCCGGCCTTGGCGCGCTTCACTTCTTCTTCGGCGAGGTCGCTGCTATAACGGCGCGCGTGGATCAGCGGGCTATCGGTTTGGGCTTTGACCAACCAGTCCTGCAGGTTGCTCGGCAGCAGCGGCGGTGTATCGAAGCTCGGACGTAAGGTCGTCAGCGATTCGGGGGTTTCACCGATATATTCCTCAAGTTTGCTGCGCGCGTTGACCAGGTTGTCCTGCGCTTCGATCAGTTCGGCATCGGCGAGGTCGCGGCGAGCGACCGACTCGTCGATGTCGGTGATGGTGCCGGCCCCCAGCTCCATGCGCCGTTTCGCCGAGGCGAGTTGCTCGTCGAAGGCGCGCAGCTTGGATTTGGCCAGGACGATGGTTTCGCTGGCCAGGAGCACATCAAAATAGCTTTCCGCCAGACGCACCGCGGCGTCCTGCGTCTTGGCATCGAACACCGCGACGCTGTAGTCGGCACGCTGCTGACCCTGGCGGTACTCGGCCATCTTCTGTTTGTTGAACAGCGGCTGGCGCAGGCGCACGTTAGCGCCCTTGGAGGTGTAGTCCAGATCATTGTCAACGCCGTTCTGGCGTTGGGAGCCATTGACCTTGTTGTCGTAGGCCGAGGCATTGATCTGCGGTAGCAGGCCGGCCGTGCCGATGGCGCGGTTTTCCGAACCGGCCTCTTTTTCATGCACGGCGGCGCGGTAGATAGGGCCCTGGAACTGCAACAGGTCCCAGGCTTGCTTGAGGTCCATGGCGCTGGCCGGTAAAGCCAGCCCTAGCAGGCAGAGGAACAGGCAATGACGTCCCATTGATTTCATTGTTCCTTGAATGAGCTGTCCACACGGTCGAGCATTGGTTTAAGAAGATAGCTCATCATGTTGCGTTCGCCAGTCTTGATGGTGACGGTAGCGGGCATGCCGGGGCGAATGTGATTGGTTCCCAGCAGGCCCATGCCATCGGGCGTGACTTCCACCTGGGCCAGATAGAACGGCTCCTTGCTTGCCTCGTCGAGCAGGCGGTCAGCGGAGATGGTCTTCACGCGGCCGGGGATGTTGGGCGTCCGGGCATGGTTGAAGGCCGGGAAGGCGATGTCCACGGCCAGGCCGGGGACCATCTTGTCGATGGCCTGCACGGGGATCATCGCGTCGACCTGCAGCGGTTCGTTGAGCGGAACGATGTCCATGATCTTGAAGCCGGGTTGAATGATCCCGCCGACGGTGGCAATGCTCAGGGCCTGGACCATGCCATCGATCGGCGATCGAATCACGGTGTGGGTCACTTCATAGTCCAGCGCGCGCAAGCGGTCGGCCAGGGTGGTGTTTTCCTTGGCGGTGTCGGTCAGTTGCGATTCGACTTCCTTCAGGTAATCGTGCTGGCGCTGCAGGATGCGCAGTTTGATTTCGGTGGTCTGGCTGCGCACACGAGCGATGTTGTTGAGGTTCTCGGCCTGACCGGCGGCGAGGTCGGCATTGCTGCGTTCCAGCTCAAGCAGGCGGTTGCGCGGCACATAGCCTTCGGCCGCCAGCACGCGGGTGCCTTGTAGTTCCTGGTTGAGGAAGTTGATCTGCGAGCCGCGGGCGCTATAGACCTGCTGCAGGCCCTTGAGCTGCACCGCCGACGCCGCCAGGTTTTCTTCCAGGATGCTGATTTCGCCAGCGAGACCCGCGCGCCGGGTGTCCAGCAGGCGCTGTTGCAGATCCATGGCGGCCATCAGGCGCTGGTCACCCCTGAAGCGCTTGAGCAACTCGGGATCGAAGTTCACCACAGCGCGGTTGTCACGTTCCGCTTCCAGGCGGTTTTCCACCGTCTTGCTGACGATGTACTGGGCGCTGACCGCACCTTGTTCGGCAAGGGCACGCAAGGAGTCGAGGCGCACCACTTCCTGACCTTTTGCCACGACATCGCCTTCTTGAACGAGAATCGCCTCCACGGTCCCCCCGCTGAGATGCTGCACGGCTTTGCTTTTGCTGGTGACTTTGACCGTGGCTGTGGCTACCACGCCGGCATCCAGCGGCGCCAGCCAGGACCACAGGAGGAAACCGCCGAAGCCGGCGATCACCAGCCAAATGCCCCAGCGCGCGGGTCTATGGATGTTCAGATCCACCACGTTCTTGGGATCGATATGAATCATCTCGGTGTGTTGGCTCATTTGCATGATCGATCACTCCCGTGATTTGACGGAGGCCAGCGGAGTTGACACGCCTGCAGGCATTACAGCGGCCTTGCGCAGCGCTGCGAATACTTCGTCGCGCGTGCCGAGCATCTGCACGGCGCCGTCACGCAGCATCAGCACCTGATCGACGGCGCAGAGCACGTTGGGACGATGGGAAATCAGAATGACGGTGGCGCCACGCTCCTTGAGTTTGGCCAGCGCATCGACCAGGGCCTTTTCGCCGACGTCGTCGAGGTTGGCGTTCGGCTCATCCAGCACGATCAGATTGGGTTCGCCATACAGCGCGCGGGCCAAGGCGATGCGTTGCTTCTGACCACCGGAAAGCGGGCTGCCATCGGTGCTCAGGCGAGTGTCATAACCCTGAGGAAAACGCAGGATCATCTCGTGCACTCCAGTGGTCTTGGCGGCGCGGATGACCGCTTCGCTGTCCACTTCGCCAAAGCGCGCAATGTTGTCGGCGATGCTGCCCTCAAACAGCTCCACGTCCTGTGGCAGGTAGCCGAGCCAGGGGCCAAGTTCGCCCTTGTTCCAATTGAATATGTCCGCGCCGTCCAGGCGCACCTTGCCGGCCTGCGCCGGCCAGACGCCAACCAGCAGGCGGGCGAGGGTGGATTTGCCCGAGGCGGATGGACCGATAACGCCAAGGCTTTCGCCGGGTACAAGGCTGAAGCTCACTCCGCGCAGAATGGTGTTGTTGGTTCCGGGGGAACCGGCATACACATTCTCCACCGCCAGCATGCCCAGCGGCCGCTGCAGCGACATGCTCGGTGGCCGGCGCGGATAATCGCTCAGCATTTCGTTGAGCCGGCCCCAGGCCGAACGGCAGCCGAGCAGTTGTTTCCACGACGCGATGACTTGTTCCACCGGGCCCAGCGCGCGGCCGGTGAGGATCGAGCAGGCAATCATCATCCCTGGGGTGATCTTGCCTTCGATCGCCAGCAGCGCGCCGGCGCCGAGGATCAGCGACTGCAAAGTGATACGCACGAAGCGTCCGGTGCTGCTGATCATGGCGGCGCGGTCGGAGGCCAGGGTCTGCATTTCCAGAATGCGCAAATGGCTTTGGTACCAGCGCTTGCCGATCGACGGCAGCATGCCCATGGCCTCAATGACCTCGGCGTTACGCAGGTTGTTGTTGGCGTAGCTGGAGGAGGAGAGTGCGGCCTGATTGGCTTCGGCCAACGGCTTCTGCGTCGCCTTCTCGGTCAGATAAGCCAGGCCCACCAGAATCAGCGAGCCGATCAGCGTGAGCAGTCCGAGCAGCGGGTGGATCAGATAGGCGACTAACAGGTAGATCGGTGTCCACGGCGCATCGAAGAACGCGAACAGGCTATTGCCGGTGAGGAATTGACGAACCTGCGCGAGGTCTTGCAGGGCCTGGGCCGGATTACCTCCGGCGCGGCTCAGGTTGCGCTCGAATGCGGCGGTGAAGATGCGCCGGTTGAGGTCCATGTCGAGGTTGTTGCCGACCCGGATCAGCATGCGAGTGCGGACCATTTCCAGCGTGGACATCAACATAAACAGGCCTATCACCAAAACGGTCAACATCGTCAATGTTGTGACGTTGCGACTGACCAAGGCCCGATCATAGACCTGCAGCATGTAAACGGCTGGCGTCAACATCATGACGTTGATGACGCCGCTGAAGGCTGCCAGCGCGTAAAAACTGTGGCGCAGGCGAAAGAGCGCGTCGGCCAGTTCGGAACGGGTGCTCGACTGCTTGGGCATATGGATCTCCCCTTCGAAATGCCGGTTCCCACCAGCTCAACAGCTAACGGTAGATGTGGTTTTGTAGGCCGCTGGTCGACTCGCAGGCGGGTCGCTCTATTGGCGATTCTTGCGAAATCTCTGCGGTGCTCCCGCAAGCAAAAGCGTAGGTCGTAGCACAACACTCTGAAATAACATTTTGCTCTATAGCTGCTGTGAAAATCCCATAAGTCACGCAAAAACAGTCAGTTATATGTCATATAGCCGGCTGTCTGTTTTTGCGGCGTAAAATTGACATTCTTTTGCGATGGAACTTTAGTCTTAGTTATACGGGGGGGGCGCCTGCCTGGAGCTTGCCATTACTTTGGCAACGCAAGCCGCGGTGATTTCCCTGAAGGAGCAAAACATGTCGATCATTTCGTTCTATTGCAGAGTGACGGGGCCGTTCAGGAAGTTCGCCATAACTTCCAGTTTCCATGGCCCACCCACGGCTCGGATTTGCTCTGCCTGATCTTCCGGCGAGCACTACATTCCGCGAATTTCAGGTGCATATCCCGGGGAACGGCTTTGCCTTTTCCGCGCCTGCTCTCGCCCAAAAACAAAACCAAAAAACTGCGCAAGCCAGCACCTGACTGGGCGTGGGTGGATGTTTATCGTCCCGTGCCTTTCTCCATAAAGATCGAGGGCAATCAAAATGGCTGATTTCAACAAAGCGGATCTGGAGTTCATTCTCAAACAAATCTTCATTGCAGAGGCGAATGCTGACGGCGCCAGCCTGAGTGATTTGCTACCCAATAGTCAGGTGCCATTCGGCCTGCGTACGGTGGATGGCAGCTTCAACAACCTGGTCGCCGGCCAAAGCGAGTTTGGCGCCGCGGACAATTCCTTCTTGCGACTGCTTGATCCCCAGTATCTAAACGCGGCTTACGCAGGGACTGGCACGGTGACCGACCCGCAGCCACGGATTATCAGTAACCTGATCGTCGACCAGACCGCCAATAACCCGGCAGCGGTAGCGGCGAGCGGCGGTGCGGCCCCGGTGATCAGCCCCGGTCTGGATGGCGTGTTCGGCACGGCCGACGACAAGGAAGTGTTCTTCATCCCCAACGTGTCGGCAGACGTCGGTTTGACCGCCGGTTTCAACTCGTGGATGACCTTCTTTGGTCAGTTCTTCGACCACGGTCTCGACCTGGTCACCAAGAGCAGTAGCGACTTCGTGTTTATTCCGCTGCAGCCGGACGATCCATTGTTCGTACCGGGCGGCTCGACCAACTTCATGGTGCTGCCACGTGCAGTGCGTACTGCCGGCGCGGACGGAGTGCTCGGAACTGCCGATGATGGCCAGGCCAACACCACCTCGCCGTTCGTAGATCAGAGCCAAACCTACAGCTCGCACCCCTCGCATCAGGTGTTCCTGCGTGAGTACGTTATCAACGCGGCAGGTGACCCTATTGCAACGGGGCGCTTGATTACCAACCGCGATCTGGGCGGCGATGGCAAGTTCGGCACTGCCGATGATGGCGACGGCACAGATGGCGGCATGGCGACCTGGGCAGTGGTCAAGGCCCAGGCCCGCGACATTCTCGGTATCAACCTGACCGACGCCGATGTGCACAGCGTGCCGCTGCTGGCAACCGATGCCTATGGCAACTTCATCCGGGGACCGGGCGGCATGCCGCAGGTGGTGATGAAAGGGCTTGACGGTATTGGCGGCACGACGGATGACTTCCTGCTCGAAGGCAACCGGGATGCTCCGATCAGCCTGGCCAACGCCGTAAGCGCCGGGCATGGTTTCCTCGACGACATCGCCCACAATGCCGCACCGGTCGTCGTCGGCGGGGTTCTGCAGGCCGATGCTGACACCGACATCGGCAATGCGCAGCCTGTTGGTGCAGGCGGCAACAACCTGACCTATGACAACGAACTGCTCGATGCTCACTACATCGCCGGCGATGGCCGGGCGAATGAGAACATCGGCCTGACCACCGTGCACCATGTGTTCCACTCCGAGCACAACCGCCTGGTCGAGCAATCCAAGCAAACCATCCTGACCTCCGGCGATCTGGCCTTCCTCAATGAGTGGCTGATAGACGACGTGACCGCAATACCCACTACACCCGCCGGAATCGCGGCGTTGGTGTGGGACGGCGAACGCCTGTTCCAGGCCGCCAAGTTCGGCACCGAGATGCAGTACCAGCACCTGGTGTTCGAGGAGTTTGCGCGGACCGTTCAGCCGCAGATCGACGAATTCCTTGCACCCAACGGGTATGACACCTCGATCAACCCGGCCATCCTCGCCGAGTTTGCCCACGTGGTGTACCGCTTCGGTCACTCGATGTTGACCGAGACCGTCGATCGCTTCGACCCCTTGTTCAATCCGCTCCTGACTGACCCGAACAACCCGGACTCGCAACTCGGCCTGATCGCAGCCTTCCTCAACCCGCTGGCGTTTGCCGGTAGCGGGGCGACTGCGGACGAAGCGGCAGGGGCGATCATTCGCGGTGTGACCCGTCAGCTCGGCAACGAGATTGACGAGTTCGTCACCGAAGCGTTGCGCAACAATCTGCTCGGTCTGCCGCTCGATTTGCCGGCCCTGAACCTGGCGCGTGGTCGCGACACTGGCATCCCCACGTTGAATGAGGCGCGCCGTGAGTTCTACGCTTCAACCGGCGACAGCCAACTCAAGCCGTACATCAGTTGGGCTGACTTGGCGGAAAACCTCAAGCACCCTGAGTCGTTGATCAACTTCATCGCAGCCTTCGGTACCCACGCGGCATTGACTGCGGCAGATGTGGATACGCTGGTCGAGATGCGTGCGGTCGCCTTTGCACTGGTGTTTGGCGGCAGCGCGGTGATCAATGCCGGTACTGCCAGCGAGCGTACCTTTACCGCCACTGAAGCGGATAGCCTGGCATTCCTTAACAGTACGGGTACCTACGCCATGGTCAATGGCGTCACCACCACCGGTGTGGACGACATCGACTTCTGGGTCGGTGGCCTCGCCGAGGAGAAAATGCCGTTCGGCGGCATGCTCGGCTCCACGTTCAACTTTGTGTTTGAAACCCAGCTGGAGGCGTTGCAGAACGGTGACCGCTTCTACTACCTGTCGCGTACTGCGGGCCTGAACTTCGGCACCGAGTTGGAAAACAACTCCTTTGCCAAGTTGATGATGCTCAACACCGATGTCACCCACCTGTCGAACACCGTGTTCCTGACCCCGACGTTCACCCTCGAAGTGAATCAGGCCAATCAGTTCACGGGCCTTGGCGCGGACCTCAAAGCCGATCCAACGGGCGGCATCATGATCAACGGTGTGGAAGTCGTGTCGCTGGTGATCCGCGACAACCCTGACACCCCAGGTCTGGACAGTAATTATCTGCAATACACCGGTGAAGACCATGTCGTGCTGGGCGGCACCGCTGGCGACGACATCATTATCTCCGGTGACGGCGATGACACCGTTTACGGCGACGAAGGCAATGACCGCCTCGAAGGCGGTGCCGGGAACGATGCGGTTCTTGGCGGCGCGGGCGATGACATCATCACCGACTCGTTCGGCGACAACCGTCTGGAAGGTAATGCCGGTAACGATGTGATCGTGGCCGGTAGCATGCTTGCTTTAGGTAACCTGATCCTGGGTGGCGATGGCCAGGACTTCATTGTCACCACTGAAGACATCACCACGACCTTCGGCGGTCGCGGTGACGATTTCATCCTCGGTGCCAAGACCAACCTGCCACCTACCGGCAACGAAGGTGATGACTGGATCGAGAAAGGCACCCAGGACGGTGCGCCTGGCGATAACTTCTCGCCGTTGCTCAATGACGATGTGATCGGCAACGACGTCTTTGTCGGTGGTGGTGGCTTCGACGAAATGATCGGCGAGGGTGGCGATGACATCTTTGTCGGCAGCGATGCCCAGGACAAGATGGACGGTATGTCCGGTTTCGACTGGATAACCTACAAAAATGACAAGTACGGCGTGACCGCTGACCTGTCCCTGGCCGCACTGGCGCAGCCACACGGCAACGCGCCAAACCAGAACGCCGGGATATTCAATCCGGTCGGTGCTTCGCCGGCCTCGATTCTCGACCGTTTTGCCGAGGTCGAAGGCTTATCCGGTTCGAACTTCGCCGATGTGCTCAAAGGCGATAATGTTGATGCGGATACGATCATCAATCACGGTGGTGCCACGGGCAGTGCGCTGACCAATGTGGCGTTGATCCGCGGACTGGCGCAGTTTCTGTCCGATGCCGGTTTGCCAACCACCGGCTTTGCCACTGGCAACATCATCCTCGGTGGCAACGGCAGTGACCTGATCGAAGGTCGCGGTGGCGATGATCTGATCGACGGCGACAAGTGGATCAACGTCAGAATTGCGGTTTATGCCGCCGGCGACGTCGACCATACCGGGCCTGAGATCGCCTCCTTCGACAGCATGGTCGATATGATCCCGTTCATGCTGGACCGCACCTATAACCCGGGGCAGCTCAAGGCCGTGCGCGAAATTCTGCCCGGCACCTCAACGGGCGGGGCGGCCTTCGACACCGCCATTTACTCCGGGGTTCAAAACGAGTATGTGGTGACTCATGACACCCGTGGCACGGCCACTTTGGCGGACGATGTCTGGACGGTGGCAGATACCGTAGCGGGTCGCGACGGCACCGATACTCTGCTGCATATCGAACGCTTGCAGTTTGCCGATACCCAGCAAGTGCTGGTGACGGGGCTCAATGCACAACCGGTTAACAGTCCGACCATCGCCGATGGAAATGGCGGGGCAATCACGGTGGGCGACACGCTGAGAGTCAGCGTGGCCGCGGTGCGCGATAACGACAACATCGCAGCGGGTAACCCGCAGGGTACCCTCAACAACTCCTCGGTGTCCTACTACTGGCAGTTCGAGGCAAATCCTGGCAGCGGCGTATTCGAGGACATCATCCTCTTGCCGGCCGGCGACCTGGCGTTCCAGAGTGCCGACGGCACTGCGTTCAAGGTCTCTCCGGACCTTGCCGGGTTGTCACTGCGGGTCAAGGCGATCTACCAGGATGGTCATGGCACGACTGAAATAGTGTTCTCGCAACCGACTGCCGTGGTAGCTCCCGGCGCGCCGGTTGTGCCGACGGCGCCGACACCTGTGGTCGATGCCACGGCGGGTGGCGAAGGCCTGCACATGGTCCGCTCCGACCTCAACTTCATTCTCGATCAGATCAAGATTGCCGAGGCTGAAGCGGACGGTCAGGACATTCTCTCGCTGATCCCGAATATCCGCGCGCCGCTGGGTCTGCGTGCGGTCGATGGGTCGAACAACAACCTGCTAAACCTCAATGGCAACAACAACACCCAGTTTGGTGCTGCCGATAACGTCTTTCCGCGCTTGACCGATCCGGTCTTCAATCCAGCGGAAGGTGTTCCTGCCGGCTTCTTCGGCCCCGGCTCGCCAGCCATCCCGGGTTCGTCGTATGCGCAGAACAGCGGCAATGTGTTCGACTCGCAGCCGCGCACTATCAGTAATCTGATCGTCGACCAGACGGCGAACAACCCGGCGGCCTATGCCACGGCTTACGACCCAGGTATCGACGGTGTGCTCAACTTCGGTGCGGCGGGTAACGACGACGTGCTCAAGGATGGCGTACGGATAGTCGCCAGCCCCGGCCTGGATGGTCAGTTCGGTACTACCGACGATCACGATGTGTACCTGTTCGAGAACACCGCGGCGGATGCAGGCTTGTCCGCGCCGTTTAACGCCTGGATGACCTTCTTCGGGCAGTTCTTCGATCACGGTCTGGACCTGGTCACCAAAGGCGGTTCGGGCACCATCTTCATCCCGCTGCAACCGGATGATCCGCTGTATGTGGAAGGCGGTAGCGCCAACTTCATGGTGCTGACCCGCGCGACCAACCTGCCAGGGGCGGATGGCGTTCTCGGCACGGCCGACGACATCCATGAGCAAACCAACACCACCACGCCGTTCGTGGACCAAAACCAGACCTACAGCTCGCACCCGTCGCACCAGGTGTTCCTGCGCGGTTATGTAATGACCGACGACGGCCCCATAGCGACCGGTAGGCTGATCACTAACGTTGACCTGGGGGTGGATGGTAAGTATGGCGGCGGAGATGACATCGAAATCGGTGGCATGGCGACCTGGAAAGTGGTCAAGGCGCAAGCCAACGACATCCTGGGTATCCACCTGACCGATGCCGACGTCGATAATGCACCGCTGTTGGCGACCGACGCCTATGGCAATTTCATCAAGGGGCCGAACGGCTTCCCGATGGTCGTGATGAAAGGGGGTGACGGTATTGGCGGCACGGCGGATGACGTCCTGGTCGAAGGCAATCCGAATGCCCCGATCAGCCTGATCAATGCTGTGCGCACCGGTCACCAGTTCCTCGTCGACATTAACAACAATGCAGCGCCGGTAATCGTCGGCGGGGTTCTGCTGGCGGATGCTGACTTTGATGTCGGCAATGCGCAGCCAGCTGGCCCTGGCGGCACCAACCTGACCTATGACAACGAACTGCTCGACGCTCACTACATCGCTGGCGACGGCCGGGTCAACGAGAACATCGGCCTGACCGCGGTGCATGCGATCTTCCACTCCGAGCACAATCGGCTGGTCGCCCAGACCAAGGACACCGTGCTCGATTCGGGTGACGTGGCCTTCCTCAACGAGTGGCTGCTCACTCCGGTGAGCGCGTTGCCAGCCAACCAGGCTGAGATCGATGCGCTGGTGTGGAATGGTGAGCGCTTGTTCCAGGCTGCCAAGTTCGGCACCGAGATGCAGTATCAGCACTTGGTGTTCGAGGAGTTTGCGCGGACCATCCAGCCAAGGGTCGACCTGTTCTTCGCACCGACCCAGGTCTATGACGTCGACCTCGATGCCTCGATCGTCGCCGAGTTCGCCCACACCGTGTACCGGTTTGGCCACTCGATGCTGACCGAGACCGTCGATCGCTTCAACGTCGATTTCAGCGTGGTGGGCGATCCGAACAGCGCTGATCCTAATCAACAACTGGGCTTGATCGCGGCGTTCCTCAACCCGTTGGCGTACGCTGCCAGTGGGTTGACACCAGAGGATGCGACCAGTGCGATCATCCGTGGGCTGACTCGCCAGGCCGGTAACGAAATCGACGAGTTCGTCACCGAGGCGCTGCGCAATAACCTGCTCGGCCTGCCGCTCGACCTGCCGGCGCTCAACATCGCCCGTGGCCGCGACGTCGGGATTCCTTCGCTCAATGCGATTCGCCGCGACATCTACAACCAAACCGGTGATACCCAACTCAAGCCGTACACCAGCTGGGTCGACCTGGTGCAGCACCTGAAACATCCGGAGTCGTTGATCAACTTCATCGCGGCCTATGGCACGCATGACACGATCACGGCGGCGACCACACTGGAAGGCAAACGCGCCGCGGCGATGTTGCTGGTATTCGGCGATGGTGGTGTTAATGAGCCAGCCGATCGGCTGGACTTCCTCAACAGCTCCGGTACCTGGGCCAACGTAACGCTGGCCGGCAAGGATGGGGTGGCGGGTACTGCCGACGATCTGAAGGGTGTGACGATCACGGGCGTCGATGCCATCGACCTCTGGATCGGCGGCCTGGCCGAGGAGAAAACGCCGTTCGGCGGCATGCTCGGCACGACCTTCAACTTCGTGTTCGAGAACCAGCTGGAAAAACTGCAGGACGGCGACCGCTTCTACTACCTGGAGCGTACCTCTGGCCTGTCGATGAATGCGGAACTTGAAAGCAACTCGTTCGCCAAGCTGATCATGGCCAACACCTCGGCCACCCACTTGCCGGGCCTGGTGTTCTCGGACCCAGGGTTCTATCTGGAAGTGGACCAGAGCAAGCAGTTCAACGAAGGCCTGGGCAATGTCGATCCGCTTAGCAATCTCAGCGCGCAGGTGGTGTTCCGCGATAATCCGCTGACGGCGGGGCCGGATACCAACTACATCAAATACACCGGTGTAGAGCACATCGTGCTGGGCGGCACCGACGGTGCAGACATCCTCATCTCCAGTGAAGGCGACGACACGGTCTGGGGTGATGGCGGCAATGATTTCATCGAAGGCGGTAACGGCAACGACCAACTGCGCGGTGGCGCCGGCGACGACATCATCACCGACCTTGGTGGCGACGATAACATCCAGGGTGGCGACGGCAACGACGTGCTGCACGGCGGTAATGGCGTCAACCTGATCATTGGCGGGTTCGGCAACGACTTCATCGTCACCGGTGAGGACGCTTCCGAGGCTATTGGTGGCCAGGGCAACGACTTCATCCTGGGCAGCAAAGCCAACGAGCAGGACATGGGTAACGAAGGCGACGACTGGATCGAGAAGGGCACTTCGGACGGTGCACCTGGCGACAACTTCGATCCGCTCGGCAACGATCCGGTGATCGGCCACGACGTGTTCGTCGGCGGTAACGAGAACGATAAGTTCAACGGCGAAGGCGGCGACGACATCATGGTCGGCAGTCTCGGCTTCGGTGACCGCTATATCGGCGGCTCCGGCTATGACTGGGCGACCTTCAAGGGTCTCGCTCAAGGCGTGAGCATCGATTTCACTGACCGCTTTTTCGATGTACCGCCGGTGCCTGGTTCCGGTGCCTCGGCGCTGGTGCGTTTCGACATCATGGAAGGTCTGTCGGGTTCGTCGCACGGTGACTTCCTGCGCGGCGATAACGAAGATTCCACCTCGCTACCCACCGCGGGTGCAACCGGCAGTGTGCTGACCAACATCGGCCTGATCAATGGCTTGGCGGGTCTGCTGCCAGCCGGAGCGACGTTCTTCGACGGCGGCAACATCATCCTCGGTGGTAGCGGCAGCGACCTCATCGAAGGTCGCGGTGGTGACGACATCATCGATGGTGACAAGTGGCTGAACGTACGCATCAGCGTACGGGCGAATGCTGATGGTACTGGCGCGGAAATCGCCACGTTCGACAGCATGGAACCGTTGGTGCCGTTTATGTTGAGCGGCACTTACAACCCGGGCCAGTTGGTCATCGTGCGGGAGATTCTGACCGGCACTGACAACTTCGACACCGCGGTGTACTCCGGTCTTGCGTCGGAGTACAGCGTCTCTGTCGAAGGCAACGCCGTCATCGTGACCGATCTGGTGGCGGGGCGTGATGGCGTCGATCGGTTGACGGGTGTCGAACGTCTGCAATTCTCTGACGTTTCGCAGACGTCCGGAGTTGGCACCGCCTCAAACATCGACCCAACGGGTCGTCTGGCGATCCTTGATGCGGACACCGGTGCGCGTGAGAATGCGCCGGTCGCCGGCCAGTTGCTGCGCGTCAGCGATCAGTCGCTACGCGACGCGGACAACGTAAGCCTGCTCAATCCGACCGGCGCGGTTACCGGTGGGGTGGCTTACTACTGGCAGGTCGAAAACATTGCTGGCTCGGGCGTCTATGAAGACATCACCTTTGTCGCCGCTGGCGAGGCATCGCGGGCGATGGGCACCACCTATCAGGTGGCGGACGATGTAGCGGGTCTGAGTATCCGCGTCCGGGCGGTGTATCAGGATGCCAAGGGTACGCTGGAAATCGTCGATTCGTCGGCGAACAACGCACCGACCGCAGGGCCGACCGTCACCGGGCTTTTGGTGCAGAACCAGGTGTTGACCGCTGACACGTCGACCATCATCGACATTGATGGTCTGAGCAATCCGCAGTTCACCTTCCAGTGGCAGGCGACCAACGGGGTTAGCTTTGTCGACATCGTCGGAGCCACCGGTAACACGTTCACGCTTGGTCAGGATCAGGTTGGCGATCAGGTGCGCGTGGTGGTCAATTACGTGGATGACTTCGGTGTAGCCGAAAGCGTTACGTCCGACCCTTCGGACCCGGTTGCCAACGCCAACGATGCACCGACAGGCGCGTTGCTGATCAGCGATACGACACCGAATCAAGGTCAGGTGCTGACCGCGCTGACTGCCGGGATTGCCGATGTGGATGGGCTGGGCGCATTCAGCTTCCAATGGCAGCAAGGTAGCGGTGCTACCTTCACCGACATCAACGGCGCGACCGCTGCGACCTTCACTCCTGGTGCACCGCAGCTCAATCTGCAACTGCGGGTGATCGTGCGGTACACCGATGGCTTCGGCACGCCGGAGTCGGTGACCTCTGCGGCGACGGCGGCGGTATTGATAGTGGGTGCGGTGCAGACGGGAGACGCCTTGGCGAACATCCTTATCGGTACCGCGGGTAGCGATGTGCTTCTCGGCCTGGGCGGGAACGATACGCTCAGTGGCCTGGGCGGTGTCGACCAGTTGATTGGCGGCACTGGCGACGATTCTCTCAACGGCGGGGACGGCAACGACTTCCTGGATGGTGAGGACGGCAACGACATCCTCATCGGAGGGCTCGGCGCGGATGTCATGAACGGCGGCGCCGGGAATGACGTCTTTGAGGTGACAGATGCCGGCGATGTGGTGATCGAGGGTGCCGGGGGAGGGGTTGACACCATCTGGACTTCCCTGGGCAGTTACACCTTGGGCGAAAACGTCGAGAACTTGTTCTTTGGCGGTACCGGCAACTCCATTGCGATCGGCAATCAGCTGGATAACGTGATTGCGGGGGGAGCCGGAAATGACGTCATCATGGGTGGTGCGGGTGCTGACGTGCTAATCGGCGGCGCCGGGAATGACGTCTTCGAGGTGACAGATGCCGGCGATACAGTGATCGAGGGCATCGGAGGGGGTGTTGACAGTGTCTGGACTTCCCTGAGCAGTTACACCTTGGGCGCAAACGTCGAGAACTTGTTCTTTGGCGGTACCGGCAACTTCACGGGGGTCGGCAATCAGCTGGATAACGTGATCGGAGGGGGCGCCGGGAATGACATCATCATTGGTGGTGCGGGTGCTGACGTGCTAATCGGCGGCGCCGGGAATGACATCTTCGAGGTGACAGATGCCGGCGATACAGTGATCGAGGGTGCCGGGGGAGGGGTTGACACCGTCTGGACTTCCCTAAGCAATTACACCTTGGGCGCAAACGTCGAGAACTTGTTCTTTGGCGGTACCGGCAACTCCATTGCGGTCGGCAATCAGCTGGATAACGTGATCGGAGGAGGGGCCGGGAATGACATCATCCTTGGTGGTGCGGGTGCTGACACGCTAATCGGCGGCGCCGGGAATGACGTCTTCGAGGTGACAGATGCCGGCGATACAGTGATCGAGGGTGCCGGGGGAGGGGTTGATACCGTCTGGACATCCCTGAACAGTTACACCTTGGGCGCAAACGTCGAGAATGTGTTCTTTGGCGGTACCGGCAACTTCACGGTGGCCGGCAATTCGTCAGACAACGTATTCGCGGGTGGCATTGGCAATGACACCTTCGTGTTCAGCGCAGGTTTCGGAAACGATCAGATTATCGGTTTCGAAACCAATCCCATCGGCGGCGGTCAGGATCGGCTCAATGTTGCCGCATTCAACATCACGGCGGCGGACTTTGCCGGTAGCGTCAACGTCGCCGATGTCGGTGCGGATACCTTGGTCACCATCGGAAATGACACCATCCGCTTGGTAGGTGTGGCCGACGCAACAACCGTTACTGCCACGGACTTCATTCTGGCTACTTGAGGTCCTGGTCAATACTGCCGCAGGGAGCGCGGACAACGGAGGGGAGGGCATTGGATGCCCTCCCTTTTTTTGCGTGGCCGTTCGTTCGGGGGTCAATGCATGAGGTACGAGCGTTGTTATCGGGGGAAACGCTGTTTGGGGCAAGTCTGCTTGAAGTGGGTCGCTTGATGTCAGGGGCGCTGGCAACGAAGTTTTCGCAGCCCTTGGATATAGAAGGGTGTTGTTGTGTGCGCTAAAGAGTATTCATGCTGGGCATTTATCGTCGTATACGACGTTTCGCGTGACTGAACGGTTAACCACCGACTTCTTGAGCGATATAGCGGCGCAAGAAATCGGTGGTCATTTCACACTCGTCCCGCGCCCTATTCGCCAGCGTGACTCGACGCTCTGGAAGCTGCCATTTCCGCCATGATACCGTCCAGGTTGTAGGTTTCAGGTGCTTGTAATGGTGGGAACTCTTTATACGTTGCCAGTTCTTTCATCCACAGCAACTGACCGAGGGGCAACATATTCCAGTCGTAGATATAAGCCGTGGCGGGTGCAGCAAGTGCGCCGGCGTAACCCGCGATGGATTTAGGATCGTCCAACCCACCAGCAATCTCGAAGGGATCGCGCTTGATATTGTCAACCATGGTCCAAGAGTAGCTTACAGCTCCTTTCATAGCTCCCGTAGGATCGGTTGGCACCATCGTGTAGTACATCTTCCAGTTTTTGTAACGCACTGCCGAAGGCTTCGCGCCGGTGTAGTAGAAGAAGATCTCGCGCGCGGACTTGTCACTCTTACCTGTCAAATAGTCGACTTGATTGACGCCATCGAGTGTGGTTTTGACGATGCCAGGGTACTTGCCACCTTCTATCTGTGTCTTCAGGTCATTCCCCTTTGGGCCACCGGCTATATCGACCAGGGTTGGCACCCAGTCCAGCGATGCAAACAACTGATTCCTGACGGTGCCTGGCTTGATATGTCCTGGCCAACGTACAACCATCGGTGCACGCATACCGCCTTCCCAGGTGGTCAGCTTGCCACCTTTGAAGGGTGTAACGCCGCCGTCAGGATAGGTAATGACTTCAGCACCGTTGTCGGTGGTAAACACAATAATGGTGTTTTCCAGTTGCCCCATGTCTTCAAGCTTCTTGATGACATACCCGATGTTGTCATCCATTTGCTTCATCCCGGCCTCATTGACCCCCCAATCCTTACCGCCTGGGGTGCCGACCATGTTCAGGTACTTCTCAGACAACACGGTAGTAATGTGCATGCGTGCGGGGTTGTACCAAACGAAGAACGGCTTGTTCGTCTTTTTAGGGTCGTTGCGGTCGAGGAAATCTATGACGTGCGCAGAGATTTCCTCATCGACGGTTTTTGACCGCTCAAGGGTTAACGGGCCTTCATCTTTACACTTCTGATTCTGTTGTGTGCCATCGGAGGACGCGCAGGCAAGCACCGGTCGTGGCGGTGTCAGGCAGTTTGCTGTCCTGGGGTCGACAGACCCTGGAACCTCGGGAACTCCGGGCAGAGGTTCGTTTTTGCAGGGTGGCGCAATGGCTTGTTCAGTAGGCGACTTGTTGATATCGGGAAAACTCACCCCTTGCATTGCATCCAGGTGATAGAGGTAGCCCCAAAACTCTTGAAAACCATGGGCGGTTGGCAGTGCTGCCGGGTGGTCTCCCAAGTGGTTCTTGCCGAACTCACCCGTGGTATAGCCCAAATCGTAGAGGAATTTGGCCAGCGCTGGCGTGCCGGGCCGCAGATAGGAGGGACTGCCTGGTAGTTGTGGCGGGATCATGCCTGTGCGCAGAGGATGCATGCCGGTGAAAAATGCGTTGCGTCCAGCCGTGCAACTTTGCTCGGCGAGATAGTCCATATAGATCGATCCTTCGTTAGCAATACGATCTATATTTGGTGTTTCACCGACCATCAAGCCTCGGTGGTAGGCGCTTGGCTGCATCCAGCCAATATCGTCTCCCATGATGAAAATTATATTCGGTTTGGATGTATCGGCGACGGCAGCACCGCCGAGCAGAGGTGCGATAGCAAGTGTTAAGGATAATAAGGTTGTTTTCATGGTTACTCTCCAAGTTGTACAGCAACCCCCAATGGCGGATGAGTCTAGTCCACGACTCCAAAACCGTAGTTCAGGGTGTGATTGTCGCGACTCGATGAGCGAAACCTGTAGAAGTAGGGTGTTTACTGAACGCTTAAGTGCCTGGCTCAGGTCCATCGCGTCTTTCAGCTCTTGAGCTGCCTTCTTGTAAACAGCAACCCAAACCATGTCATTCGCGTAATAGTCCCGCGGAGTCTCTTTGTTTTTACGAACGCCTTGGCAGGGATTTTGTTTGGTCGTCAGCCCCCATTCCCGAGCGATATTGAAAACATGGGAGAGGGTGGCGATCTCTAGGTTAGCCCGCACCTTGGCCGTCCGTGCATCCCGGTACCCAGCAATCGTGGCTGGGGTGATCGAGTCAATAGGTGCACTGTCGAACATCGGCCGCAGTTGCTTGATCTCCGCGAGGTTATCCTTCTGGGTGCGCGCTGCTTTCTTGGAGACGATGTCGCGGATGTATCGGTCGAAGTTGCCCTTCATGGTACGCAGATCTAGCGACATTTCCTTGGCTTCCAGTTCGGCCCATTTGATTCTGGCCAGATCAAGGTCCTTGCCTAGTGGGATCGCCTTACCGGTCACGTCCAGGTAGTAATAGGCAATCCAGTCCTTTCCGCTTTTCCGTGGCCGCGACCATTGATACATCCGGGGCGGCAAGTTACGTGTTTCGGCCTTGCAGGGTCGCATATCAGTTCACTCGAGAGAAGTCTGGCGTCCATACTGGCGCCTTGGGTGTAGGGGTTGGATCGAGAGAAGCAGGTATCACGAAGCCCAGCTTCATTCGGGCATAGTGCCGACCAACTCGTGGGCCATTGCGGTTTACCTCGAACACCCACTGGCGATTTACTAGCCATTGTTTTTGGGATGCTGGGGCCTTATAGCCGGTGAGTTCCTCCAGCTCTGCGGGCGAAAGGATTTCGGATTCCATATGATGCTCCGTGCCGCGCTTGGCGGCAGAAGGTGGTTAATCCCAGTCGTGACTGAGATTTGGATTGATTGGTGGGGTGCATTGAAGCGTGGCGAGATTCAGCAGGGTGAAGTGGCCGTCCATCCATCCGGCTGTGTCGACGTAGTGGACGTTCCCGAGTACGGCAGGCTGACGCAGCGGGGTGTGGCCGACCACCAAGGCGCGCAGACCCTCAACGCCTGAGATGTCTGCATCTTGGATTCGGCTGCGCGACCACATGCAGGTGTTCTGCACCAACCGCAGGCGCTTGTTGCTTTCAGGCGACTCCAGTTCGGCGCGCAACTGGTCCCAAGATGGGAACGGGCAGTCCGCATGCACGATGCCGATCAGGCCCTGAGCCGTCCCGACCTCGATGGCGATTGGCAGATCAGCAAACCTTGCTGCGAATTCGCGCTGCTCGTCCCATGCCAGCCCGGCAAACCACGAGCCGCCGTTGTAGACCCAGTTGTCCACGTCGCAGGTATCGAAGCGGACCACGTAGTCGTCATGGTTGCCGCGCACTGGGTGGAACCATGGCTTATCCAGCCAATCGAGGACGCTCCGGCACTCCGGCCCACGGTCGACCAGATCGCCGACACTGAAAAGGCGATCCGCCGATGGATCGAAGCCGGCAGCATCCAGCGCGGCCTGCAATCGGGTGAAGTGCCCGTGAATGTCGCCGACCGCGAAATCCCGGCCAGCCGTGTTTGCGGCGAAGCACTTCACGCGCGACACCTCAATAGTTTCGAGCATGCGAACTCCTCGCCCGCCTTTCACCGGCAGGCTGGTAGTTAAGTATTGATGATCAGATGAGGGGTGACATGCAAGCTGAGTGGGTGAACTAAGGTTTAGCGGTTCGCCTCGCCAGTTGCTGTACACAGCTCCCCTCCTGAAGTAACTGGTGAGGTGAACCCTTACTTGCGGCGCAGGAAGTCAGTGCAGCGGACGATCACGGTCTGGGCGTCCCGGGCGAGCGCCGGCATGGTGCTGAATGGAAGGTGGCTGCAATTGCGGTGGGCATGGGTGCAAGTGGCGCACATGCCACCTTTGGGAACAAATTCTTCAGGCATGCGGATTCCTAGCCGCTATAGCGGCTGACTTTGAAGGAGGGAGTTACTGCGGGGGATTGTTAGCGAGCTGGCCGCTAGCGTGATCAGCGAGAATTATCGACTTACTAGGGCTGAGGAGAGACCTCTGAAAGGAGGTCTCGGCTAATGCGTCAATTACAGCCGTATTGGTTGCAAGTGTGGTTGTAGGGGTTTCCATTGGAGTCCGTTCCGTTGTGAAAGGTCGTATTTCCGATGGTTTGGCTGGTTCCATTCCATGAATTACCGTCCGCCGACGTACCATTCTGAAAAACTGTATTGCCTATTTTTTGGCTGGTCTGATTCCAGGTGGTGCCTGATGTACTAGTTCCCTGAACGTTGGTGGTGTTTCCAAAGCGCTGAACGTTATACGTGTTGCCGCTGTTATCCGTGCATGTCTGAAAGCCCGGAGAGCCAAAACAGCCAGCGAAAGCCAAGTGTGGAGCTAGTACCAGAAGTGCTCCGATCAGCATTTTTTTCATTTTCGTCGTCCGTTTGGTTAATCGACCAATGCTAAACCGAGGTATGGCATTTTGCTATTGGTGTTGGATGGACGGATCACCTCTTTTTTATTAGGCGCGCTGGCACTTCAAGGAGATTTATTCTGTGGGCATGGGGCGTCCTATGCCGGGGCATGCCCGGGCGGTGGAGGGGTGGGAATCGTCTATAGTTAGAGGTTCAGCCAATGGAGGTAGATATGGAATGCCTAATTTGCGATGAGCCTGCTTCAGACGTCGATGTTGGTGATCATTACCAGGAAAGAGCATGCACGAAGTGCGGACGCTATCGAATTACCCATACAGCGCTTGTTTGGATGGAAACCCATGGCTGGCGATTCGACGTGAAGCTGACTCGGGCCTGGCTCGCACATCAACAGGGTTCGGGGCTGATCCCAACTATTGATTCTCAGCAGGCTAGCGTTCTGATCCAGGTTTAAGCTGCCGCCATGCTTCTATCATCTTCCGTTCTCTCCGGCTGGCGTGATTCGTTGAAGTGGGCTATTGGTTGATGATCCGGAATCAGTCCGGATCAAAGAGGGTAAAGCGATGGCTATCGATAGGGAGCCAGGGTTCTTTCACTCACATGCCAGCGGAAAGCAGGCGCTCGTACGCTTCAAGTGGGGCGACGATAACGATCCCGTGCCTGTCGGCGTGCGGGTAGTGGCACAACTAGATCCGCGAGGCGAAAGCCTGATCGCTGAGTCTGACGGTCCTTTCCAGAGCATCGACGACGCAAAACTGCGCGGTATTGAGCTGGCCAATAACTGGTATGACCGAGGGAATGCCTAAACTCCTGCGCATGGCGTGATTCGTTGGAGTGGGCGGGGTTATTCGTCGTTACAGATGCGCAGGGCTTCGCGGTTGTAGGCGAGTTCAAGTTTGCGCGATACGTTTTCGCTGATTGTGATTTTGTGTCGCGACATGTTGGCGAAGAGGGCGGATTCTTCAGCCGGCGCGGCTGCTAGATTGATCAGACACGTCGACACCGTCTCCTGCCATTCCTCAAGTTCGTGGCGCTCGCCCAGAACATTGAGGGCGTCATCCAATGCCTTCGACACAATCAGCGATCGCTTCTCGGCGTCGATCCGGTCGAGCAAGGCTTTCTCCTTGGCGCGCTTGTCCTTCTGAATATCCGCGTTGCTCTTGGCCATGGCCTGCCTCTTCAATTCCGTGGGCCGGTATATCCAGCCATGTCTGTCGTCGGCGCTGGCGCACCTGTTTGCTGAGGCGCTTCATGATTTGAACTTGAAGCCGTTTTCGCTGGCGATTAGGCGGGCGCGCTTGTGATCAATGCCGAGCGCTTCAGCCGCTTTGTTCAGTGATGAGTCGCTCTCGGCCAGGGTCTCCAGCGCCGGTGCGATTTTGTCCCGTCCTGCATGCAGCTTGTTGCTGTGGGCACTGCCGAAGCCGAGGGCTTTCTCACCGGTAACACCTGGTTCGATTTCCTGCACCGATTTACCGGTGCCGAAGTAATGCTCCAGCTGCTGGTTCAGGTTCTCGATGATCGAGTCTCGCGGGTGAGGCTTTGGTACGCCGATCATTTCCGCTCACCTGACAGAGAAATCTTGATGCCATCGGCGCGCGCCTCCAGTGCCTGGGCCAGGTTGACCGCGTCCTTCCACGTCCAGCGGAACCCCTTCACCTTGCCGGAGGAGCGCTCGACAATGTGATAGGCGTTTGTGCCCTTGTTGGTTGAGGCGTTTCGGTTGTTGTGGCGCTGCCTGAGGTGGGGAACAGCCGCGGGATGGACTGGATGAGGAATAAAAAAGCCCCGCAACGGCGGGGCTTTTTCTTGGCACGTGTCACGCCACTTTCAAGCGTTCGATATGCGGTTGCTCACGATGCTCCGCTTACGGTTCGCAAACGGGAGGTTGCATTTGCTTGTACTTGGAGGGGATCGGCAGAACGCCGGAGACAAAAAAAACCCGCACTGCCTGGGGCGGCAGGTGCGGGGAAAAATAAGGAGTTCCATCAACGACAATCTGAATTTGCACGCAATAGGTAAACAGCCTACTGCGCCTTGTAGGAGCCGCCATGAAATAGCCCCTCGCAAACCTTCTTGCCGAGGGGGATTAGAGGCTGGATCGACGAAATTGGAAAGTTAATAAATATCAAAAATATGTATTGCTGGTCGACAGAGCGGCGGAGAGGGCGCCCGAGCCAGTCATATTGCGGTGTAAGTCTTGCTGGCAACGATTGGCAAGTGGATACCTATTTTTGCAGACATAAAAGCAGCCTCGTCTTCGGACATAACCGCTTTGAAACCTTGGCCGACAAGATCATTCGTATAGATTTTGTTGTATTTAAACCAATACACGATATTGAGAATTCCGAGCGTCAGAGGACCAAGGAAGAACAGAATCATGAAATTCTTCCAGTCACCTCGAAGTAAAGCAGGGAAAAATCCAAAAAAGAAGGTTGTCCAAGAGAACCCGACTGGAACCTCTTTAAACTGACCGGTGTGTTCGTTCTTCATTTTGATTGTTGACATGTTGATATCCTTAATTTCATGCGCATGAAAGCCAGCCACATGCCGGCGCGTCTTTATGCTTCAGCGCGGAAAATAAGGGGAATCAAAAACTATCAAAAGTGAATTTCGATCCAGTCGATTTGGGCCAATTTATCGGGGAGTGACGGAGTAATGCGGGGAATGCTCGAGGCTGGACCCTTAGATTCAAAGGCCAATCCCCCGTCTATCCCCGTGTGGACGTCATAATTAAATGTCGCGTCGTTCGTGATGAAGCTGAAAACCGATGATTGATTAGGCGCCTGGTAAGCCTAGGTAGGCGGCGATTGCCTTTGCGATACCAGAAGCGACGGCCTCAATTCCGACACCGGATGCTCCCGCAATTGCTTTTGGGATTAAGTACCCGACCCACCTACTAGCTACGGTTGATTTTTCTTTTTCGTCAGATGCCGTGTTCGCTTGATCGAGCTCAGTTCGCATTCCTTCGAAATCAGCCGATTTAAGACCAAGCGCACCTAGGTTCTGCGCTAACGAGTCCCAGTTTCCAAGCTGGAGGGAGGCGGTCTGATTGAAGTTTTCGCCTGAGTTAGAAAGATTTCCCACGCTACCGGCGATATTGGTATTGAAAATCTGCGTCATTTTTTCGCTACTCAGAGGGGGTTGGCTGCCAACTGGCGTGTTGCCGGCATTTGGTGCTTCTAGCTCCAAATCGATTACATAGCCCAGGATTCGCGTTTTAACCGCATCCAATAGCCGAACCACTGCCCCAATCGGGATTTCTTGCCACGCACTTATGCATTGCATGCCGTTCGCAACCTTGGATCCATATTTGAGCGCAAGATGTAGAGGCCATTGCTCTATGACCCTACCTGTCGTGTCTCCATCTAGCAAGGCTGCGTAGGCACTAATGCTGCTGCACATATATGCATTCGCATAACGCTTTTGTAGATGCTCAGGAAGGACTGATGCCGGTATTTGCAGGTGGTTTACTCTCCTGAATCCGTCATCGAATGTTCCAAAGGAGTCGACACGAACTATCCGATAGTCCGGTAGTGAGTCGATGTCGGGATAACCATTGAGCTCACAATCTACCCATTCCTTGAGCTGCTGATGAGAAATACGGGCGGCAAGCACTTGCACATACGTAGCAGTGTGGGAACATCCGTTGTTTGCGAGATTGCCGCTGCTTGAATATCGTGAATGAGCGACATTGCTTGAGCCTATATTGACCGTGGTGGCTAGAGAGGTGAGCGTAGCATCTGGAAAAATGATATGTGATGGGTATTCGATTGGCAGGGCGCCTAGGCGGGAAGGATAGCTTGTACCAATTTTTGTACCACTGACCGTGTATAGCAGGTTAAAACCGGGTATTCCAAAGTAAGGAAGTGCCCGGTTTCATTGGGTCTGAGTACTCTGCCTTACCCCAATAGAATCGCGATGTAATTCTGTTCCAGTGCAGAAATGCAAAGCCCCGAAGGTTCGCGGCTCCGGGCTTCTATTTTCGCCTACATCCCTTAATGTCTGGCGAACGTGGCGGCGAGACTACCAGCGATGCTTTGACGGTTCTGCGAAAGGGGGGATTGTGTTCGGTCGGCAGAACGCCGGAGAGGATGTTGCTGAAATGTCGCTGAGGTCTGTATGAGCTGATTAGTTGACGCGAAAAGTTGAGAGGCTACAGTTAAAGGGGGCTCCCGACTCGACTACGGGCTTTTCCGTGTTGTCGGGGTCTTCTGCCCGCTTAGCGTGGGCGCCGTGAGCCCCAGTTTGGTGTCGTACCTAGACAGTCGGAAGCCTTATAACTTTGGCTGCGAAGGAGATTGTCATGGCCGACTCTCGCTTAGGCCTGTTCACCATTCTTGCTCGGATACGCCCCGAGATCTGGGAAATCATCGGCGGTGGCCCTTTCGGCCCCCGCTATGGCGACCGCTTTGGTCCTACTCCAGAACCATGGCGGGAGGGTCCATTTCCAGAACCGTGGCGCTCGGAGGTCAGATGGGCTTTGAGCGCTCAGCTTTCTGCGGTTGACCTTGCGCGTAGACTCACTGATGCAGCTTCTCTGGTCCACGCACAGGGTGGTGACGCAGCGGGATTTTTGCGGGCCTTGACCGAGGAAGATTGGTGCCCTTCCGGCCGGCCGCTCGTTGTGAAGTTTCCATCAGGCTGGCGCCGAGTGAAAGAGCCACCCCCCCCCACGTCCAGATGAGTTTGCACAGCTAGCCATAGTGGCAGCTGCGGGCATGTCATTCGTTGCGATAAGTGAAAGCATTGAGGACAAAGTGCTGAGCCAGGCTGTTGGAGCAGCCGGGGTCAGTGTTCTGGACATGGTTGCTGCGACCAGCACAAAGCTGAGAAGCGACGGGTAATCCGCCAGAGGACTGCATCGACATGACCGCCCGCAATGTGCAGTCGTGTTGGTGCAGACCTGATTAGTGAAGGGATTGTGTTCGGTTGGCAGAACGCCGGATTGCGGGGCCTTTCTCGTCGAAAGCCTATAGGGACTTTTGCGGGGAAACGTGAATCACGGTTAAGCACGGTACGGCATCGATTGCAGTGGGCGCCGTTCCAAAGGACTGTTCTGTATAGCTTTTTAGCACCCCTGCAAGCATGGGGTGCTAGTGCGCTACGTCGGGTTTACGAGTGATACTCCCTTGCCTGCCCCAATTATCCGGAAATCATGAAATGGCCAAAGACACACCATCAATGGCAAAAAACAAAATGCGCAGATGTTTCGCGGCGATTCTTGATCCACATCCATCGGGCGCTGAAGTTGAAGAGCTCTGGAATTACTTCCAGTCCTCTTGCGCCTACTGTGGCATTTCTCTGGCCCGTACTTCGCGTACCGGGCACCTGGACCATATCGTATCGTCCGCCATGGGTGGTTCGAACGGAATCCACAACCATCTTCTTTCCTGCAACAAGTGCAATGGCGATGAAAAAAGGGACGAGGATTGGCAAAGCTTTTTGGCGAGGAAGGTGATGGATAGCGACCTGGCATCTGAACGGCATGCTCATATTTCTGTCTGGATCGGACGCGCCTGCGATGAGCCTTTTGATCCCTCGGCTAAGGCTCAAGCTGAAATTATCATCAGTCAGGCATTGGAAAGCTTTGACGAGTCGGTAAAAAAGCTTCGAGCGCTGCGCCCCTGATCGGGACATCGGAAGTCCCCCGCCCTGCGTCAGTCACCCGCTGGAAATGAGAGTAGGGGCGGGCGGCAGAACGCTTGAAAGGCTGAAAACGGGCTGAGTTCTGGAACACTTCCAAAATAGTTATGGAACACATGCCGAGCGTTGAGATTTTCACCAAACCCCAGAAACGACAAAGCCCTGAATAATCAGGGCTTTGTCGTATAAAGATGGCGGAGGCGATGGGATTCGAACTCATGGACCTGTTACAGTCGACGGTTTTCAAGACCGTTGCCTTAAACCACTCGGCCACACCTCCGTTTGTGTTGCGGGCGCCATAATACCTGAATGAAACACACTGTCAAACTCTCTGCATAGCTTGTTACAGAGCGTCTGTTATGATCTTTGCGACTGAACGTTTCAAACCAACAGGAGTGTCGCCATGCGCGAACAGGATTACGCAGTTAATAACAGCGTGCAGGCTGAGCAGCTAGAGGTTAGCCGCGTCCTGCGCAACACTTACGGCTTACTCGCTCTCACCCTCGCATTCAGCGGCGTGATGGCGTTTGTCGCTCAGCAGATGCGCGTCGGTTACCCGAACGTGTTCGTGGTGCTGATCGGCTTCTACGGCCTTTTCTTCCTCACCAACAAACTCCGTGATTCTGCCTGGGGCCTGGTTTCTGCTTTTGCCCTGACCGGTTTCATGGGTTTCCTGCTCGGCCCGATCCTCAACCGTTATCTGGGAATGCAGGGCGGCGCTGAAGTGGTCAGTTCGGCATTCGCGATGACGGCGCTGGTGTTCGGTGGTCTGTCGGCTTATGTGCTGATTACCCGCAAGGACATGAGTTTCCTGGGCGGATTCATCACGGCAGGCTTCTTCGTGCTGCTGGGTGCGACGCTGGCGAGCTTCTTCTTCCAGATCAGCGGCCTGCAACTGGCGATCAGCGCAGGTTTCGTGCTGTTCTCCTCGGTCTGCATTCTGTACCAGACAAGCGCCATCATTCATGGCGGCGAGCGCAACTACATCATGGCGACCATCAGCCTGTATGTATCGATCTACAACCTGTTCATCAGCTTGTTGCAGCTGTTCGGCATCATGAGCCGCGATGATTAATCGAAGGCTTTAAGTAAAAAACCCGCTCAGGCGGGTTTTTTATTGCCTGACATTCAGGTCATTCAGGTCATTCAGGTCATTCAGGTCATTCAGTCTATGACTATGCTGCCATCGGCCTGCTGGCGGTAAATGGTGTAGGGCAACAACAAGGTGTCGAGCGCGCCGGACATGACCACGTCGATCAGCACAACGGCTGGAGCATCGGTGTAGTCTTGTGCATCGAGGCCTTTTTTCAGCGGCGCATTCAAACTGCAAAAATCATAGCTCACACCGCTGTAGATTCGCGGAACTGCACCGCAATAACTCTTCTGTTCCTTGAGGCTTTCCGCCGCCACTTCGTCACCGCGCACTACTGTTTGAATCGTGCCGCAGCCCGCCAGCATCAGCGCCGCCAGTAGCATTGCCTGAGTTTTCATTGACCGCCAATCCTTCGCCGGAAAACCTCAATCTACGCTATTACCGAACAAACAGCACTCATGCCATCGGTGGCAACCGGCGTTTGACCGGGGTCTTCTTGACGATCGCCGTGTTGGTTTCGGCATGGGTATTCAGACGGTCGAGGAGGGTGTCCAGTTGTTCCATGGAGCGCACGTGCAGGCGCGCGATGAAGCAGTCGTCGCCCGTGACTTTGTCGCACTCGGTGAATTCGGGGATGGCCTGAATCTGTCGCTCCACTTCCTGCAACTGGCCCGGCAGCGGGCGAATCCGCACGATGGCCTGGAGTTGGTAGCCGAAGCATTTCGGGTCGATCTCCACGGTGTAGCCCTTGAGTACGCCGCGTTCTTCGAGGCGGCGCAAACGCTCGGCGACACTGGGCGAGGACAAGCCGCTGAGGTGCGCCAGCGCCTTGAGCGAGCGCCTGGAGTCTTCCATCAAGGCGCTAATCAGCACTTGATCGATGTCGTCGGTCATGGCGAACCCCCTGTAAGGCGATTAAGTGAAACCGCCTTGATAAAAAAGGCATAAATCGAGTTTAGCCTGCTTTTTGCGCTGGAGAAGCTCCCGAGTAGATTGGCATACTTTGCGCTCAAACACAGGAGTCTGAAGATGGACAAGTCAATACGTCGCGGTTCATTTGAGATGACCGCCGCCATGCTGATCTCCGGGACCATTGGCTGGTTCGTGCTGGTGTCCGGGCAACCGGTGCTGGACGTGGTGTTCTGGCGCTGCCTGTTCGGGGCGGGCACCTTGCTGCTGATTTGTGCGGCCTTCGGCTTTTTGCGTCCTGACATTCTGACCCGTACCACGTTCCTGCTGGCAGTGTTCAGTGGCGTGGCAATTGTCGGCAACTGGGTGCTGTTGTTTGCGTCGTATTCGCGCGCCTCGATTGCCATTGGTACGGCGGTGTACAACGTTCAGCCGTTCATGTTGGTCGGCCTGGCCGCGTTGTTCCTCAACGAAAAAATCACCTTGCAGAAACTGTTCTGGCTGGGTATTTCGTTTCTCGGGATGCTGGCGATTGTCAGTGCCCATGGCGGGCAGGGCGAGAGCGGTAATGATTACCTGATGGGGATCGGCCTGGCGCTGGGCGCGGCCTTCCTTTACGCGATTGCCGCGCTGATCATCAAGCGCCTGACCGGTACGCCGCCGCATCTGATCGCATTGATTCAGGTCTGCACCGGGGTGCTGATGCTTGCGCCGTTCGCGCACTTTTCCGCCCTGCCGCAAGCGCCGAGTGCCTGGGCCAGTCTGGTGACACTGGGCATCGTCCACACCGGTGTGATGTATGTGCTGTTGTACGGCGCGATTCAAAAGCTGCCAACCGCATTGACCGGGGCGTTGTCGTTTATCTACCCGATTGCGGCTATTTTTGTCGACTGGTTTGCCTTCGGCCATCGCCTGGAACCGCTGCAATGGCTCGGCGTGGCGGCGATTCTGCTGGCTGCCGCGGGGATGCAACAGGGCTGGGGCTTCAAATCTCGGAAACTGGCGGCACAGTAAGTGTCAGATGTTCCAGCACGGGGCGGTCTTGGCCAGTCGTTGGCGCATCTCGCCGATGTTGGCGGCGAACTGACGGGTCAATAACCGATAGCCGTCTAGCGGGCTGTAGACCGGCGTCTCAAGACTTGAGGCTGGCGGCAGGTCGACAGGCCGGCTCAGCCGTTGCGACGCACCGGTTTTCAGCGCCCGCGCCATACCGATCAGTTGCACGCGGATCTGCCGATGCTCCGCGGTCATCGCCGACTGCAACTGCACCATGGCGTTGGGGTCGCTGGCATCCGGGCGGGTGTTGCCGAGGATTTCCAGGGTGCTGACGCACATCCGCAAGTTGCGCTGAATGGCATCCAGTTCAGTCATGGATATCTTCACTTCCTTGGAAACCGACGGCATCAGCGAGCGCAATTGCACCATCACTGTGTTCAGGCGCCCCATGAGCTTGAGGTGTTCATCGTCGCTGACCGGCTCACCATTGATGATGCGCCCATAGATCGTCGCGCAATCGCGCAAGGCATCGGCCAGGTTGTAGCGCCAGGAAAACACCGCGTACAGCGGCAGCGCGAATGAAAACGCCAGCGCCAGCGCGATGCCGATCAGGATGTCCACCCCGCGCCACAGGCCAGCAGTGACCGCGTTGTCGCCATGCCCCGCGACGATAAATACGGTGATGGCGGCCAGCAACGCCGTATAGCCGCCCTTGCCAATGGCGTGATAAGAGAAAAACCCGCACACCACCGACATGGCGAAATAAGTCAGCCACGGCATCCCGAGCCAGGCCTGTTGCGCGACCAGGACCAGACCGACTCCAGCCCCGATCAAGGTGCCAATGGCTCGCTCGGCGGCTTTTTTGCCGATATTGCCGTGATGCTGTAAACCACCGATCACCACCAGCATCGTCACCGACGCCCATTCGCCATGGGGCAAATGGATGCCGGTGGTCAGCAGGATTGTCGCCAGCAATCCGAGCGAGACCCGCACCGCGTGGATCAGTTTGGCGTTGCGATAGCGCCGATACGGGTCCAGCAGCGGACGCAGCAATCGGCGCAGCAGCGGTGGCAATCGTTGGCTGAAGGTGCTCAGTCGCTATATCCTCAGAAAATATAATCAGTGGTCAGGAAGCTTGAACTGCGTCCGCTGATGATCTCGCTGATGAGGTCTTTATTGGTTTCCTGGAACTTGGTGGCAACCAACGTCCGGATCGAAAACACCCGCAACGCATCATGCACCGACAACGTGCCCTCGGCCGAGTTCTTGCGGCCGTTGAACGGGAAGGTGTCCGGGCCGCGCTGGCATTGTGCGTTGAGGTTGATACGCCCGACCTGGTTGGCGAACGTGTCCACCAGTCGGCCGACCGCGACCGGGTTGGTGCCGAAAATACTCAGCTGCTGGCCGAAGTCCGATTCCAGGACGTAATCGATCACCGTGTCAAGATGGCGGTACGGCACAATCGGGATGACCGGGCCGAACTGTTCTTCCTGATAGACGCGCATTTGCGGGGTCACCGGGTACAGCACCGCCGGGTAGAAGAACGAGGCGCGGGCCTGACCGCCGTTGGGATTGACCACCTTGGCCCCCTTGCTTTCGGCGTCCGCCACCAGCGAATGCAGGTAATCGACCTTGCCTGACTCCGGCAACGGTGTCAGTGCCACGCCGCTTTCCCACGGCATGCCGGGTTTGAGGCTGGCGAGTTTGGCGTTGAATTTGTCGATGAAGGCTTCGACCACGTCTTCATGGACGAAGAGGATTTTCAGCGCGGTGCAGCGCTGGCCGTTGAACGACAACGAGCCGGTCACCGCTTCACTTACCGCGTTGTCCAGATCGACCTCCGGCAAGACGATGCCGGGGTTTTTCGCATCAAGGCCCAACGCCGCACGCAAACGGTGCGGTTTGGGGTGAAGTTTTTTCAGGTCGCTGGCGGCTTTGTTGGTGCCGATAAACGCGAAGATGTCGATTTTGCCACTGGCCATCAGCGCGCTGACCGTCTCGCGGCCGCTGCCGTAGATGACGTTGATCACCCCGGCCGGGAAGCTGTCGCGGAACGCTTCCAGCAGCGGACGAATCAACAGCACGCCGAGTTTGGCCGGTTTGAACACCACGGTGTTGCCCATGATCAGCGCCGGAATCAACGTGGTGAAGGTTTCGTTCAGCGGGTAGTTGTAGGGGCCCATGCACAGGGCTACGCCGAGCGGGACGCGACGGATCTGGCCGAGGGTGTCCTGTTCCAGTTCGAAACGGCTGGAGCGGCGGTCGAGTTCCTTCAACGCATTGATGGTGTCGACGATGTAGTCGCAGGTGCGGTCGAACTCTTTTTCCGAGTCCTTGAGGTTTTTGCCGATCTCCCACATCAGCAGCTTGACCACCGCCTCACGCTGCTCGCGCATGCGACCCAAAAAGGCTTCGACGTGCTGGATGCGTTCGGCGACCCGCATGGTCGGCCACAAGCCCTGGCCACGGTCATAAGCTCGGACAGCGGCGTCCAGGGCGGTCAGCGCGGTGTCGGCATCCAGCAAGGGGGTGCTGCCGAGGATCACTTGCTCGTCGCCATTAGCGCCGGTCAGATAAACCGGGCTTCGGACCTGGGCGAGAGGCCCGGACCAGGTTTTCAGTTCGCCATCGACCAGGTACTCACGCTGCTCGGTCTGGCCGTCGAGGCGGTACTTTTCCGGGATGTCGGCGTGGCTCGGGAACAGGTTGTCGAGAATATTGGTTGTGGTCATGTCGCTACCCCCTCTGGATTAGGTGATGTCTTGGTGAAACGTTTTAGCAGACCTCAGCCTCGCTTGTCATGACTCATCTTGGTAATTTGCGGCACAGCGTGATGGCGCGTGGATATCCCGGCACCTCAGAAGCCCCCTTGTTGGCCCCCAATGCCCTCAATCCGCCCACGCGGGGTGCCTTAGTGTTGAGCTCTCCTTGATCACAACAAAAAAAGAGCATCCGGCTGACGGGGCACCCAATGAGAGGACCACCATGCGGGAACGCCGATTCACTGAAAAGCCTAGCCTTAGTTTTGCTCTGGTGGGGGTGGGGCGTCTTCACGGCGTGTGGCGAGGAACCGAAAAGCCCGGCCACGTCCAGCGAAGCGGCTACCGTCCGACCCGATCCCCTGTAGCAGCTGACGAGCAGCGCGAGGCTGCGTTCGTCTGCGCAGCAGTCGTAATTGCTCTGTGCAAGGTGTGCCTGGTACACCGCGCTGCCTGATTTCACGACTGCTGCGCAGCCGAACGCAGCCTCGCGCTGCTCGTCAGCTGCTACAGGGCGGTGCACACAATTCACGGCTGCTGTGTCCGAACGCAGCCTCGCAGGCTCGGCAGCTGCTACAGGACGCTGCACACAAACCCTCGTGCTCCGGTTAAACTCCGTGCTCATTTTCAAGGAGTTCATATGAGCTATTACCAGCCGGGCATTCTCGCCACCCCCGTTCCGCCTCAAGCCCGCCATATGTTCTTCGCCCTCGAATCCGCCGAAGCATTGCCGGTTGCGCTCAACAACTTGATGCAACTGGTGGACGGGAAGTCGGCTGTCGTCGGTTTCGGGGCATCGCTGGTCAAGGCATTGCACGCGCAGATCGATGGCCTGCGAGCCTTTCCGGCGTTGACCGGCGTTGGTGTCGATAACCCGTCGACGCAACACGCACTGTGGTGCTGGTTGCACGGCGTCGACCGGGGTGAATTGCTCAATCGCAGCCAGGCCATCGAATCCGCTCTGGCGCCGGCCCTGCGCCTGGTGCAGATGAACGAAACCTTCCGCCACATGACCGGCCACGACCTGACCGGTTACGAAGACGGCACCGAAAACCCGCACGACGAAGCCGCTGTCGCCGCTGCGCTGTTGAGCGAAGGCACGGACGGTCTGGTCGGTGGCAGCTTTGCCGCGATCCAGCAGTGGCAGCATGACCTCAAAGGCTTCCACGCGATGCCGTCCCATGAGAAGGACAACATCATGGGCCGTCGTTTGAGCGACAACGAAGAGCTCGACGATGCTCCGGTCTCGGCTCACGTCAAACGCACCGCCCAGGAAAGCTTCGCGCCCGAGGCATTCATCGTCCGTCGTTCGATGCCATGGATCGAAGGTGATCGCGCGGGCCTGATGTTCCTGGCGTTCGGCTTTTCCCTCGACGCCTTTGAAGCGCAACTGCGGCGCATGAGCGGTCTGGAAGATGGCATCACAGACGGCTTGTACCGCATCAGCCGGCCGATCACCGGCGGCTACTACTGGTGCCCACCGCTCAAGGACGGACAGCTGGACCTGCGCGCCTTGCGCATTGGCTAACGAACAGGAGATGAACATGGACGTGGTGCGTTGGGGCATGATCGGTTGTGGCAGTGTCGCCGAGCGCAAGAGCGGGCCGGCCTTTTACAAGGCGCCCGGCTCGGCGTTGGTGGCGGTGATGGGGCGGCGTATGGACGCGGTGACGGATTACGCCACACGCCATGGCATCGCCCGGGTGTACACCGACGCACAAGCGCTGATCAATGATCCCGAGGTGGACGCGGTGTACATCGCCACGCCGCCCGAGAGTCATCACGCCTACAGCCTGTTGGTGGCCGCCGCCGGCAAACATTGCTGTGTGGAAAAACCGATGTCGCTGAATGCCGGGCAAAGCCGCGAGATGCAAAAGGTCTTTGCTGACGCCGGATTGCACCTGTTCGTTTCCTACTACCGACGCTCGCTGCCGCGCTTCCAGCAAGTGCGCCAGTGGCTGGAAGCGGGGCGGATCGGCGAGGTCCGGCACCTGACGTGGACGCTGACCAAAGCCCCGTCGCCAGTCGATCTGGGCGGCATGCACAACTGGCGCACAGACCCGGGCATTGCCGGTGGCGGTTACTTCGCTGACCTCGCCAGCCACGGGTTTGACCTGTTCCAGTACCTGCTCGGCGACATCACCGACGTCGCCGGTTTCACCGCGCGACAGGCCGGGCTGTATACCGCCGAAGATGCCGTCAGCGCCAGTTGGCGGTTTGCTTCGGGCGCAACGGGTATGGGCTGCTGGAACTTCGTGGCGGATCGTCGCGAGGACCGGGTCGAGGTAATCGGCAGCCAGGGCCGAATCAGTTTTTCGGTGTTCGATGAGCACCCGGTGCAGCTTCACGCGGATGAACATATCAGCCTGCACATCGATCATCACGAACACATCCAGTGGCATCACGTGCTGGGCATCAACGCGCATATTCGTGGGCAAACGCAGCATCCGGCGGTGGCGGCGCAAGCGTTGAAAACCGACTGGGTGATGGACCAGATCCTCAAACGCCACTAACCCCCCGATTGTCACAGGTGCCTATCTGTGGCGAGGGGGCTTGCCCCCGTTCGACTGCGCAGCAGTCGCAAATCCATGCCACTCAGTGATTCTGGAGGATTGCGCGAGGGGGGACGCTGCGCGACCCAACGGGGGCAAGCCCCCTCGCCACAGGAATCTAACCTTATGCTCAAACAGTATTTCTCAATCCTCATCGGGCCTCTCTAAGATCACGTCATAACTCGTTATAACAAGTGATCTGCCATGACCGATAACGTTCTATCCCTCAGTAGCGTCCCGTTACACACCCAACTGCGTGACGTGCTGCGCGCCCGCATCCTCGACGGTGAATACCCGCAAGACAGCCAGATGCCTTCCGAAAGCGAACTCGGCGCGCTGTTCAACGTCAGCCGGATCACCGTGCGCCAGGCTCTGGGTGATCTGCAAAAAGAAGGGCTGATCTTCAAGATTCACGGCAAAGGCACCTTCGTCGCCAAACCGAAAACCTTCCAGAACGTCAGCACCCTGCAAGGCCTGGCCGAGTCCATGACCGGTCGCGGCTATGAGGTGATCAACCGCCTGCGCAGCTTCAAATTCATCGCCGCCGACAAACTTGTCGCCGAGCGCTTGCAGGTCGCTGAAGGTGAAATCGTGGCACAGATCAAACGGTTGCGGCTGATCAACCGCGAGCCGAT
This sequence comes from Pseudomonas sp. CLCA07, assembly GCF_053615335.1. Lineage (NCBI taxonomy): Bacteria > Pseudomonadati > Pseudomonadota > Gammaproteobacteria > Pseudomonadales > Pseudomonadaceae > Pseudomonas > Pseudomonas sp. CLCA07. The sequence goes on along the minus strand of NZ_CM132131.1, from coordinate 131,913 downwards.
CTCGCTGGAAATTACCTACCTGCCCAAAACCCTCGGCGAACGGCTGGAGAAGTCTGATCTGGTCACCCGCGACATTTTCCTGATCCTCGAAAACGACTGCGGGCTGGTCCTCGGCCATGCCGATCTGGCCATCGACGCGGTCTTGGCCGACAGCGACCTGACCCACGCGCTGAACGTCGAATCGGGCTCGCCGATCATGCGCATTGAGCGGCTCACCCACGATGCCAGCGGCCAACCCGTGGACTTCGAACACCTTTACTACCGTGGCGATGCCTTCCAGTACCGCTTGCGGATCGACCGGCAAAAAGGGACGCAGGCATGACGCACAGCTCAATAACCAGAAGCACTTTGGAGCAGGAATACGACATCGTCGTGATCGGTGGCGGCACTGCGGGGCCGATGGCGGCGATCAAGGCCAAGGAACGCAACCGTGATCTGCGCGTGTTGTTGATCGACAAGGCCAACGTCAAGCGCAGCGGCGCGATCAGTATGGGCATGGACGGGCTGAACAACGCGATCATTCCCGGCCACTCGACGCCGGAGCAGTACACCAAGGAAATCACTATCGCCAACGACGGCATCGTCAATCAGGCAGCGGTGTACGCCTACGCGACTCACAGCTTTGAAACCATAGAGCAACTGGACCGATGGGGCGTGAAATTCGAGAAGGACGAGACCGGCGACTACGCGGTGAAAAAGGTCCACCACATGGGCGCTTACGTGCTGCCGATGCCGGAAGGGCATGACATCAAAAAGGTTTTGTATCGCCAGTTGAAACGGGCACGGGTCAGTATCACCAATCGCCTGGTCTGCACCCGATTACTGACCGATGAAGAGGGCGCGGTCAACGGTGTGATGGGCTTCGATTGCCGCACCGCGGACTTCCATGTGATCAAGGCCAAAGCGGTGATTCTGTGCTGCGGGGCCGCCGGGCGCCTGGGGTTGCCATCCTCGGGATACTTGATGGGCACCTACGAAAACCCGACCAATGCCGGCGACGGTTACGCCATGGCCTATCACGCCGGTGCCGAACTGGCGAACCTGGAATGCTTCCAGATCAACCCGCTGATCAAGGACTACAACGGCCCGGCCTGCGCCTACGTCACCGGTCCCTTGGGAGGCTACACCGCCAACAACAAGGGCGAACGCTTCATCGAGTGTGACTACTGGAGCGGCCAGATGATGTGGGAGTTCCACCAGGAACTCGAAAGCGGCAACGGCCCGGTGTTTCTCAAACTCGATCACCTGGCCGAGGAAACCATCCAGAACATCGAAGAGATCCTGCACAGCAACGAACGCCCGAGTCGCGGCCAGTTTCACGCCAATCGCGGGATTGACTACCGCACGCAGATGGTCGAGATGCACATCTCTGAGATCGGTTTTTGCAGTGGGCATTCGGCGTCGGGTGTGTGGGTCAACGAGCGAGCGGAAACTTCGGTCAAGGGTTTGTACTCGGCAGGTGACATGGCAGCAGTGCCTCACAACTACATGCTCGGCGCGTTCACCTATGGCTGGTTTGCCGGCACCAACGCGGCGGACTTTGTCGCCGGACGCGAGTTTTCAGCTGTTGATGCCAAACAGATCGAAACGGAAAAACAAAGGGTCTACGCGCCACTGGACCGCGAACACGGCCTGCCACCGGCTCAGGTCGAGTACAAGCTGCGGCGTTTTGTGAACGACTATCTGCAGCCGCCGAAAGTAACGAAGAAGATGCAAATCGGCCTGCAACGCTTCAGCGATATCCAGCACGACCTCGATCAGATCAAGGCCCACAACGCCCACGAACTGATGCGCGCCATGGAAGTCGGCATGATCCGCGACTGCGCCGAAATGGCCGCCCGCGCCTCACTGTTTCGCGCCGAAAGCCGCTGGGGGCTTTACCACTATCGGGTCGATCACCCGCAACGCAACGACAGCGACTGGTTCTGCCATTGCCACTTGAAGAAGGGTGACGACGGCCAGATGACCAGTTTCAAGAAAGCCGTCGAGCCTTACATTATTCCGCTGGACGCCGATGAAATGCAGGCTTACGACCGGCTGCGGGTCGGCGCCTTTGCGGCCTGAGCATCACCAAAAGAGAGACCGCCAAATGGCCTATCAACCCCAGGAAATCTTCTTTCGCTCCAATGCGCCGGTCACGGTCGACGAGGATCTTTGCATCGCCCACAAAGGCTGCACCGTGTGTGTCGACGTCTGCCCGATGGACCTGCTGGCGATCAACCCGGCCACCCAAAAAGCCTACATGGCGTTCGACGAATGCTGGTATTGCATGCCTTGTGAAAAGGACTGCCCGACCGGGGCGGTGAAGGTCGAAATACCCTACCTGTTGCGCTGACTGACAGGACGCCATCGTCGGAATGCCGCCCAGACCAAGCCCGGCTCCCACAGGTTTCTTTGGTGTCTGCAAAATTTTGGATTCAGCACAAATCACTGTGGGAGCCGGGCTTGCCCGCGATGAGGCCGCCACAGACAACAAAAAGCCATCCGGCAACCACCGGACGCTTGCTTCAAACCACCCCTCGTTTCCCACCACGCCCTGATCGTGGCGGAGACGAACATCCAACAAATGATTCGAGGGGATACACTTATGTCTTTGCCAACATTGCTGCGTGCAGCATTAGCCGGTCTGGTACTGGCCTCATTCACCCTGTCGGCCTCCGCCGAAACCATCCGCATTGCCATCGGCACCCAGGACACCACCATCAATTGCGCCGCCGGCGGATTGCTGATTCGTGAACTGGGCCTGCTCGATAAATACCTGCCTCACGACGGCCAATACAAAGACGCCAAATACGAGGTCGAGTGGAAAAACTTCACCAGTGGCGCACCGCTGACCAACGAAATGGTCGCCGGCAAACTCGACTTCGGCGCCATGGCCGATTTCCCCGGATCGTTCAACGGCGTGGCGTTTGAAACCGCCGGTAAACACAGTCTGTTCATCAGTGTGCTCTCGGGCAGCATCAAGGGCAGCGGCAACGGCATCGTGGTGCCGAGTGCTTCGGGTGTGCAGTCGTTGGCAGAGTTGAAGGGCAAAACCATTTCCGTGCCGTTCGCCTCGACGGCCCATGGCATGTTGCTGCGTGCCGTGGCGGCCCAGGGTTGGGACCCGCTCAAAGACGTCAACATCATCGCCCAACCGCCAGAAGTCGCAGGCTCTGCGTTACAGGCCGGGAAGATCGACGCTCACGCCGATTTCGTGCCGTTTGCCGAACTGTTCCCGAGCCGTGGTTTCGCTCGCAAGATTTACGACGGCGCCCAGGCCGGCGCACCGACGTTCCACGGCGCGTTGGTGGATCAGGCGTACGCGAAGAAGTACCCGGAAATCGTCGTCGCTTATCTGCGGGCGAGCCTCGAGGCCAATCAGTTGCTGGCGGAGGAGCCGGAGAAATACAGCGAACTGATCGCCAAAGTCACCGGCGTCGATGCCGAGGTCAACTACCTGTTCCATGGCCCGCTCGGCGTGCAAACCCGCGACCTGAGCTGGAAGCCGGAATACCGTCAGGCGGTGGGCACCGCGATCGATACGCTCAAGCTGTTGAAGAAGGCTGATCGCGGTCTCGATCTCAATACCTTTATCGACGATCAGTACATCCGTGCTGCGTTCAAGGCCTCGAACCTGGATTACACCGCGCAACTGGCCAACTACGGGCAGACGCCTCTGAAGGCAGTGGATGCAGCGAGCGGTAAAGCGATCACTGACTTCAGTCATGTCGCGGAAATCTGGGTGCGCGGAGAGCCGAAGGTTCGGCAGTACGCCTCGGCGCAAGCGGCGTTCACCGCATTGGCTGGTTTGAAGTCGGAAGGCAAAAACATCCGCGCGGTGTATGCCCAGGCCAGCGACAGCGGGATCAAGTTGCTGGCGGATCAAGCGTGGTTTGCCAGTGATGCGAAAGGGCAGCTCAGTGCCTTCCTGCTCAAAGGCCAGGCCCAACAATTCGCCACGGCCCAGGGCGGAAAGGTCTTCGACTTCACCGAAGCCACCACCCAAGCCGTTGCCGTCCGCTAACCCCAGAACACCGCATTCCACCCTGTAGGAGCGGGCTTGCCCGCGAATGCGGACTGTCATTCAAGATTGATGTCGACTGACCCACCGCTTTCGCGAGCAGGCTCGCTCCCACAGGGTTTTGAGTTGAGAGGAAGAATTGTGTACCTATCCTATGCACGCTGGCTCCCCCGAGCCGCCTCACTGCTGCTCTGCCTAATATTCTGGCAACTCGCCGCCAATGGTCACTGGAACCTCGGCCTGGTCACCTTCGCCAACGTCCCGACCCCACTGGCCGTCATCCAGGCCGCGTTGGGCCTCGGCGATTCCGGCAAGCTCGCCCAGCACCTGAGCAGCAGTCTCAGCCGGGTCTTCGCCGGCTACCTCGCCGCGCTGTTCATCGGCATCGCTCTGGGCGTGGCCATCGGCCGCTCGAAATGGGCCGAAGACTTGCTGCTGCCGCCATTGGAAGTCCTGCGCCCAATCCCCGCCGTCGCCTGGATTCCGCTGGCCATTCTCATGTTCCCATCTTCAGAGCTGTCGATGGTCTTCATCACCTTCACCGGCGCGCTGTTCCCTATTCTGCTCAACACCGTGCACGGCGTCGAAGGCGTCGACCCACGCCTGATCGCCTCGGCCAAAAGCCTTGGGGCAGGGCGTCGGGCGATTCTGTTGGAGGTGATTTTGCCGGGCGCCGCGCCGAGCATCATCACCGGCCTGGCCATCGGCATGGGCACTTCATGGTTCTGCCTGGTGACGGCGGAAATGATCTCCGGCCAATACGGCATCGGCTATTACACCTGGGAGTCCTACACCATCCAAAACTACGCCGACATCGTCGTTGGCATGTTGCTGATCGGTGTACTCGGGATGGGCAGCAGCCTGCTGATCAAACGTCTCGGCGGGCTGTTCACGCCGTGGCACCGACCACGAGGAAAAGCCTGATGAGCGTGATGCAAACCCCGGAAGGGCGGATTGATATTCGCCAGTTGTCCATCGTCCTCGGTGATGGGTCGCAGGCCTTCGAAGCCGTGCAAGGTCTGGATTGCCAGATTGAAGCGGGGCAGTTCGTGTGCATTCTCGGGCCGTCCGGTTGCGGTAAATCGACCTTGCTCGGCGCGCTGGCCGGGCACCTGCAACCGCGATCCGGCAGCCTCAACGTCGATGGCGCGCAGGTCTCGGGCCCATCGCCGCAACGCGGCATGGTGTTCCAGCACCACACGCTGTTTCCGTGGCGAACCGTGCGCGACAACGTCGCTTTTGGTCTGAAGATGCGCGGCATCGGCAAGGCTGAGCGCCACAAAGCCGCCGATGAAATCCTTGCACTAGTGGGGCTTGAAGGGTTCGCCGAGCGCTGGCCGGATCAGCTTTCCGGCGGCATGCAACAGCGGGTGGAAATCGCCCGGGTGCTGATCAACCGCCCGCGTCTATTGCTGATGGACGAACCCTTCGGTGCCCTCGACGCGCTGACCCGATTGAACATGCAGGAACTGCTGCTGGACATCTGGGGGCGGATTCGCACCACCGTGGTGTTCGTTACCCATGACATCGACGAAGCATTATTTCTCGCTGATCGCCTGCTGGTCATGAGTTCGCGTCCCGGCCGGATCATCGAAGACCTGCGCCTCGACTTCCCAAGGCCACGCACCACCGAACTGGTGACGAGCCATGAATTTTTCCGCTTGAAGCGCCATTGCCTCCAATTACTGCGTCACGAAGACGGTCGGCAGTTACCGCGCCTGAACCCTCTCGGACTTCCCCCTGAAAACAAACTGCCGCGATTTGCCCTATGACCTCACTATTCGATGTAACCGATAACGACGACATTCTCGCCCTGCAACCGCGCCTGACCGATGACGATCCGGGAATACGTCGCATTGCTCTGATCGAATTGGCCGACCTCGAAGAACCGGACGGCTTGTTATGGCTGGTCAACCGACTGGCGCAAGATCCGACCGAAGAAGTCCGCGCCGAAGCCGCGCGCTTGCTTGAAGCCTGGGAGGACGAACCTGTGGTCGAAGCGCTGTGCCAGGCGCTGACCGATCCCTCGTTGGCCGTGCAATCGGCCGCGGCGCAAAGCCTCAGTTTGCTCAAAAGCGAAGGCGCGGGGCGGGTGATTCTGCCGTGGACCGGGCATACCGAGGCCAGTGTGCGCATTGCCGCGTTCAGGGCGCTGCGTGAGTTGCGTTTCCCCGCTGCCGCCGCTGCCGCTTTAGCCGCGTTGAAGGATGCAGACGCCAGCGTTCGCCGCGAGGCGGTTGGCGTGCTCGGCTGGCTCAAACAGCTCGATGCGTTGCCGGCTTTGGCCAGATTGGCCAGCGCCGATCCCGACACCGAAGTCCGCCGCGCCGCCACCGGCGCCCTCGGTCTGGCCTGCGATGCTCAAGTGCTGCCAGCGCTGCGCCAGGCCTTGCAAGACGAAGCCTGGCAAGTGCGCGAAGAGGCCGCGACCACGTTGGGCAAAGTCGGCCACATTGACGCGGGTCCCGCATTGATCGAAGCCTTGAGCGACGATTACTGGCAAGTCCGCCTGCGCGCCACTCGCAGCCTCGGTCGATTGCGTTACGCCCCGGCCCTTGAAGCCTTGATCGAAACCCTCGGCCACCGCATCAGCAACCTGCGCAAGGAAGCCGCGCTGGCCCTCGGCGAATTGAACGACATGGGGGCCATCGCCCCCTTGCAGGCCGCGCAAGACGACGGCGACCCGGAAGTGCGCAAAGCCGTGCGCATCGCCTTGAGTCAACTGCTATGAACCCGGTGGCTGTGGGTAATTCCCAAGGTAAACAGCAGCTGCGCTTGAACTGGCCGGATGGGCGTGAGCAATTGCTGGGTCATGCGGAACTGAGGCGTCAATGCCCGTGCTCGCAATGTCGGGCGTTTCGGTTGCAAGGGCTGACAGTGAAGGTCGATGAGCGCATTCGAGTGATTGAACTCAACCAACAGGGCTACGGCCTGCAACTGATTTTCAGCGACGGCCACGAACGCGGCATCTACCCGTGGCCATATCTGGCACAACTCACTCCCGAACCCACCTCATAACCCCTGTGGGAGCGAGCCTGCTCGCGATAGCGGTGGGTCAGTCGACATAGATGCTGAATGTCAGTCCGCCTTCGCGGGCAAGTCGGATCGCCGCATCGCCGCTCCTACAGGGGATCTGTGTGGGTCAGAAGGATTTGCTGACACTCGCCACCACGGTCGCACTGCACACGTCGTCAAACCCCCAGTTGCTGGTGCATTGGCTTTTCGACAGGTCGGTGTCGATGTAGGCCAGGCCCAGCAGCACCCCGGTCAGTTCGTGGGTCAGTTTGACTTCCCACTCGCGGTACGAGTCCTCGGCATGGCCCGAGCTCGAGTACAGGTACGGATCCTTGAAGTCCATGTTGCCGTAGCGCAGTTTCAGGCCGGTGTCGTATGGCAATTGGGTTTCGTAACCGACATAGCTGTACAGCGAGTTCTGCTTGCTCTCGATGCCCGGCGCATCGTCGGAGTAATAGGCGCCGAGTTTCACCCCGTAGACACTGAGAATGCCGTAGACCTCGCTCTGATTGAACTGACTTTCTTTCGGGTACGTGTATCGCAGATAGCCAATGTCCAGGTTGACGTCCTCGGTGGCTTCCCAAAGCCAACCGGCGTAGTAGTCGATTTCCTGACGGGTTTTCAGGCCTCCGCCGAAGTCGACGTTCGAACTCCAGGCTCCCACGTACAAACCCGTGCTGTGGGCCAGCGTCACGCCGGCCTGCACGGCGGGATCATTCTGTGTTTGCGAAATGCCACGGGAGCGGTAATCGCTCGCCAGGGTCAGGTCCACCAGTACGGAAAAGTCGTCATTCAAGACGATGGCCTGGCTGCTCAACGGCAGCAGACTCAAGGAACCGAGGGCGAACAGGGTGAAAGCTTTCATGAGTACAGTCCCGATATTGTGATTGTTATGGGCAGTTTTTGCGGCAAAGCTGCGCCGAACCCCGGCGACGAGCGCGGGGGGGCGGGCAGCGGATCGAGCGGATTTTTATTAGAGGGTCGGTGCGTAGACTTCGCGCCCGGCGAACCAGGTTTGCAGCACTTGTGTGTCGCTCAGGGCCTTGTTGTCGACGGTGAATACGTCACGGTCCAGCACGATGAAGTCGGCTTGCTTACCTGGGCTCAGCGAACCGATTTGCTTCTCCAGACCGATGGTGCGCGCGGCATTCAGGGTGTAGGCGTAGAACATCGTTTCGCGATCCACGGCTTCTTTGATGTTCAGCACTCCCAGCGGGCCGACGCGGGTGATGGCCTGGGCCATGGCGTTCCATGGGTTGGGCGAAGACACCGGCCAGTCACTTGCCCCCGAGATGGTCGCGCCCTGTTTGAGCAGCGAATGCGCGGGGTATTGATAGCGGAAGGCGAGGGCACTGACGTAAGGCTTGATCATGTCCGTGGTGTAGTCGTCGGCCGAAGCCCACAGCAGTTGCATCGAGGCGATGACGTCCAGTGGTTTGAACCGCGCAAATTCTTTCGGGTTGACGATTTGCAGGTGGGTGATCGAGTGCGTCACGCCGCTCTGACGATCCTTGCGCGCCTGGGCGATGCCGTTCAGCGACTCACGCACCGCGCGGTCGCCGATGGCATGGATGTGTACCAGCCAACCGCGCTGGTCGATGGCGCTGACCAGTTCGCCGAAATGCTTTGGATCGATCAGCAATTCGCCCTGTTTGTGCGAGTTGTTGTAAGGGTCGATCATTGCCGCGCTCTGGGCCGGGAATTCGATCACGCCGTCGGCGAAGATCTTGACGCCAGGCAGGGTCAGGTTCGGGATGCCCTGAAATTGCTGGCGGACCTTGTCCAGCATGTCGAGATCGGCCGGTACGCTTTTTGAGTTGGCCACCAGCAAAGCCGCCACGTGCACACTCATGCCACCGGTTTCAGCCAGCGCCTTATAGGCCGGGAGCACGCCAACGGTTTTTTCCGTGGGCTTGACCGCGAACAGCGGTTCGCCGGGCGCGGCATTGGCGGCCGGGTCCATCCACGCCGTGATGCCGACGCTATTGTTGTAGCGCACGGCCGATTGGGCGGCCTTGAGCATATCGGCGGTGCTCGGCACGGGCATTTTCGAGGACACCCGGTCCCAACCGGCATCCACCAGGAAGCCGTTGGGGGTGCCATCGGCACGTTTGCCAATGGTGTCCACTTCGGCGGCGGGTAATGACTTGAGCAACGCGGCATCAATCCCGGCGCGCTTGAGCATGAAGTCGTTGGCCCAGGCTGTGTGATGGTCGCTGCCGGTGAAGACCACGGGCACGTCGGCCCATTCGCCGTTGTTGAATTTTTTGCCCAAGTCTTCGGCCTTGGCCCAGTAAACCGAACTCATGCCGGCCACGGTCAGTACGTCGCCGTGTTTGGCCTTGCCGTCGTCACGCCAGCCGCGCAGGCGTTTTTCCAGTTCGTCGAGGTCGACCACCTCGTCTTCCATGTTGGCCACGACCATTTCCAGACCGCCGAAAATCGCGTGGGAGTGGGTGTCGATCAGGCCGGGCATCAGGGTTTTACCACCCAGATCCACCACTTTTGTTTGCGGCGTGATCAAGGCTTTGATCTGTGCATCGCTGCCGACTTGCAGCACTTTGCCATCCTGTACTGCCAGCGCCTGCACCTTCGGTTGTGCACGGTCGGCGGTGAAAATCTTGCCATTGATCAGCACCAGATCGGTGGCTGCCATGGCTTCCATCGAGGCAAAACTAACAGCGGCCATCAAGAGATTCGGGATGAATCTTTTCATTGAATGTTTCCTTGTTATTGCGTCTGATGGCCAGATTAGTGGCTGCTTGTGCGCAGCAGAACGCCTTCCTCACGAAAAACGTTTTTGCCGGAATGGAAAAAGTATGGACAAGTTGGGTGCATTGAAAATGTTCGTGGTCACGGCGCAACTGGGCAGTTTCAGCCGCGCCGCCGAGCAACTGGGCAAGACCCCGTCGGCCCTGACCAAAGCGGTCAACCACCTGGAGGCCGAACTCGGCGCTCGCTTGTTCGAGCGCAGTACCCGGCGGATTCTGCTGACCGAATCCGGGCGTCTCTATCTGGAAACCGCACGCCAGGTGTTGCAGCGGCTGGAGGAGGCCGGCGAGGAAATCGAGCAGTTGCAGCATGGCCTGCGCGGCAACCTGAAAATCACCGCGCCGTTGGCCTACGGGCAGGCGTTTCTCGATCAGGTGTGTGGCGGTTTTCTGGAGCAGTACCCGCAGATCAATTTGCAGATGGACCTGTGCGATGAGTTCGTCAATCTGCTGGAAAGCGGCTACGACCTGGCCCTGCGCGAAGGCCATGACGACTTGCCAGGGTTGATCGCCCGCGTCGTCGGCAGCAATCGTCTGGCGTTGTGCGGCAGCCCGGCCTATCTGGCGCGCAAAGCATTGCCGGTCACCCCGCACACCCTCGATGACCACGAATGGCTGTTGTATCGCCATCCGTTGCTCAGCCGCGAATTCTGGTGGGTCGAGCGCGACGGGCAACGCCTGAGCCTGCCCCAGCCGCAAAATCCGCGGTTGCGCAGCGACAATTACGACCTGCTGCTGGCCAACGCACTGGCCGGGCGCGGCTTGTTGCACACACCGCTGTGGAGCGCCGCGCCGTACATCGCCGATGGCCGGCTGGTGCAGGTGATGGCTGACTACGACATCGACCCGGACAGCTTCGGCCCGCATATTCTGGCGGTGTACCCGAGCCATCGGCGGGCGACCGCGAAAGTGCTGGCGTTTATCGATTACATCGCAGGGTTTCTGGCGTCTCGTGGTTTGAGTGATGACGGCGGCAGATGACGCTGGTGTTTCGATCGTTTACACGCATGCGTCACTCTCCTCACACACCGACTCCCTGTAGGAGCTGTCGAGTGAAACGAGGCTGCGAATCTTTTGACTTTTGCTTTTTAAATTCAAGATCAAAAGATTCGCAGCCTCGTTTCACTCGACAGCTCCTACATAGCTCCTACATAGCTTCTACACGGCTCATGCGCAGATCCTACAAACCCTTGTCAGGAAAATGCCAAAAGAGTACAAATGTACCCCATGACGACTCTAACTCCCCGCCGTACCGCCATCCTGACCTTTATCCGCGACCGAATCGCGGAGCACGGCCAGTCCCCGAGCCTTGCTGAAATCAGCGAGGCGTTCGGTTTCGCCTCCCGCAGCGTGGCGCGCAAGCATGTGCTGGCGCTGACCGAAGCCGGTTTCATCGAGGTCAACCCCCATCAGGCTCGAGGCATTCGTTTGCTCGGGCAGCCGGCGCGGCCCGAGTTGTTGGACGTTCCGGTGCTCGGCCGGGTGGCAGCGGGTGCGCCAATCGGCGCCGATGCCGAAGTGCACAGCCGGTTGCTGCTGGATCCGTCGATCTTCTCGCGGGTGCCGGATTACATGCTGCGGGTTCAGGGCGATTCGATGATCGAGGACGGCATTCTCGACGGCGATCTGGTGGGCGTGCGGCGCAACCCGGAAGCGCTCAATGGCCAGATCGTGGTGGCGCGACTGGACGGCGAAGTCACCATCAAACGTTTCGAGCGGACCGGCGACACGGTTCGCCTGTTGCCGCGCAACCCGGCGTATCAGCCGATCATCGTTCAACCCGGTCAGGACCTCGCCATCGAAGGCGTGTTCTGCGGCCTGGTGAGGCAAGGGTGATGGGCGCCGTCGTTGCGCTGGATACGCTGTTCAATGGCGGCCAGGTCTGGAAGGGCCGGCCTGCGCCCCCGGCCGTCAGCCCGCAACCCACCGGGCATGCCGCGCTGGATGCGGCGTTGCCCACCGGTGGCTGGCCGGAAGCGGCGCTGACCGAAATCCTCCTGGCCGGGCAGGGCGTTGGTGAGCTGCAACTGGTGTGGCCGGCGCTGGCGCGGTTGTCGGCGGCGGGTGAGCGCATCGTGCTGGTGGCGCCGCCCTACGTGCCGTACCCGCAAGCGTGGCAGAACGCCGGGGTCGATCTGCGCCAGTTGTCGATCATTCAGGCCAGCGAGCGCGATGCCTTATGGGCCGCGGAACAATGCCTGCGTTCGGGCAGTTGCGGTGCTGTGCTGTGCTGGCCGCACAAGGCCGATGACCGGGCGTTACGCCGCTTGCAGGTGGCGGCGGAAACCGGCTCGACCCTGGCGTTCGCCTACCGCTCGATCCATGAAGCGATCAACCCTTCACCCGCCGCGCTGCGCATCGCCATCGATGCCAAACCTGCACAATTGCGCGTGCTCAAGTGTCGGGGCGGGCTAGCGCGTTCGGCGCCGATTGCCTTCTCCGTGGGGCATTGAGGTTGCCATGCGCTGGGTTTGTATTCTCTTCCCGCAATTGGCGCTGGACGCGGTACTGCGTCAGCGCCCCGATCCCGATGAGCCGCTGGCGCTGCTGACCGGCCCGGCACAACGCCGGGTGTTGCAAGCAGTCAACGCGTCGGCGCGGGCGCTGGGCTTGCGTCCGGGGCAGTCGATGACCGCCGCTCAGGCCTTGAGCAAAGGCTTTGCCACGGCCGAATACGACGCCGCCGAGATCGAGCACTGGCAGCAGTTTCTGGCGGCGTGGGCCTATCGTTTCAGCTCTCAGGTCAGCGTGCATTACCCGCGTGCCGTGGTGTTTGAAATCGAATCCAGCCTGGGCTTGTTCGGGTCGTGGCCAACGTTCGAGGCACGGTTGCGCGCCGAGCTCGGCGAGCTGGGTTTTCGCCATCGGATAGTCGCTGCGCCCAACCCGGTGGCCGCACGGGTGCTGGCCAACGTGTATGACGGGCTGGTGGTGCCGGACAACGAAGCCTTGCAGCACCATCTCGGGCAATTGCCCGTCGACCGCATCGCGTTGGAACCCGTGGTGGCCACGGCGTTATCGCGCATGGGCTTGCGCACCTTGAGTCAGGTGCAGGCGCTGCCACGACAGAGCCTGGCCCGGCGTTTCGAAGCCCAGGTGCTCAAGCATCTGGACGCGTTGACGGGCGAGCGGCGACTGGCCCTGGCGTTCTACCTGCCGCCGGATCGTTTCGACGTACGCATCGAACTCAACTTTGACGTGCAGTCGCATCAGGCGCTGCTGTTTCCGCTGCGCCGGTTGACCGGTGATCTGTCAGCCTTTCTCTGTGGTCGGGACAGCGGCGTGCAGCGTTTTGACCTGCACCTGGAACACGCCGGCCTGCCGGACTCGGTGATCAAGGTCGGCCTGCTCAGCGCCGAACGCGATCCGGCGATGCTCTTCGAACTGGCCCGGGGGCGACTGGAACAGGTTCAGGTCGAAGCCCCGGTGCGCGGTTTCCGCCTGTGTGCCGAAGACTTGCCGAGCTTTGTCCCGCAGTATCAGGAACTGTTCGATGACCGCCCGCAGCAATCCTTGCCGTGGGAGCAACTGCGCGAACGCTTGCGCGCACGGCTCGGCGATGAGGCGGTGCATGGCTTGCGCTTCCAGGCCGATCACCGGCCGGAATGCGCGTGGCAGGCACGGGTCGACAGTCAACTGTGCGCGGGGTTGCCGGGTGTGCAACGTCCGGGCTGGTTGCTGACGGAACCGCAGGCGATCCACGAAGGCTCGACGCGCATCCTCATGGGCCCGGAGCGCATTGAATCCGGCTGGTGGGACGGCGCCGACGTGCGCCGCGATTACTACCTGATCGAAACCCGTTCCGGCCAGCAGGGCTGGGCTTATCGGGCGGTGGGTGAGGGCGGTCCGCTGTGGCTGCAAGGCTGGTTCGCATGAGCATTGACTACGCCGAGTTGCACTGCCTGTCGAACTTCAGTTTCCAGCGTGGCGCCTCCAGTGCCCTCGAACTCTTTCAACGGGCAAAAAAGCACGGCTATCAAGCGCTGGCGATCACCGATGAGTGCACGCTGGCCGGCATCGTCCGCGCCTGGCAAGCGGCGAAGTCGGTGGAGTTGCCGCTGATCATCGGCAGCGAAATCCGCATCGAGAACGGCCCGAAACTGGTGCTGCTGGTGGAGAGCCTTGAGGGTTACCAGACCCTGTGCCGGCTGATTACCCAGGCACGACGCCGCACACAGAAAGGCCAGTATCAGGTCCTGCGCGAAGATTTCAGCGAGCCGATGCCGGGGCTGTTGGCGTTGTGGGTGCCGGACACTGTCGATGACTTTGAACAGGGCCTGTGGCTGCAACAGACCTTCGCCGAACGCCTGTGGCTGAGCGTCCAGCTGCATTGCGGCCAGGACGATACCCGACGCCTGGAGGCGTTGCTGAGCCTGGCGCGGGAGTTGCGGATTGCCGCCGTGGCCAGTGGCGATGTGCACATGCACACCCGTGGCCGACGGGCCTTGCAGGACACCATGACCGCGATCCGTCATCACCTGTCGGTGGCCGAGGCCGGGCTGCGGCTTCATCCCAATGGTGAGCGACATGTGCGCAGCCTGGAGGTGTTGCAATCGATCTACCCACAGGCCTTGCTCGATGAAACGTTGACCATTGCCCGGCGCTGCACCTTCGACCTTGGCCAGTTGCGTTATCAGTATCCACGGGAGTTGGTGCCGCAAGGCCACAGCGCCGATTCCTGGCTGCGCGAATTGACCGAACGCGGCATTCGCGAGCGCTGGCCCCAAGGGGCGAGCGAGAAGGTGCGTGGGCTGATCAACAAGGAACTGGGGCTGATCGCCGAGCTGGGTTACGAAAGCTATTTCCTGACCGTGCAGGACATCGTCGCCTTCGCCGGCCGCGAGAAAATCCTCTGTCAGGGTCGAGGCTCGGCGGCCAACTCGGCGGTGTGTTTTGCCTTGGGCATCACCGAGATCGACCCGGACCGGATGAACATGTTGTTCGAGCGTTTCCTTTCCAAGGAGCGCAACGAACCGCCGGATATCGACGTGGACTTCGAGCACGAACGTCGTGAAGAAGTCTTGCAGTACATCTTTCAGCGCTATGGCCGCACGCGCGCAGCGTTGACGGCGGTGGTCAGCACCTACCACGCGGCCGGCGCGGTGCGTGACGTGGCCAAGGCATTGGGTTTGCCGCCGGACCAGATCAACGCCTTGGCCGATTGCTGCGGCCACTGGAGCGATGCAACGCCGCCCGTGGAACGCCTGCTGGAAGGCGGGTTCGACCCCGAAAGCCCGGTGCTGCGCCGGGTCTTGAGCTTGACGCAGCAGCTGATCGGTTTCCCCCGGCACTTGTCCCAGCACCCCGGTGGCTTCGTGATTTCCGAGCAGCCTCTGGACAGCCTGGTGCCGGTGGAAAACGCTGCCATGGCCGAGCGCACGATCATTCAGTGGGACAAAGACGATCTGGACGCGGTCGGGTTGCTCAAAGTAGATATTCTGGCGCTGGGGATGCTCAGCGCGATCCGTCGTTGTTTCGATCTGCTGCGTCGCCACCGAGATCTTGACCTGAGCCTGGCGACGATCCCGTCCGAAGATCCGGCCACTTACGACATGATTGGCCGTGCCGATACCATCGGCGTGTTCCAGATCGAGTCCCGGGCACAAATGTCGATGCTGCCCCGGCTCAAGCCCCGCAAGTTCTATGACCTGGTGATCGAGGTGGCCATCGTTCGCCCCGGTCCTATCCAGGGCGGCATGGTTCATCCGTATCTGCGCCGCCGAAACAAGGAAGAGCTCGAAAGTTATCCCTCCGAAGAGTTGCGGGAGGTGCTCAAACGCACCCTCGGCGTGCCGCTGTTCCAGGAACAGGTGATGCAGATCGCCATCGTCGCCGCCGACTACAGCCCCGGCGAGGCCGATCAGTTGCGGCGTTCGATGGCGGCCTGGAAACGCCACGGCGGGCTGGAACCGCACAAGGATCGGCTGGCTGCAGGGATGAAGAAAAACGGCTACACGGCCGAGTTCGCCGCGCAGATCTTCGAACAGATCAAAGGCTTTGGCAGCTACGGTTTTCCCGAGTCCCACGCTGCCAGTTTCGCCTTGCTGACCTACGCCAGTTGCTGGTTGAAATGCCACGAACCGGCGGCTTTTGCCTGCGCGCTGATCAACAGCTGGCCGATGGGTTTCTACAGCCCGGACCAGATTCTCCAGGACGCGCGCCGGCATCATTTGCAGATTCGCCCGGTGGATGTGCGTGCCAGTGACTGGGATTGCAGCCTGGAGCCGATGACCGGCGCGCAACCGGCGATTCGCATGGGGTTGCGGATGATCAAGGGCTTTCGCGAGGACGATGCCCGGCGCATCGAAGCGGCGCGCTCGCGTGGGGTGTTTGTCGACATCGCCGACCTCGGCGAACGCGCGCGACTCGACGCCCGCGCCCAAGAGCAACTGGCCGATGCCGGTGCACTGCGGGGGTTGACCGGTGACCGGCATCGGGCGCGCTGGGAGGTGGCGGGGGTGCAAAAGCAACTCGGTTTGTTCGTCGGCCTGCCAAGTCAGGAAGAGGACGTCGTGTCATTGCCCAAACCCACCGTCGGCGAAGACCTGCAAGCCGATTACGCCAGTGTCGGCACCACCCTCGGTCCGCATCCGCTGGCGTTACTGCGCGGTGAACTGAAAGCCCGGCGCTGCCGCAGTTCGAAAGAACTGATGGCGGTCGAACACGGGCGCCCGGTCAGCGTCGCAGGCCTGGTGACGGGGCGGCAACGTCCGGGCACCGCCAGTGGCGTAACCTTCGTGACCCTGGAAGACGAGTTCGGCAACGTCAACGTGGTGGTCTGGCGCGACTTGGCCGAAAGGCAACGCCAGGTGCTGGTCGGTTCGCAATTGCTCAAGGTCGATGGCCGCTGGGAAATGGAAGGCGAGGTTCGCCACCTGATTGCCGGACGCTTGAGCGACCTGAGTTCATTGCTGGACGGTATCAGCGTACGCAGCCGGGATTTCCGCTGACCTGTGGCGAGGGAACGATCAAAAATCTGCCGGTTGAGAATCAGCTAACCTCTATGAAACCATTGACGTCGGCAGTGCTCGAAACAAACGGGCCCGCGCCGTCTTCACACAGTCGCGATCCCTTGAGTCAGTTCAATTACAGGGACTAAGAGCCAGTCAATGCAGTTTCTAGAGGAAAGCCACGGGTGTGCCGGCTGGGCCGGGGAAATGGCCGGGCGTATTCGCGCGTTCGACTGGTGCCAGACCGAACTTGGCAGCCTCGACACCTGGCCCGCGAGCCTGTGCAGCGCGGTGCAATTGATGCTCGCCTCGCCACTGCCGATGGTAATGCTGTGGGGCCGCGCCGGGTACATGATCTATAACGATGCCTACTCCAAATTCGCCGGCGGCCGTCATCCTTACTTGTTGGGTTCCCCGGTGGAACTGGGCTGGCCGGAAGTCGCCGAGTTCAATCGGAACGTGGTTGATACCTGCCTGGCGGGCGGCACCTTGTCCTACCGTAATAAAGAGCTGGTTCTGCTGCGCGACGGCATCCCCGAAAACGTCTGGCTGGACCTCTATTACAGCCCGGTGACTGATGATGACGGCAAGCCGGCCGGGGTCATGGCGATGGTGGTCGAGACCACGGAGCATGTTATTTCCGAACATCGCCGTCAGGCCGCGGAAGACGCCTATCGCGCCGACAACGAACGGGTTCGCCTGGCACTCAATGCCGGGGCCTTGCTCGGCTCGTTCGTCTGGGACATCAAGGCCAACAGACTCTCCGGCGACGAGCGTTTCGCCCGTACTTTCTCCTTTCCCGCTGATCAGGATCTGACCAACCTGCCCCCGGATGTCGCCGAAGCCCGGATCCATCCCGACGACCTCAGTTGGGTGCAGGAACAGGTCAATCAATCGGTAGAAACCGGCGATGCCTTTAATGCGGAGTATCGGGTGCTGCGCCCGGATGGCAGTTATTTGTGGGTGCAGGCGAGTGGCTGTTGCGAGTTTAACGAACAGGGTGAACCGTTCCGCTTTCCCGGCGTATTGATCGACATCCATGAACGCAAGACCGCCGAAGAATCCTTGCTCAGGTTCACGCGCAACCTGGAGCAGCGCGTCGCCGATGAAGTCGAAGCGCGGCTGGCTGCCGAAGAACAACTGCGCCAATCACAGAAACTCGAAGCCATCGGCGGCCTCACCGGTGGCGTGGCCCACGACTTCAATAACCTGTTGCAGGTGATCGCCGGCAACCTGCACTTGCTGGCGCGGCACGAACCGGACAACGCCAACGTGCAGCGTCGGGTCAGTGCATCCATTGCCGCCGTCGAACGTGGCGCCAAATTGTCTTCACAATTGCTCGCCTTCGCCCGCCGCCAGCCACTGTCGCCAGCCGTCTGCAATCCAAAGCAGGTCTTCGAAGGTCTGGCAGAAATTTTGCAGCGAGCGCTGGGTGAAACCCTCCAGATCAAGGTGAATGCCCCGGATGAACCCTGGCACATCTTTGTTGACCGCAATCAACTGGAAAACGCCATTCTCAACCTGGCGATCAATGCCCGAGATGCCATGAAAGGTGAGGGGACCATCGGTCTGAGTGCCGAGCACATCACCCTCGACCAGAAGTTTTGTGCCGGCAAGGGCATCGTCGCCGGCGACTACGTCTGCGTTGCGGTGGCGGACAGCGGTGTTGGCATGCCGCCCCAGGTGCTTGCGCAGGCCTTCGAACCGTTTTTCACCACCAAGGCCGACGGCCAAGGCACAGGGCTGGGGTTGAGCATGGTGTTCGGTTTCGTCAAACAGAGCGGCGGGCACATCGAGATCTCCAGCACCGAGGGACACGGTACTCGGGTGCAGTTGTACTTTCCGCGTAGCCTGCGACCGGCGCCCAGTGAAACAACACCGCAAGATGCGCAGCAGCGCGGTGGTCATGAAACCATTCTGGTGGTCGAAGACAACGAAGCGGTTCGCACCTCGGCAGTGGAATTGCTGCGTGAAGAAGGCTATCAGGTGTTGACGGCGGCCAACGGCGATCAGGCGATGCAGAGGTTGCTGGAAGGCATGGCAGTGGATCTGATTTTCACTGACGTGGTCATGCCCGGCCTGATCAAAAGCTCTGACCTGGCGGCCTGGGCCAAGGTGCAAACTCCCCCGGTGGCCGTGTTGTTCACCTCGGGCCATACCCGTGACATTATCTCGCGCAATCACCAACTCAGCCCCGACACGCATTTGCTGAGCAAACCCTACGACCCCGAAGCACTCACCCGAATGGTTCGCACAGTCCTCAATGGCTAATCCCCCTGTGGAAGATCAACAGAGACCAACTGTGGGAGATTCTATGTTGCAGGGCAACCCTGCAACTTCAGACCGGCTGGTATTCGCTCTGATTTTCCATCGGGGTGAATCCGTCCATTGGTTATTCTCCACGCAGGTTTTTGAAAGTGATCCAGTGATTGTTAATCTGTGGCGGCCTGGGTTTGGGCAAAGGCTTTATCGCATTTGCGACAGGACGACGAACGGGCACCGCTGGTCTGACAGGTGGTCGACAGAACGCTCAATCCAAGGCCATTCTGATAGTTGGTGAACGCAATCCATCGCGTTTGCTTCCGATCATCAAAACGGAGGTGTTCCATGCCGGTGCCCCATGACCTGTTTCAGGACTTGAAGGTTTCAAAGGAAGAGATCCAGCAAAAACGCACCAAGGATCCGTTACTGGATTCACTGATCAACAAATACTCCCAGGCGGACGCTGAAGTGGTGAAGGCCGAGACCGCATCATCCGATGCGCCCAGTGATGATGTGTTGAAGAAGCTCAAGGAGAAGCGCTTGCAGGTCAAGGACAAGATCGTCCAACAATTGCAGGCATCGTCCTGACGCGTCGTTTCGAGCCACCGACGACCGGTGTCGCATAATTTGGAACGAGGTGAAAACCGGCACCTCGTAAGTGAAGAGTCATCATTGATGACTCCCAGAGAGGTGCCTTATGTCTGGTCCCAGATTTCCGAGTGAAGAGCAGGGCGGGTATGACCCGATACCGACTCATCCTGAGCGGTTGAGCCCGAACCAGATCACGACCCATCCGGATCTAGAGGATGATGACCCCGAGCGGGGGCATAAGGAAACGGCTGACGACGCAGATTCCGAATAATCCACACATCCCCCCTGTAGGAGCCGGGCTTGCCCGCGATGGCGGCGGTACTGGCATCATTGATGTATCAGATGCACCGCCATCGTCGGAACGCCGCCCGGAGCAAGCCCGGCCCCTACAGGGGTGTGTATTATTTCTGGAGGGCGGTGGCGAGCGGCAACCGCGCCATGTTTTTAGCTTTCAACGAACCGAAATACAGCCAGTCCCCATACTCACGCACCGTGGTGATCGGTGAATAATTACCTGTGCTGGCGTCCTGCAAATTGGCAATCACTTTGCCGTCCAGATCCAGCCCCAAGGCAAAGGCCCGCTTCTCCACCGGTTTAGGCAGTACCGTCATCGCCCGGGCAATCATCTTGCGCACGAAAGGGTGCGGCGCCGTGCGGTCGAGCAGCCCGCTACGCGGCGCGTAGAGCGCCACCCAGAAGCGGTCGCGGCCGTTGAACGAAAGGTTGTCCGGCAGCCCCGGCAAGTTGTCGATAAACAGGTCATGCGTGCCGGCTTTCGGCCCGGTCAGCCAATAGCGGCTGATCCGGTAAGCGCCGGTTTCGTTTACCAGTACAAAGCTGTCGTCCGGCCCCAGCGTGACGCCGTTGGCGAACTCCAGCTTGTCCAGCAACACGGTGGTTTTTCCGGTCTGGAAGTCATAACGCAATAAACGGCCATCGCCGCCATGTTCGATGATCGCTTCGCCATCCTTGCCGTAGCCCCACCGGCTGGAGGCGTCACTGAAATAGGCGAAATGCCCGGACGAGTCGATGGCCACGTCATCGGTAAAACCAAAAGACACGTCGCCAGCCGTGGTGGCCAAGGGGATCAATTGGCCTTGGGCATCCAGTGAAAGCAGCCCTTTAACGGCGTCTGCGATCACCAGCAAACCGTTGGGGTGACGCGCCAGGCCCAAGGGCCTGCCGCCGGTATCGGCCAGCACTTTGGTTTCTTTGCCGTCGATGCTCGTGCGAATCAACCTGCCGTCATGCAGGCCGGTGATTAGCGTGTCGCTATCCAGCAGCAGCGCTTCCGGCCCCTCAATGTCAGCCGGTCCGACACGCTCCACGCCTTTGAGGCGCTGATTATCGGCGTAGACGCCGCTGGTGAGGGAGGGCGCCAGTGGCGGATTCCAGGCGACCGGTTGCACCTTGGTCGGGAACAGCAACAGGAAGGCGCAAAGGGCAATCAAGAGCAGTGCCAGCAGATGCCGGAACTTGATGATTTTTCTCACACGTTGGCTCCGGCGGGTGTCAGTTGTTTTTGCGCCATTTCCTGCAAGGCCAGCATCGATTCGGCGGATTCACGTTCGATGCGCCGTTTGAGCAACAGCTGATTGGCAATGCGCATCCCGACACCGGCGAACTGATATTCCAGGGTGCGGATAAATTGCGTGCCATTACCCGCGGCCGCGCATTCGTAAGTCACCACCAGCGACAACCCGTGATCACCCCTCGCCTGGGCACTCCAACGGCGTCCCGGCAGGTATTCGTTGACCTCCCAACTCAGGTGTCCGTCGCGACCGCCGGCCCTGATGTCTTCCTCAAACCGTGAGCCTGCGTGCAACGGGCCGGCCTGACCGTCAACCTTGAGGGAAGACGGATGCCACTCCGGCCAACGGGTGACGGTGCTGGCGTAGGCGAGCACGTCAATCGGGTTTCCTGCGATAGCGATCTGGTGCTGCATGCGGGTCATGGGCGTTCTCGTCAAGGGCAGGGGGCATTATCCGGCTCCCAGTAGAGGGTGCCGAACAGGTAATCCATCAGCGGAAACACGATGTTGAAATTGCGCTCCTGCATCAGCTCGCTGCGGTGATGCAGTTCATGCAGGCGGCGCATCTGACGAATCCACGGCAATCGCGTGACCGGATTGCCAGGTGGCAGGTGCTCGCAGGCATGAAACACTTCATAGGTCAGGTAACCCAGGACCAGACAGCCGCCCACCAAGCCGGCGACGTTGGCATCAAACCGGTCAAGCAGCCACCAGAGGGGCAGGGCAATGAAGCCGGTGTACACCACGATCAACCAGGCTGGAAACAAAATCACTCGCCAGTCCCGGGCGCTGTCGTAGGTCATGTGGCCGGGTGCGAAAAAGCTGTGATGGTCGCCGGCATGACGGGCGTAGAACATCCGCGCGAAGCTCTTTTTGTGATGACCCAGATGTCGATGCACCCCGTACACGCCGAAGTTGAAGAACAACAACGTGACCGGCACCGCCAGCCATTCCAGCGGCTTGACCTGATGCACGGTGCTCCAGAGTCCGCCGATGGCCAGCACCCCGAAAACCAGCACAAAAGCGCCGTGCAGCCACGGGTTGTAGAGGGGATGAATGTCGGCGCGATAGCGGCTGCGGAATGCCTGGATGGTCTGCCTCACTGCGCTCACCTCTGGTTATTGTTATAGCCAGCAGATTAGCTGATTTGCCCGCAAAGGCTTGCGCAACTAGAGGACACAAACGCCATGATCCGGTGTGTTCAGCTCAGCGGATTCCAGCGCTGTGACCAGTCCTCATCAGACTGGATCACTTCACGCAATAAATCGAACGCCCGTTGCAGGGTGACCGAGTCGCGATCGCGCGAATACACCAGGTAGGTCGGGTAATTGAATTCCGGGGCCTTGGGTACGGGTTCCAGTACACCGCTTTCCACATAACTCTGGACCACACGTGTGCGGAAGTAGCCGCTGCCGCCGTTTTCCAGGATGTACTGCAAACCGAGCGGGCCGAGGTTGAAGCTCAAAGCGGCTTTGGCTTTTTCCGGCAGAGCCGCATCGTGCTGGCGACGGAATTCCGAGCCCCAGTCGATGTATACGTATGGGTCGGGTTTGCTGGCCAACCGCACCAGCACCAGTTTTTCTTCCAGCACCTGCTCGACTTGCAGGCGCGGCCAGTACTCCGGTTGATAGACCAGCGCTGCATCCAGCACGCCCAGCTCCAGTTGCCGCAAGAGATTTTCGCCGTCGCGGATTTCCATGCGCAGGGCGTGGCTGGGAATCTTCTCGCGCAGTTCTCCGGCCCAACGGAGCATCAACGGATTGCACAGGCTGACCTCGCCGCCGATGTGCAGCACATCACGGTAACCCTCAGGCAGCGGCAAATCCCGGCGTGCCGCTTCCCAGGTCTCGACCAGTTGATTGGCGTACACCACAAAGGCCTCGCCATTGGGCGTCAGACGCGCGCCGGCGCGGTTGCGCACGAACAGCGTGCTGCCCAGATGGCTTTCAAGCTTCTGCACACGCGCGGTGATCGCGGTCTGGGTGACGTGAAGCTTCTCCGCCGCCGCGGCGAGACTGCCGTGGCGGACAATTTCAAGAAAGGTGCGAGCGAGGTCGATGTCCATGGGCAAGCCGGTGCGGGAAGTGTGGGCATTGTAAACGGATCCTGTCGGAACCGGCTGCTACAGGGTGTGTTCAGATAGGAAGCGTGCCAAAGCACTACACTGCAAACGTTCTCTAGCCCAACGGCCCCACCCATGACGGCAAAGCACGCAGCAAACATCCTCGATACCACTGAAGGCCAGCGTCTGACTGGCGCTGATGCCGAGGCATGGCGCGAATGGGGGCCTTACTTGAGCGAACGCCAATGGGGCACGGTGCGCGAAGACTACAGCGCCGACGGCGATGCATGGCGCTATTTTCCTCACGAACACGCCCGCAGCCGGGCCTATCGGTGGGGCGAGGACGGGCTTGCCGGGTTTTGCGACAAGGCTCAGCACTGGTGTCTGGGGCTGGGCTTATGGAATGAGCGTGACCCGATTCTCAAAGAGCGTCTATTTGGCTTGAACAACGCTGAAGGCAATCACGGCGAGGACGTCAAAGAGCTGTATTTCTACGTCGATGGCATGCCCAGTCATGCCTACATGCGCATGCTCTACAAGTACCCGCAGGCCGAATTTCCCTACGCGGACCTGGTGGCCGAAAATGCCCGCCGTGGCTTGGCCGATACCGAGTATGAAATCCTCGACACCGGTGTGTTTGAAGACAACCGTTATTTCGACGTGACGGTGGAATACGCCAAACAGGCGGTAGATGACGTCTTCATGCGCGTCACCGTGCACAACCGATCCGATCAGCCAGCACGGCTGCACGTGTTGCCGCAGCTCTGGGCACGTAACACCTGGAGTTGGGCGGCCGACGGGCTGCGACCGAGCCTCACTCTTAGCGGTGATGAGGTCCTGGCCCGGCACCCGCAACTCGCCGATCGGCAGGCCAGCGCCTGGGGCGAGGAAGACTGCCAATGGCTGTTCTGCAACAACGAGAGCAACTTCCCCAAACTGAATGGCGTGGCGGCGAGTGGTCCATTCAAGGACGGCATCAATGATTTTCTGGTCGCTGGCAACAACGATGCGATCCGCCATGACACTGGAACCCGGGTAGCAGCGCATTTCACCCTGACGTTCGAGGCGGGCCAAAGCCGATGCGTCTACCTGCGTTTCGCCCCGACCGGCGCCGCTCGGGTCAATGCCACAACACTGTTCGAGCGGCGTCGCGCTGAATCCGATGATTTTTACGCGGCCCTGCAAGCCGGCATCGGCGATCCGGATGCGCGCAATGTTCAGCGTCAGGCGCTGGCCGGGCTGCTCTGGTCGAAACAGCTGTATTACTTCGACGTCAATCAGTGGCTCGACGGCGATCCGGCGCAACCTTCGCCACCTCTCGGGCGGTCGCATATACGCAATACCCATTGGCGACACCTGGCGAATTTCGACATCGTCTCCATGCCAGACACGTGGGAGTATCCGTGGTACGCCTCGTGGGATCTGGGTTTTCAGGCTGTGGCTTTCGCACTGATCGATCCTGGATTCGCCAAGCATCAATTATTGCTGCTGGTCAAAGACCGCTTCATGCACCCCAACGGCCAGTTACCAGCCTACGAATGGCGTTTCGACGACGCTAACCCGCCGGTTCATGCCTGGGCTTGTTGGCGGGTGTATCAGCAGGACAAGGCGCTGACCGGCACAGGGGACATGGATTTCCTCGAGCGAATCTTCCACAAACTGCTGCTGAACTTTTCCTGGTGGGTCAATCGCAAGGATGCCGAAGGCCGCAACCTGTTCCAGGGCGGTTTTCTGGGGCTGGATAATATTGCGTTGTTCGATCGTTCGGCGTTATTGCCGCCCGGATATCAACTCGACCAGGCCGACGGTACGGCGTGGGTCGCCGCTTATGCGCTGGACTTGATGCGCATCGCGCTGGAGTTGGCCAAGCGCAACAGTGTGTACGTCGATATAGCGGTGAAGTTCTTCGAACATTTTCTCTACATCGCCGGGGCAATCAATCGGGTCGACTCCGACGCCGAAGGGCTGTGGGACGAGCAGGACCAGTTTTTCTATGACGTATTGCACCGACCTGGTGGTGTGAACGAACCGCTGCGTTTGCGCTCGATTGTCGGCCTGATGCCTCTGTTTGCCGTGCAGGTGCTGGAGCAACACGAGCATGAAGGATTACCCGGATTGCGTGAGCGTTTGCTCGGTTTTATGCGTCACCGCCCGGATCTCGCCAGCCTGGTTTCACGCTGGACCGAACCTGGCGAAGGCAACCGGATGCTACTGGCATTGTTGCGTGGCGAGCGCACCAAGGACCTGCTCAAGCGCATGCTCGATGAAAGCGAGTTTCTCTCCGGGTTCGGTATTCGCTCATTGTCCAAGGCCTTCGCCGAACAGCCTTTCGGCCTGCAAATCAATGGTGAACGGCTCTGTGCCCATTACGAGCCGGCAGAATCCGAATCACGCCTGTACGGTGGCAATTCCAACTGGCGCGGGCCGGTGTGGATGCCGATCAACTACATGCTGATCGAATCCCTGCGCGAGTTTCATCGTTATTACGATCAGAACTTTTCGGTGGAATACCCTACGGGGTCGGGGTTTCTGGCGTCACTGGAAGAGGTCGCCGACCGCTTGAGTCAACGATTGACCAGGCTTGTCCTTCGCGATGAAACGGGCAATCGGCCGTCAATGGCGGCGTATCCGCAGTTGCAGGCGGATCCCGCCAGTCGCGATCTGGTGTTGTTCCATGAGTATTTTCACGGGGAAACCGGACGCGGACTGGGGGCCAGCCATCAGACGGGATGGAGTGCGCTGATCGCGTTGTTGTTGCAGCCATGATCTTCTGCCCGGCACAGAAACCCTGTAGGAGCGAGCTTGCTCGCGAAGGCGTCCTATCATTCAACATTGATGTCGGCTGATACGATGCCTTCGCGAGCAAGCTTGCTCCTACAGGGCCGTGGCGGTGTTTGCTAGTCATTGTTCAAAACGCAAAACACGAACAGCCAAACGCGCCCCAAAATCCCTGAAAGTCACTGACTGGCGCTGACGACATCCGAGCCCGCTCATGGCTGTGCGCATGCACCGCGCAAGCGCCTGCGCATTGATGCACCTGCGCTGTCATCGGCGTCAGATGTTTCCAGTGCCCTGGCACCTTGGTGACCGGCGACCACTCAGGCACCACAGGAATCGGTGGCGGCCCGAGTTTTTCGAACTCGCTGGTGGCATGAACAATTTTGCCGTCGACAATGGTCAGCACCGACTCGATCCATTTGATCGCCTCATCGTCGATGTGGAAGTAGTCCGCCGACAGCGCAATCAAGTCCGCTAATTGCCCGACTTTGATCTGGCCTTTCTTGCCTTGCTCAGAGGAAAACCAGGCGCTGCCGTGGGTGAAGAGTTCCAGCGCCGTATCGCGACTCAGGCCTTGCGGGTACAGCTCCAGTCCGCCGACGGTGCGGCCGCTGACCAGCCAATACATCGAGGTCCAGGGGTTGTAGCTGGAAACGCGCGTGGCGTCGGTGCCGGCGCCGACCGGAAGGCCCTCGGCCAACATGCGCGCAATCGGTGGCGTATGTTCAGCCGCCTTGGCGCCATACCGGTCGACGAAGTATTCACCCTGGAACGCCATACGGTCCTGAATCGCAATGCCGCCGCCCAAGGCTTTTACCCGTTCGATGTTCTGCGGTGTAATCGTTTCGGCGTGGTCGAAAAACCATGGCAGACCATTAAACGGAATGTCGCGATTAACCTTCTCGAACACGTCGAGCATGCGGCTGATGGATTCGTTGTATGTCGCGTGCAAACGGAACGGCCAACGCTGTTCCACCAGATGCCGGACCACCGGTTCCAGTTCCTGCTCCATGGTTTGCGGCAGGTCCGGGCGCGGTTCGAGGAAGTCTTCGAAGTCCGCCGCCGAGAACACCAGCATTTCCCCGGCACCGTTGTGCCGCAGGAAATCGTCGCCCTGGCCGTAGCGAGAAGTACTGGTCCAGTTTTTGAAGTCGGTCAATTCTTCCTTGGGTTTTTGGGTGAACAGGTTGTACGCGATGCGCACCGTGAGTTGTTGGTCTTTGGCCAGTTGCTGGATGACTTGATAGTCGTCGGGATAGTTCTGATAACCGCCGCCGGCATCGATTGCGCTGGTAATGCCAAGGCGATTGAGTTCGCGCATGAACTGGCGGGTTGAGTTGACTTGGTACTCCAGCGGTAATTTGGGCCCCTTGGCCAAGGTCGAGTAGAGAATCATCGCGTTCGGCCGGGCGATCAGCATGCCGGTGGGATCGCCATTGGCATCGCGCTGGATTTCGCCGCCGGGTGGGTTCGGCGTGTCGCGGGTGTAACCGACCACCCTCAGGGCGGCGCGGTTGAGCAGGGCGCGGTCGTAGAGGTGCAGGACGAACACCGGGGTGTCCGGCGCTGCTTTATTCAGTTCATCGAGGGTCGGCATGCGTTTCTCGGCAAACTGGAACTCGTTCCAGCCCCCGACCACCCGGACCCATTGCGGTGTGGGGGTGCGATCGGCCTGGTCCTTGAGCATGCGCAAGGCATCGACCAGCGACGGCACGCCTTCCCAGCGCAGTTCAAGGTTGTAATTGAGGCCGCCCCGGATCAAATGCAGGTGCGAGTCATTGAGGCCGGGAATCACCGTGCGACCGTGCAGGTCGACGATTTGCGTACCGGGGCCTTGCAGGGCCATGGCCTGGGCATCGCTGCCGACCACCACAAAGCGCCCGTCCTTGATCGCGACAGCGCTGGCCTGGGGTTTTTTTCGATCAACGGTGTGCAAGCGTCCGTTGTACAGGATGAGGTCGGCCGGGGTATCGGGCATGGTTTACTCCCTGCGAATAGCGGGCTGATCCAGGCACCGACAGCACCTGCCGAAAGGCCTTGCAGTACACGTCGGCGGTTAAACCGTCAGGGTCGTCAGGTGGGCTCATGGCCGTGCTCCGCGTAAAATCCGTCGGGGCAAACAGCCGATCTCTGACGCATGCGGCCAGAAGGAATATAGACGCTGAATCCGCAGGTAGCCGTTTTCCCAGGTCGGAAAACGACGAATCCCGCCACAAGGGGCGGGATTCGTTGAAAGCCTGACAGGTTCCCGAAGGTCGGGAACCGTAGTCTTAGCTCGGGAACAGCTCTGACAGTTTCATCGCCAGCATCATGTCGCCTTCAGCACGCAATTTGCCGCCCATGAACGCTTGCATGCCGTCGGTCGAACCGTCAACGATGCCTTCCAGGGTTTCGCCGTCCATCACCAGAGTAACCTGGGCGTCAGGGTTTTCGCCTTCTTGCAGTTCGCAGGTGCTGTCTTTGATGATCAGCGAGAAGTTCTTGGTGTCGTCGATGCGGAAACCGAATACCAGGTCCAGACCGGCAGCAGCGGCTGGGTTGAACTTGGCTTTCATTGCTTGTACGGCATCAGCTACGGAGGTCATGGTTCGATCCTTTCTTGGGTAATTAGAGCTGGGTGATTACAGCCAGGGTCACAATAATCCGGACTCAGCGAAACGTGATGAGATCCGGGGCCTTCAGCAGTTGCAAGTGTGCATGACTGTTGAAGGAAGCCAGTGCCACCTCGCGACCACGGAACTTCAGGTGGTTGAGCGAGGTGTTGACAATTTGCCAGTTCAGCTCAAATGCCTGCCTGGCAGGCATTTGTGTAATGAGGTGGAGCAGGGCCGTGATGGTGCCGCCGGAGGTAAACACGGCGATTTTCTGGGTGTTGTCGGCGCTTTCCAGGATTCGCTGCAGGCCGCCTTGCACGCGTTCGACAAAGCCCAGCCAGCTTTCCAGGCCCGGTGTGTCATAGGTACCAGCGAGCCAGCGTTCGATGATCAGGGCAAAAATGCGCTGGAATTCAGCGCGGTTTTGCGTGGCGTTACGCAGAATGTCCAGAGCCTCGGGTTCATCGTCCAGCATGGCCGGCAGCAGCGCGCGGATCACCGCGTCGGCGTCGAACTCATTGAAGGCGCGGTCAATTTCAAGGGGCGGCACCGGCAGGCCCACGGCGGCATACTGTTCCAGCGCGCTATTGGCGGTATGTTGCTGACGGCGCAGGTCACCCGAGAGGCAGCGATCGAAGCTGATACCCAGCTCGGCCAGGTGCTGGCCAAGGATTTCTGCCTGGCGAATACCGGTCGGCGACAGGACGTCATAGTCGTCTGCACCAAAGGAGGCCTGGCCATGTCGAATCAAATAGATACTGCCCACGTCCGCGTCGTCCCGGTACGTTGAAGGTTTGGCGAGGTTATGAGGATGGCAGTGAGCTGTCAATGAAAAAACATACGCTTGTTTGAAATGGCCGCTTCAGGCCTGCTACCAGAGCTTTCACGGCTGGTCGCCGGGCTGGCGCATGGGTATGCTGAACACATCCCGCGCGTGTTTAAGCCGCGCATCGTTATGAAGGAGTCACTGTGGAGTTTTTGTCCGAGTACGCCAGCTTTCTGGCCAAGACTGTGACACTGGTGATCGCCATTCTGGTGGTCCTGGCCAGTTTTGCGGCGTTGCGCAGCAAAGGTCGACGCAAGTCGGTCGGCCAGTTGCAAGTCAACAAACTAAATGATTTCTACAAAGGGCTGCGCGAACGCCTGGAGCAAACCTTGCTCGACAAGGACCAGCTCAAGGCCTTGCGCAAGTCCCAGGCTAAATCCGAGAAAAAGCAAAAGAAAACCCACGAGACCAAACAACGCGTGTTCGTACTGGATTTCGACGGCGACATCAAAGCCTCGGCCACCGAGAACCTGCGCCACGAAATTACTGCGCTGCTGACGCTTGCCACGCCCAAGGATGAAGTGGTGCTGCGTCTGGAAAGCGGTGGCGGCATGGTTCACAGCTACGGCCTGGCGTCCTCGCAACTGGCGCGCATCCGTAATGCTGGCGTGCCATTGACCATCTGCATCGACAAGGTTGCGGCCAGCGGCGGTTACATGATGGCGTGCATCGGCGAGAAGATCATCAGCGCGCCGTTCGCGATCCTCGGCTCGATCGGTGTGGTGGCGCAACTGCCCAACGTCAACCGCTTGCTGAAAAAACACGACATCGATTTCGAAGTGCTCACGGCCGGTGAATATAAACGCACCCTGACCGTGTTTGGTGAAAACACCGAAAAGGGTCGCGAGAAGTTCCAGGAAGACCTGGACATCACTCATCAGCTGTTCAAGAACTTCGTCTCGCGTTATCGCCCGCAATTGGCCATCGATGAAGTGGCCACCGGTGAAATCTGGCTCGGTGTCGCCGCCCTCGACAAACAACTGGTCGACGAACTTAAAACCAGCGATGAGTACCTCGCCGAACGGGCAAAAAATGCCGAACTCTTTCACCTGCACTATTCCGAGCGCAAAAGCCTGCAAGAGCGTATCGGCATGGCGGCCAGCGGTTCGGTCGATCGCGTTTTGCTGACCTGGTGGAGCCGGTTGACCCAGCAACGCTTCTGGTAACCGCCAGCGCATCATCGTTTTGAAAAAAAATCGGGGCTCATGTCCCGGTTTCTTTTTTTTGGGGAGGATTGGACGCTTCAGCCCCGTTCACATTCCTTCCTCAACTAGCGAAATTTCCTAAGCTGGCTGTCGAACCGTTCCTGCATCCGATTGAATGGCGGGGGGGTAGGGTGATGTTCCAAATGCTCGCAATGGAATGCACATGACCGACCTCAATCAAGACAACGTCGCCGGCCCGCTACGTATGCCCGACGAGCTCAACTCCGCCGTGAACATCGCCCTGCCGCAAACCCCTGGTCAATTTGGCGCCCGCTTGATCAAGGAGAAGTGGGGGGCGGATATCGATCCACAGACGGCCTTGCTGGTCACACTCGATTACGACTACAAGGGCCATCCTGCACAGAATGGCATTCACCAAGGGCAAGTGGCGAGTTCGCAATCGCTGCTGCAATCGCTGCTTTCCAACTATCAAACCGTGGGTGACGGACGTTTCGCGGAAAACGCGTTTGGCCTGTACACCCCGCCGGACCTCGGGCCTTCCATTCGAATCGTGCAGCATGTCGATGAGTTCGCTGACCACGGCAGCGGCAATCACCAGACCTATGAAGGCATTTATCGCCAAACGACCCCGCAAACCTACGGGCCATCGACACAGATCACCTTAAATCCCGCGGACTTCAAGAAATGGGTCTGGGGACTGGATTTACAGGGTTTGTACAAGGCGTATCTCGATCAGGCCTGGCCGTCTGACGAGACGCTCGTTGCGCCGCCACCCTATGCGTTGAGGACGTCGGTTAAAGCGGCATTTGTCATGACCGCCTGGTTGCAGCGACATGAACAACGCCTGAGTGAAAAGGGCCTGGAGCTTGCGATGCAGGCAGCAGGATTGCCGGTGGATCAGGCATGGGAAACGTTGACGATCGAATCGCTGCAAGCACCCAGCCGTATCCCACCCACGGTCACGGCGAGCCGATTAAAGCTGTATTGCTACACCGCGACCGACATCTGGACCTTTCGTGTCGCCGCCAGCCCCAAGGTGTTGATGTACGTCCCGGGCAATTCTTCACCGCTGCACCACTTTGTCGACGTTTCGCAGTTGCACCAATGGGTGGTGAAACAAAGCAATGCCAGCGCCACGAAGCAGGCGCTGGCCGCTCACTTTGTCGAAGACGATCGACAGGACGGCACGTTCCACGCAGGCGTGTTGACGGCGTTGGACGGTATGGCGATTTACCCCCAAAAGCACTGGCTGACGAACAATGCCGGCTTCTTCAACAATGATGGTTATTGGGATCCCGCCGAGTACGTCGGTTTCGACGATCAAGCCCCTGCGACCGACCCGTTTGCGCAGTTGGTACTGACCATGAAGCAGGCGGCTTGGGAGAGCGTCAAAACCATCCGGGACGACGCGCAAGTCAATCGCGACAATTTGAGCGCGGTTGTTGAACCGCTCGTGCAATGGATAAACCAGTTTGGGCCGCTGGCCTTGTTTGTGCCGGGGGGTGAGGGCGTATTGGCGCTGGCCGGGCTCATCGACGCCGGTTATGGGCTGGACCAGGCCGTAAACGGTGAAACGTCGAGCCAGCGCAAAGCGGGCGTAACGCGCACAGTGTTTGGCTTGCTCAATGCGCTGCCGCTGGCAGGCGCTGGGGCGGATGTCAGCGCTGAAAGGGCTGAGGCCGAGGCACCTTGGCCAAGTGACCACGTCGCTATCGAAACGCCGGCAGAGGAAAGTGTGGCAGCGCCTTCCAGGCTATCGCGACTGGAGCTGATCCGCGGCATCGGCCCCTCGGTAGCGTCATTTAGCGATGAAGTCCTGGCGCAGATTGGCAAAGTCAGCGCAGTAGACGACGACATGCTGCGCTTGATGAACACCGGCCGGTCACCGACGCCGTTGCTGGCTGACACGATCAGCCGCTTCAAGCTCGATCAGGAACTGGGTCCGACCGGCCAAACCGGGTTATTCAATAGCCGTTACGCAGCGCTGCAGCAATCGGAGCATGAATGGGTCCAGCTGTTTCAGCGCCAGTACCCGGGGCTTCCCAAAAATGTCATCGAACAAATGCTCGACCGTTGCGGCGTAGACATCCGTGCGACGCCCGATGCTGGCGAGGTCAAACTGGTGTTCAAACGTCTGGACAGCAAGGCCCGTCAATACCAGCAGCATGTGCGCCTGAATCGTGCCTACGAAGGCCTTTACCTTGGGTCGGTCGCCAATGCCGAAACGGACGCGTTGGCGTTGCACTCGCTCCAGAATGTACCCGGATGGCCCAAAAATCTTCGGATAAACATTCTTGACCATTCGCCTTCCGGGCGGGTTCTGGACAGCTTCGGTCCACTCGATGCTGCTAACACTCGAAGCCTCATCAGGGCAGAAGACAGCTATCAGCCCCCAACCTTGCCATCGGACTTCTATGAGGCTGTCCTCGCCATCCTGTCCAAGGACGAACGCTCGGCGTTACACCTGACGTCTGATGATCCCGCCAATGAATTGCGACTCAAGGTCGGCGCAGTGGCATTGCCTCGTTCGCAAACCCTGCTCGGATTGCAAAGGATGGACAGCGGACTAACGTTTGAGCCTCAGGGGCTGCGCGGCGGTGGTTATCCGTCGACACCGCAAGGCGCAGCCTTGACCCACGAGATGATGAGGTTGCAGCTCAAGGATATTTATCCCGACTTCACTGCTGCGCAGGCCGATGATGTCCTGCAACGGGTGGGCAATACTGCGCAAGCTTATATCGAAGGGTTAAAACAGCAATTACAGCAGCTCAACACGGATTTGAGCGGTTGGATAGATCAGGTTCCTCATGATGTCGATGACATGGACCTTCCTTTTCTGGTTGTTGGCGATGCGGCGGCGGAGGATTTGACGCCCGCACAAATCGCGGCCTACAACGTCCAGCTGCTGATGGATGAGCTACAGGATGAACGAGCCCTGAGGACGGAGCTCGCCGAAGAACTGGTCTCCATATGGCAAAAGCGTGGCATTTCCCCATCTACCACGCTGGATATGAATTACGAAAACTATCACCGAATGCCAACGTTGAATGTGCGGTTCGACGACGTGACCGAGTTGTTGATGAAAGGCTTCCATCTGACCGAGCAGGACAGCTTGAACGGGTTTATCGAGCGTTTTCCAAACCTTGAAATACTGGATCTGGACAGCGTGGACTTGCGTCACTACTTCGTGGCCGGCGATGCTGGTCGCTCTTTGCCGTCCGCAATCGAGCAATTGACGCACCTTCGCTCGCTGCACCTGCGTGGAACACGGCTGGTTTTCAGTGAAAGTGCCGCGTCACAGCTGCGTGACCTGACCCAACTGCAATTGCTGGACTTGAGTGACAACCCGCTGGGTGTACCCCCTCTGGTGTTGGGTATGAACGATCTACGCCAGCTCAACCTGAGAAATACTCAAATCACCCGATGCCCGATCGGTATCAAGGATGAGTCCTATCTGACGTCCCTGGATTTACGGGATAACCAGATTACCCGGGTTCCACCCGCAGTGATAAATCAGGCGGTCGCAGACGATCGCGTGCTGCTGTGGGGGAATCCGCTGGCGGACGAAGACACGCTGCGCCGGATGATCAGTCATCGAGAGGCAACAGGAATCAATTTATGGCTGGGTACGCCCGGTGCCGACTATGGTTCGCCGAATGCATGGCTTCGAGACTGCGACGTAATGTTGCAACAGTCCCGGCAAGCCCTTTGGCAACGACTGGCAGGTAAACCTTCCGGCACACGGTTTTTAGCCGTCATAGACAGGCTGAGTCTGACAGCCGACTTTCAGGTCAGTTACTTGTCGCTACAAGCAAGGGTTTGGCAATTGCTGGACGAGGCGGGTACTTCGGACGAAATGTGGAATCGACTCAGTCGCAGTAGCGGGCGATTTGATCATCCGATGGCGGCTTTCAGGGCGCTGGAGGAGCGGGCCAATCTTTGACTCATTACAGGAAGGAACCTTGAACCCCGAAAGGGGTTCAAGGCTTGACCATCAGCGGCGACGGAACAGCGGCAGCGGTTCGTCGGTAGCGGCCTGATAAGTCACTGAGAAGTCCTTGAGACCCTCCAAGGCTTCGTACGGGTCTTTGTCGGCGCGTATTGCAAACGCATCGAAACCGCAGCGATGCAGATAGAACAACTGGTCGCGCAGAATATCGCCAATTGCCCGCAGTTCACCTTTGAAACCGTAACGGTCACGCAGCAGGCGTGCGTTGGAGTAGTTGCGGCCGTCGGTGAAGGCCGGGAAGTTCAGGGCGATGACCTTGAACTGATCAACGTCATCGCCGATTTCTTCAGCTTCTTCATCGGCATCCAGCCACACACCCAGGCCGCCATCGCGAGCCTTGAGCATACGGCTGTGTTCGCGCCACAGCTGCAACGGGACGATCAGGTCATCGCAGTTGCTGATCTCGTCGATGTTGAAGTCCTTGGGCAACAAGTGCCAGGTTTCGTCGACCACTTCGTTGTTCTTAATGATTCGCTGCATAGACGCGCTCCTTGAAGAGGTCGATACCGATACGCTGATAGGTGTCGATGAAGCGTTCGTCTTCGGTACGTTGTTCGATGTACACGTCGATCAGCTTTTCGATCACGTCAGGCATGGCTTCCTGGGCAAAGGACGGGCCAAGGATTTTACCCAGGCTGGCGTCACGGCTGGCGCTGCCACCGAGGGACACCTGGTAGAACTCTTCGCCCTTCTTGTCCACCCCGAGGATGCCGATGTGGCCGACGTGGTGGTGACCACAGGCGTTCATGCAGCCGGAGATGTTCAGGTCCAGTTCGCCGATGTCGAACAGGTAGTCCAGGTCATCGAAACGACGCTGGATCGATTCGGCAATCGGGATCGACTTGGCGTTGGCCAGCGAGCAGAAGTCACCGCCCGGGCAGCAGATGATGTCGGTCAGCAAGCCAATGTTCGGCGTGGCGAAACCTTGTTCGCGCAACTCGCCCCACATCGCGAACAGTCGGGATTGTTCCACGTCGGCCAGAATGATGTTCTGTTCGTGGGATGTGCGCAGTTGACCGTAGCTGTAACGATCGGCCAGGTCGGCCACGGCGTCGAGCTGCTTGTCGGTGATGTCGCCCGGTGCCACACCGGTTGGCTTCAGGGACAGGGTTACGGCCACATAGCCCGGCTTCTTGTGCGCCAGGGTATTGCGCGTGCGCCAGCGGGCGAAACCCGGGTGCTGCTGGTCGAGCTCGGCCAGTTCGGCGGTCTGGTTGTCCAGCGCCTTGTAGTCCGGGTCGACGAAGTGCTTGGCAACACGCTGCAGTTCGGCCTCGGTCAGCGTGGTCTGGCCACCACGAAGGTGTTCCATTTCCGCGTCGACCTTTTGCGCGAAGACTTCAGGCGTCAGCGCCTTGACCAGAATCTTGATTCGCGCCTTGTACTTGTTGTCGCGACGGCCATAGCGGTTGTAGACCCGCAGGATGGCGTCTAGGTAGCTCAACAGGTCTTGCCACGGCAGGAATTCATTGATGAACGCGCCCACCACCGGCGTACGGCCCAGGCCACCACCGACCAGCACACGGAAGCCCAGCTCACCGGCAGCGTTATGCACCGGCTCAAGGCCAATGTCATGAACTTCGATGGCGGCACGGTCAGACGTCGAACCGTTGACAGCGATCTTGAATTTACGCGGCAGGTAGGCGAATTCCGGGTGGAACGTGGTCCACTGACGGACGATCTCGCACCATGGGCGCGGATCGATCAATTCATCGGCGGCGACACCGGCGAACTGGTCGGTGGTGACGTTGCGCAGGCAGTTGCCGCTGGTCTGGATCGCGTGCATCTGCACGGTCGCCAGTTCAGCGAGAATGTCCGGAATGTCTTCCACGGCCGGCCAGTTGAACTGCACGTTCTGCCGGGTGCTGATATGGGCATAGCCCTTGTCATAGTCGCGGGCAATTTTGGCCATCATTCGCACTTGGCGCGAAGTCAGTTGGCCGTAAGGCACCGCCACTCGCAACATCGGCGCGAAACGCTGGATATAAAGCCCGTTTTGCAGGCGCAGGGGGCGGAATTCTTCTTCGCTCAGCTCCCCTGCCAGATAGCGTCGGGTCTGATCACGGAACTGCTTGACGCGGTCCTCGATGATCCGCTGATCGTATTCGTCGTATACGTACATATAAGTCCTGTTCTCAGGCTTGGGTCGCTCGGATACAGCTGCGTTTTTGTGCTTGCCGCAGTCCAAGAGCCTCTGCAATTCTGCGCGCACGGCCGCGCTCTCCCTACGGAGCCGGGGCAAGATACCAGTTTGCGGTTATGCGCAAAAGTGATGTTTGAGTATATGTAAAGAACCAAAGTGACTAACAAGAAACGTTATGACTAAACCCTCATTTGTGGTGCGGGCAATCGTCGTCTTTACTGTGGTCGAGTCTTTGTGCAATCACCGATAAAACCGACAAGAGGCGATGCAATGAGCAACCCTACCAAAGCTACAAAGCCTGACAGTACGGTCGATGCTTGGGCGATCTTGTTTCTGATCATCCTGGTCGTGGGCACGGCGGTATTCTGGGTCAGCCATCAATAACCGACCCCGTCCGGGTCCCGTTCCGACGATTGTCGGACAAAAACCGGAATAAACGCCGTTTTACGGAACCTCACTGGCTATAATACGCGGCGGAGTTTCTGGGGGCTCGGACGTTAATGTTGAAGTTTTTCTACACCTTCCTGTTGATGCTTTGCGCGGTTTACGGACCGGCTGCGCGTGCGGAATCGGTGCTGTTCCTGAGCCCCGGCTCCACCCAGGAAGCCTTCTGGCTCAGCTACTCGCAATTCATGCAGGCAGCTGCCAGAGATTTGGGCATCGACCTGCGGATTCTTTATTCTCAGCGCATGCCAGAACTCACGGTGGCGCAAGCCCGTCTGGCGCTGCAAGGGCCTGATCGCCCGGACTATCTGGTTTTCGTCAACGAACAGTACGTCGCCCCGCAAATCGTGCGTCTGGCCCAAGGCAGCGGTGTAAAGCTGTTCATGGTCAATGCCGCGTTGACGCCAAACCAGCAATCCCTGTTAGGTGAGCGCGCGGACCAACTGGACAGTTTGGTGCCTAACGACGAGGAGGGCGGTTACCTGATGCTCAAAGAGCTGATCCGCCAGCATCCACCGGCTTCGCGAGATCAGCCCATTGAGTTGCTGGCGTTCTCCGGTCTGAAAATCACGCCTACGGCGCAACTGCGCGAACAAGGGATGATGCGCGCCTTGGCCGAGCACCCTGAAGTGCGTTTGCGCCAATTGGTTTATAGCGGTTGGACCCGTGGCCGCGCCTATGAGCAGGCGAAAATGTTGTTCCGGCGCTATCCGAAAGTCTCGCTGATATGGTCAGCCAACGACGAAATGGCCTTCGGCGCGATGCAGGCATTTGCAGAGACCGGTGGGCAACCTGGCAAAGACGCGTTTTTCAGCGCAGTCAACGCTTCTCCCTCTGCGTTACAAGCGATAATCGACGGCCGCCTGAGTGTGCTGCTGGGCGGTCACTTCACGTTGGGGGGCTGGGCGCTGGTGCAATTGCATGACCAGGAGCGGGGCGTCGATCTCGATCAGTATGGCGGCCGCCAACGGCTGATCCCGCTGCTGCAACTGATCGACAAGGCGCAAGCCAAACAGCTGCTGGCTTTGGGGGCGTCGCCGGATTATGGCGTGAACTTCCGTCGACTTTCGGCCAAGGGGCGACCAACGTCTTATCGTTACCCGTTCAACCTGCAAACGTTGATGCGCTAAACCCCGGCAAGATGCACCACCAGTTGCACGATGCCGTACAGGATCAACGCGAACACTGCGGTGAATAAAATCCCCAGAATCACGAAATGACTCGGTTTGCCGTGAGTGAAGTCCCGGGCCCGATTCTTCCCGCTCTGCACCCCGAACGCGGCGGCCATGACGCTGTGCAGCATCTGCCAGAAGGTGGGCGGTTTGTTGTCGACTGGATCGTCCATAAATCCCTCGTCACGTGTGTGTGAGCCATAAGCATAGACCTACGGCTGACACAAACAACTGTGGGAGCGAACCATGTGGTGAGGGGGCTTGCCCCCGTTGGGTCGCGAAGCGGCCCCAGAATCATTACGACTGCTTCGCAGCCGAACGGGGGCAAGCCCCCTCACCACATGGTTCGCTCCCACAAGGGGATTACTGTTGGCCACAGTATTGTGGCCAGGTAGCTGACTTAGTTGTCGTAACCCAGGTTTGGCGCCAGCCAGCGCTCGGTCACGCTCAACTCCTGACCTTTACGCGACGTGTAGCTTTGCACCTGGTCCTTGTCGATCTTGCCCACGGCAAAGTACTGCGCTTGCGGGTGAGCGAAGTACCAGCCACTGACCGCCGCCGCCGGGAACATCGCGTAGTGTTCGGTCAGGAACACGCCGCTACGACCAGCCTTCAGCTCTTCAGCTTCCGGATCCAGCAGTTTGAACAGCGTGGACTTCTCGGTGTGATCCGGGCACGCCGGGTAGCCCGGGGCAGGGCGGATGCCGGTGTATTGCTCTTTGATCAACGCCTCGTTGTCGAGCGTCTCGTCCTTGGCGTAACCCCAGTAGTCTTTACGGACCTGCTGGTGCAGCCATTCGGCGCAAGCCTCGGCCAAGCGGTCGGCCAACGCCTTGACCATGATCGAGTTGTAATCGTCGCCAGCGTCCTGGTAAGCCTTGGCCACTTCTTCGGCACCAATGCCGGCGGTGGTGATGAAGCCGCCCACGTAGTCGGTGACTTCGCTGTCCTTCGGGGCGACGAAGTCGGCCAGGGAGAAGTTCGGCTTGCCATCGGTCTTGATAATCTGCTGGCGCAGGTGATGCAACTTGGCAATCGCCTTGCCATCATCGCCATAGACTTCAATGTCATCGTCACGCACCTGGTTGGCCGGCCAGAAGCCGAACACCGCACGGGCGCTGATGAGTTTTTCGTCGATCAGCTTGGCGAGCATTTCCTGGGCATCGGCGTACAGCGAGGTAGCGGCTTCACCGACCACTTCGTCTTCGAGAATGCGCGGGAATTTGCCGGCCAGGTCCCAGGAGATAAAGAACGGCGTCCAGTCGATGTATTCGGCCAGAACCTTGAGATCGATGTTGTCCAGCACTTTGGAGCCGGTAAACGTCGGTTTGACCGGTTCGTAGGTGCCCCAGTCGAACTGCGGCTTCTTGGCGATGGCCGCCGGGTAACTCAGGCGTTCGGTGCGTGCGCTGCGGTTGGCGGTGCGTTCGCGAACGTCGATGTATTCCAGGCGGGTTTTCTCGACGAACGCCGGTTTCAGTTCCTTGGACAGCAACTGCGTCGCCACGCCGACGGCGCGGGAGGCGTCGGTGACGTAGATCACCGCGTCGTTGCTGTACTTAGGCTCGATTTTTACTGCGGTGTGGGCCTTGGAGGTGGTCGCGCCACCGATCATCAACGGCAGGTAAAAGTCCTGACGCTGCATTTCGCGGGCGACGTGGACCATTTCATCCAGCGAAGGCGTGATCAGGCCGGACAGGCCGATGATGTCGCACTTCTGCTCTTTGGCCACTTGCAGGATTTTTTCTGCCGGGACCATCACACCGAGGTCGACGATGTCGTAACCATTACAACCGAGCACCACGCCGACAATGTTCTTGCCGATGTCGTGCACGTCGCCTTTTACCGTCGCCATCAGGATCTTGCCCTTGGCTTGCGGTTTGTCGCCTTTTTCCAGTTCGATGAACGGGATCAAGTGCGCCACAGCCTGCTTCATTACACGGGCGGATTTGACCACTTGCGGCAGGAACATTTTGCCAGCGCCGAACAGGTCGCCGACGATGTTCATGCCGGACATCAGCGGGCCTTCGATCACTTCAATCGGGCGGGCGAAGGACTGGCGCGATTCTTCGGTGTCTTCAACGATGTGCGTGGTGATGCCCTTGACCAGCGCATGCTCCAGGCGCTTGTTGACGGGCCAGCCGCGCCATTCTTCGGTCTCGGCTTCCTTGACGCTGCCGTCGCCCTTGTACTTGTCGGCGATGGCGAGGAGGGCGTCGGTGCCTTCCGGGGTGCGGTTGAGGATCACGTCTTCGACGGCGTCGCGCAGCTCTTGCGGGATCTGATCGTAGATCTCCAGCTGGCCGGCGTTGACGATGCCCATGGTCAGGCCGTTGCGGATCGCATACAGCAGGAACACTGAGTGAATCGCCTCGCGCACCGGGTTGTTGCCACGGAACGAGAACGACACGTTGGACACGCCGCCCGAGGTCAGCGCGTACGGCAGCTCGTCGCGGATGTAGGCGCAGGCGTTGATGAAGTCCACGGCGTAGTTGTTGTGTTCTTCAATGCCGGTGGCCACGGCGAAGATGTTCGGGTCGAAGATGATGTCTTCCGGCGGGAAGCCGACTTCGTTGACCAGAATGTCGTAGGAGCGTTTGCAGATTTCTTTCTTGCGCGCTTCGGTGTCGGCCTGGCCGGCCTCGTCGAACGCCATCACGACAACAGCGGCGCCGTAGCGCTTGCACAGTTTGGCGTGATGAATGAACTGCTCGACGCCTTCTTTCATGCTGATCGAGTTGACGATGCCCTTGCCCTGGATGCACTTGAGGCCGGCCTCGATCACTTCCCACTTCGAGGAGTCGATCATGATCGGCACGCGGGAGATGTCCGGCTCACCGGCAATCAGATTGAGGAAGGTCACCATGGCCTTCTTCGAATCGAGCATCCCTTCGTCCATGTTGATGTCGATCACCTGGGCACCGGCTTCGACCTGCTGCAGGGCGACTTCCAGGGCTTCGGTGTAATTGTCTTCACGGATCAAACGAGCGAACTTGGCGGAACCGGTGATGTTGGTCCGTTCGCCGACGTTGACGAACAACGAGTTGCGATCGATGGTGAACGGTTCCAGGCCCGAGAGGCGGCAGGCTTTGGGGATTTCCGGAATTTCACGCGGTGCGTAACCGGCCACGGCTTTGGCGATGGCTTCGATGTGGCCCGGCGTGGTGCCGCAGCAGCCACCGACAATGTTCAGGAAACCGCTTTGGGCGAACTCTTCGATGACCTTGGCGGTGTCCACCGGCAGCTCGTCGTACTCGCCGAACTCGTTCGGCAGACCGGCGTTAGGGTGCGCGGAAACATGGGTGCCGGCCTTGTTCGACAGCTCTTCCAGGTACGGGCGCAACTCGCTGGCACCCAGAGCGCAGTTCAAACCGACCGAGATCGGTTTTGCGTGGGCCACGGAGTTCCAGAACGCTTCGGTGGTCTGGCCGGAGAGGGTGCGGCCGGAGGCGTCGGTGATGGTGCCGGAAATCATGATCGGCAACTCGATGCCCAGCTCTTCGAACACACCTTGCACGGCGAAGATTGCCGCTTTGGCGTTCAGGGTGTCGAAGATGGTTTCGATCAGGATCAGGTCGGCGCCGCCTTCGATCAGGCCCTTGGTGGATTCGGTGTAGTTCTCCACCAATTCATCAAAGGTCACGTTGCGGTAGCCGGGATTGTTCACGTCTGGCGACAGCGAGCAGGTGCGGCTGGTCGGGCCCAGTACGCCAGCGACGAAGCGCGGCTTGTCCGGGGTTTCCAGGGTCTTGGCGTCGGCGACCTTGCGGGCCAGGCGTGCGCCTTCTACGTTTAACTCATACGCCAGGCCTTGCATGCCGTAGTCGGCCAGGGAAATCTGGGTGGCGTTGAAGGTGTTGGTTTCGAGAATGTCGGCGCCGGCATCCAGGTAGGCTTTCTCGATGCCACCAATCACATCCGGTCGCGTCAGCACCAACAGGTCATTGTTGCCTTTGACATCGCTTGGCCAGTCAGCAAAGCGTTTGCCACGGTAATCCTGTTCTTCGAGCTTGTAGCTCTGGATCATCGTGCCCATGCCGCCATCGAGAATCAGGATGCGCTCTTTGAGGGCGTGCTTGAGAGCTTGAAGGCGAACACTGCGATCGGACATTTGGACTACTCGGAAAGACCATGACGAAGGGGCGGGATCATAGCAAACCTGTGCGCTTTTAGAGCATGCCCCGGTTTTGCATGAATATCGTTCATGTTGGTACGGGCGTCCACCCGGTAGAATCGCGGCGATTTTTCATGATTGGGACCAGGGATATGCCGTATCGCGTCATCATCAGCATGTTTATGCTGCTTCTAAGCTGGGACGCCGCTGCGCAAGGTCCGGCCATTTCCACTGCCATTTCCTATAGTCGTGACATACAACCGATCTTTACCGAAAAGTGCGTTGCCTGCCATGCGTGCAACGACGCCGCCTGTCAGCTCAACCTCGGCAGTGGCGAAGGGGCAGCGCGTGGCGCGACGAAAGTCCCGGTCTATGACGGCGATCGCGTTACCGCCGCCGCACCGACCCGGCTGTTTTACGATGCCTTCGGCAAGCACGCCTGGCAGCAAAAGGGATTTTTTCCCGTGCTCGACGCCCAAGACAGTCAGGCGGCGTTGATGGCGCGGATGCTTGAACTGGGCCACAAAACCCCGCTGCAACCCAACGCTAAAATTCCGCAAGACATCGTGCTGGGGCTGAACCGGGAAAACATATGCGCCATGCCG
This sequence comes from Pseudomonas sp. CLCA07, assembly GCF_053615335.1. Lineage (NCBI taxonomy): Bacteria > Pseudomonadati > Pseudomonadota > Gammaproteobacteria > Pseudomonadales > Pseudomonadaceae > Pseudomonas > Pseudomonas sp. CLCA07. The sequence continues at coordinate 88,877 of NZ_CM132131.1, read as the reverse complement.
GCGCAATTCGATGGTTACGCCCGTTCGCATCCCAAAGAGGGCATGCCGCTTGCCGTCACCGGCCTGACCGATCAGCAATACCAGACGCTGCAACGCTGGCTGGCGTCGGGTGCGCCGATTGATGAGCAGGGGCTGGTGCCGAGCGCGAAAGAAGCGTTGCAGGTTGTGCAGTGGGAAAACCTGCTCAACGCGCCTGGCTCCCGGCAGAGCCTGGTGGCGCGCTGGCTATTCGAGCACTGGTTTCTTGCGCATATTTACTTCAAGGACGGCGAGCCAGGGCACTTCTTCCAGTGGGTGCGTTCCCGTACGCCAACCGGTCAGCCGATTGACCTGATCACCACACGCCGCCCGAATGACGACCCCGGCACTCAGGTGTATTACCGCCTGTGGCCGGTACAGGGGGTGATTGTGCAGAAGACCCACATCACCTATCCGCTGAGTGCGGCGAAGATGGCTCGGGTCAATAGCCTGTTCTATAGCGGCAACTGGCAGGTCGATGCTTTGCCCGGTTACGGGCCGGAGCGGCGGGCCAATCCGTTTGCGACGTTTGAAGCGATCCCGGCGCAGGCGCGCTATCAGTTCATGCTCGACAACGCCGAATACTTCGTGCGCACCTTCATTCGCGGCCCGGTGTGTCGTGGCCAGATTGCCACCGATGTGATCCGAGATAACTTCTGGGCGCTGTTCCAGGCCCCTGAACACGACCTCTATGTTATCGACCCCAACTATCGCGGCCAGGCCACGCCGTTGCTGGCCATGCCTGGCCAAAACGATGACGTCGGCAGCGTTTTGAGCCTGTGGCATGACTACCGCGACAAACGTAACGAGTACGAAGCGCTACGCCGGGACAGCTACGCCGATGCATTGGCGCCCAGCTGGTCGACCTTGTGGGCGGGGAATGACAACGCGCTGTTGAGCATCTTCCGGCATTTCGACAGTGCTTCGGTAAACAAGGGGCTGATCGGTGATGTGCCGCAAACGATGTGGCTGTTCGACTTTCCGCTGCTGGAACGCACCTACTATCAACTGGCGGTGAACTTCGACGTGTTCGGCAATGTTTCCCATCAGGCTCAGACCCGTCTGTACTTCGACCTGATCCGTAACGGCGCCGAGCAGAACTTTCTACGCCTGATGCCGGCCGATTCGCGGGACGGCTACCTCGACGATTGGTACCAGAACAGCGGCAGGTTCAAGATGTGGCTGGACTACGAGGCCATCGATGATGACAAGCCGACAGCGCTGAAACTCGACGAGAAAGACCCCAAGCGCGACTTCGCCATGCAGTTGCTGGCCCGTTATGGCGACCTCAATGCCAAACCGGATCCGATCAACCGATGCGAAGGCGCGTATTGCTCGCGTCCGAATATCGACCCGGCCTTGCAGGGCGCCGAACAGGCCCTGAGTCGCCTGACTTCGCGCCCGGCCGCCGGATTGAAGGTCATCGACAAGTTGCCGGAAGCGACGATGTTGCGCATCGAAACCGCGAGCGGCAAACGCGCGGTCTACAGCCTGCTGCGCAATCGCGCCCACAGCAACGTGGCATTCCTGCTCGGTGAGTCGTTGCGCTATCAGCCGGGGCTCGACACGCTGACGATTTTTCCGGGCGTACTCAGCAGTTATCCGAACTTCATGTTCAACATTCCGGCCGACCAGGTGCCGGCCTTCGTCGATGCGATGGAAAGCGCCAAGGATACCGACAGCTTCGAGAAAATCGTCGAACGTTGGGGCATTCGCCGCAGTCATCCGCAGTTCTGGTTCTATTTCCACGACCTCAACCGGTACGTCCACGAGACGGACCCGGTGGAAGAGGGCGTGCTGGACATGAATCGCTACGAAAACCTTTGATTCACCGCGATCCCCTGTAGGAGCTGGCTTGCCAGCGAAGAGGCCGTCAAATTCAGCATATATGTTGATTGATCCGACGCCTTCGTCGGAACGCCGCTCGGGGCAAGCCCGCTCCTACAGGGGGAAATCACCGTTTCTTTCCCGACAAAAATACTAGGACTTTGTGCGGCGCGTTGATTGGCGTAAACTGCGCCCAAGCCTGCGAGGAGTTTCCATGACCGCTATAACCATTACCGACGCCGCCCACGATTATCTGGCTGACCTGCTCTCCAAGCAGAACACCCCGGGTATCGGCATCCGCGTCTTTATCACCCAGCCTGGCACCCAGTACGCCGAAACCTGCATTGCCTACTGCAAGCCGGGCGAAGAAAAACCTGAAGACACGGCGTTGGGGCTGAAAAGCTTCACGGCCTACATCGACTCGTTCAGCGAAGCGTTTCTGGACGATGCGGTGGTCGACTACGCCACCGACCGCATGGGCGGCCAGCTGACCATCAAGGCGCCAAACGCCAAAGTGCCGATGGTCAACGCCGACAGCCCGGTCAACGAGCGCATCAATTACTACCTGCAAACCGAGATCAACCCGGGGCTGGCGAGCCACGGCGGTCAGGTTAGCCTTATCGATGTGGTCGAAGACGGCATTGCCGTTCTGAAATTCGGTGGTGGTTGCCAAGGCTGCGGCCAGGCAGACGTGACCCTGAAGGAAGGCATCGAGCGCACCTTGCTTGAGCGAATTCCTGAATTGAAGGGTGTGCGCGATGTGACTGACCACACGCAGAAAGAAAACGCCTACTACTAAGTAAGGTGTTCGCTGCGGAATGAAAAAACGGCACCCGTGAGTGCCGTTTTTTATGGGTAACCAATTTCTTGTGGCGAGGGGGCTTGCCCCCGTTGGGCCGCGAAGCGGCCCCAGCATCTTCTCAGGAACACCCTGCTTGCAGGTTTTGCGACGGCTTCGCCGCCGAACGGGGGCAAGCCCCCTCGCCACAGGATATGCGTGAACTCAGGGTCTGTAGAGATGCGCATGTCCCGCGCGATACAGCGAAGACTCGCTAAAGTGGTCACTCCCCAACACCCGTCCCACCAGAATCAATGCCGTACGTCGAAACCCCTTGGCTTCAACCTTCCCGGCAATGTCCTCAAGCGTCCCCACCACCCAATCCTGATCCGGCCACGTCGCCCGGTGAATCACCGCAATGGGACAGTCCGCGCCGTAATGCGGCAGCAGTTCTACAAGGATTTTCTCCAGGTGATTCACGCCCAAATGAATGGCCATGGTCGCCCCGTGTTGCGCCAGACTGCCCAGTTCTTCCCCGGCCGGCATGGCAGTCTTGTCGGCGTACCGAGTCAGGATCACGCTCTGCGAAATGTCCGGAAGGGTCAGTTCCGCCCCTAAAAGCGCCGCACACGCCGCCGTCGCCGTGACACCCGGAACGATTTCAAAAGGAATATCAAGCTCGCGCAGGTAGCGAATCTGCTCGCCAATCGCGCCATACAGGCTCGGATCGCCGGAATGCACCCGCGCCACGTCCTGGCCGTTGGCGTGGGCAGTTTTGATCAGTTCGATGATCTGTTCCAAGTGTAATTCGGCGCTGTTGATCACCTGTTCGGCGCGATGGCCTTCCAGCACAGCCGCAGGCACCAGGGAGCCGGCGTAGATGATCACCGGGCAGCTGCGAATCAGCCGTTGGCCTTTGACCGTGATCAGTTCCGGGTCGCCGGGCCCTGCGCCAATGAAGTAGACGGTCATCGTCGATTCCTGTGAAAAAAGAGGCTGGGCAAGGCTTCAGATGAAGATTGCTCATGATCGAATGCGCGATTATCGGGGATTTTAAGCAGCGCAGGCCAATGCCAGGGTCGCCTGAGCGTATTTTTGTCGGGATATCAGCAGCTTCGCCGGCGCCTGGGCCAACTGTTCGGCCAGTGCCAGGGCAGCACTTTCCGCTACGCCATAACAGCCGGTGCGCTCGAAGGCGATGTCTGAATGGTGGGTGAGTTTGGGGTGATAACCGGCCAATTGTTCACTGCTGAAAAACGTCAACGGCAGCGCAAGTTGTGCGGCCAGCTCGATCAGGCCCAATTCGTCGCGCTTCAGGTCAATGCTGGCCAGGGCCTTTATCTCGTGAAGTCCGATTTGATGAGCCTGTAATGCCTGATCAAGCAATGCCCGCAGCGTGCTGGCGGGGCAGCCGCGCTGGCAGCCCAGGCCGACCACTAGCGTCGGCACAGTGCTGGCCTCTGTCATGCGTGGTATTGGCCATCGCTTTTGCGGCGGAACAACCAGGCACTGACCAGGCCCAAGGCCAGCCAGAACGCCACGTTGGTCAGCTGCGAAGCGATTTTGAACTGCGCTTCCAGCGCTTCCGGCGCGAGCATCGAATGCACTTCCGGCTGAGGTGCGCCGATGATATGCGGAGTGGCCAGAATCGCCACGCCCAGCACTTTCATCAGCCAGTGCCGGCTGAACACGATCAATGCGATCCCGACAGCGGTGGAGGCGGCGGTGCCGATCCACCACATTTGCCGTTGAGCCAGATCTGCTGCCGCAGTGCCCGGCAGTTCCGGTGGCAGGCCAAGGGTCGGCGCCAGTACGAAGGTCGCATAACCGGCCAGACCCCAGAGCAGGCCCTGAGACGTTTTGGTCGGTGCGCGCAAGGTGTACAGGCCGGCAAGCATCAGGGCAAAACCGACGGCCACCACCAGGTTGCCGCCGGTAGTCGACAGCACGCGCTGCCAGCCATCTTCCGGCTCCCAGGCCTCGGCGTCGTGGGTATGGCCGGCCATGGCGCCATCGGCGTGTTCATGGGGTTGAACCAGCGCCGGCTCGGTTTTTTCGTAGGATTCCGCCTGAAGAATCAACGGTGCGACCCAGAAGCTTTGCAGCAGCGTCAGCAACAGGGCGGCCAGCAACCCAGTGAAACCTGCGGTTTGCGCAATACGCTTAATCATTTGGGCAGGTCTCAATGGCACGGGAAAGCTGAGCTGTGACGGGTATCGTGCGCGGCGTTGTGCACCGCTTCGATGTGCGAGAAACCGGCGAAATACACAAGGCATGCGCCGAGGATCGACGCACATACGGCGGCGGTCAGGCGTTGAGTCAGGGTTGTGGTGGTGCTGGCGGTGCTCTTGTCCGTGTTGCTGCCGGTACTGCTGATAATCGACATGGCGCATCCCTCTGGTCTGTCAGCGGGTGAATAGAGCGCATGGAAAACCCCTGCGAGTCGGGCACGCAGACGTTCAAACAGCGCCCGCCCACCGCGGGTTTGTTGTTCAGTGACCATAGGGGTCACTTTGTGTTGCGGGCCGGTCTCCGGGCTCACGAGGGGCGCAGGCTTTCGCCTTGACCTGCAAGCATCACCTTCCCATGCCGAACTGCTGGCACAGTGGATTTGATGCTTCGCTCGCTTACCGTTGCGGGGGCAGCACCGGACTGACATGGCTTTGAGTAAAGCACATGATTCACCGGTTTCCCGTTTCACCCTGTGAAGGGCACCCGTAACAAAGTGCGTAGGAAAGCATGGGCGGGGGATACGCGTCAATTGGCAAGGGTTCGCAACTCTGTGGCGAGGGGGCTTGCCCCCGTTCGGCGGCGCAGCCGTCGCAAAACCAGTGAGCAGGTTTTGCCTGGAGAAAACAGGGGGTCGCTTCGCAACCCAACGGGGGCAAGCCCCCTCGCCACAGTGATCGCAAACAACTGATGAACATTGACCCACCCCTGCGCGATGCGTAGCCTTGCGCTTTCGAGGTTCTTCGGCGTTTAGCCGAAGCTAAGAAGGGAACGCGGTCAATGCCGCGGCTGCCCCCGCAACTGTGAACGGTTCAGTTTCTGCCATGCCACTGCATGCGCCAGCCATGGCGCGAGCGGGAAGGCGCAGCAACCGCCAGTCAAACGACTGGCCAGCCGTCAGCCAGGAGACCTGCCTCGACACAGATTCTCACTTTCAACCGGGCGGGGTGATCCGGTGGCGAACTCTTCAGGCATGCGCGTGCGCGTTGCCGGTTGTCGTCCCGTTTGCCCGCCACCTTGCCAAAGGGCATCCGATGAAAACACTGGCCAAACTCCCCGTCACTATCGTTACCGGCTTCCTCGGTTCGGGCAAAACCACCTTGCTGCGGCACATGCTCGACAACGCTCAGGGCCGTCGCATTGCGGTGATCGTCAACGAGTTTGGCGAGTTGGGCATCGACGGCGAAATCCTCAAGCAGTGCTCCATCGGCTGCACCGAAGAAGAAGCCAACGGCCGCGTTTATGAATTGGCCAACGGCTGCCTGTGCTGCACCGTTCAGGAAGAATTCTTCCCGGTGATGCGCGAACTGGTGGCCCGTCGCGGTGACCTCGACCATATCCTCATCGAAACCTCGGGCCTGGCCCTGCCCAAGCCGCTGGTTCAAGCCTTCCAATGGCCGGAAATCCGCAGCGCTTGCACCGTCGACGCAGTCATCACCGTGGTCGACAGCCCGGCCGTCGCCGCCGGTACCTTTGCCGCATTCCCGGATCAGGTCGACGCCCAGCGCAAACTCGATCCGAACCTGGACCACGAATCGCCGCTGCACGAACTGTTCGCCGACCAACTGGCCAGCGCCGACCTGGTGATTCTCAACAAGGCCGACTTGATCAGCCCTGAAGACCTGGCCCGCGTGCGCCTCGAAGTTGCCGAAGAACTGCCGCCAGCGGTAAAAATCATCGAAGCCAGCAGCGGCCGTCTGCCACTGGATGTTTTGATCGGCCTCGGTGCCGGCTCCGAAGAACACATCGACAGCCGTCACAGCCATCACGATCATCACCACGACGGTGATGACCATGACGACCACGATCACGATGCTTTCGACTCGATCTCCCTCGAACTGCCGCAAGCCGACGAAAGCCTGCTGCTGGATGCGCTGACCCAACTGGTGGTCCAGCATGGCATCCTGCGCGTCAAAGGCTTCGCCGCGATCCCGAACAAGCCGATGCGCTTGCTGATTCAGGGCGTGGGCACGCGATTCGACAAGCATTTCGACCGTCAGTGGGGCGCCGATGAAGCGCGCACCACTCGCCTGGTGTTGATCGGCCAGGATCTGGACGCCGCTCAACTCGAAGCGCAATTGCGCGCCGCGCTCAGCGTTTAAGCCATGCACCTGCTCAGGACCCAGCCCGGCGGTTTCGTGTCGGATGACAACATTGCCGACCTTGGACAAACCCCCGCCGAGCTGGTGATTCTGTGCAGTGGCGATTCCAGCCTGGCGCTGCTCGCGGAAGCCGCGCAGCAACTGCCCGACGACTATCCCAGCGTGCGCCTCGCCAACCCGATGCAAGTGCAGAATCACGCCTCGGTCGATCTGTATGTCGATGAAGTGTTGCGTCACGCCAAGGTGATTCTGATCTCACTGCACGGCGGCATCGCCTATTGGCGGTATGGCGTCGAGCGGTTGGTGCAATTGTCCGAACGGGGCGTGCAGCTGATTCTGGTGCCGGGCGATGATCGTCCGGACCCGGAACTCAGCGACCTCAGCACCGTGGAGGCCTGCGATCGTGACCGGCTCTGGCAGTTTTTGCGTCAGGGCGGCATGGGCAATGCTCTGGATTTTTTCCGTTGTCTGGCCACTCGCTGGTTGGGCCGCGATTACGCCTGGGCCGAGCCGCAAGTTCTGCCGCGCACGGCGATTTATCACCCGCACAAAAGCCCCGCATCACTGAGCGATTGGCAAGCCGACTGGCAGGCCGATCAACCGGTGGCAGCGGTGCTGTTTTACCGCTCGCATTTGCAGGCGGCCAATACCGGTTTTATCGATGTTTTCTGCCAGCGTTTGCAGGCGGCGGGGTTGAACCCTTTGCCGATTGCCGTGGCCAGTTTGAAAGAGCCCGGCTGCCTGACGGTGGTCGAGGATTGGCTGGATGAAGTCGAGGCAGGGGTGATTTTGAACACCACCGGTTTCGCCCAATCCAGCCCCGAAGCGCCGCACCTGCGCCCGTTTCGCCGCGACATCCCGGTGATTCAAGCTATCTGCGCCCAGGACAACGAGCCCGGTTGGCGCGCCAGCGAGCAGGGTCTCGGCCCGCGTGATCTGGCGATGCACATCGCGCTGCCGGAACTGGACGGCCGCATCATCAGCCGTCCGATCAGTTTCAAGGACCTGGCGTGGCGTAGCGAGCGCAGTCAGTCCGATGTGGTGTGTTATCGACCTCAGCCGGAACGCATGGATTTTGTCGCCGAACTGGCGCGGCGCTGGATCGATCTGGCGCGGGTACCGAACAGCGAAAAACGCATCGCCCTGATCCTTGCCAACTACCCGACCCGTGATGGACGCATCGGCAATGGCGTCGGTCTCGACACCCCGGCCGCCGCATTGAATATCCTGCGTGCGCTGCATAAAGAAGGTTATCCGTTGGCGGCCGAATTGCCGGACAGCGGCACCGCACTGATCCAGCAATTGCTCGGCGGTGTCAGCAACGACCTCGAAACCTTAGACCAGCGTCCGTGTCATCAAAGCCTCGTACTGGACGCTTACAAGCGCATGTTCGACGCCTTGCCCGAGGCGAACCGCCAAGCGGTGCTGGAACGCTGGGGCACGCCCGAAAACGATCCGATGTACCGTGGCGGGCGCATGATGATCGCCGGCCTGCGCTTCGGTCTGACCTTCGTCGGCATTCAGCCGGCGCGTGGTTATCAGGTGGACCCGAGCGCGGTGTATCACGACCCGGACCTGGTCCCGCCTCACGGCTATCTGGCGTTTTATTTCTGGCTGCGCAACACCTACGGTGCCCACGGCGTGATTCACGTCGGCAAGCACGGCAACCTCGAATGGCTGCCGGGCAAAGGCGTCGGGCTGTCGGAAAACTGCTGGCCGGATGCACTGCTCGGGCCGCTGCCGAACATTTATCCGTTTATCGTCAACGATCCGGGCGAGGGCGCACAGGCCAAGCGCCGCACCCAGGCAGTGATTATCGACCACCTGATGCCGCCGCTGACGCGTGCTGAAACCTATGGGCCACTGCGCAACCTTGAGCTGCTGGCCGATGAGTATTACGAAGCGCAACTGCTCGATCCGCGTCGCGCCCGCGAGTTACAGCGCGACATTCTGCAACTGGTGCGCGAAACCCACATCGACCGCGAACTGCAACTGGATGAAAAACTCGACAGCGATGCCGATGCGGCGATCTGGTTGCCGCGTCTGGACACGTACTTGTGCGATTTGAAGGAATCGCAGATTCGCGATGGCCTGCACATATTCGGCGAATCACCGACCGGGCGGTTGCGCATCGACACCTTGCTGGCCTTGCTGCGGATACCGCGCGGTGATGGCCGTGGTGCGCAATCCAGTTTGCTGCGGGCGTTGGCCAAGGCCTTCGAGCTTGGATTCGATCCGCTGGATTGCGCGCTGGCCGAGCCTTGGAGCGGGCCGCGTCCAATTGAACTGCAACAGATGAACGATGAACTCTGGCGTACAGCCGGTGATACCCGTGAACGCCTGGAACTGTTCGCCGCTCAACTGATCTCGCAAACTTTGAGTACCAAGCCCGAACCCTGTAGGAGCGAGCCCTTGTGGCGAGGGGGCTTGCCCTCGTTGGGTCGCGAAGCGGCCCCAAAAAATGGGACTGCTGTGCAGTCCAACGGGGGCAAGCCCCCTCACCACAAGGGCTCGCTCCCACAGGAGGCAAGTTGGTCCGAAGTGCACGCCATCATCGACAGCCTGCGTGAAGTCGTCGCCCCACGCCTTGACGCCTGCGGCCCGGCCGAAATGCGCGGCTTGCTCGACGCCTTGAACGGTCGCTTCGTCCCCGCCGGTCCGAGTGGCGCACCAAGTCGCGGTCGTCTGGACGTGCTGCCGACCGGTCGCAACTTCTACTCGGTAGACGTGCGCAACCTGCCAACCACCACCGCATGGCGCATCGGCTTCCAGTCGGCGAACCTGATTCTCGAACGGCATCTGCAAGACCACGGCGATCACCTGCGCCAGCTCGGCCTGTCCGTCTGGGGCACCGCGACCATGCGCACCGGCGGCGACGACATCGCCCAAGCCATGGCGCTGATGGGCGTTCGTCCGGTGTGGGCCACGGGCAGTCAGCGGGTCGACGATTTTGAAATTCTGCCGCTGAGCTTGCTCGATCGTCCGCGCGTGGACGTGACCTTGCGCGTCTCCGGGTTCTTCCGTGATGCCTTTGCCAACCTGATTCGTCTGTTCGATGCGGCGGTGCAAGCGGTGGCCGCGCTGGATGAGCCCGATGACCTCAACCCGCTGGCCGCCAAAGTGCGTGCCGAGCGTGAAGCGTTGATGCAATCGGGCCTGGATGCAGACGCCGCGAACCGTCAGGCCGGCTGGCGGATTTTCGGCGCCAAACCCGGTGCCTATGGCGCCGGTGTGCAGGGCGCTATCGACGGTCGGCTGTGGCAAAGCCGTGAAGACCTGGCCGAGGTTTACCTGAACTGGGGCGGCTACGCTTATGGCGGTTCCGACGAAGGCACCACCGCCCGCGATCAATTTGCCCAGCGCCTGAGCCAGGTGCAAGCGGTGCTGCAAAACCAGGACAACCGCGAGCACGATTTGCTCGATTCCAACGACTATTACCAATTCCAGGGCGGTATGCTCGCCGCCGTGGAAAGCCTCAGTGGTGAAGCTGCGGCCAGTTACCACGGTGATCACAGTCAACCGGATTTGCCGAAGATTCGCACTTTGAAAGAAGAACTGAACCGAGTGATCCGCTCCCGGGCGGCGAATCCGAAGTGGATCGACGGGGTGAAACGTCACGGCTACAAAGGCGCGTTTGAACTGGCGGCGACGGTCGACAACCTGTTTGCGTTCGACGCCACCACGCAATTGATTGACGATCACCAGTACGCGTTGCTGGCCGACGCCTATTTGCTGGACCCGGCGACTCGGGATTTTGTTCGCGAGCACAATCCGCACGCCTTGCGAGACATGACCGAACGGATGCTGGAAGCGCAGCAGCGGGGGATGTGGAAGGAACCGGGCGAGTACCGCAAGGCCCTGGAAAACTTGCTGCTGGATATAGAAGAAGACAGCTAATGCACTTACCCCTGTGGGAGCGAGCCTGCTCGCGAATGCGGTAGATCATTCGACATCGATGTTGGCTGACACATCGCCTTCGCGAGCAGGCTCGCTCCCACAGGTTCAAGGTTTGCCTGCCACCGACCATGACCGAGATTTAACAATGACCGACACCCCGCATTTCCCCTTATCCGCCGTGGTCGGCGCCGACGACTTGAAACTCGCCCTGTACCTGACCGCCATCGACCCGAAAATCGGCGGCGTGCTGATCGAAGGTCCGCGCGGCATGGCCAAATCCACTTTGGCCCGGGGGCTCGCGGACCTGTTGGCCAGCGGTCAATTCGTCACCTTGCCATTGGGCGCCACCGAAGAGCGTCTGGTCGGCACCCTCGACCTCGACGCCGCCCTGAGTGAGGGGCGTGCACAGTTTTCCCCCGGTGTATTGGCGAAGGCAGACGGCGGCGTGCTCTACGTCGATGAAGTCAATCTGCTGCCCGATCACCTCGTGGACCTGTTACTCGACGTCGCCGCCAGCGGCACCAACCTGATCGAGCGTGACGGCATTTCCCATCGGCATTCGGCGAAGTTTGTGCTGATCGGCACCATGAACCCGGAAGAGGGCGAACTGCGTCCGCAACTGCTCGACCGCTTTGGCCTGAACGTCGCGCTCAGTGGGCACACCGCACCCACTGAACGCGGCCAGATCATCCGTCGACGACTGGATTTCGACAGCGATCCGCAACGCTTCTGCGCGCAGTGGGAACATCAACAGCAGTCGCTGCGCGAACGGTGCGAGAGGGCCCGTAGCGTTCTGGCCAGCATCCCTCTCGACGATGAGGCACTGGCACACATTACCGAGCGCTGCTTTGCCGCCGGCGTCGATGGCTTGCGCGCTGACCTGGTCTGGTTACGCGCTGCGCGCGCCCATGCCGCATGGCGCGGTGCAAACATGATCACCGAGGTCGATATCGACGCCGTCGCCGAGTTCGCCTTGCGCCATCGTCGTCGTGAGCAATCACCGCCGGCACCGCAACACCGTCAGCCGCCGTCTGCGCAAAACTCCAACCCGAGCGAAGGCCAGGGCCAATGGGGTGAAATGCCCGCCCAGGCGCTGCCGGTCGGCGCACGCCGCGAAGTGCCGAGCTGGCCAAAAAAGCCCTAGGCATTCGCCCTCGATCTGATGCGGGGGCGAATGCCAGACCCCGCGCAGGACGGCTGGACAATGGCAAGCAAGGCAAACGCCACGCCGCGCGCAGCGGCTCGATCAACTGGCCCGGCACCTTGCTCAACGGCCGGCCTCGTCAGCGCAGCGATGTGCTGTTCCACCTGCGCACGCGCTCTGCCCACGAACTGTGGCTGGTGATCGTCGATGCGTCCGCCTCGACCCGACGTCACCAGGCGTTGAGCGACGCCAAAGGCCTGCTGGCGCAAGTGTTCGACGATGCCTACCGCCAGCGCGCGCGGTTGGCGTTGTTGACAGCCAGCGGTCTTGCGCCCAAGTGGCAAGTGCAAGGCTTGAAAGCGTCGTCGGGTATGCGCGACTGGCTCGATGGTCTGGGGGCGGGCGGCGGTACGCCGTTATTGGCGGCGCTGAGTGAGGCGGGGCGCTGGCTGGCGATGCGGCAAAAGCGTTTTCCGGCGGAACAGCAGCGGGTGTTGCTGGTGACGGACGGGCGGTTGAAAGAGTGGTCAAGTTTGCCGGTGCTGGACTGTCCGGGGCTGCTGATTGATATCGAGCGTGGGCCGATTCGGTTGGGGCGAGCGAAGCAGATGGCGGCGGAGTTACAAGCGGATTATTGGCACATTGATGAGCTGATTCTGGGCTGAGATTCTGGTTGGCTGTTCCGGCCCTTTCGCTGGCAAGCCAGCTCCTACAGTGGTTTTCAGCGTTCACCAGACCTGTAGGAGCTGGCTTGCCAGCGAATGGGACCAACTCGGTCTCAGATTATTTGCCCATCGCCTGACGGTACTGCCGTGTACGCCGACCAATGTATAGCCGGTCAAGAATCAGCGCCCACACCGCCGAGACCTGCGGCCGTGGTTTGCGCCCGCGGCTCAATCTATGAAGCTGAAACTTCACCACCGCCATGCTCGCCAGCGCGGCCAGCGGTTTGCGTTTCCACAGAATCGGCGGCAACTGCGGATGGCTGTTGCGGCCTTCGCGCCAGTGTTTGACCAACTGCGGCTCAACCGCCAGTGCTGTGCCGATACCGGCCATGGCGATACCGCTGTCGAGCACCTGTTCGACGACGGCCAGGCGCCGAATGCCGCCCGTCACCATCACCGGCATGCGCGCCACGCTGGCCAGTTCACCGGCCATTTCCAGGAAGTAAGCTTCACGGGCCAATGTTCGACCATCGCGGGCTTCACCTTGCATGGCCGGGGCTTCGTAGCTGCCACCGGAGAGTTCCAACAGGTCGATGTGTTGCTCGTTGAGCCACACAATCACCTGGCGGGCATCATTGGCGTCAAAACCGCCGCGCTGGAAGTCGGCGGAGTTGAGTTTCACCGCCACGCAAAACTGCGGTGAGACGGCTTGGCGAACGGCGCTGACCACGTCCAGCAGCAAACGCGCGCGATTCTCCAGCGATCCACCCCAACGGTCGGTGCGGCGATTGGTCAATGGCGAGAGGAACTGGCTGATCAAGTAACCGTGCGCCGCATGAATCTGCACGCCGGTGAAGCCAGCTTGTTCGGCGAGGGCCGCGCTGGTGGCGAAGCGCGCGATGACCTCGGCGATATCGTCTTCGGACATCGGTTTGGGCTCGGCAAACATCTTCGAAAACGCCCCCATGTCCAGCGCGACGGCGGATGGCGCCAAGGCTTGTTGGCCGAGGTTGGCCATGGTCTGGCGGCCGGGATGATTGAGCTGCATCCAGAACTGCGCGCCACCGGATCGGCCGATGGTTGCCCACTGACGAAAGCGTTGCAGATCGCGTTCGTCTTCCAGCACCACGCCACCGGGACCGGTCATCGCGCGGCGGTCGATCATGACATTGCCGGTCAGCAACAGACCGGCTTCGCCCTCGGCCCAGGCCTGATACAGCCGAAACAACGCGTCGGACGGTGCTTGCCCTGTGTCGGCGAGGTTTTCTTCCATCGCGGCTTTGGCGATACGATTACCTACGGTCTGGCCGTTGGGCAGATTCAACGCTTGGAAGGGCGACATGCTTGACTCCTCATCAGTGAAGAGCAGAGGCTAAGCTTAAAGTTAACTTTAATGTCAAGCAGGCAAATGAGGCCGTGATGAAAATTGGTGAATTGGCGCAGTTAAGCGGGCTGAACGCTTCGCGCATTCGTTTTTATGAGGCTCAGGGCTTGATTCGTCAGGTAGAGCGCTCGGCCAACGGCTACCGGCGGTATCCCGCGCAAGTGCTGCAAACGCTGATGATCATTCAGTGCGCCCAACAGGCCGGGTTCAGCCTTGAAGAGCTAAAGCAGTTGTTACCGGACACGGTGACGGGCGAGTTCAAGCGCGATGAACTGGTGGCGGGGCTTGTGCGCAAGGTCGAGCAGATCGAAGAAATGCAACTTCACCTGGCCCAGAGCAAGGCGAAGTTGCTAGTGGTGATCGAAGGCATCCAGGCGCGGCCCGAAGGGATAGCCTGTGAGGCGAATGCCGAGCGGGTGATGGCGTCGCTCAAACATCAGTTTTGATCGATGCACGAATCACCGTAAGCTAGGTAGCGCAAGACATGGGTAGTGCCCATCGTGTCGACGTAGGTCATCTCCCGTGGGCCGATTCCGCAATAGTCGCCGTTGGTGATGTTGACGACCTTGGCAATGTTCAGCGGTTTCGAATAGCTGTAATCCTCGACGTTCGAGGGGCTGGAGTTGTCGACAGCGGCGGCAGCGGTGCCGCTCAGGCCAATCAGAAACAGCGCGGACAGAAGGCTTTTCATGATGGGGCTCTCGTAGTGACTACTGAATGATTTCAGTGGCAGTACGACGAGTCCCGTTCGGGTTTATTCCAGGCTGAGGGTAATGTTTTTTGAAACGGGATGCGGTACATCGAGCAGGTCAACAGCCGTTGTACGCTGTTCATGAAACGTGAACCGATCCTTCCCTGCATGCTTTGACTCATACAACGCCTTATCGGCCTTGATCAGCGCCTGATTCAACGTATCGCCGTCCGCCACATGCGCCAGGCCGATGCTGATGGTCACCGGATGCCCGGTCGGGTGTTCGCGCACCACCCGGCACAGTTCACCTGCCAGGTACTCGACGTCTTCGCGACGTACCCCGGCCAGGTAAATCGCAAACTCCTCACCACCCAGTCGTGCGTATTCAAAATCGACCATCACCGTTTTGATGTCCTATGCAATGCGCTTGAGCACTTCATCGCCGATGTCGTGACCGTAGACGTCGTTGACCTTCTTGAAGTTGTCGATGTCGATCAACAACGGGTATGAAGGCGACGGTTCAACAGGTCGCGGGCTCTGGGGGCGGTGCGTAGGGTTCTGAGCGTTTGTCGTAACCAATGAACAGTGTGGGTGGGTTGTCGGTGCGGGAGTTTGGTTTTTGTCTTGCCAATGTGGGCGGCGAAGTCGGCTTCCAGGGTTTGCCGGGTGCCGATGCCCTTGAGCTTTTTCAGCAGTTTACAGTCCTTGTAAAACAGCACGGTCGGTGTGCCGGTCACATTTGGATGGCGGGGAGACTCGCCGGTGTTGAGCACGTAAATACTCGCCCGGTCCCGATACTGTTCGGCAACTTGACGGAAAATCGGTTCGGCGATTTCGCAGGCAGGGCAATGGGTATTGCCGAAATACAGGATCACCGGGCGCCAGGTGTTCAAGGCCTTACTGTAGGCCGGGGCTAGTGTTGGACGGGGGCGGGTCGAGCTCATTGAAATCTCCTTTTCACAACGACCATCGAGGTTTTCCGACGTTAAAGGAGGGGGGCAGGGTAGGTCTACTGTCAGAAATTACAGGTGGCTTTTTCCTGAGCTTTGAACGATGCGGCTTACCGCATCGCACGTTCAGTTTTCAATCTGCCCCAACATTCCCCCAAAACCTGTGGCACACTTTCTGCCGCCGGTTTCCGTTATTACCTACACGCGTCCGCTATAGCGGAATATGCATCAATCAGGAGAAACACTCATGAGCATTATCCGTTACGGCACCGGCAGCACCGCCGGTGGTGGCCAACCCCGTCCTTTCGCTCGCGCCGTTGAAGCCGATGGCTGGCTGCATGTGTCCGGGCAGGTGCCGGCGCTGAATGGCGAAATCATTGTCGGTGGCATCGTCGAGCAGACTCACCAGACTATGAAAAACCTGATCGCGATTCTCGAAGAGGCCGGTTATGGGCTGGAAGACGTGGTGCGCACCGGCGTATGGCTGGAAGACCCACGGGATTTCTGGAGTTTCAATAAGGTGTTTTCCGAGTACTTCAGCCCGGAACATGCACCGGCGCGCGCGTGTGTGCAGGCGAACATGATGGTTGATTGCAAGGTCGAGATTGACTGCATCGCGTACAAGAAAAAGGCCTGAACCGAGTCGCGCCCATCGCGGGCAAGCCACGCTCCTACAAGAGCGCTGCAAAATCTGTAGGAGCATGGCTTGCCAGCGATGGCGGCCTAACCCGGCCACTTTGAGTGGGAACCTGAAGACATGACCGAAGACACCATCAAGCGTCGGGCGCGCGGTCTGGACCGGGCGTTCGATATCCTTGATTTTCTCAAGGAAGTCGGCAAACCGCTGCGCCCGAATGAAATTGCCAGCGGCATCGGCAGTCCCAAATCCACGGTCTACGAACTGGTCGCGTCTCTGCTGGAACGACGCATTCTCGAACCCGCGGGCAAGGATGGTCACGTCTATCTGGGCCGTCAGTTGTACTTCCTCGGTCAGGCGCATTTGCGTCATTTCGACCTGACCCGCGAGGCCGATCACGCCTTGCAGCAGATCGTCAGCCAGACTCATGAAACCGCGCAAATGTGCCTGCTCAACGGGCGCAAATACACTGTGGCGCTGATGAAGGAGGGCGAGCGGCATTTCCGCATTTCCTCGGACATCGGCGAAAACGCGCCGATTCCCTGGACCGCGTCCGGACGCTTGTTGCTGGCGCACTTGAGTGACGAGGAAATCATCGACCTGATCGACCACGACGATTTCATCCTGCCCAACGGCGAACGCCTGCCGCTGGAGCAGTTCCTGGGTGAAATCCGTCAGGCCGCTATCGATGGGTTTTTCTCGTTCGATAGCGTCGCCGACACCTTTACCCATTGCTTCGCCGCCCCGGTCAAAGACCCCAGCGGCGTGGCCATTGCGACCCTGTGCATCGTTGCCCCACGGGCCGATGCAAAGACTCATTACAGCGACTATCGTCGGGTGCTGATTGACAGCGCCAACAACCTGGCGCGGCGTATCAACGAATAACAGCGGCTGTCTGCGGCCGCGAACGTGAGGAGTTCGACCATGTCTACTGCCCAAAACACTGCCGCCGTGGAAAAGGGCTTTGCCCATATCGGCGCCAACCTGGTCCGCGATGTCAGCCTGCCGGTGCTGGTGCTGCACCGCGAGGCGCTCGAACACAACATTCGCTGGATGCAGGCCTTTGCCTGCAACAGCGGTGCCGAGCTCGCGCCCCACGGCAAAACCAGCATGACTCCGGCCCTGTTTCGCCGCCAACTGGACGCCGGCGCCTGGGGCATCACCCTGGCCAGTGCCACGCAAACCCGTGCGGGATATGCCCATGGCGTGCGTCGGGTGCTGATGGCCAACCAATTGGTCGGCACGCCGAACATGGCGCTTATTGCCGTTCTGCTGGCAGACCCGACTTTCGATTTTCATTGCATGGTCGACCACCCGGACAATGTCGCTGACCTTGGCGCCTATTTCGCCTCGCGCGGTGTGCGCTTGAACGTGATGATCGAGTACGGCGTAGTGGGCGGTCGATGCGGTTGCCGGACTGAAGCAGAAGTCATCGCACTGGCCAAAGCCATCAACGCGCAACCGGCGCTGGCCCTGACTGGCATCGAAGGCTATGAAGGCGTGATCCATGGTGATCATGCGGTCAGCGGCATTCGTGATTTCGCTGCGTCTTTGGTGCGCCTGGTGGTGCAGCTGCAGGACAGCGGCGCGTTTGCGATTGCCAAGCCGATCATCACTGCATCAGGGTCGGCCTGGTATGACTTGATTGCCGAAGAGTTCGAAGCACAGAACGCTGGCGGGCGTTTCCTGAGTGTGCTGCGTCCTGGCAGCTACGTGGCGCACGACCATGGCATTTACAAGGAAGCGCAATGCTGCGTGCTCGACCGCCGCAGCGACCTCAACGAAGGCCTGCGACCGGCAATGGAAGTCTGGGCGCACGTGCAGTCGATGCCGGAGCCGGGTTTTGCAGTGATTGCCCTGGGCAAGCGCGACGTGGCCTACGACGCCGGTTTGCCGGTGCCGCTGCTGCGTTACAAGGCCGGCGTGGTGCCGGCGAAGGGCGATGACGTCAGCGCCTGCAAGGTGACGGCGGTAATGGATCAGCACGCGTTCATGACTGTGGCGCCGGGGGTTGAATTGCGAGTGGGCGACATCATTTCGTTCGGCACCTCGCACCCGTGCCTGACGTTCGACAAGTGGCGTACGGGGTGTCTGGTGGATGAACAGCTGAACGTCATCGAAACCATGGAAACCTGTTTCTAAGGCACCAGACCGAGGCGTGGCCATCGCGAGCAGGCTCGCTCCCACATTGGATTTTCAGTGTTCACAAAATCCCTGTGGGAGCGAGCCTGCTCGCGATGGCGTCCTGCCGGACAACAAAGAAACACCAGAGACCCCACACCATGCACACCATCAGCACCCTCGGCCCCAACACCCCGCGTATCGCCCTGATCGGCGAATGCATGATCGAGCTGCAACAACGCGCTGACGGAAGCCTGCAACAAAGCTTCGGCGGCGACACCCTGAACACCGCCGTCTACCTGTCCCGTGAGCTGGGCACGAGCGGCGCTGTCGATTACGTCACCGCCCTGGGCGACGACAGTTTCAGCGACGCCATGTGTCAGAACTGGGCTGGCGAAAACATCGGCCTCGGCATGGTTCAGCGCTTACCCGGACGTTTGCCCGGTTTGTATTGCATCCAGACCGACGCGGCCGGCGAGCGTCGTTTCCTCTACTGGCGCAACGAAGCGGCTGTACGCGATTGCTTCACCACGCCGGCCGCCGCGCCGTTTCTGGCGGCGCTGCCGGATTACGATGTGCTGTATTTCAGCGGCATCACTCTGGCGGTACTCGGTGTGCAAGGTCGGGAAAAGTTGTTGGAAACCCTGATTGAAGCCCGCCAGCGAGATGCGCGGATCGTCTTCGACAACAATTACCGGCCGCGTTTGTGGGCGACAGTTGAAGAGGCCCGCACGGCGTATCGCAGTGTGTTGCCCTTTGTGGACCTGGCGTTGCTGACCTTGGAGGACGAGCAGGCGCTGTTCCATTTTTCCGATTACGAAGCTGTGTTTGCCGCGTACGAGCAGATCGGTACGCCGGAGGTGGTGCTCAAGCGCGGTTCAGAAGCGTGCCTGATTCGCTGTGGCGGCGAGTCGTTTGAAGTACCGGCGCAGAAGGTTGAGCGCGTGGTGGATACTACGGCGGCGGGGGATTCGTTCAGCGCGGCGTACCTGGCCAGTCGGCTCAAGGGCGGGAGCGCGGTTGAAGCGGCTGAGGCGGGGCATCGGTTGGCGAGTCGGGTGATTCAGGTGCCGGGGGCGCTGATCCCGAGGTAAGCGGTGAATGGCCGTCGGCTGCGCCATCGGTTCGCGAGCAGGCTCGCTCCCACAGTGGATCTTCAGTGGACACAAAATGTGTAACCACAACCGGTCAATTGTGGGAGCGAGCCTGCTCGCGAAGGGGCCTCAAGGCAAATGCATCAATCCCGGTAAAACACCTGCACCAGGTGATACCCGAATTTGCTCTTGATCGGGCCATGCACCACACGCAGCGGTTTCTTGAAAATCACTGCATCAATGACGCCGACCATCTGCCCCGGCCGCACTTCGCCCAAGTCACCACCGCGCTTGCCAGACGGACAGGTCGAGTATTTTTTGGCCAGCACATCGAAGGCTTCGCCCTTGGCGATGCGTTGTTTGAGCTGCTCGGCTTCTTCCGAGGTTTTCACCAGAATATGGCGGGCTTGAGCTTTCATTGGGCATACCTTGCAACGGTGGTGGCTATGTTGGTGCCCGCGGGGGGCGGGCGATTATGCCTCAACTCACTCGGGTTGGCCGATCATCGTGCGAATCTTGTTGGCCAGCAGGTCGATGGAAAAGGGCTTGGCCACCATGTCCATGCCTTCTTCGAGGAAGCCCTGGCGTTCGGTGGCCTTTTCCGCGTAACCGGTCATGAACAGCACTTTGAGGTCCGGGCGATGCTGGCGGGCGATCTCGGCGAGTTGCCGTCCGTTCATGCCCGGTAGCCCGACATCGGTCACCAGCAGGTCGACGCGCAGGTCGGATTCCAGCAAGGGCAGGGCCGTCTTCGCATCTTCGGCTTCGTGTGCGTGGTAACCCAGCTCATTGAGCAAGTTGAGCACCAGCATGCGCACCGCCGGATCGTCTTCCACCAACACCACGGTTTCGCCAGCAATCGCCGCCGGTGCTTCGCCCGTCACGGGTATCAATACGTCGTCCGGTTCCATGGCGTGCAGGCGCGGCAAGTACAAGCGCACGCTGGTGCCCTTGCCCGGCAAACTGAACAGGCTGACATGCCCGCCCGATTGCTGGGCGAAGCCGTAAATCATCGACAACCCCAGGCCGGTACCCTGGCCGATGGGTTTGGTGGTGAAGAACGGATCGAACGCCTTGGCCAATATGGACGGCGTCATGCCGGTGCCGTTATCACTGACGGCAATCATTACGTATTCCCCGGCCTTGACCGGTTCCAGCGTGATGATGTCACCGCCGTCGAGGTAAACATTGGCGGTTTCAATCAGCAGTTCGCCGCCATCGGGCATTGCGTCTCGGGCGTTGATCACCAGGTTGAGCAGGGCGTTTTCCAGTTGGCTGACGTCGGTGCTGATCGGCCAGACTTCATCGGCCAGTTGCAACTTGAGTTCAATGTGTTCGCCCTTGGTCCGGCTGAGCAGGTCCTCCAGCGAGCGCACCAGCTCATTGGTGTTCAGCGGCTTGCGATCCAGAGATTGGCGGCGGGAGAACGCCAGCAGGCGATGGGTCAGCGCGGCGGCGCGGTTGGCCGAGGACACGGCGGCTTCGGTAAAACGGCCAATCTCGTCGGTGCGCCCCTCGGCGATGTAGCGTTGCATCAAGTCGAGGCTGCCGATGATCCCGGTTAGCATGTTGTTGAAGTCATGGGCGATGCCGCCAGTGAGCTGGCCGACCGCTTCCATTTTCTGTGCATGGCGCAAGGCGTCTTCGGCGCGCTCACGTTCGAACATCTCGTTTTGCAAACGCTGGTTGGCTTCAGCGAGCTGTTGAGTACGGGCAACAACGCGCTCTTCCAGGGTTTCGTTGAGATTGCGCAAGGCTTCTTCGGTCTTTTTGCGCTCGGTTTCGTCGATCACAAAAATGTAGAACCCATTCACCGCGCCATCCGCACCGTGTCGCGGCAGGTAGTTCATCAGTGCCTGGCGAAGGCTGCCATCACGGTGCGGTGTGCTGATGCTGAAACAGCAGGGTTTGCCCTTCAGCGCGTCGGCGATGTATTCGGCGCGCAAGGCATAGGCCTCATCACCCAGCACTTCACGAATGGTTTTGCCGTAAAGCTCCTGCGGCGTCAGCCCATACCAGTCCAGGTACGCGGAGTTGTTCAGGCGGAAACGCTCTTCACTGTCGACGTAGCTGATCAGGACCGGCATCGCGTTGATGATCAGTTGCAACTCGGTCTGGCTCTGGCGCAACGCCTGTTCGGTGTGTTTGCGCTCGGTCAGGTCCAGCGCCGCGCCGAGAAAACGCATCGGCCGGCCGTGGTGATCCTTGTAGCAACGCCCCCGGGCAAACACCCAGCGCAACTGGCCGTCGGGTTGCAGCAGGCGATATTCCTCTGCGTACTCGGTGCCATGGGTGATGCAGTGCTTGATGCTGCGCGCAATCATCGCCCGGTCTTGCGGATGCACGCCTTGGAGGTAGGCGCTGATCGGCAACTGCCCGGCCATCCCCGGATCGACGCCGTGCAGTTGGGCGAAATGGGCGTCGGCGAGGAAACGGTCTTCGCCGATGTCCCAGTCCCAGGTGCCAACCGCGTCGGTAGCGGCCAAGGCCAGTTGCAGGCGCTGTTCGGTGTCGCGCTGGGCCTTGAGGCTGGCAGCCGAGCGCTGTTCCAGTTCAAGGGCGATGCGGCGGCGTTCGTTGGTTTCGATGGCGGTGACCAGAATCCCGGCCACCTCGGCGTTTTCATCGCGGATCGGGCTGTAGGTCAAATCCAGCCAGAAGTCGGAATCCTCACCGTCACGTTGCAAGGTAAAGCGTTGTTCGCTGTAGGTGCGCACCTGGCCCTGCAGGACGGCGCGGTAAATCGGGTCGGTAAAGTCCTGGAGTTCTGGCCAGATCTGGTGCGTCGGCTGTCCGAACGCGTGTGGGTGTTTGCTGCCGGCGAGGAGGGCGAAGCCATCGTTGTAGATCTGTGTGAGTTGCGGTCCCCATAGCAACAGCATCGGCATCGGTGAGTGAATCACGATGTCGACGGCAGTGCGCAGGCTCTGTGGCCAGGTGGCAGCAGCGCCCAGCGGGGTGCGTGTCCAGTCCAGTCTGGCAATCAAGGCCTGGGCATCGCTGCCGGTGGGGGATGCGTTCATCAAGTTGTCCTGCGTTTAGTCGGTGAGGCGGCGTCTACTATTCTCGTAGGGCGGTAGACGCTGGATGACCCGTTTTGGGTCATTATTTTTTCATTGAATGCTTCGCGGGTGCTTTTTGCCATGGAAATCGATGCACTGTAAACACGTCTGGCCAGCCGCAATGGCTCTGATCTATACCTGTCCACGGGGGCGCCGCCCAGCGCACGGTTCGATGGCGAACTGAAACCGCCGAGTGATCAGCCGTTCAAACCCGAAGACGTCGTACGCAACTGCTGCATGACCTGGGCAATATGCGGACTCGATCAATAATTTTAAGTTGCGCTTGAAACTGTGCGGCAATAGAGCATTAGTAGTTGATTCGTCAAAAGGTAGTTGGGGGTTGGTGGGTTGGGCGTTATGTAAGTATGGCGATGGCTTAGTTAGATTATTGGACATTTTGTCTCATAGATTCTTACTGGTTAGTTCTGCGCGGAGAAGTGATGATTTGTCGGCGCTGAAATTGTCAGCAAGTTAGATTTATGGGGTTATCTTGTGAAGTCGAAATTAAAGTATAAAGCCTATCCATTGTCGGACGTGATTGCTACGGAGCAGTATCAGCTATTAAAGGCAGATGCCGCGGAGCGGGATTTGGTGTTGCGCTTGTTAAAGGATGTCTTTGAGGATCAAGCGGACGAAGGGCCTTACGACTTGCAAGGGTATGAGCTTAAGTTGGAGGCGGGATCTTCGCTTTATAAAATTCACACGCCAGGTCGAGTGTCATGGAATGAATTAGCCGACCGTACGATTGTGATGGCCGAACTCCGCCATCACCGTGTCGAGAACATGGTTTCAACGCGTATTAACGCCTCTGGCAGGCTGGAAATATTCAGAAAAGATACCGCGAAATGGGAAACGGTCGACCTGAATATCGTCCATGAATCCCGTAACTATCAGGATCTCTTGGTGATTGGGGATATTGCCAATGTGGCCGGCGGTTACGTATATACGGAGGATCTCGTCGACGTGGATCAGTGGCTAGCGTTTCATGGTCTGAATGTTCCGACTAATGCGACTGAAAACAAAAATTTGATGGCGTTTTTAGAGTTTGATCCTGGCGTAGACGAACTGGGGAACTACTGGGGGCAGCTTGTTGCGGATGATCCGTCGTTAGCCGTATTGCCCACTGAGCATTTTACAAGTGTGCGTCAGATCACGGCCAAGGTTATAGCGCCGGACAAAAAGCTGCTGGACAAACTGTACCGTGAAACGGGTCGCGTTTTTACAACGTACGATAATGCCGCTGAACGGATCGTTCAAATGGTCAACCATCCGGTTGCTCAGGCTTGCGCCAGAAAATATGTATCTGAGTTGGATTGGTTTGGCGCGCAATTTGGGCAGGACGTGTCGGCAGAGGACCTTGCGCAACTGTTGATAACCGCCATTTTGCTGGACCTGAATCCGCTCATTGGTAACGCTCAAAGTCGAAAGAGTATCGACGGGTTCGATTTGTATGCACCGGACAATGTCGAGCGATCATCGGCGGTCGTGCGCGATGATCTGCAAGCCTTTCTTTACACCAAGGGCTGGGTGGATCCTCCCGTGGCCCCGTTGGCGTCGCACTTGCTGCTGGCGGAAATCGCCCCGGAATTTCTGGTCAAGGGCGTTCCGTCATCGCTGATGATGGGCTCGATTGGCTGGGTGTCCTTTTGCCACGGAGTAGCGCTGGCGGAAGCGGTCAGTAAAGGGGCTTCTCGTGTGATGACATATGCGCAAATCATGGCGTATGCCGATCTGGAGCCTGTCAGTGACCCGTTGACCCGCCTGTGGGATCTGGCAATGATTGATCCAATCGTTGACTGGGCGCTGATAAATGGCGTGGTGACGACGAATGAACTCACTCAAGCGGAAAAGGACACCACGGAGCGGGCGCTTTCAGCTTTCCAAGAGTACGCGGATAACTTCACGCACCTCGCTCGCGCCTATTCCAGTCCCATGCCGAGCCGAGAAGATATCGCAAGGGCGGCGTTGCAGTGGGCCGCGCCAACGTGTGATTTTCTTGACGATAAAGTTCTCTATCAGCGTCCCGGCCTATATGCATCACCTACCGCCATGTCCATGGTCGACTTGCATATGTCGGGAGACCTGGTGGGTGGCCAGTGGGATCTGCGCGCTGTATTTCCCGACGAGCACATTTCCAGCACGCCCGATTTGTTGGCCGGTGTTACCAATTACAAAAGGCCTTCCCAGTACGATCCCTCCGTCGTCAGCGTTTATCGCCGCTATCCGAAGTTGTTGAGTCTGGCACCCAACAACAATGAATTTCATCGTCAATTGCGGGATTATTTCGAGAATTTTAATAGTGCGCTGGTCACCAATGTGAAGTTGGCCCTTGCACACATGCTGCCTTACGATCTGGAAGCCTTTCTAAAAGGTAAAATCACCTTTTTTACCTTCCGTCCTCCTGTGGTAGAGACTTCGTCCTTCTTTTCCTTGAGCCCGGTACCTATTAGAGACGAGTACGAAACCCAACGGGGCAAAGATGCTGTTACAGGGCGCTTTGGTATTGTGATCTGCGCTTCCCACGGCAACACGGTAACGTGTTATGAACTGTTTGCTTTGAGCGGCGAACTTCGGAAAAACAACGCACTCGGGACGCTGATAGCCACCACAGGAAAGTTGCAGGCGGCCGCCAGAATGGATTTTAATGGCAACTTGGACGCTCAAGTGTTACCGACACCCCTCGATTCGTTTCCTGTCACTCTTAAAGAATACACTGACGGTGTGTTTGAGACCTATTCAGCAGGCGGCAGGGCGATTATTGAAAAGTTGGGTGAACTTCCCGCGCCAACCATTGTGACGATGCGGCAACAGAGCATTTATAAAAATTTTGGCAATCCGCAACTTGCTCGAATTGCCGAGTTTATCGTGAATAAACATCCTCTGCGGACGTTTGACGAAACTGAAGCAATGGCCATCGTGCCGACGGCACTTGAAAGTGAGCGTAAAAATGGCGAAGAAACTGCGACGTATATTGTGAATCTGGTGGTTCCCTTTAAAAAGTGCATCGAGGATATATCTTCCGGAGAACACAATAAGGTGGTCGACGGAGTTTATGGTTGCGTTATGGATGCCATCGCATTGGGTGGGGCGTTTCTGGGGGCTGGTGTCAAAGCGCTGAGTATCTCGGCGAAAGCGATCTCTTTGTCGTCCAAAGCCGCTCGCCTGACCAGGCTCGCTTTTGTGTCGTCCGTTTCTCTTTTTAACCCCGTGGATGATGTGCCATCGGTGTTGTTCGGAGGCGTGAAACTCGTCCACAAGGGAGCGCTACGCTTCAACACGCAGGCTCGAGAGCTGCTTGGGCTGGCGAAATCCCAGTTGGGCAAACTCCATGGCCGTCATAAAACCTACGACTTGGTTCGGGCCACCGATACCGCCTATACCGGCCAGGGTACCTGGCGGCCCCGTGATGCAATCGGTGACACGCTTACCGTAGTGGCAGCGCGGAACAACTTTCAATGGTATGCCCTCAATCGATTGGGTAAACCCTGGGGCCCGAAGCTGAGTCATTTCACCTTTGTGGCGCCCGTCCGGTTGCCGCGCTCCCACAAGACATTGCCCCTCAGCTATACCCTGCAGTTCATTGAGCAGAGCTTGCCGCGGGCATGTACAAAAATCGACAACGCGATCAATGTCTTGACCCTTCGTGACTTTGCGGCGGAGCGCGATTTAGTCATCAAATTCCTGATGGGAAGCAATTCGAGCGATGCATTGAATCGCTTGTTAAACAGTCTGAGAACGGTCAGGGCTGACTTTGGGGGCGTTTCCATCAGTAACTTTTTCCTCGACCCCCTCAGGGACACTGACAACATTGCAGCTTTTGACTCGATTGCTTACCAACAATGGAAAGATGCAATCGGGCAATCCGACACGAAGTTCATCGAAATCTATACCCCCAATCTCAACAGGCATTTTATTAGTCTGGGATTCAACCATAACGTTGTGGCAGACGACCTGATTCATGAGTTGTTCCACGGGGCTGCGCAGATCGGTGATGTCGGCTATGCCCGCGACGCAGGCAGTGACGCAGGCGATGGCCAGTTGCTGGACGTGGCTGTGCTACTGAATCTTGCGTCCGGACGTCTCCCGGTCACAGATGAGGGAAGTGCCTGTCATGCGAGTTCCAAAGCCTTTGAAAATGCTGACTCATTGGCTGTGGCCACTTCGCTGCTGAGCCAGCTATACATGGACAAGGGTCGATATGATCGCAACATGGCCATCCTGCAGGGCGCGCTTGAAGCAAACCCTGATAGCGCGATTGGAGGGCCGGTTCTAATCACTCTGAACAACACTATTGTGACGGCTCCGGCGCCTGCCTATGCAAGACGCCCACTGGGTGCGTACGTTGATTGACGCACCCGCATGATCGTTTAAGTTCCGAGTTCCGGCCGATCCCGAAATTGCTCAAGCGCTTCGGGATTGGCCAAGGCATCGGTGTTTTTCACCTGCTCACCATGCACCACATTCCTCACCGCCAACTCCACAACCTTGCCGCTGATGGTCCGTGGTATGTCGGTCACCGCGACAATTTTCGCCGGCACATGCCTGGGTGTGGTGTTGGCGCGTATGACCTGGCGGATCTGTTGCTGCAAGGCTTCATCGAGTTCGACACCGTCCTGCAACCGCACAAACAGCACCACCCGCACATCATCCTGCCACTGCTGACCAATGGCCACGCTGTCCAGCACTTGCGGGACTTTTTCCACCTGACGGTAGATTTCCGCCGTGCCGATACGCACGCCGCCAGGGTTGAGCACTGCATCCGAGCGGCCATGGATCATCATCGCGCCGTGCGGCAGTTGTTCCGCGTAATCGCCTTGGGCCCAGACACCGGGGAACTGGCTGAAATACGAAGCGTGCAGCTTTTCCTGCTGCGGGTCATTCCAGAAGCCGATGGGCATCGCCGGAAAATGCCGGGTACACACCAATTCACCTTTCTCGCCGATCACCGGCTGACCATCCTCGTTCCAGACTTCGACCGCCATGCCCAGGCTCTTGCCTTGTATTTCGCCACGGCGCACCGGTTGGAAAGGGTTGCCGTTCACAAAGCACGAAACGACGTCCGTGCCACCGGACATCGAGGCCAGA
This sequence comes from Pseudomonas sp. CLCA07, assembly GCF_053615335.1. NCBI lineage: Bacteria > Pseudomonadati > Pseudomonadota > Gammaproteobacteria > Pseudomonadales > Pseudomonadaceae > Pseudomonas > Pseudomonas sp. CLCA07. Next base: position 61,193 of record NZ_CM132131.1, on the reverse strand, counting down.
CACACGTCGGGTTTCAGGTCGCGGTACACATAGTCATAACTCTGGGGCGACAGCGCAGAACCGGTGCAGAGCAGGGTTTTCAGACTGCTCAGGTCATGGCTTTCCCTTGGCTTCACGCCGTTGCTTTCCAGCGTGGACAGAAATTTGGGGCTGGTGCCGAAGACGCTGATGCGCTCATCGTCGATCAGGTCGATCAAGCGTTCTGGGCCGGGATGAAAAGGCGAGCCGTCATACAGGACCACGGCGCTGCCCACGGCGAGGGCCGAGACCAGCCAGTTCCACATCATCCAGCCGCAGGTGGTGTAGTAGAACAAGCGGTCGCCAGCGCCAAGATCGCAATGCAGGCCATGTTCCTTGACGTGCTGCAGTAAAACGCCGCCAGTGCTGTGGATGATGCATTTCGGTACGCCGGTGGTGCCGCTGGAGTAGAGGATGTACAGCGGATGCGCGAAGGGCACGGGGACGAAATCCGGCTCGCCGCCAACGTCGTAGAAATCCTCCCACAGCGTCACATTGGCGCGGGTGTGGAAGTCGACGATGTGAGCCTGTGGCCTTGCATAAGGCACCACGATCAACTGCTGCAAGGACGGTAGGCGTTCAAGGATTTCGTTGATTTTGCCGGTCTGGTCGATGTCCTTGCCGGCGTAGCGGTAACCGGCGCAGGTGATCAGTACTTTCGGTTCGATCTGGCCGAAGCGGTCGATCACACCTTGAGTGCCAAAATCCGGAGACGAGCAGGACCAGATCGCCCCCAGACTGGTGGTGCCGAGCATGGCCACCAGTGTTTGCCAGGTATTGGGCATGCACGCCGCTACACGATCGCCGAGGCCGACCCCTGCGGCGATCAAGCTGTGCTGGAACCCGGCCACATGCTCCGCCAACTCAGCCCAGGTCAGGTGTTCGCGCTGGCCGTTCTCGCCAATGGCGATCACCGCGATGGCATCGTCGCGACGGCGCAGCAGGTGTTCGGCAAAGTTCAGGGTGGCGCCGGGGAACCACTGGGCGCTGGGCATTTGCGCGCCCTCGACCAGTATCGCGTCGGGTTGATCGTGGAAGCGGATGTCGAAGAAATCGACGATGGCTTGCCAGAAATCTTCGCGCTGATCGATGGACCATTGGTGCAGGGCCGGATAGTCATCGACGTGGACATGATGTCGCTGACTGATGGAGCGCCGAAAGGCCTCCATGCGCGACTTGCCGATGCGTTCGGCGCTGGGTTGCCAGAGGATATCGGACATGGTTTGGCCTCTTGTTCTAGCTTCAGATCCAATCGCGGGCAAGCCACGCTCCCACAGGAGAACGCGATCTAATGTGGGAGCGTGGCTTGCCCGCGAAGAACGATAACGCGGTCTGTTGACTGATTACTGCGCCAACCACCCACCATCAATATTCCACGCCGCGCCTCGCACCTGGCTACCGGCCTCGCTGCACAAAAACAGCACCAGTTCACCCAGCTGCGGCGGGGTGACGAACTCCAGCGACGGCTGTTTCTCAGCGAGCAAATCATGCTGGGCCTGCTGCGGATCGATCCCGGTCGCGGCGCGGTCATCGATCTGCTTCTGCACCAGCGGCGTCAACACCCAGCCCGGACAGATGGCATTGCAGGTCACGTGCGTGGTTGCAGTCTCCAGGCCCACCACTTTGGTCAAACCGATCACACCATGCTTGGCCGCCACGTACGCAGCCTTGCCCACCGAACCCACTTGACCATGCACCGAGGCGATGTTGATGATCCGCCCCCAGTTCTTGGCCCGCATGCGCGGCAGGCACAGGCGGGTACTGTGAAACACCGACGACAGGTTGATCGCGATAATCGAGTCCCAGCGCTCCACGGGAAAGTCTTCCACCGACGCCACGTGCTGGATGCCGGCGTTGTTGACCAGAATGTCGATGCCACCGAACTCACGCTCGGCGTAGTCGATCATCTCGGCGATCTGCGCCGGGTCGCTGACGTCGGCCGGGTGATGACCGACCTTGCCGCCGAACTGCTGGACCTCGGCAATTACCTTGGAGGCATCACCGAAACCATTGAGCACCACGTTGGCGCCGGCCTTGGCCAGGCTGAGCGCAATGCCCAGGCCGATGCCGCTGGTGGAGCCGGTGACCAGTGCGGTCTTGCCTGTAAGAGTCGTCATGAATACCTCACACAATGCCAGTGGCGTAGAAAGTGCCGATGACTACGAAGACCGCCAGGGTCTTGATCAGCGTAATACAGAAAATGTCTTTATAGGCTTCGCGGTGCGTCAGGCCAGTGACCGCGAGCAAGGTAATCACCGCGCCGTTGTGCGGCAGGGTGTCCATGCCGCCACTGGCCATCGCGGCCACGCGGTGCAGCACTTCCAGCGGAATGTTGGCCGCATGGGCCGCCGCAATGAAGTCGTTGGCCATGGCCGCCAGGGCGATGCTCATCCCGCCCGAGGCAGAACCGGTGATGCCTGCCAGTACCGTCACGGTAATGGCTTCGTTGACCAGTGGGTTCGGAATGCTCTTGAGCCAGTCGGCCAGCACCAGGAAGCCTGGCAACGAGGCGATCACCGCGCCAAAGCCGTATTCCGACGCCGTGTTCATCGCCGCCAGCAACGAACCGCTGACTGCACTTCGACTGCCTTCAGCCAACTTGCCGCGAATCGCCTGGAAGCCGAATACCAGCACCATGATGATGCCCACCAGCAACGCTGCCTGAACCGCCCAGATCGCCGTCAGCTTGGCGATGTCGGTGGTCACCGGCGCGGCCATGCCCGGCAGCGCGAGGGTGTGTGTTTTGCCATACCACTGCGGAATCCACTGGGTAAACAACAGGTTCGTGATGCCCACGGCCAACAGCGGCGACAGGGCGATCCATGGGTTAGGCAGTTTGATATCAAGCGCCGTTTCTGGCTCGTTGCGCAATTCGGAGCCATAACCTTCGCCAGAGCGCTGAGCCTTGTTGCGCTGGCGCTGAAGAAACAGCATGCCGGCGCAGAACACAAAGATCGCGCCGATCAAACCCAGCCACGGTGCCGCCCAAGCGGTGGTGTTGAAGAAGGTGCTGGGGATGATGTTCTGGATTTGCGGGGTGCCGGGCAGGGCGTCCATGGTGAACGAGAAGGCGCCGAGGGCGATGGTCGCCGGGATCAGACGCTTGGGGATGTTGCTTTGGCGGAACATTTCAGCGGCAAACGGATAGACCGCGAACACCACCACAAACAGCGACACGCCGCCGTAAGTGAGCAGGGCGCAGACGAGCACGATGACCAGCATCGCCTGGCGTGTGCCGAGCAGGCGAATGGCGGCGGCAACGATTGAACGGGAAAAGCCGGACAACTCGATCAGTTTGCCGAACACGGCACCGAGCAGGAACACGGGGAAATACAGTTTGATGAACCCGACCATTTTCTCCATGAACACCCCGGTGAAGGCTGGAGCGACGGCGGAAGGGTCGGTGAGCAGGACGGCGCCGAGGGCGGCGATCGGGGCGAAGAGGATAACGCTGTAGCCGCGGTAAGCAGCCAGCATCAGCAGCGTGAGGGCTGCCAAGGCAATGATCACACTCATGGTGTGTCTCCTGGATTGTTATTTTTGTAGGGTAGGTCTTTTGTGGGAGAGGGCTTTAGCGAGATTCGTGCCAGGCGCTTAACTTGTTGAAATATAAGGATATATATAGGAAATGTGATGGGGTTTTGAAATGCTTGTCTCTGGTTTGAGACTTATATGGACTGCATGGGCCTCTTCGCGGGCAAGCCCGCTCCTACAGTTGACCGTATTCTTATGAGCGATTCGTTACCCCTGTGGGAGCGGGCTTGCCCGCGATGGCCTGTCTAACAATGGAGATATCTATCTCTTTATAGAGACTCTGCAATCCCCAGCGCGACCATCTTCTTGTACAGCGTCGACCGCCCCAGACCCAGCCGAGCCGCTGCTTCAATCACCTTTCCCCCGCATTGCGCAAGGGCGGATTCAATCAACTGCCGGTCAAACCGCGCCCGAGCTTCACTAAACGTCTCATGTGCAACCGGCTCAATCATCAGCGGTGTCGAGCGCTCCACTGGCGTGAAGGTGCCAATCGCCGCACGAATCTGCGCCGCATCCAGCACCAGATCATCACTGAGTAACGCTGCCCGCTCCAGGACGTTGCGCAGTTCGCGAATGTTCCCCGGCCATGCGTGCTGGCTCAACAACGCCAGCGCCTCGCGGTTCAGTTCATGCTGACTGCGCAATTCCTCAAGGATCGCTTCGCTGAGCGCCGGGATATCGTCGAGACGATCGCGAAGGGGCGGCACGTGGATCGGCAGCACGTTGAGGCGGTAATACAAATCCGCGCGAAACTCACCGCGTTTGATCGCCGCCTCAAGATCGGTGGACGTTGCGGCAATCACCCGCACATCGCTCTGGATCACTTCGTTGGAACCAACCGGCTCGAATTCCTTTTCCTGCAAAACCCGTAGCAGTTTGCTTTGCAGCGGCAGCGGCATGTCGCCGATTTCATCGAGAAACAAGGTGCCGCCCTGGGCGATCTGCAATTTGCCGGCGCGGCCCTTGCGGTCGGCGCCGGTAAACGCGCCGGGGGCGGTGCCAAAGAATTCCGCTTCCAGCAGCGATTCAGGAATCGCCGCGCTGTTGATGCTGACGAAGGCTTTGTGCGCACGTGGCGAAGCGCTATGGATCGCCTGAGCCAGCAGCTCTTTACCGGTGCCGGTTTCACCGAGCAACAACACCGGCGACTCGGCACTGGCGCTGCGCCGGGCACGGCGTTTGACTTCCAGGCTAGCGGCGCTGGTGCCGATGAAATGGGCGAAGTTGTACTTGGTTTGCCGCGCCCGTAGCAGCGAACGGGTGGACGCCAGTTCTTCCTGCATGCTCATGTAGCGCTTGAGCATCGGCGACAGGCTGCGCAATTCGTCGAACAGCGCAAAACCTATCGCGCCGATCACTACGCCTGCATCGTCATGGATCGGCAGGCGCATGACCACCAGCGGCTCTTTGGGTGTGTCCTGCATGTCCAGTAAAATCGGGCGCCCGGTGCGTACTACCTCACGCAACAGACTGCCGGGGATCACGCTTTCGCAGGACTTGCCGATGGCACCTTCTGCCGACTCCAGACCGAAACGCCGGGCATATCGTTCGTTCATCCACACGATGTTCGCATCGCGGTCGACAATCACCGTGCCTTCGCTGGACTGCTCGATGATCTCGAACAGCGAACGTATCGCCAGCAGGCGGACCCGTTGGTAATCCTTGAGGCTTTCGGCGGTGTTCATGAGTTCCTATCCAGAATGTGTGGTGACTGGGCGGGCCTCATCGCGGGCAAGCCCGGCTCCCACAGTTCTGTTGTGTGACCACTCTATTTGTGAACACCGCAGAACCTGTGGGAGCCGAGCTTGCTCGCGATATGGGCGACTCGGTCTAACTGCCTGTTAAAATTATGCCTACCGCGGATGCGCCGCCGCTAACAGCTCTTTGGTGTACGGGTGCTGCGGCGAATCAAACACGTCATGGCTGGCACCGCTTTCCACCACTTTGCCATCCTTGATCACGATCATGTCGTGGGCCAAGGCGCGTACCACCGCCAAGTCATGGCTGATGAACAAATACGTCAGGCCGTGTTTTTCCTGAAGCTGGCGGAGCAGGGCGACCACTTGTTTTTGCACGGTGCGGTCCAGCGCCGAGGTCGGCTCGTCCAGCAGGATCAGCGCCGGTTTCAGCACCAGTGCCCGCGCGATCGCGATGCGCTGACGTTGGCCGCCGGAGAATTCGTGCGGGTAGCGATGACGGCTTTGCGGGTCGAGGCCGACTTCTTCCAGTGCCCGAATCACTTCGGCCTTGCACTGTTCATCGGTCAACCGGCTGTGCACCTCAAGGCCTTCGCTGATGATCTGTGCCACTGACATCCGTGGGCTGAGGCTGCCATAAGGGTCCTGGAACACTACCTGCATTTTCTTGCGCCATGGCCGCAGTTGCTTTTGCGTCAGGCCATCCAGTTCTTCGCCCTGAAAGCGAATACTGCCTTGGGAATCGAGCAGCCGCAGGATCGCCTGCCCGAGCGTCGACTTGCCCGAGCCGGACTCACCAACGATGCCCAGTGTCTTGCCACGCTGAATGTTGAGGCTGATGCCGTCCACTGCGGTGAGGTAAGTCTTGCGCTGGAACAAGCCGCTACCGAGGGGGAATTTCACGCGCAGATTGTCCACCTCCAGCACGTTTTCGCGCTCGTCGCGGGCCAGGGCTTCGCCCTCCGGTTCGGCGTTCAGCAGCACACAACTGTAGGGGTGCTTCGGCTCGGTGAAAATCGTTTCGCAAGTAGCCTGTTCGACGATTTCCCCACCCTTCATCACGCAGACACGCTGGGCAATGCTGCGCACCAGGTTGAGGTCATGGCTGATCAGCAGCAGCGACATGCCGAGCCGTTGTTGCAGCGATTTGAGCAGGATCAGAATCTTGCGTTGCACCGTCACGTCCAGCGCCGTGGTCGGTTCGTCGGCGATCAACAACTCCGGTTCGCAGGCCAGGGCCATCGCGATCATCACGCGTTGACGCTGGCCGCCCGAGAGTTGATGGGGGTAGGCCTTGAGCCGCTCCTTGGGCTTTTGAATGCCGACCAGGTGCAACAACTCAAGAATCCGCGCTTGCGCCGCTTTGCCGGTCAGGCCTTTGTGCAGCAGCAGGGTTTCGCCGATCTGCTTTTCGATGCTGTGCAACGGATTGAGCGACGTCATCGGCTCCTGAAAAATCATCGCAATGCGGTTGCCGCGTAATTCACGCAGCACTTTAGCTGGGGCGCCGAGCAGTTCCTTCCCCCGATAACGGATGCTGCCGGTGGTTTCGGTGCCGGTTTCGGGCAGCAATTGCAGGATCGAATGCGCCGTCACCGACTTCCCGGACCCCGACTCGCCGACCAGCGCCAGGCATTCGCCGGGGCGGATGTCCAGGCACAGATTGCGCACCACGGTTTCGCCATTGAAGGCGACGCTGAGGTCTCGGATTTCGATCAAGGGGGTACTCATATCAACAGTCCGCGTCAGGATCTTGGATCGAAAGCATCACGTAATGCCTCGCCGATAAACACCAGTAAAGAAAGAATCAGTGCCAGGGTGAAAAACGCCGTCAGCCCCAGCCAAGGCGCTTGCAGGTTCTGCTTGCCCTGACCGATCAATTCGCCGAGGGATGCGCTGCCGGCCGGCATGCCGAAACCGAGGAAGTCCAGTGCTGTGAGGGTCGAAATCGCCCCGGTGAGAATGAACGGCAGGTAACTCAAGGTCGCGTTCATGGCGTTGGGCAGAATGTGCCGCACGATCACTTTGCGATCCGTCAGGCCCAGCGCCCGGGCGGCTTTGACGTATTCCAGGTTGCGCCCGCGCAGGAACTCGGCGCGCACCACGTCGACCAACGCGAGCCAGGTAAACAGCGCCATGATCCCCAGCAACCACCAGAAATTCGGCTCGACGAACCCCGAGAGAATGATCAGCAGGTACAGCACCGGCAGCCCGGACCAGACTTCCAGCAAGCGCTGGCCGATCAGGTCGACCCAGCCGCCGTAATAGCCTTGAAGGGCGCCGGCGGCAATGCCGATCAGGGCGCTGACGAAGGTCAGCATCAACGCAAACAGGATCGACACTCGGGCGCCGAAAATCACTCGGGCCAATACATCTCGGGCCTGATCGTCGGTGCCCAGCCAGTTCACATCCGAGGGCGGGCTCGGCGCCGGTTTGTTGAGGTCGTAATTGGGTGTGTCGTCACTGAAAGGGATCGGCGGGAACAGCATCCAGCCGCCGTCCTTTTTGATCAGCTTCTGCACATAGTCGCTGCGGTAATCCGCCTGAAACGGCAGTTGCCCGCCGAACGCCTGCTCAGTGTGGCGCTTGAACACCGGGAAATACCATTGCCCTTGATAGCTGACCACCAGCGGCTTGTCGTTGGCGATCAACTCGCCCCCCAAGGTCAGCACAAACAGACCGATGAATAACCACAGCGACCACCAGCCCCGGCGATTTTTCTTGAAACGTTCAAAACGGCGACGGCCCAACGGCGAGAGCTTGAACATCAGGCATTCCTCGCGGCGAAGTCGATACGCGGGTCGACCAGGGTGTAGCAGAGGTCGCCGACCAGTTTTATCAGGAGGCCAAACAGCGTGAAGATAAACAGTGAGCCAAACACTACTGGATAGTCACGCGAGACAGCGGCTTCATAACTCATGCGGCCCAGGCCATCGAGGGAGAAAATCACCTCGATCAGCAAGGAACCGGCGAAAAACACGCTGATGAACGCCTGCGGAATGCCCGACACCACCAGCAACATTGCATTGCGGAATACGTGTCCGTACAGCACCCGACGTTCACTCATGCCTTTGGCGCGTGCGGTGATGACGTACTGGCGGGTGATTTCATTGAGGAACGAGTTTTTGGTGAGGATGGTCAGGGTGGCGAAACCGCCGATCACCAGCGACGTCACTGGCAGCACCAGGTGCCAGAAGTAGTCGGCGACTTTGCCCACGGTCGACAGCGACTCGAAGTCGTCCGAGACCAGTCCGCGCACCGGGAACCAGTTCAATGAGGTGCCGCCGGCGAACACCACGATCAGGAACATGGCGAACAGGAACGCCGGCATGGCGTAGCCGATAATGATCGCGGTGCTGCTCCAGATATCGAAATGGCTGCCGTGGTGCACGGCTTTACGAATACCCAGGGGGATCGACACCAGATAGGTGATCAGCGTCGCCCAAAGCCCGAGGGAAATGGTCACCGGCATTTTTTCCAGGATCAGGTCGGTGACCGTGGCGCCACGGAAGAAGCTCTTGCCGAAGTCCAGCCGGGCGTAACTGGTGAGCATCAGCCACAGGCGTTCATGTGCGGGTTTGTCGAAACCGTATTGTTTTTCAATGTCCTTGATCAGCTGCGGGTCGAGGCCCCGGCTGGCGCGCGAGGTGCCGGACATGGTTTCGCCGGACCCGCCACCGACTGCCGCGCCGCCGATGCCTTGCAGGTGCGCAATGGCCTGTTCCACCGGACCGCCCGGTGCCGCCTGGACGATGACGAAGTTGACCAACAGAATGATCACCAGCGTCGGAATGATCAGCAGCAAACGCCGCAGTATGTAAGCCCACATCAGTGCGACCCTCCGGGTTTGCCACGGCTGATTTGCTCGGCGGTCATTTGCTGGTTGGTCAGCGGCGTGGTGCTTATTTCCCACCAGCTCTCGATGGCTTCGTCATTGCTGGCCTGCTCGTTGGGTCGGCCGAACCGGTTCCACCAGACGGTCGATGTGCCCGGCGGGTAATAGTTGGGAATCCAGTAGTAGTTCCATTGCAGCACCCGGTCGAGCGCGTGGGCGTAACGCAGCATCTCGGGCTGGGTGGTGGCGTGGACCAGTCCGGTGATCAGCGTGTCGACTGCCGGGTTCTTCAGCACCATGTAGTTATTGGCGCCGGGGTCGTTGGCCGAGATCGAGCCGAAGTAATTGAACAGTTCACCCCCCGGTGAGGTGGTGACCGGGTACCCGGTGACGATCATGTCGTAGTCGCGGCTCATCAGGCGATTCACGTACTGCGATGAATCGATACGGCGGATGTTCATGTCGATGCCGATCTGTTTCAGGGTGCGCTTGTAAGGCAACAGCAATCGGTCCATGCCGTTCTGGCTGACCAGGAAGGTAAAGCTCAGCGGCATGCCATCGGCGTTGACCAATTGATCGCCATCAGGTTTCCAGCCGGCCTGTTCGAGCAGGTCCAGCGCTTGCAATTGCTTATCGCGAATCACACCGCTGCCATCGGTTTTCGCTGCTTCGAAGACCTGAGTGAACACCTCATCGGGGATCTGCCCGCGCAATGGTTCAAGAATGGCCAATTCCGCCGCATCGGGCAGTTGCCGCGCAGCCAGGTCAGTGTTGGAGAAGTAGCTCTGCTGGCGGATGTACATGTCGCGCATCATCTGCCGGTTGCTCCACTCGAAATCCCAGAGCATGGCCAGTGCCTGGCGCACCCGGCGGTCCTGGAAAATCGGGTTCTGCAGATTGAAGACAAACCCCTGCGCCGGCTGCGGCGCATCGGTTGCCAGGTGAGCCTTTTGCAGGCGCCCGTCGCTCAGGGCCGGGCTGTCATAGCCGATAGAAAAGCCGGTGGCGGAGAATTCGCGGTTGTAGTCATAGGCCCCGCCCCGTAGCACCTGGCGCGCGACGTCGGTGTCACCGAAGTATTCGATGCTGAAGCGATCGAAGTTATAGAGTCCGCGGCTGACGGGTAGATCCTTGCCCCACCAATTGGCGTCGCGCTCGAACGTGATGCTGCGACCGGAGTCGACTTTGCCCACCTTATAAGGGCCGCTGCCCAAAGGCGCCTCGTACCCGCCGCCGCCAGCGAAGTCGCGGGTCTTCCACCAATGTTCGGGATACACCGGCAGCGTTGCGATGTCGAGGGGCAGGGTACGGTTTTCGTTACTTTTAAAATCGAACCGGACAGTCAGAGGCGATTCAACTTCCACCCCTTTGACGTCAGCGAATTGGGTGCGATAGCGCAGGCTGCCCTGGGTCATCAACAGGTTGAAGGTGTAGCGCACGTCTTCTGCCGTGATCGGTTTGCCGTCTGCAAAGCGTGCTTTGGGGTTGAGATAGAAACGCAGAAACAGACCGTCGTCCGGGCGCTCCATCTTTTGCGCGACGAGGCCGTACACGGTATAGGGTTCATCCAGCGAGCGCTGGGCCAGCGGCGAGTAAAGCAAGCCGTCGATTTGCGTGACGCCAATGCCCTTGTCGATGTACGGCAGGATATGGTCGAAATGCCCGATTTCGATCGCCGAGCGACGCATCGTGCCGCCCTTGGGGGCCTGCGGATTGGTGTAGGCAAAATGGCTGAAACCTGCGGGATACTTCGCGGGCTCACCGTACACGGTCAACGCATGTTGCGGTGCTGCATCCACACCGGCGGCGCCCAATAGCAGCACCACGGCAGTGAACAATAAAGTGGGGAAAGCCAGTCGCATTGTCAGCCTTAGAGCCGGAGGATCGAAAACCACAATTTGTACGCTAGCGGCGCGTCCCTCGCCAGCCTAAAAACGTATCTGAAACACAACGGCCCACCAAAAGGCGGGCCGTTATGCGTAAAGCCTGGCGGATCGATCAGTCCTGACGACTGGTCACTTCCAGCAAGTGAAAACCGAACTGGGTTTTCACCGGGCCTTGTACGACGTTGATTGGTGCGCTGAACACCACGGCGTCGAATTCCTTGACCATCTGGCCAGGACCGAACGAACCCAGGTCGCCACCTTGGCGGCTGGACGGGCAAGTGGAATTGGCTTTGGCAATTACGGCGAAATCAGCGCCGCCTTCGATCTGGGCTTTCAGTTCGTTGCACTTGGCTTCCGAGGCAACCAGGATGTGACGGGCAGTGGCTTTAGCCATGGGAAATACTCCTTTCAATATTCAGTAAAGTGCGGAGCCTACCGGATTCAGTGGTCTATTTCTCGTCAAAGTTCCGGACAGATTACAGGCCGGCGTTTTTCAGGCGCTCGGCATGCTGCACATACAGCGCAGCGGGATCGATGGCTTTGCGGCTATGGTCATCTGAATGTCCAAGGCTGCTCAGATGATCCAGCGGATAGTCGGAGCGGATGACTTTGCCCAAATGTGAGCTGTAACGGCCGACCATGCCGTCATTTTGCTCCGCTTCCGTGGTGAAGTAATGGGAAAAAGCGCGAAGGAACCCGTGCAGCGGGTCGAGCGCATTGAGCCCTTCGTCGAGAAGGGTTCCCTGTAACGTGCCGCTCCAGGAGTAATAGCGCACGCCGTTAACCAGTTCGCGCCCCTTGCCACCCCAGGTCTTGGGCAACCCTTGAGGGTACTTGTCGTTGAAAGCCCCCACGCCTTCGGTGGTCAGCGCATTGAGCGCGGCGACAGCATTTTGCGGCAGGTGCGGGTTGCCGCTGAGCAACGAGATAAAATCGGCGAACAGCGTAGCAATCGTGGCGGCGACATGTTCCGGAAGTCGGCCGGGCGTCAGTGCCTTGCGCAGGAAGTCGGCCAGTTCCGAACCGTGGTTCGGGCCGCTGACGGAGGTCACGGACGCAATGGCATGGGGGGCCATCGCCGCCGCATAACGTGCGGCCAATGCCCCTTGGCTGTGGCCGATCAGGTTGACCTTGCTGGCGCCGGTTCCTTCCAGCACCCGGTCGATCTGCGCCAACAGTTGGTCGCCACGTGCTTCGTTGGTATGGGTAGCCGACAGGTGCGGGATGAACACTCTGGCCCCCGCACTTCGCAGGGACTGCTTGACGTTATGGAAGAATTCGGTTGTGCCGATGCGATCGAAGCCAAAGAGGCCGTGGATCAGCAGGATAGGGTACTGGGTGGTTGCATTCCGTAGCATGTTCATTCCTTTTTCGCGGTCGTTCAGAGGTGTGCAGATGGGCTCACTCTAAAGCACCCCAGCGCTTCGGCGGTGTATGAGGAATCCGCTGTAACCTGCTGAAAAAGGTATAGAAAACGTAGGAAATTTCAAATGTGGTTGAGGTCTCGTTCGGAATGTTTCGACATCTTTTGATCTGTAACTGTGCATTTTCCTGCGATGGCCTACTCAGGAAACACCTTTACCTGTCAGCAATGTCCTGTTTAAGCCATAACGCAATCCGTAGCAGCTGGCGAAGCCTGCGGCTACAGAAATTGCGTCAGGTTTGTCTATTGATGTTCGCGCTGGGCTCGCAGCCGTTCGGCGGCCTGGCGCAACAACTGCTCTGTCCTCTCCCAGCCAAGACAGCCATCCGTGACCGAGACGCCATAGCGCAGGGATGGACTCAAGGGCTGGCAACCTTCGAACAAATGGCTCTCGATCATCATGCCGATCAGCGAACGGTCGCCTTGCAGGCGTTGTTCGAGCACGTCGTTGAACACCGCGGGTTGCCGTGACGGGTCTTTGCCGCTATTGGCGTGGCTGCAATCGACCATGATCCGCGCCGGGATCTTCAGTCGGGTCAAATCGCGATTCACCTGGGCGACGCTGTTACGGTCGTAGTTCGGTCCACGGTGTCCGCCGCGCAACACCAGGTGCGTATCGGGATTGCCCGGCGTCTGGATGATCGCAGGATGTCCCTGGCTGTCGACGCCGAAATGCCGATGCGGGTGGGCAGCCGAGCGCATGGCGTCGCTGGCAACGGTCACGCCGCCATCGGTGCCGTTCTTGAACCCGACCGGCATGCCCAGGCCGCTGGCCATTTCCCGGTGGATCTGCGATTCGGTGGTACGGGCACCAATAGCCACCCAGCTCAGCAGGTCATCAAAGTAACCGGCGGCCATGGGTTGCAGCAGTTCGGTGGCAATCGGCAAGCCGAGGCGGAGCATTTCGCGCATCAACTCGCGGGACAGCGTCAGACCGCCGGCCATGTCATCGCTGCCATCCAGATGTGGGTCGTAGGCCAGGCCTTTCCAGCCGACAGTGGTGCGCGGTTTTTCGACGTAGGCGCGCATCACCAGCAGCATTTCATCACTGACGTCGGTGGCGAGTCGGGCAAGGTTGGCCGCGTATTCGAGGGCGGACTGCGGGTCATGAATTGAGCAAGGGCCGACGATCACCAGCAAACGGGCGTCTTCACCGTTGAGGATCGCACGGACGGCGTCACGGTGAGCGGCGACTTGCCGGGTCAGGGCGTTGTTGAGGGGCAGTTGCTGCTTGAGTTGCAATGAGCTGGGCAGACGCAGAGTCAGCGTTTCATTGGCAGGGCTCAAGGTGGACAGCGGCAGAGCAGAGACGGACGAGTTCATATCAAGGCTTCCTGGGCTGGCGGCGGGTTCGTTCCCGCGCGCTCGGCCCTACTGGGGTGTTCGACAATTGGCCGGATTGGCTGCGTGTGTGTGCATGCCACCTGTGGGTGACCGATCGGAGGCGGCAGGCTGTCCCGAGCGGAGGCTGGTAAATCGCCAGGCGGTAAAACTGTCGTAACGGTAATAAGTGGCGTAGTTCATGTCGTGAATCCTCAAAGTGTCTGGTGTGTCGCAAAAATGTGTGGGGCCAAAAAAACAAAACCCCCGGTCGGGAGGCCGACCGGGGGTTTGGAAAACTCTGGCGGCGCCCCGTTTAAACTGGGCGCCGTGTGGGTATCAGGCGCGCCAGTGGCTAAACCAATACCCAAAATAAAAGCTGACCGGAGCGCAAACTTCATTCGCCTGCGCAGCCGCCACCGAGCGCAGGGCGCTGATAGTTGGAAGCTGTGAGAGGGCGTTGAGCATGGTCTGTCTCCGATGGATGCGCCGAGCTTACTCGAGGCCGGTACGCGGTTTCAATCAGAAAATGCTATCGATTGCCGACAGCGTTTTCTATCGCTTGAGTGTGGGCCGCTTTATGACACACTTTGGGTTTTGCCCACCCTTTAACGTCACAAGGACGAATCATGACGCCATTGACCATAGCCGCCGCTCAATCGATTTCCGTTGCGGGTGATCTTGCCACCAACATTGTCCGGCATCAGCGCTTTATGCAGGTTGCCGCGGAACAGGGTGTTCAATTGCTGGTCTTTCCAGAATTGTCGCTGACCGGGTATGAGCGGGGATTGGCAGCCAAATTGGCAATCGCCCCGGATGCCGAGGTGTTGCAGCCGTTGCGAGATTTCGCCCGGGTAGTCGGTGTGACGAGCGTCGTCGGAATGCCGATTCGGCTGTCGGACGAATCGCCGGTACTGATTGGCGCTTTGGTGTTCGGCGCAGATGGTTCGCTCGGGGTTTACAGCAAGCAGCATCTGCACCCGGGCGAGGAAGTAGCGTTTGCCCCGGGCGCAGGTGGTTCGATGTTGGCGATCGGTGCCGATGCCGTCGCGCTAGCGGTGTGTGCCGATTTTTCTCACGCCAGTCACGCAGCCGCGGCGGCGGAGCAGGGCGCCGACCTGTATGCCGCCGGTGTGCTGATCACGGAAAACGGCTATGCCCCGGACACTGCGCTGCTGCAAGGCTACGCTGGCACTCATTCAATGACGGTGCTGATGGCAAATCACGGCGGTGCAACCGGAGGCTGGGAGTCTGCAGGGCGCAGTGCTATCTGGGCGTCGGACGGCTCGCTCATTGCCGCGGCGCACGGTACGGGGAATGTGATGGTAGTGGCTCGCCGCGAAGCGGGTGACTGGCGTGGGCATATCGTCGACGTTGCGGTGGCTTGAATGGGTTTCCAATGGCGTCCGGCGACACCCCAGGATCTCGACTTCGCCCGGAAGCTGACCTGCGAAAACATGCTGCGCTATTACATTCAGCACGACCTGCTTTGGCTGGATGAGGCGTTTGATGTTGCGTGGGCGGGGCGGGAGAACCGCATGATTGTGCGTGACGATGCGCTGCTGGGTTTTGTCAGCTTGAGTCGCGATGCGAGCGCCTTGTACATCCGCGAGCTGCACATTGTTGAAGCGTTCCAGGGGCAGGGCGCGGGTTCCTGGGCGATCGATCAGGTATTCGTACTCGCGTGCAAGGAACGACGCCAGGCGTTACGCCTGACCGTTTTTGAAAACAATCCGGCAAAAAAACTTTACGAGAGAAAAGGGCTGAAGGTAGTCGGCAAAGACGAGTGTTTCCTGAAAATGCAGCGTGATGCCGGTGGGGTACATCGCTGAAACACGCTTGCAACAAGCCTTTCAAGACGAATTGATACTTTTTATATGACGCTTGCCGCTAGGTCTGCCAGTTGCTTTTTGCTAAGGTGTCCGGCAACCCAATAAGACCAAATCGCGAGGTGTCTGCTTGATTAGGGTGCTAGTAGTCGATGACCATGATCTCGTTCGTACAGGCATTACACGAATGCTGGCTGACATCGATGGCCTACAAGTAGTCGGCCAGGCTGAGTCAGGGGAAGAATCCCTGCTGAAAGCGCGTGAGCTGAAACCCGATGTGGTGTTGATGGACGTCAAGATGCCCGGGATCGGCGGTCTTGAAGCCACGCGCAAACTATTGCGCAGTCACCCGGATATCAAAGTCGTCGCGGTTACCGTGTGTGAGGAGGATCCGTTTCCGACGCGATTGTTGCAGGCCGGTGCCGCAGGTTACCTGACCAAGGGTGCCGGGCTGCCGGAAATGGTTCAGGCCATTCGCCTGGTGTTTGCCGGGCAACGCTACATCAGCCCGCAGATTGCCCAGCAACTGGCGATCAAATCCTTCCAGCCGACCAACGATTCGCCCTTCGATGCGTTGTCCGAGCGCGAGATCCAGATCGCGTTGATGATTGTCGGCTGTCAGAAAGTACAGATTATTTCCGACAAACTTTGCCTGTCGCCCAAAACGGTCAACACTTACCGTTACCGCATTTTCGAGAAGCTTTCGATCAGCAGTGATGTCGAGCTGACGCTGTTGGCGGTTCGTCACGGCATGGTCGATGCCAGCCTCTGACAATGACTGAAGTCTTCGATCCCAGCGCTTTTCTGTCGACGGTCAGTGGGCGTCCCGGTGTGTATCGCATGTTCGATAGCGATGCGCGCCTGTTGTATGTCGGCAAAGCCAAGAACCTGAAAAATCGTCTGTCGAGCTACTTCCGCAAATCCGGCCTGTCGCCCAAGACGGCTGCGCTGGTTGCCCGTATCGCTCAAGTCGAAACCACCATCACCGCCAACGAAACCGAAGCCCTGCTGCTTGAGCAGACGCTGATCAAGGAATGGCGACCTCCGTATAACATCCTGCTGCGCGATGACAAATCGTACCCCTACGTTTTTCTCTCGGATGGCCAGTTCCCTCGCTTGAGCATCCATCGCGGTGCGAAGAAGGCCAAGGGTAAGTATTTTGGCCCGTACCCGAGCGCCGGCGCGATTCGCGAAAGCCTGAGCCTTTTGCAAAAGACCTTTTTTGTCCGTCAATGCGAAGACAGCTATTACAAAAACCGCACGCGACCTTGCCTGCAATACCAGATCAAACGTTGCAAGGCACCGTGTGTGGGGTTAGTCGAGCCTGAGGTGTACGCCGAAGACGTTCGACACTCGGTGATGTTCCTTGAGGGGCGCAGCAATGCGCTGACGGACGAGTTGTCCGCGGGCATGGAGGAGGCGGCGATCAATCTCGAGTTCGAGCGCGCCGCCGAGTTGCGCGACCAGATTTCATTGTTGCGCCGAGTCCAGGACCAGCAAAGCATGGAAGGCGGAACCGGCGATATCGATGTGATTGCCGCCTTCGTCAATCCGGGTGGTGCCTGCGTTCACTTGATCAGCGTGCGCGGCGGTCGGGTGCTGGGCAGCAAGAACTTCTTCCCGCAAACCGGCATCGACGAAGATGTGTCCGAAGTCATGGCCGCGTTTCTCGGCCAATACTTCATCACCAGCCCCGAGCGCGACTTGCCGAGCGAGCTGATCGTCAACGTCGTTCATGAAGACTTCCCGACGCTGATCGAGGCCATCGAAGCCCTGCGTGGTCGCGAGCTGACGATCAGTCATCGGGTACGCGGTACGCGAGCGCGCTGGCAGCAATTGGCGGTCACCAACGCCGAGCAGGCCTTGGGCGCGCGTCTGGCGAACCGTCAGCACGTCGCGGCGCGTTTCGATGCGCTGGCAGAAGTGTTGAACCTGGACGAGCCGCCGCAGCGTCTGGAGTGCTACGACATCAGCCATTCCAGCGGCGAAGCCACCGTGGCGTCTTGCGTGGTGTTTGGCCCGGAAGGCCCGATCAAATCCGATTATCGCCGCTACAACATCGAAGGCGTGACGGCGGGGGATGACTACGCCGCAATGCATCAGGCCTTGACCCGCCGCTTCAGCAAGTTGAAGGACGGTGAGGGCAAGCTACCGGATATTCTGCTGGTGGACGGTGGCAAGGGTCAGCTGTCCATGGCGCGTGACGTACTCAATGAACTCGCGGTGCCTGACTTGATTCTGTTGGGCGTGGCCAAAGGGGCGACGCGCAAGGCCGGTTTCGAAACCTTGTACCTCAACGATGCTGCCCACGAGTTCACCTTGCGCGGCGATTCCCCTGCGCTACATTTGATTCAGCAAATACGCGACGAAGCTCACCGATTTGCGATTACCGGGCACCGCGCACGCCGTGGGAAAACCCGCCGCACGTCCACGCTTGAAGGCGTGGCCGGTGTCGGGCCGACACGGCGTCGCGATTTATTAAAACATTTTGGTGGATTGCAGGAGCTGTCTCGTGCCAGCATCGAGGAGATCGCCAAAGCACCCGGGATCAGTAAAAAGCTCGCAGAGTTGATTTATGCAAATCTGCACAGCGAGTAGAATGCCCAACTCACCTCGTAGCCAGTTGTGCCGATGAATATCCCTAATCTGATTACCGTTCTACGCGTCCTGCTCATCCCGATCTTCATTTTACTGTTCTACCTGCCTTACCACTGGAGCTACCTGGCGTCTGCCTCGGTCTTCGCATTTGCCGCCGCCACAGACTGGCTGGACGGTTATCTGGCCAGACGCCTGGAGCAAAGTACCCCGTTCGGGGCGTTCCTCGATCCCGTGGCGGACAAGCTGATGGTCGCCGTCGCGCTGGTCTTGCTGGTGCAAGAACACGGCAACCTGTGGCTCACGCTGCCGGCCGCTGTCATCATCGGTCGCGAAATTGTCGTTTCGGCATTGCGCGAATGGATGGCCGAACTCGGCGCCCGTGCTCACGTGGCGGTGTCGAACCTGGGGAAATGGAAAACCGCCGCGCAAATGCTCGCACTGGTCATCCTGCTGGCCAATCCGTCAGACTTTTCCTTCTGGGTCTTGATCGGTTATGCCTTGCTGATGGTGTCTGCGGGCCTGACATTGTGGTCCATGGTCCAGTACTTGCGGGCTGCCTGGCCGCATCTGAAGACCGACGTTGAAAAGAAATAAAACTTTTTTGAATCAAGGGGTTGACGGGGCTTCTGAATTCTATAGAATGCGCCACACCAAGACGCGGGAATAGCTCAGTTGGTAGAGCACGACCTTGCCAAGGTCGGGGTCGCGAGTTCGAGTCTCGTTTCCCGCTCCAAGTTTGTACGCATTTGTTGTTGTGCTACTGACAGCAAATGTTTGAGGCCGAGTAGCAAAATGGTTATGCAGTGGATTGCAAATCCACCTACGCCGGTTCGATTCCGACCTCGGCCTCCACTATAAACAAGCTCCGTAGATCTATGATTTACGGAGCTTTTTTATTTCCGCAGCCCTGCAAGATTTTGTCTTGAAAAGGTCATCTGCGAACTTGCTTCACAGGGGCGGGGTGTATATATTTCCCCCTCTGCTGCACAAGCGTCAGAACTGCCAGGTTGTCATCTGTCAGTTTTGAGAATGCTTCACCGCGCTACCGCCCGAATGGCGAAACTGGTAGACGCATGGGACTTAAAATCCCCCGCTCGTAAGGGCGTGCCGGTTCGATTCCGGCTTCGGGCACCATTTAAAATCAAGGGTTTGCGGGCGAAAGCTGATGCAAGCCCTTGTTCGTTTTTGGGTCGCAATATTAGAGTTGGGTCGCAATTCACTTAGTCGGCGAGACTTTCTTACCTTTCCGATTGCGGATGTATTGCTCGGTCATAACGACGGTAGTATGCCCAAGTTGATCTCTCGCCTGCATGATGTCCCCACTTGATTCGGCTTTGTCCGTGCCAGCTTTAGCGCGTAAATCACGCATCTGAAACTCGGACTTCGCGACACCGGCTGCCTCTCTGGCCAAGTCAAACCTTCCCCGCAACATCGCCACCGACATCGGTGTGCCATCCTCCGTAACGATCATCCGCGTCGAGCGGACCTTGTGTCCTGCCTTCCTGGACATAATTCGATCAATCAAATCCTTCAGTTCGCCAGTTATTTCGATCCGACGTTTTGCATTCGTCTTGCCCTGCAGCACCCAAATTTGACCGTCGCGGACATCCCGCTCGTCCAGCAATCGGGTATCGGTCACACGTTGGCCAGTCAGATAAGCGAGGTCCATCGCATCCCGAAGGCCAACATCTGCTTTTTCGTACACGCGCTTGAACAATGCATCCTCAATGTAGATGTCCCGACCAGTCTCCTTGTTGCCCTTGATCCCTGCGCATGGGTTGGCCAAGGCTGTGTATCCAACATCCCTCGCAAAGTTCCAGATTGCACTGAGCAAGGCCTTCTCGCGGTTTGCCCGAACAGGCGCGGCCTTGCGCCAGGTCAGATACTGTCGAACGTGTAGCGGTTGGATTGTCTCAAGGGGCGCCGGCGGATCGTCGAAAAATGACATCAGGTTTTTCAACTCGCGGATGTTGTCCTTCTGGGTGGCGGGTTTTTTCGACGGCACGACGTCGCGCATATACTTCTCGGCCACGTACCGAAACGTGATCACCTTGGCGACCAGGTCTGTCGCAGTGCGGTCGCGCTCTAGCTTGGCGTACTCCATGATCGCCAGGCCGTAATCGCTACCCAGTGCGATTTCTTTGCGGTCCTTACCGCCCATCTCGTAGTAATAGAAAACCCGGCCGCTTGCTTTCTTACGTTCTCGTAGCCGGGCTATTGAGCCGGGTTTACTTGGTCTTCGTCCCATATCAGCCAGCCTTGCGTGGTTTCCATGCGGGTTTTTCTGCTTCAAACATACCGACCGCAGTCACGGCCATGGCCGTCACGCTTGGCCAGCCATTCACCTTGATGGTGTGTCTGACGCCGTTCTTTTTCAGATTGAGGATTTGACCTGCCTTGGTCCGCGCGCCGGTGAGCTCGCAAACCTCCTCGTGGGACAGAAACTGGATGCTCATGAGTTGCGATACCTGTCCGTTGCCGCTATAGCGGCTGACTTTGAAGTGGGAGGGAGTTACTGCTGTTCGGCGGGGTTCAGCTTCTGTCTTCAGGTATTGGCCGGTACCCAGGGAAGGAAGTCGAATGCTCGACTGGGTGGCGATAGAGCGGCTCGACATCAGTAATGTAGTGCGCTGCTGCACCTGCCTCAGGCCCACGCGGATCAGTCGGATAGAACCGCTGCTCGCCGCCAAACCTGTATGACCACGCCACTGGCTCACCCTGGCGCTGGGCCAGCTCATCAATCCGCTGATGAGCTGCGTTCAGGCGTAGCTGTAGGGCTTGTTCGCGAGCTTTGACGTCCTCGAAGTGCTGCGCCAGCGTGCAAGCGAAGTCGCCGGCCAGCCGCTCGTTGATGTACTGGCGGTAGTCGTGACGATTGAGCACGGTCTTGAACAGGTTGGCGATGTACCCGCGTCCGCCATCTGGTGTGTTCAGGTCAAAGCCAGGCTCGGCCGGTTTGTTTTCTGTGGGCATGGGGATACCTCGGAAGTATGATGCCGCCTTGATGGATCATAACTAGATGCGGAGTCGGGGAATGAAATACGAAACATCAGTCGTTTATCTAGAACAAGTTCCGAAAATTATTGTCGATTCTGGTTTTGACTGGGCTACATTTTGGAGTTTTTCTGCTACTGTCGCCATCTTCGTCCTGGGTACATATCTCACAGTGCGAAATTTCAATAAAACTATTGTTAGTCAAGAGAAGGTTGCACGGGCAAACTTTGAGCTGCAGCAAAGACTAATTGCGAGCCAAGAACTATCCGCGAAGCAGAATTTCGACTTGCAAAAAGAAATGATAGTTAGTCAGGATCTGGCCGCAAAGCAAACTTTTGAAGTTCAAAAGGAAATGATCGCTAGTCAAGAACTTATTGCTGCTCAAGCCTCTTTGAAGACTAGTAGGCAGAATTGGATTAATGATCTTCGTGACTCAACAGCGATGTTTATTGCGGCAGCACTGAACGTACAGCGCCTGAACACTTATTGGGAGTCTACGCAGTCATCTATTAGTATGCGTAGTGGACCTGTGGATGTTGCACTGATAGATAAACTGCGTACTGACTGGTCGACGTCACATGTACAGTCAATTAAAGAACTGGTGAGCCTGAAGGCCAAAATAGAGCTTTTACTTAATCCTGAAGAGCTCGACTCTAAAGAGTTTATGAAGGCGGTCAATGAACTGCATAGCGAGTGCGATCAAGCTGGTGGCCCTGCAAAGGAACTAGCAAAAAATGTCGTTGACTGGTGTCAGCACATCCTCAAACAAGAGTGGGAAAAAGCGAAGTCGGGAAAATAGCGGTGCTTTGAGTTCTACAGTGGCCTTGGCTACACCTTGCCGGCTGGCGTGATTCGTTGAAGTGGGGTTTTAGAAGCTGTGGTTTCTACTAGGGTGGGGGTGAACAAGTGGTCGAAGGAGAATGCAAATTATGCTGTGCGGTCGGGGAACTGAAACTCAGTCACTTTATTCCAAAATTTGTTGGGAAATGGGTAAAGGACTCTTCAGCAACAGGCTACATTCGACTCAATCAAAATATAAATAAAAGAGCACAAGATATCGCTAAGGACTATTGGCTCTGCGAAGCTTGCGAGCAATTGTTTTCTGGCTGGGAGCGCGCATTTTCGAACAGAATATTCTATCCGTTTGTAAAGGATGAAACTGATAATGCCTGTTACGGAGACTGGCTAGCGAAATTTTGCGCGTCTCTAAGTTGGCGCACTTTGAGCTATATTCGATCGATGAACCCAAGGTCAGACAAAATCACAGATGAAAAGGAATTGGCTATATTGCAAGGTCTCGCATCGTTCATTCTCGGAAAGGCTAATAATCTCGGAGTTTATGAGCAGCACCTTTATCCGTTAGATGCAATCGATAGCACCAGCGTGGATGTTCCGGAAAACATCAATCGCTATTTTCTTAGGAATATGCACATGGATGTATTAACAGGAGATGGCCAGATCATGGTGTATACGAAGCTTCCGAAGTTTATTCTTCTTGGGCTTGCTGGTCACAGTGAATCTAAACAAATGAGGGCTAGTCGCGTATCGCTGAATGGAGGAAAAATTTATCCACAAAGTTATTACTGGCCGAAGGGGTTTGCGGAATATTTGTTCGGCAAGGCAAAAGAGGTTTCGGAGCTGTATAGAAAGATTAACTCCAATCAACAAGCAGTGATTGAAAAAGCGATAGCCAAAAACCCTGGCCGTGCAGCCGCATCTGGAACTGTCGCAGCGTTCCAGCATGACCTGAATATGTTTGGTAAGGCGGCATTTGCACCGAAAGCTGTTGAAGATTCGGAGTGAATTTGAGTGTCAGTTCACAGATCAACCCACGCTCTCGTTGGTCGGCGCGAAGGGGGAGCCGTTATGCTTCTATACCGGTCTCGACGAATTCCTCAAGCTGTCGCGACCACTTTTCAGATACCACGATTTCAGTTCGCGACATACTTGCGAAGGGTTGATGAGGAACGTGGACACCGTCTCCTGCCATTCCTCGAAGTCGTGGCGCTCGCCCAGCACCTGTAGTGCATTAGCAGCGAGCGCCCTCGACACAATCAGCGACCGTTTCTCGGCTCCGATCCGGTCCAGCAAAGCTTTCTCCTTGGTACGATTGTCCCGCTGGATATCCGCGTTGCTCTTGGCTATAGCCTGCCTCTTCAATTCCGTGGGCCGGTAGATCCAGCCATGTCTGTCGTCGGCGCTGGCGCACCTGGTTATTGATGCGTCTCATGCGGTCCTCTGCTGGTTCCAGACGCCCACAGCGTCGAACACCCGGGCGGCATGCTCTTCAGTCAGCGATATTTCGGCGGGAATGGCGATCCAACCCGATGCGACCCGATGATTCGGATTGCTCTCGGCGACCAGGGCTTTGTAGGTGTCCTCGATCACGTCCTCGAGGTGGGCGGCCATATAGTTGCCTTGGGGCGCGACCTCGACCGATTTGGTGTAGCGGTGGCCATTCTGATCGCGGCACTGGGCGCTGACATAGATCGTCCAGCGGTGGGCAACGTCGCAGACTGCCTCGGCCATGCGTTGCCCTGGCGGGATGCTCCTACACGTCTTCCAGTTGATCATCCCTTGGCGTCCGCTGGGATCAATGTGGATCACTGCGACATGATGGGTGTTAAGCCGTGCCCGGCTCATTCGCTCGATTCGAGCGCGCATATTGTGTCGCTTCCGCTTGCTCATTTTGTCTCCGCAAGCTTTTGCGGCCCTTTGTGTTCGGCTTGTGTCGGGGAGGGACGTCGCCGTTTCAACACGGTTTCAGGATCAATCGCAGCTGACCGTGGCTGCGGATGCTGAGGTTCGTAGCCTGGCGCTTCGGTGACCTTGCCGCCGACACGGAAGAACTCGGCAATTTTGCGATTGATGTCGGCCTGCGCCTCCAAGTGCGGATCAGGAATAGAGCCGCCAATCATCATTGCGCTCCGAAGAAAGCGAACACTCCGAGTAACACGGCGAAGCCGCTAACCCAGCGCAGCACGAGACGTCCGAAGCGGCGAACAGACACGCCAACGGAATTGATGACGTCGGCCTGTTCTTCAAGCTGTCGTGCATAGTGGCAGGCGCAGTCATGGCTCTCTCGGGTACCGCGGGAACGGCCGGTCGAGCGCTCTATCACATCGAATTTGTTTGCGCCTAGGGGAATTAGAGTGAAGCGGAGCGGCCTTACAGGTTCTTCCTGACCGATCATTTGGTACATCTCCGAAGTGGACATTGAGAGGCGATCCCGCAACACCTGCAGGACCGCTTGTTTTTGGCGAATGGTCTGATTCATCACTATTCCTTCCTGTGGGTTGCGGTTATTCGTCAGCACTCGGGCCGCCTGCTGGTTGCCGTTGGGCGCAGGGGAGAGTGCTGACGGATAAAGGCAGGCGTAAAAAAGCCCGATCGGAACCGGGCTTTGATTGCGTCACGAAGACCTCCCTACGTGATCGCAGGTGCCGCCTTTGGGGCGGGCTTCGATATCGGTCGGTTACATGCTTGCCAATCCTCTATGTGTTGGGGGAATGCAGGGGGCCGGTGCGTGACCGGTGTGTGCTCATCCGCATCGGTGAACCCTGAAGCGATGGCACATGGACCATCCAACGATCGTTGTGCTTCAGGGCTCACCGATGCGCTCTCAATGAGAGGTTCGGGCAGTTAGCGACAGGCTGTCGTTTGGCGCAGGTTGATCTGTGACCTGAAACTTTTTTCGTTCACATCTCGAAATCGGGCCGCTCTGGAAGATTTATGTCTTCTCCCTCATGGATTGGCTCTTGGTCATAATTTCCAGCTAGACAGGCAAGCACTCGCTCAAACGACTGAGCAACTGCCTCATCCCATACCGCCGTCAATCTTCTGCTTTCACCGCCGCGGGCCACGTAGGATCTTGCAGACAGTGCTGCGGCCGCGCCTGCTTTATCGTAAGCAGCAATCACCAGTTTTATCAGGTCTGGTCTGTCATAGAAGGTGGTGAAACTTTCGAAAAACCTGCGAGACCAGCCATCCTCATGGCCCAGCTCAAATTTACTCATGGCTATCCCCCGGTTGTTTTCCCAATGCACCCGGTAACCAGGTGCATTAGTGAAATTTTCCGTCCTATTGCCGCCGGAGAGGCGGGGCGCATTGCTTGCCAGGATCATTCACACGGTTATGGCGTTTCGCCCTCGAGCAGCCGTCCAGGTTGTTCCTGTCGTTGGCAGGCTTTCGGGCCTGTCTGTTCGCCGGTCGCCGGTAGAGGCAATGCGGTCTGTTGTTTGTTGCGCTGATTGTTAAAGAGCGGCGGGAGATCCCGCATTGCCGGGTTGCTTCGTGGCGACGACTTAAATATCTCCCGTGGAGTTAGTTAAGTCAACTCCACGGGAGATAAATATTCCGATAGACCTAAAAAAACCCGCATTGCGCGAGTTTTTTGGCGATCAGATATTGGCCGGGAGGCTCCAGGAGACGCGGGCGGCGCCGTCTTCTTCTCTACTCAATGTTACGTGCTCGGTATCGGCTATGTCGTCAAGGAGCCGTTTCCAGTCCTCCTGGCACTCATCCGCGCCTCTTCGAATGACTGCCATCTTTCGTTTTTGGGCAGCGGGGGAGCTGATGATTTTTTGGATGCGGAGTCCGAGAAGGTCAAACGAGTTTGGCGGTGTTGGTTTGTTTTGTGGTTTTGCCATAGCACTGCTCCTTTTGTGTATGGATATACAGTGAATGGATTGCTGCGTAAGCGCTAAATATTAACGATTAAAAACAATTATTTAGCAGAGAAAAGCCCGCAACTAGCGGGCTTCAGAAGGGAGGTACCTAGGGGGAATTAATGACAAGTCGAAGGGCTCAAATTTAGATTCTGCCCAGCACCTTGCTAGGGGCAAGGATTGCGCCTACGTAATGGATTTTATCGATATCAATCCGAGCTACTGTCAGCCTCTCACCGTAAGCCGAGTTGATCGACATGAGGCTGACGTCTTCTTCGTTTTCGAAGAGCAGTTCTTTAACCATGCTCTGCCCATCAGTGGTGGTGACCATCACATACTCACCTGGCACTAGGCGGTGATTGGGCTCGCAGACGGCGATCCAACCACTACGAATTGCCGGAGCCATTGAGTCACCCTTGAGTCGGAGTGCATAGGCGTCTTCATCCCTAGAGTAGGTCTCAACCCAGCCAGCAGCCTGGTCAAGACTTGTCCAGTAGCCTTCGTGACCGAGTTGTGCCGTTCCAACAACATCGATTCGACGAGGAGCGCTGGTAATTGGCGGGCCAGGCTCGACGTTTGACTGCAATGATTCGACTGGTGGAACAGCATTGGCGGCAATCGCCAATTCGGAGATTTCTTTCGCGATCCGTGGGCTGAATCTCTCTACGGGTATGCCGAGCATTTTAGCTATCTCAGCTGCCATTTCCTTGTTGAGCGCACGGCTACCGTTCAAGTGACTGCTTAGCGTGCCTTGGCTCATGCCTACGGAGAGTGCGATCTCTTCTTGAGTCAGCTTCTCGCCCTTAGGGGCACGCGCATTGTAGGCAGCCAGCTCCGCTTTTAATGCGGTGCACTCCGTCTTTTCCCACTCAAGTAATGGTCGTCTGTCGTTTTTCATTTCCGAAGAGTATTCCCGGTGGAGATACATATCCATCTCCATTGGAGTTGATTAAAAAAGCTCCATGGGAGATATTGTCGGTTCAGATACACCACCGGAGACCGGACAGTGCGTCAACTCACCCTCAGCCAATTTGCTACCGAGAAGGGGCAGACCAAGGCCGGAAATTTGTTAGGCATGACCCAAAGTTCAATAAATAAAGCTCTGCAGGCAGGGCGTGAGGTTTTTGTTACGGAGCACGCAGATGGCTCATACACAGCGGAAGAGCTTAGACCGTTCCCGGTTCAAAGCGCGAAAAGGACGCGTCGCCGGATGCTGCCCATCTAATGAGCCAACTTTGAGCGCAATGGCGCCGAGAGAAAACTAGACAATGAAATCGCCAGTACTAGAAACCCGTCGCGCAGTGGTGATCGAGGTCGCAAAGAAATACCCAGGCGGCCAGGTATGCGCTTCAGCTCGCCTCAGTCTCGAACTGAAGCGTTTTAAGAATCAGGTTTATGAGAGCGGCGGTGTTGTTCCTCTTAGCGATGAGGAGGTTTATGTCCTTGAAAGCGAGCAGGGCACCACGCGCTTACCGGACTACATCTGCGCGATGTACGGCGGCGTATTTGTTCGCCTGCCTGAAGTCGGTGATTTGGACAACGTAGACATGCACCAGCGCTCTTTGCGTACTTCTGTGAAGCGCGGCCGGGTTGACCAGTTTCTTGCCCTCGCGCTGGAAGACGGCGAAATCACTGCCGTGGAAGCATCGGAGATTTTGGCCTTGCATGCCAAGCACTTGGCTGCGCGGCACGAGGAGGTGACCGCACTGATCGAGTTGCACAAGTCGAAGCGCCCAGCCCGACCGCTAGGCGGAAAGGACTGATATGCAGTTCACGATCACGATCAACCAAGTGAAAGCGCTGGAGTGGGGGTTGAACTCCCAGCAGGCGTTGTTGTTTTCGTTTGTCTACGAGTGCCCTAGTTGGGCAAGGCCAATCAAGACCGATCACGGGATTTTCTTTGCCTTGAGCAAGGCAAAGATCGTGGAGGAATTGCCCCTGCTCACCGACAAACCAGATACCGCGTACCGACTTCTCAAAGGACTCGAAACCGCAGGTCTGATCGAACTGTCCCACACGGCAAATATCAGTTTGTTTCGCTTGACCGAGAAGGCCAAAGAGTGGAATCGCAAGCTGGACGGGTCGGAAAAATATCCGACCTCTGATGTGAGCCTAGGTCGGAAAAAAATCCGATCTGCCTCGGAAAAATCTCCGAGCAAGGTCGGAAAAATTTCCGAACAGGGTCGGAAAAAAATCCGAGAAGGGTCGGAAAAATTTCCGACAAATCAGGGTACCAGTAATCAGGGTACCAATCAGGTAACCAGTAATCAGGAGAAGCAGGGCGCTGACGCGCCAGGCAAATCGCCAAAGTTTGATCCGTTGATGGCCAAACCGGAAAACGTCAGCGACGAGGTTTGGGCCGACTGGTGCCAGCACCGCAAGGAAATCCACAAACCTCTCACCGCCAAAAGCTGCGAACAACAGGCCAAGGCGTTGGCGACACACCCAGCCCCCGATTCGGTGCTGACACTTTCGATCAGCAACGGATGGACGGGGATCTTCCCCGACAAAACGGTCAGCCCCGCCCATCCACTTCCGGCCAGTCGCCACTCCGGCTTCGACACTCGCGATTACAAGGCCGGTACCAAGGAGAACGCCAATGGCACCTTCCGTCTCTAATCTCGGCGCTCAGATTGACCGCAAATTCCGCGTCATTGGCCGTCAACCAGCGAGCTGCTTCGATCATGGCGATTACTCGGCGGTCATCCTCAAGGGCGGCGACCTGTCTGGTTGCCCCATCTGCGCGAGCAACAAACGCGACATGCAGGAGCTTGAGCGCAAGCGCTTTCAGTTTCGGATTGTCCAGCAGTCTAGCGCCCGGATTCCGAAGCGCTTCGCGGAAAAGACATTCGCCGACTTCGCCGTATCGAACCCGGCGCAGCAGATTGCCCTGGATGCCTGCACCGATTACGTCGACAACTTTTCGAAGCATCGCCGGGAAGGTCGCTGCATGTTGCTGCTGGGGAAGGTCGGCACCGGCAAGACCCATTTGGCCATTGCCTCGGCCAATCACCTGATCAACGAATGCATGGTCAAGGCGATCTACCGCACGGTGGGCACACTCATCGGCGATATCCGGGCGAGTTTCAATGATCGCTCTGGTGAGTCCGAGGCGCACATTTTACGAGAGGTGATCGGCGCGGATCTGCTGGTGCTTGATGAAGTCGGCGCGACCAAGCAGAGCGAGTTTGAGCTGGCCACGCTGTTCAGCATTATCAACGGTCGTTACGAGCAATGCCGTCCGACGATCATCGTCAGCAACCTGTCTCCTGCCGAATTGAACGATGCCATTGGCGCGCGCTGTGTCGACCGCATCCGCGAAAACGGTTGCATTGGCGTGGCATTCGAGTGGGAATCTCAACGCGGTAAGGAGGGCTTCTGATGGGGATCAGCTTGGAAATACCTGATCGCCGCTTGGCTGTTCCAGATCCGGCAAACTATCGGTTTGCCGTGTTCTGCTGCTCTTTCAAGTTGGACCTGAGTGATACACCAGACCATGCCTTGGCATTGTTCGCCGACCAGGCGATGGCTAATCGGTATGGCGCATGGATGTGGCCGACAACGTTCGAGGTGGTTGACCGTCTCGCCCAGCCGGAGGCGACCGATTGAGCGCCCTGATCAAGACCTTGACCGTAAAATTGTCCGACGCGGAAATTCAGCGCAACGCCAAGCTTGAGCATGTGCGCGACCTGCGTGATGCCAGTCACCCCGCACTGCACTTCCGTTATTCGAAGAGTCGCGTGCGCGGGTCGTGGTACCTGCTAAACAAACGGAAGTGGCACCGCATCGGCGCCTTTCCCGACCTGTCCACCAAGCAGGTGATCGCGGCGTTACCGGCCGTGCGCTTGCGCGTGGCGGCCGATAGCGCGGCCAGCGTCTCGGGGTGGGTCACCGTCGGCGAGCTGTTGGATTGGTATGCCGATCGCATGGCCCGTTCGCGCGCGCTCTCGGCCAAGCGTCGCGCGGCCGGTAAGTCGGCCATCAAATGCCAGCTCAAGCCGCGCCTGAAAGATCTGCTGATACAAGAGGTGGATGCCCAGACCCTCGACCAGCGGCTGATGTGGCCGGGTCAGGAAGAGTTGTCGCTGTCGTACGTCCAGCAGTTGTACCGCCAGCTCGCAGTGGCCTTTCGTCAGGCCCGCAAGCTGGACTTGATCCCGGCCAACCCGATGGCCGACCTTAAGTTCGTCCACTTCACGACGGCCCGGATTCTGCCCAAGCCCGCGCGCCTGCGCGATGTCCAATTACCCGAGCTGGTGGCGCAACTGACCGAGCGTTTCGAGAGTGCGCCAGGTGACGCCATGCTGGCGTTGATGATGCTGTGTCACGGCACCCGCATTGGTGAAACCCGCCAGTCGCGCTGGGCCGACATCACGTTGCCTGAACGTGAGTGGTTCCTGCCGGCTGAGCACACCAAGAGCAAGACCGAGCTGCGGGTGCCGCTGACCGACCAAACCTGCGCGCTGCTGCGTTTATATCGTGAACGGCAGGCCGCACGAGGGTATGAGGGGCCGTTCCTGTTTCCGTCCCGCCGAGGGAAGGCGCTGAGCGAAAACCAGGCCAGCGCTGTGTTCACCCGATTGGGGCAAGGTGCCTGGACCAGTCACGACCTGCGCAAAGTGGCGCGTACCGCGTGGACCGACCTCGGCGTCGACGGGCATATCGGCGAGATGTTGTTGAACCATTCCCTCGGCAAGATCGCCTCGACCTACATCAATACTCAGGCCAAAGAGCAGCGTCGGCTGGCCTTGGTGAAATGGCACACCTGGTTAGATGAGCGCGGCTTCAAGGCGATCCACGAGCAGACAGGCGCTAGATATGAAGAATCGCAAAACCTCGTAGACGCCTTGAATGGCGCGGTCTGCGAGTCGATTCCGCAATTTGTTAAGGGCGAGGTTTGAAAACATGAAAAAAGCCCAGGCCCATGGCTTTCGTAAGGTGCAGATCGAGCTGGAACACTGCTTGACCTGCAAGGGAAAAGCCGTGGTGCAAGGGGTGTTTCATGAGCTGGTTTGCATCGATTGCAACGGCTCAGGTTGGGTAATGGCGGGGAGTCGGTTGATGCTTTCTACAGACGAATTGGTGACACAACTCAGCCTCAGATTGCAGCAGGCTCAGCGCGAAATTGAAGTACTGCAGCGAGGTCCGTCGGCATCTGGCCCGGCCGAGTACTACCAAATGAACAACCGTCGGGGTGCCGGCGGATCAAATTACACAGGGGATTGAAAGCATGATGATTCGTAAGCCGGCAGGCCGACCATTGGGGGATACCGAGTACCTGCTGGAACAGTGGGGATGGTGGCGAATGGACGGGGCAGGGATACCCAATTACACCTCACCGACATTTGCGCTGATGCGCCAGGCGATGCCGCAGGTGTCGTCGAGCAAGAATTATTGCATTACAGACGAGTGGGCCGGAGTTATTGACAGCGCAGTGGCACGGCTCTCACATCGTGATCAACAGATGGGCGATATTATTTGGCTTTACTACGGCGCCAAATGGCCCATGGTCCGGGTAGGCAAGCACTACGGCATAAGCGAAGGGAAAACGCGGGAACTGGCGAGAGCAGGGGCGGCATGGATCGATTGTGCTGTCGATGCAATACGGCAAGCTGCTTAATCGACCCAACCAGCTGTTTGCATCGAATTTCACCGAGAAGCTTTGGGGCGTTGATCGGCACAGAACGACCCAAAGCTGCCTGTCATATCAGGCATCAACCCGCCAAAAACAGTTACTCCCTTGCAGTAACACGCCTATCTGTTACAGATATCAAGACTGGCAATTGGCTGTTCGGCCTTTGTGCAGAAGGCCCAGAATTCATCGAATCCTTTACGCAGAACAATCAAATAGCCATGCAGGGTGAAGTTCGACACTGCCTGTGCCCAGTCAACTATGAATGTTCGCTGGCCGATCACGTCGAGGGTAAACATGCGGAGCCTCGATTCTCTCCTTGAGCGTGGCAGCATAGTCCTGAGCACTTCTTTCATCTCGAAACTGCACTCGTCTGGTGCCGAAACATACAGACCAGAAAGCTTCGCTCTGACTGGGCAGATACTCGATCTTCACTGACATGATCATGTCTCCAAGGCGTGATCCAAGGGTTAAAAGTGGATTTCAGCGGTCTTGAGGCCCAGGTCTCGAAGCTCGGCGATCAAGTCATCCAGATGCCCAAAAGATTCGACCTCCTCGTTGTCATCAACCAAGAAATAACTCCTGCCAGCGTCCTTCTTGAAAAACACTATCCACTCCTTGGGGTTCGTCGGGTTTGCGATCACATGGGTGTCGAAGGTCACGCCTTCGGCATGTTTGGTTTGCACAGCTTTACGATTCATGTCTGTCACCACGCTACGCGCGCTCTCAAAATTCTCTATTTGCAGTGCATGCCCGCCCAGCTCCATCTGAGCTTTCACTATAAACATCTCCAGCCGCTCGAAGCAGTGGATCTAGGGCATTTAAATTAACACTGTATGTTAATATTATGCACATGCATCCACTGAGGGGCTAGCCATGATTGCGATAGGTGAGGCATGGAAGGCGGGGTTGTTGGGGCGAGGACACTGGCTTCGCAATATGGTGTCTGGCGTGATCGTCGGGGTCGTGGCGCTCCCTCTGGCAATGGCGTTTGCCATTGCATCTGGCGTCAAACCTGAGCAAGGCATTTACACCGCAATCATCGGTGGTCTGTTGGTTTCACTCTTTGGGGGAAGCCGCTTGCAGATTGCCGGGCCGACAGGTGCGTTCATCGTGATTCTGGCGGGAGTCACGGCCAAACATGGTGTTGACGGTTTGCAAATCGCCACGATGATGGCGGGGGCCATGTTGTTATTGCTGGGGATGGCACGGCTCGGTGCAATCATCAAGTTTATCCCCGACCCGGTGATTGTCGGATTCACCGCGGGCATCGGCGTGATCATCTGGGTCGGGCAGTGGAAAGACTTTTTCGGTTTACCGACGATCAGTGGAGAGCATTTCCATGAAAAGCTCTGGCATCTGCTACAGGCCCTGCCGGATCTTCATATCGCCACAACCCTGCTGGCGGTACTTAGCCTTTTCCTGGTCATCACCGCATCCAAAATTCCCGGACTCAAACGGGTACCTGGCCCGCTAATCGCAATGGCGGTCGCTACAGCGATACAGTCCACCTTTCATTTCGAGGGGGTAGCCACGATTGGCAGTGCATTCGGTGGTATACCTCAAGGCTTGCCAGCGTTGAGCTTGCCTGTAATTACGCCGTCCCGCGTCATCGATTTGATTGGGCCGGCGTTCACTATCGCCATGCTTGGAGCAATCGAATCGCTGCTGTCCGCGATGGTGGCCGATGGCATGGCGGGCACCAAGCACGATTCCAATCAGGAGCTGATCGGTCAGGGGGTGGCCAACCTGGTCACACCATTGTTTGGCGGCTTCGCAGCTACCGGGGCCATTGCCCGTACTGCAACCAATATCCGTAACGGCGGCACGAGCCCGCTGGCCGGCATTACGCACGCGGTCACCTTGGTGCTTATTGTTCTGTTCCTGGCACCTCTAGCCTCAAACATTCCGCTGTGCGCCCTGGCTGCCATTCTTTTCGTGGTCGCCTACAACATGAGCGAGTTGAAGCACTTCAAGCGCATGGTCCAACGAGCCCCACGCGCAGACGTATCCATCCTGCTCATCACTTTCAACCTCACCGTGTTCAGTGACTTGGTGATCGCCGTGAATATCGGCGTCATTCTTGCGATGCTGCACTTCATGCGCCGCATGGCCTCATCTGTGGAAGTGCAACAGGTCGTGGAGCACGAGCTTGAAGAAGAGCTGAGGACCAATGGCCATACTCGCCTACCGCCAGGGCTTTTGATTTATACGATTGAAGGGCCATTGTTTTTTGGTGCGGCTGAGACCTTCGAGCGTGTGATAGCACAGACCCATACTGACCCAAACCTACTGATTATCCGTCTGAAGCGCGTACCGTTTATGGATATCACGGGCTTGCAAGTGTTGGAGGAGGTCATTCAGCAGCTGCACAAGCGGCATATTGTGGTGAAACTCTGCGAAGCGAACACGAAGGTGCTCAACAAGCTCGATAGGGTGGGTATCCTGCAAGAAATTGGCCCCGAGCATTACCACGCCGACTTCAACACTGCGTTGGCTAAAGCGGTCAGTCACGTAGAGGGCACGTCGACCCTCTAGAGGTTACTGCCCGTGTTAGGTTATGACTTGGTGCTGGTGGCATGCTTGCTCTTGGTCGAATAGCTGGCGCCGTGAGCGTCCAGGTAGTCACGAATCAGTTGGCGGACCACCTGCGAAGACGTCAGGTCTTGTGCTGCACAGAGTTCCTCGAAAGCTTTTTTCTTGACGGGATCAATGAGCACAGTGAGGCGCGCAGTCTTGCTTTCCATGGGGTATTCAATCGCTCAAGTCGCTGGATGTTAATCAAATTGTAATTGCCTTGTCCGGTGCTGTCACTGTTGCGGCGGTGGGTTGTTCGGTACCTCGACTTAACACACTAGAAAGCAATTGGCGCCTACAGTGGATGAGGAAGCGGATCTGCGTTGACTCAAGATGGATAACTCCCGCCCGCGAGTAAGAGCGCGGATTTATTCTAAGCTGGCCGCCTGCCTGCAACGGGTCGACTGTGATCAGTTACGAGCGACCGGAAATGGCCGTTTTCCGCCCGCCACGACCGGCTGAAACCGACCCGTTTAGGTCATTGCCACCAATCTCGTCTGCCCTCCGTTTCTCAACCCAAAGCGTCAACTGCATAATTGCAGCCTACAAGGCGAGTTGGTTTTCGTTAAGCGTTGTGAGTTCGCATACTGACTAGCCTGAGCACCTGCAAGTAAGTAGGTGGTTTCGGTACGAGGTCACGCGATTTCGTGGGGTGATAACCATCGATTGTCAGAGGGAGAACGCCCCCTTCCTCAAATTTCTACCCCGCCGGCACATTAGATATGCGTGTCTATACTCACGTTTCTGTGATGGGTATTGGCGATGAATGCAAGGCATGTATTCGACTTTCGCCATAAGCCATTGTGGTCAATGCTCACTATATCAAGCGCGCTGCACCTATGGATGACGGAGCGCCGTCAGGGTGAAGATGGAGCCGTTGCAGTTTTTGAGCCTTGGGATGGGAACACGACATATCCGATATGGGTAGTTACGTGAATCAACTGGAGAGGATCAAATTCATGCAACCGAGAAAACTTATACTGGCGGGATTGGCGTTGAGCAGTCTGGCGGTGGGAGCGAACTTGCCTGCAGTGGCTCAAGCTGCGGACAAGAAACCCAACATTATGTTCATCATGGCGGATGACATCGGCTGGATGCAGCCGAGCATCTATCACCAGGGATTGGCAGTCGGCGAAACACCGAATATTGATCGCATCGCCCAAGAAGGTGCGAAATTCATGACCTACTATGCCGAGCAGAGTTGTACGGCGGGGCGTAACGCTTTCTTTACCGGAATGCATCCGCTGCGTACCGGCATGATTCCACCGCAATTGCCCGGCAGCCCATCCTGGTTGCG
This sequence comes from Pseudomonas sp. CLCA07, assembly GCF_053615335.1. NCBI lineage: Bacteria > Pseudomonadati > Pseudomonadota > Gammaproteobacteria > Pseudomonadales > Pseudomonadaceae > Pseudomonas > Pseudomonas sp. CLCA07. The sequence continues at coordinate 25,886 of NZ_CM132131.1, read as the reverse complement.
ACCTGGCACACCTGCACTGTCTAAGTTTTTGTTGGATCTGGGCTATACCACTGGCGAATTTGGTAAGAACCATCTGGGTGACAACTTTGAGGCGCTGCCAACTTCCCACGGCTTCCAGGAGTTCTGGGGCTACCTCTATCACCTCGATGCGATGCAGGGCGTAAGCTTTGTCGACATCAACAAAAACCCGCAAACGCAGGGTATTGCACCGCCTTGCAAGGCCAGTCCGATCAACGGGCTACCGGAAGTTCCCGGAGCCATCAATCCGAGGGACGGTACCTGTCTGACGCCGCCACGTCCGGTTATCTCTTGCATCTCCAGTGACGGTACGCAGAAGAACACCACTTGCAAGGATGAAGGGCCGCTGACGCTGGAGCGCTCGAAGTCGGTGGATGAAGAAATCTCCACCAAAGTCATCGACTTCCTTGACCGTAACGATCCCAAGAAGACCAACAAGCCGTTCTTCGTCTGGTACAACCCGGCACGCATGCACATCACCACGGTATTGCCGCCCAAGTATGACGCCATGGTTGGTGAACCCGGCGGCAAGGACTGGGGCACCAATGAAGCAGGCATGAAGCAACTGGATGACAACATTGGTTATGTCTTGAAGAAACTTCAGGATATGGGCGAGCTGGACAACACCATTGTCGTCTTCACCACTGACAACGGTGCGGAAACCATTACCTTCCCGGATGGCGGCACTACCCCGTTCAAGGGCGGCAAGTTGACCACCTGGGAAGGCGGCATGCGCGCTCCATTGGTCATTCGCTGGCCTGGACAAATTAAGCCGGGCACGGTCCTAACCGACATTTTTGCCTCGCTTGACTGGGTGCCGACCTTGGTCAATATCGCTGGTGGCAAGAAGGGTAACGAACTGAATGAGCAGATCATGGCGGGTAAGTACCCTGGTATCGTCAAGACCAAGCTCGATGGCGTGGATCAGACGGACTACCTGACCGGCAAATCCGACAAGTCGGCACGCGACACCTTTTTCTACTACACCGGCTCACAACCTTCGGCAGTGCGCTACCAGAATTGGAAGATGTATTACACCATGGTGCCGGATACGGCGACGGGCGGGCTGTATGGCGCCACCACGTTTCACTGGACCCAACTGCTCAACGTCAAACGTGACCCCTTTGAAACAACAGTCGGCGCTGACGCCAAATCCATCACGGGCTATGGCGGTGCTTTGGGTTCACCTGGCAACGCCTATATCTACAACTGGAACATGCTGCCAATCGGGCAGTTGCTCTGGGAGAAAGAGTTAATGTCGTACCAGGAATTCCCGCCTATGCAGGAGCCGGAAACCTACAACTTGGACGGTATTCTCAAAGCCATGCAGAAGAGCGGCCATAACGGACACGATTAACTCCGTGGCTGACCAACTGCTATAAATTAACGGGCGCCCCAGACAGGCGCCCGTTTTTTCGGACTAGATGTATTTTCCTTTCCTAATGCCCGCTATTGGCCGATAGCAGTCTGTCGAATCAGCTTGAGCTTAGCTTGAATGAACACGCAGCCACATTAAACAAGCTCTCCAAAGCACCCCCAAGGAGCAGCCATCGGCAGCTCCTTGAGGATCTCCTTCGTCATTCAGATTGTGCCAGGAATAAAAAACTACCCTCAGGCGTGCGGAACTCATCGAAATGAGCCTCGTAGGTGCTTATCGATGACAATCACTCCTCTGAAACCCCTGGGTGCTAAGCAAGACGCGGTGCTTCAACAGGCGGGGTTCCGTCGTGAAACATCGTCTTCAGTTGAGCACGCAGTTCTGGTGAGTCGGTGTGCTTGTGAACACTGACCGCATGCTGCGCGGCGGCCTCGAGCAGTTCGTTTTCAGAGTCTGCGGACAGTGCGATTGAGCAGTGGGAATCGCTCGGAAACTCGCGGCAGTCGATGTATTTCCGCGCCATGAATGTTTTCCTCCCTACGACGAAGGCAGGCGGTGGCCTGCGTGAACGATCGCTCGACGCGTCCCGCATACATCAAACACGACTGCATGCCACATCGAGTGTGCCGATCGTTAAAGTATAGGCCCACCGATGTCAGGGTAGTTGTGCCAGACATAGAAAGCGGTCGCGCGGAAACAGGGAACAGATCACGACGGCTCGGCATTTACCTGAAATCGTGGTCTGTCCCTTTTTATGCTGGTTACGTAGCAACTACTAATGACTTCACATGGCCGATTACCGCCTGTCGCGCAGTCCTGAATTGCGTAGTTTTCTTCCCTTCTTGGTTGAAGAGTGATGAGCAAATTCCATGCATCAGATGGCCAACGCGAATGCAAACGTATGGTCAAGTTGGGTGCAATTTCGCATTTAGTGCGGAAAAGCCTTTTCCGCGCGGAATAGACCTGCTTTTATAGCAGCGTGTGTTGCTGTGAACGCTGCGAGACGCCTTTCAAGAACCCGACCGTTGAGTCGGGTTTTTTTGTGCCCATTTACAAGCCCTGCCATCGAGCAGGGCTTTTTCGTTTTCGGCTCCGCCACACCCAACGCCTCAAGCTGGGAGTGCTGCGGGAGCCGGATCTATTGCACTCCCCGAAAGGGAGGATTCCGGATGACAAACATGCCCGACAAACCAGACACCTGGCTGCTCGTTCTCGCGTGGCTGGGGCAGCATGCGTCGACGATCTATGCCGGAGCATTGTCATTCGTGGTCGGTGCATTGCGCATTATTTATGGTGGCGGCACGCAGCGACAGGCGCTGCTTGAAGCTTCGCTTTGCACGCTGATCACCATTGGCTTGATTCCGCTACTGGAGTACTTCGGCTTACCGCAGAACTTCGCGACGGCTGCTGGTGTGTTCATTGGTTTCCTTGGCGTGAAGAAAATCGCCGATATGGCTGATCGGTTTGCAGACTTCAAGTTTCCTAAGTCGGATTCGGCGCCGTGAAACGCTGCCCTTGGGTGTTGCCTCTTGTGTTCCTGCTGGCCTATGCCGTCACGGGCCACATCCATTGTGCTGAGTCGCCTGCATGCCAGCCACTCGCCGCTCAACCATTCAATATTGAGGTTTCGTTAATGGCCTACACCCAATATGACACTGTCGTCGCCAACACTCCCGAGGAGCTGGCGGACAAGCTGGCACAGGCCATCGCCGATGGTTGGCAGCCTTACGGAAGTCCTGTCTCCATCACTGAAGGCTTTCAAGTGCTTCAGGCGGTGGTGAAAGGGACGAACAATGCAGCCGGCACGCCAGGCGACATCACCTCGGAAAACATCTCGGACGCCTCGGATGTCGGCAAGGCCGTGCTGGTGAGCGTCGACGCCGCCGCTGCTCGTACCGCTATTGGCAGTGGGACTTCGGACTTCTCGGGTAGCTACAACGACCTGAGTGACCAACCAGTCATTCCCGCTGAGGGTGATGCCGCGTTGCTACAAGCGGGCACCGACCTCGTGGCGCATACCTGGTCAGCCAAGACGATTTATGACGAGATTGCCCGCCAGCTTGCAGCAATGCCTTGATAGCCAGTTGGTGTCGTTTTGTGAAAGCTATAGAAAGGGGGACTTATGCAGGTACGGGTGTTGAGCGAAGAATTGGACGTGCTCTGGGTTAAGACAGAGACCGGCGGTGTGACAAACCTGTCGTTCCGCCGGGATGGAACGATTGAAAAGATCATCGACGCGTTGCAGCGTGCGCTTGATCATGCCCGTGCAGAGCTTAGCTGCCCGGTTGATTGCGCCGATGCAGCAGCGCAGAACTCAAAGTCTCTGGAACGGATGCTAGGGCGGGGCAGTGCTTCGGTGTGCAGCGCAGGGCCGGCGGGGACCCTGGCAACTTCCAAGGAACACGGGGCATAAGACTCGCGCAAACGCGTTAGCGGCACCCCGCCAAAGTTAGTTAACTGGTTAACTCGCTTAGTTAACTGGGCTGAAAGCCTTGTGGGCTGTGGCTTACAGGGCGGTTAACTTAGGAGTTAACCTGGTTAACTCGACTATCCCCTGATTCGTCTGTAAGCCACGCGGGCCGTGGCCTGCAGAGCGGTTAACTAAGGCAGTTAACCAAGAGTTAACTAAGCGATTGAAAAAACGGCCATGAATTTGGTTGAAAGCCAAGTAGACCGTGGCGTTGAGGTGGTTAACCTAGGAGTTAACCGACTAATTTACTCGGTTAACTCTCGGTCCCGCCGAGTTAACCGTAAGGTATCGACATGACAACACTCACCAAAGCGGAGTTCGCCACTCGCCAAGGGTGGTCGAAACCCTATGTGTCGAAGTTGGCCAAGGCCGGACGCTTGGTTCTGATGGCGGATGGGATGGTGGATGTCGAGGCCACGGACCGACTCCTGTTCAGCACCGCGGATCCGAGCAAAGCCAATGTGGCGGCACGGCATGAGCGCGAACGGATTCAGCGCAAGCCGGAAGGCAATACCCCGGCACCTGCCATCGAATACGAGCCTTCACCCGCTGTTTCGCACCAGGTGCCATTGCCCGGCGAGGGCATCCCGGACTTTCAGGAGTCCCGCGCCTTCCGCGAGTTTTACGAGTCACGCCTGACCGAGAGCGAGTTTCACAAAAACCGTGGCGCCCATGTCGAGTTGGAGGCGGTGAAAACGGCGGCGTACACCACGGGACGCATGCTGCGGGATCTGTTGCTGGGCATGCCGCCACAGTTAGCGCCCGAGCTGGCCGCCATGAATGACCACTGGCAAATCGAGAAGCACCTCACTGCCGCCTTGCGCCGCGTGCTGGACGATGCTGAACGAATGGCCTCGACGGACCTTATTCATTCTTTGACGACAGCGAGTTAACCCATGGCAGCGGAAATGCCCGACGGTGCAGCGGTGTACCGAGAGGCGTATTTCCGTGGATTGCGGCCAGAGCCGGACGTCTGGATTGATCAATGGGCTGACGAGTTCATGCGCATTCCGCGGGATGCGGGCGCCGCCGAACCTGGGCAGTACCGCACCGCGCGTACACCCTATGCTCGTGAGCCGATGCGTTGCCTGTCACCCGCACATCCGTGCAAGCGCGTGGTGACCATGGTCGCCTCGCAGTTGATGAAAACCCAGATCGCCTTGAACTGGATTGGCGGCCTGATCCACATGGCGCCGTCGAACATTCTCACCCTATTGCCCAGCCTGGGGTTGGCCAAGCGGGTCTCGTCGCGCATCGGCAAGACCATCAAGGCCACCCCGGTGTTGCGCGAACGTGTGGCAGCCAACCGTGCACGCGATGCGCGCAACACCATGGACACCAAGGAGTTCGAGGGCGGCTCGTTGTACATCACCACCGCCGGCTCGGCGGCCAACCTGTCGGAGCTGTCGGCCCGCTACATCTACGGCGATGAGGTGGATCGCTGGGTGGTGGACGTCGGGGAGGAGGGCGACCCGATTGAGCTGGCGGAAACCCGGGGCAGTACCTTTGGCCGGAACGCCAAGTTCTACTTCTCCAGTTCGCCGACAATCCGGGGCGCCTCGCGCATTGCTGATCTCTTCGAGACCAGCGACCAACGTTTTTACTACGTGCCGTGCCCGACTTGCGGGCACATGCAAGTCCTGGAATGGGAGCGCCTGCATTACTCGGCGGATTGTCAGCTGGCGCATTACGAGTGCGCCGGGCCTGACTGTGATGTGTTGATTGAAGAGCATCACAAGGGCGAGATGTTGGCCAAGGGCGAGTGGCGCGCGCATGCCGAGGGCGATGGTGAAACCGTCGGCTTCAACCTCAATGCGTTGTACTCGCCGCCCGGCTGGACCGGTTGGGCCGCGCTGGCCAAGCAGTTCGAGAAGGCCAAAAAGGCCATGTCCCGCGGCGATCTTGAGCCGATGCAGGTGTTCTACAACACCCGTCTGGCCAAGGTCTGGGACAGCGCCCAAGAGCAGACCAAAGCCGATGTGCTGATGGCGCGGGCACGCCTGGAAACCTATGGTCTGGGTTCGATGCCATCCGCCGTGCTGATGCTCACGGCCTCGGTCGACGTTCAAGCCAACCGGCTGGAGTTCATGGTGGTCGGTTGGGGCGCCGGCATGGAGCGCTGGATCATCGACTACCAGGTGATCTGGGGCGATCCCTCCGACGAACGCACCTGGTCGGTACTCGACGACAAACTCAAGGCGCGTTACCCGCATCCGGGTGGCGCGCAGCTGACGATCCGGGCGGCCGGCATCGACTCCGGCGGTAATCACACCGACGAGGTGTACCAATTCTGCCGGCTGCGCCGCTGGCGCAACATCTTCGCCGTCAAGGGCGCGAGCAAGCCAGGTCGTCCGGTGATTGCGCAGCGGCCATCGATGATGGATGTCACCTGGAAAGGCCTGACCGAGCGCAAGGGTGTCGAGCTGTGGTTCATCGGTACCGACACCGCCAAGGACTGGATTTACAACCGCTATCCGGTGGAGGACGGCCCCGGTGCGCTGCACTTTGCCAACGACCTGCCGGATGATTTTTTCGCCCAGTGCGTTGCCGAGCGCAAGGTGACTCGCTACGTCAAAGGCTACAAAAAAATTGAATGGGTCAAGGGCAAGGCGGAGCGCAACGAAGCCCTCGACTTGATGGTGTACAGCCTGGCGATGGCGCATTACCTGGGATTGAATCGCTACAAGGAGCACGACTGGGAGCGGGTAAGAAACGCTCTGTTTCAGGCGGTGCCACCGGGCGAAAAAGTCGTGTCGGCTGAGCGTATCCGCGCTCCCGCGACACCCCGGCAGCCACCGGCTGATCCCGTACCGCCACCGGCCAAACTGGCAGCAGCACCGCTACCGATTGCACGGCCCCCACAGCGTCGAAGCTCCAGCAGCGGCTACCTCAAAAAACGACGCTGAGTGAAAACGCGCAGTTGCACACCACGTTGTCTTTTTACTTTAGAGCGATCCCCATGGCCTTTACCCAACAGCAACTCGATGCGGTCGAGAAGGCAATTGCGCGCGGTGAAAAAATCGTGCGCTACGCCGATCGCAACGTTGAGTACCGCGACATCGACGAACTGCTCAGGGCCCGCGACGAAATTCGCAGCTCGCTGATCGCGGCGGCCGGTCCTCGGTCGCGCATCGTGCGGCTTTATCATGGAGGCAAGGGACTGTAATGGCTCGTCAATTTCCAACATTGGGCCGTAGCGGTTTCCTGATTCCGTCGAATATCAAGGCCAGTTACGAAGGGGCTGCCGAAGGGCGTCGTTCCGCGAGTTGGGATGCACCCGACGCCGGCTTCAACAGCATTGCCATTCCGGCATTGCGCAACCTGCGCTCACGTTCCCGGGCGGCGGTGCGCAACGACCCGTACGCGTTCAACGTCATCGATAAACGGGTCAGCAACCTGATCGGCACCGGCATTACGCCGCGACCGAAAACCCAGGACGATCAACTTCGGCACATGCTGCAGGAACTCTGGGCCGATTGGGCCGAAGAGTCCGACGCCGATGGTCTAACCGACTTCTACGGACAACAGGCCCTGATCGCGCGGACGGTGGAAACGGCCGGCGAATGTTTTGTCCGCTTGCGTCCACGCAGCCTCGACGAAGGCTTGGTGGTGCCGTTGCAGCTACAGGTGCTGGCCCCGGAATTTGTGCCGCACGACAAGTTCGAGTCCGCGCGCAACGGCAATGTTATCCGCGCCGGGATCGAGTTCAGTCCGGACAGTCGTCGAGTCGCGTACTGGATGTACCGTTCCCACCCGGGCGACGCCTCGTCATTGAACAGTGGTTACAACCAACTGGTGCGGGTGCCGGCCAGCCAGGTGCTGCACATCTTTGAACCGGTCGAGCCGGGTCAGTTGCGCGGCTTGCCGCGCTTGTCACCGGTGCTCAAGCGTCTGCGCAGCCTGGACAACTACGACGATGCGGTGCTGTTCCGTCAGGAAGTGGCCAACCTGTTTGCCGGCTTTATCAAAAAGCCGTCACCGGATGACATCCAGACACCGGTGGACCCGGTAACTGGCGCGCCACTGAACCTTGCCTCGGATGGCTTCACGCCCATGGTGGCGTTGGAGCCTGGGACCATGCAGGAGTTGTTGCCGGGGGAGGAGGTCGAGTTTTCCACGCCGCCGGATGCCGGCAACAACTATCCCGACTTCATGCGTCAGCAATTGATGGCGGCAGCGGCCGGCGCCGGGATGCCGTACGAGATCCTCACCGGCGACATGCGCGACGTGAATGACCGCGCACTGCGCGTGGTGCTCACTGAGTTCCGGCGTCGTCTGGAGCAACTGCAGTTTGGGGTGTATGTGCACCAGTTGTGTCGCCCGGTGCGGGCGGCCTGGATGGACATGGCGGTGCTCAGCGGTGCTGTGTTGTTGCCGGGCTATGCCCAGCGCCGTCGTGAATACCTGCGCACGCGCTGGGTGCCACAAGGCTGGGCCTATATCCATCCGGTTCAGGATGTTCAGTCACGCACGATGGAAGTTAACGCCGGCTTTGCCTCGCGCAGCGAGATGGTCCTGCGCACCGGGTATGACGCGGAAACGGTGGACGAAGAAAACGCCGCCGATGCCGAACGGGCTCGGGGCAAAGGTCTTAATTACAGCACGCTCGTCGAACTGCTTCAGGCGTTCGACGACAAGGAGCAAGCATGAGCAAGAACACGCCTCCGCGCATTTACAACAGGGCCGGCCAGCGGGTGCCGGTGCAGGACAAAAGCTGGTACGCCGTGCACGCCAGTGGCGAAGCCACTGAGCGCGTGATTGAAGTCTTTGTCTACGGCGAAATCGGCACCTGGGGCATTACCGCCAGTCAGTTTATGCAGGATCTGCGCGCCGTGGATGACGGTGTGTCACCGATCATCGCGGCGTTCAACAGCATCGGCGGCGACCTGTTCGACGGGCTGGCCATGCACAACACGTTGTCGCGGCTGGGCGAGCGGTGCACGGCCCGGATCGATGCGTTGGCCGCGAGCGCGGCCAGTGTCGCGGTGTGCGGTGCCCACAAGGTGGTGATCGCGTCGAACGCCATGCTGATGATCCACAACCCATGGACCTATGCGGCAGGCGATGCCGACAGCTTTCGTAAAGTGGCCGATGTCCTCGATCAAACCATGGAGGCAATCATCGCGGCCTACAAGGCCAAGGCACCCACCATCGATGAGGCAGAGCTGCGAGATATGGTGGCCGCCGAAACCTGGTTGACCGCCAATGAAGCGGTGGCTCTGGGCTTGGCCGATGAGGTCGGCGATGGCGTTGCGGTTAAGGCCTGCCTCGGGCAGGGCACGGTGCTCCAGCGTTACCAGCACGCACCGGCCGAACTGCTGGCCCAACTTGATGAGGCGCCCGAGCCGGCTCCGGAGTTGGAGCCGCACGTTCCACCCGCGCCCGTGGTCGACTCGGCCACGCTGGCGTTGATGATCACTCAGCGTTGTGCCGAGTCGGGGATCAGTAACCTGGTCGCGCCGCTGCTCAGCTCGACCAAGCTTGAAAGCGAAGAGATCGTCCAGGCGGGTCTGAACCGGGCCAAGGCGGTGCATGACCTGTGTGTCGCGGCACGGTTACCTGAGTTCAGCGCCGAATATGTCGCGGCTGGGCTAGATGCCCCCGCCGTGCGGGCGAGGCTGTTCGACAAAATCATCAGCAGCGGCAACGGTTTTGAAATTGACAACAGCGTGCCCCTCGACGATGACCCTGCACCGAAGGTGCAGGCGAAACAACCAAATCCTTCTTCGATCTGGGCCGCCCGTTCGGCCGCCCATACGGGGCAATCCAACAGTGCAAAAGGAGCACGAGCATGACCGTAAAGTACGAAACGCTGCACGCTGGCGAGTTTCTGCTCTCCGAAGGGGCCGGAAAGATCTCTCGTGAATCCATTCTGGTGGCCGCAGGTGCCGCACTGAATGCGGGCCAGGTGCTGGGACTGGTCACGGCGACCAATGAGTTTGCCCCGTACGATCCCGCCGCCACCGACGGCACTGAAGTGGCGGCCTGCATCCTCTACGGGCCACTGGGTGAATCGACCGAGGAGCGTCGGGCCAGTGCAGTGGTGCGGCTGGCTGAGGTCAGCGAGGTGCACCTGACCGGTTTCGATGCTGACGCTGAAGCCGCCTTGGCAGCTCAATTCGTAATTGCCCGCTAAGTCATTCCCCTTCATCCCAACCCCGCCCTGTGCGGGGTTTTGCTTTTCTGGAGAGTCCCTTCATGGCCGACATTGGCATTTTTACCGACGATGTTTTTTCTGTGTCCTCGCTGACCGCGGCAATCAATGAGCAGGAATACCTGCCGGGTCGCATCAGCAGCCTGGGCCTGTTTCGCGAGGAGGGTATTACCACCCTGACCGTGCAGATCGAAAAGGACGGCAACACCCTGGCGCTGGTGCCGGCGGGTGAGCGCGGCACCTCGGGGCTGGTCGTGGGCGCAAGCAAGCGGCAGATGATCCCGTTCAACACCGTGCACCTGCCGCAGCGTTTCACCATCAAGGCCGACGAGATTCAGGGCATTCGCGCCTTTGGTACAACGACCGAACTGCAGGCTGTGCAGGGCGTGGTCAACACGCGCCTGAGCAAAGCCAAGCGTCAGCTTGACGCCACTCATGAATTCCAACGCATGGGCGCGCTCAACGGCTTGGTACTGGACGCAGACGGCTCGACCATCCTGCTGAACATTTATCAGGCGTTTGGTGTGCAGCAACAAAGCCTGTCCATGGGCCTGAATGACTCGGCCACCAAGATTCGGGTCAAGTGCGCCGAAGCATTGGACATGCAGGATGATGAGCTCGGCAGTGTCACCAGCTCCGGGGCGCGAGCGTTCTGCGGCAAGAATTTCTGGAATAAGCTGATCACGCACAAATCGGTTGAGGAAACCTACCTCAATACGATCCAGGCCGCCGAGTTGCGCGGTGATGCGCGGGACAGCTTCGAACTCGGTGGCATTGTCTGGGAACGTTACCGCGGGCGAATCGCTGGCGTGACCTTTATCCATGACGATCAAGCCTTGTTGATTCCTGAAGGCGTGCCGGATCTGTACATCTCCTGCTTTGCTCCGGCGGATTACATGGAAACGGCCAACACCCAAGGCCTGCCGTATTACAGCAAGCTGGAACCACTGCCGTTCAACAAGGGTATGGCCGGTGAAGCCCAATCCAACCCGTTGCACCTGTGCACCCGTCCACGGGCACAGATCCTGCTGACGCTCTGACCATGGCCTTTCGAGACCTGGTCGCGGAAATCGACAGCGTGGTGTTCGACACCCTGGCCGATGTCGGCTACATCGAAGGTCGACGGATACTGGGTATGTTCTCGGCGCCCTGGTTGCAGCCCAAAATCGGACGCTTGAACACCGGCCTGCGCGATCCGTGTTTTCACATTCGGGTGGCCGATGCCGTGGGCGTGGAAAAAACACAGACGGTGCACATCGAGTTACCTGCCCTGGACGGTGGTGGCGAGTACACCCTGACTCACCTTGAGCCGGCGGGCGATGGTCTGGTGGCCTTGTCTCTGAGGTTAAAAGCATGAGTGCCGTTCCGGTGACGCTGCAGCTCTCGGCCAAGGATATGCAGGCCTTCGACAGCCTGGCCAAGGTGGTGCCCAAAGCGGTCGCGGCGGCGCAACGGCGGGCGATCAACAAGACATTGGGTTGGCTGGCCACGCACATGGCGCGCGATGTCAGCAAGCAGGAGCGGATTGCCGTGCGGGCAGTGCGTCAGCGCCTGCGCAGCTATCCCATCAAAGGCCAGGGGCAGTTGGGCAAACTCTGGTTCGGCACCAACCCGATGGAGGCCAGCCGGATAGGCAATCCTCGACAGGGCAAGGCCGGTGTTTCGGTGGCGGGTCGGCGTTATCAGGGCGCCTTTTACAAGCGTGTGTATGGCAGCAAGGCGGATATCTGGATCCGCACCTCCAGCAAACATTTCAACCCGGACGACTACCCCGGCAGCAGCGCGTCCACGGGCGGCACGAGTTCGGGTTGGATCGCGGAAAATGACAATCGCTTTCCACTGGCCAAGGCCAAGGTCTCGCTCGAAGACGTCGAAGGGCCGTTCTACACCTGGGCCAACAAGGCCGATGAGCGCCTGCTGGTCGTGTTCAAACAGGAGATGAACTTTGAGCTGCATAAATACCTGAGGGGGACCGCCCGTGTCTGATCCTGCCTTTTCGCTGGATGCGTTGTACGCCGCCATCGAGGAACACATCCGCCAAGCGCTGCCGACAGTGCGATTTGTGGCGACCTGTCCGGACATTCAGGATCGGGTGGCACTGCCGGCGGTGTTTCTCGAACCGGTTGAGTTTGAACCCGGGCAAGACATCGGCACCGGTGAAACGGTGCTGATCCAACGCTTTGAAGCGCGGATTATTGTCGCGCCCGAGTTGGCCCGCCATCAGCAGCTGGGTGCGCAGTTGGCGGCACAGATCGCCGTTCTATTGCGAGCGCAGACCTGGGGACTGAACAACGTCGAGCAGGCGCAATTCGTGGCCTCACGCCAGGACTGGACCAAGCCGGAGCTGGATGGTTACACCGTGTGGATGGTGGAGTGGACCCAGCGGATCTACCTCGGTGAGGTTGAATGGTTATGGCCCAACGAACCGCCCGGCACGCTGTACCTGAACGTCGATGGCTGCACCGGTACCGGCAATGAAGATCACTACTTTCAACCGGAGGATCTGGCATGGGATACGCCAGCGCCGAACACGACCGGATGATTGCCGCGATGCTGATGCCCTGCGTGGTGGTCGGCATCGATCTGATGGCCGGTCGGGTGCGGGTTAAGGCCGGAACCTGGGTCAGTGCCTGGGTGCGCTGGCACAGCCTGGCGGCGGGCAAGGCCCGTCATTGGCGCGCGCCAAGTCTGAATGAGCAGGGCGCGCTGTTCAGCCCGAGCGGTGATCCGGCCATGGGCACGTTTATCCCGGGGCTGTATGGCAACGCCGGGGTCCCGCCGGACAACCGCGATCACGTCGAGGCCTGGTACTTCGACGATGGCGGCTCACTGGTCTACGACTGGCAGGCCGGCAGTTACAGCATCGATCTGCCTAATGGCAGCAGTGCGACGATCACGGTCGGCGGATCGAAACTTGAGGTAACGCCCGATCAGGTTCGCGTTGTCGCCAGCCAGATCACCCTGGTGGGTGAGGTAAGCATCGACGGTGCGCTGAACGTGTCCGGCGACATCACCGGTGCCGGCACGATCATGGATACCGGGGGCAACAGCAGCAACCACTCCCATTGAGTGAACATTCACCTTCAGCCCGCCGTGTGCGGGTTTTTTCAGGCCTGGAGAAAAACTATGACGAGTAAAACCAAGGAAGTTTCAGCTGCCAGTGAGGCGCCCGCGCCGGCCACGCTGAGCCTCTTTCGCGACACGCTGTACACCTCGCGGGTGCTGATTCTGCTGGAGGCCGAGCGCACCTTGAAAGTGGAAAAGGGCCAGGTCGCGGTGGCGTCGGATGACACGGTCGCGCTCGACTATTTGCATGGCCGCAAGGATTTTGTCGCGGTCGAGGGCTGATCCCATGATCGGGATGATCGGACTGGACCGCCGCACCGGCCAACTCATTTCCGGCCTCGATCACCTGCGCCAGTCCATCGAGGACATCTTGTCCACGCCCTTGGGCAGCCGACGCATGCGCCCGGAGTACGGCAGCAAGCTGCGGCGCTTTGTCGACCTGCCAGTCAATGACGGCTGGAAAAGTGCCGTGCAGGCGGAAGTGGCCAGCACGCTGGGGCGTTGGGAACCGCGCCTGAAGCTGGGCCGGGTGCGTGCCGTGGCCATCCTCGACGGGCGTATCACCTTTGAGCTGACCGGGCAGTACCTGGGCAGCGACGTGACTTTGGAGGTGTCCGCATGACCATGGAACTGGCGGCCCTGCCGCCGCCACAAGTGCTGGAGGACCTCGACTTTGAGGCGGTCTACCAGGAGAAACTGGAAGCCTTCCGCCTGAGCATGGGCGACAACTGGAGCGCGGAGCTGGAAAGTGACCCGGTACTCAAGTTGATCGAGCAGGCCGCGTATGGCGCTTTGCAGAACCGGGCGCGGGTCAACGATGCGGGCAAGGCCTTGCTGTTGGCCCATGCCGAGCGGGCCGACCTCGATCACCTGGCTGCCAACGTCAACCTGCAACGCCTGGTGATTCAGGCGGGAGATCCGAGCACGGTGCCGCCGACGCCGCAGGTGCTCGAAGAGGACGATGCCCTGCGCGAGCGGGTGCAGCTGTCGTATGAGGGGCTGACCACGGCGGGACCGCGTAACAGCTACATCCTGCATGCACGCAACGCCTCGGGCCTGGTGGCCGATGCCACGGCGGAAAGTCCGTCACCGGCCGTGGTGATGGTCACCGTGCTCAGCCTGGAAGGCAGCGGCACCGCCTCGCCGGAACTGCTGGAACAGGTCCGGCTGCACCTGAATGACGAAGACGTGCGGCCGGTGGCCGACCGCCTCACGGTGCAGAGCGCTGTGGTCATCGACTACCACATTGAAGCGGTGCTGTACCCGCAGGCACCAGGGCCCGAAAACGAAGCCTACCTGGCCGAAAGCCAGAAGCGCCTGAGCGAGTGGATCAACCCGCGCCGCCGCCTGGGTCTGGAAGTCGCGCGCTCGGGCATCGATGCGCAATTGCACGTTCCCGGCATCGCCCGGGTTGAGCTGCAGGGCTGGACCGATCTCAAGCCGAGCAAGGCCGAGGCGGCGTATTGCACGGGCTACAGCGTGATCCTGGGGGCCTGACATGAGCACTCTGTTACCGCTCAACAGCACCCCGCTGGAACTGGCCGTGGAAGCGGCCAATTACGAAAACACGCTGATCCCGCTGCGCAGTTTGTACAACGCCGACACCTGCCCTGAACACCTGTTGCCGTATCTGGCGTCGGCCTGGTCGGTGGACCGCTGGAACAACAACTGGACCCAGGAGGCCAAGCGCACGGCGATCCGTTCGGCGTACGACGTGCATGCGCGCAAAGGCACCATTGGTGCGCTGCGTCGGGTGGTCGAGCCTTTGGGCTATTTGATCGACGTCGTGGAATGGTTCGACACCGTGCCGGAAGGCGTGCCCGGTACCTTCGCTCTGGAGGTCGGCCTGAATGACGCCGGCATCACCGAGGAACTGTACGAGGAACTGGGGTGGTTGATCGACGATGCCCGTCCGGTCAGCCGGCACATGACCAACCTGGCGCTCAGTCTGCAGACCGAGGGGGTGCTGGGCATTGCCGTGTGCGTGCAAGAGGGCGAAGAGATCGACGTGTACCCACCGGCCCCGCAAGACATCGACGTGACCGGCACTTTTGGCCCGGCGCTCTGCGTCGATGAAACCGATACTTTGGACGTTTATCCCTATGATTGATAAGACCAGTCAGTTTTTTGCCATTCTCACGGCGGTCGGTGAAGCCAAGCATGCCAATGCCATCGCCATGGGCCTGGACTGGATGTTCACCGAGATGGGCTTGGGCGATGCCAACGGCACCGACCCGATTCCGGATCGTCTGCAAACCCAATTGATCAATGAATGGCGTCGCGCACCGCTCAACCAGATCCGCGTCGACGCGGCCAATCCCAACACCGTGATCACCGAGCAGATCATTCCGCCAGAAGTCGGCGGTGAGTGGATTCGCGAGATGGGCCTGTACGACGTCGACGGCGATCTGGTGGCGGTGGCCAACTGTGCGCCGAGCTATAAACCGTTGTTGGCCCAAGGCACGGGCAAGACCCAAGTGGTGCGGATGAATTTCATCGTCAGCAGCTCGGCGAACATCGTGCTGAAGATCGACCCGGCGGTGGTGCTGGCCACGCGTGAATACGTGGACCTCAAGATCCAGGAGGAACTGGCCAAACTGGACCACAAACAGTCAGCGCGGGTCGCGGCCACGGTCCCCATCACCCTGAGCAATGCGCAGACCATTGATGACGTGGCCGTGGTCGTCGGTGACCGCGTGCTGGTGACCGCCCAGTCCCAGGCTCAGGACAACGGTCTCTATGTGGTCAGCGCCGAAGGCTGGACGCGGGCCGCCGATGCCGACAACAGCCTGGAAGTGACCCCGGGGTTGTTTATTCACGTCGAGCAGGGCACGACCAACGGCGACAGCCTCTGGCAGCTGGTCACCGACGCGCCGATCACCCTCGACACCACCGGTTTGCAGTTTGAATTGATCGCGGGCGGCAGTGGGGTCGGTGTGGGCACGTTTCGCAGTGTCACCGTCGATGCCCTTGGGCGGGTGATCGCCGGTACCAACCCGACCACCCTGGACGGCTACGGCATCACCGATGCCTTGGCAGTGAGTGAAAATCTCGCTGATGTCGAGGATGTGGCAGAGGCTCGCGACAACCTTGGACTGGGAACCGCCGCGACCTTTGATGTGCAGGCCGATCTGGATGACGCCACGGTGAATGCGTTGATGAAGGTGGGAGCGTTCGGGTTGGGCGGGGCGGGCATCGTTCTGGCGCCTGGTACTGACCTCAACACCATCCGCACTGCTGGTTTTTATCGTATTGAAGACACGCCCGTAAACGGACCAGCAGACATAACTAACTCGGTCATGATCGTCGGCAATGGGCGGGATGTCGCCTCACAGCTCATTATCGCGTTTAGCACCGGGGAGCTACATACGCGAGGAAGTAGTGGCTCTGGCTCTACGTGGTCCCCCTGGAAGAAGCAGTGGGACAGTGGCTCACTGGTTAAACAGTCGAACGCCTGGGACTCCACGGCGGGGCGCGTATTGCTCAACGGTGCATTTGGCATCGGAGGAGTAGCCCCCAATTTACCGGGCGATGACTTCAACGCTGCGCAGGTTGGTGGCACCTATACCTATACGGCCGACACCCTGAACCGTCCGAACATCTCCGGCAGTGATCATGGGCTGGTGGTCCACATCGAACGATCGTTTGGCAACCTGGCCTATCAAGAGGCGCGGGTGGCGAACAGCGCGAGCGCCTACCGTTACCGAACCGGGGACTTTGCCACCGGAACCTGGGGCGACTGGCAGAGCCTGTGGGATTCCAGCAATCTGGTTAAACAAACCTCTCCCCAAGATGACACCCCAGGCCACGTACTGCTCGCGGGGGCATATGGCTGGGGTCAGGGCGGCATCCTGATTCCGGATGGAACCGACATTGATACCCTGACGGATGCGGGGGTTTACCGGGTAACCACGGGGCCGAATATTCCAGCGGGCGCCCCGAATTCAACGTTGTTGGTGATGAAAGGGGTGGATGTCACCACTCAACTAATGATTGCCAATAGCAGCGGCACTCTCTATACGCGTGGCCTTATTATTGGCAGTGCATGGGGAGCATGGGCTATGAGTTGGGATACTTCCAACTTCGACCCGGCGTCATATCAGCCTTCGTTGGGTTTTACCCCCGTGCAGCAAGGCGGGGGAGTGGGTCAATCAATCAACAAAGTTTTTATTGGCTATCGGGATGATACTGGCGATGTCGGTATTCAGGTCGATACGACCGATTTCGGAAAAATCTGGACCGAGAGTAACTTTAACCCGGCGTTATATCAGCTATTGTTGAACTTTACTCCCGTGCAACAAGGTGGTGGAGCAGGTCAGGATGCCAACAAAGTCCATATTGGTTATAGCAATGCCTTGGGCATAGTAAAAGTACAGGTTGATGCCGCTGATATGGGCGCAATGTGGACCGATGCCATTGGTACAGAAAAAGTGCGCAGCGCCATAGCCAGTTTTGTTGTTGGAGCTGTCGGCACTTACGGCATGTTTCGCGCCGCTGGCGGCAGTACTGTCACCGGCTCTCTTAATGCGGGCGGTTCTCTATTCTACAGCGATGCTTACGGCCTATCGTCTCAAGGCCCACCGGCAGGTACTTGGATGTTGATGGGCGCCCTGAATAACACCGACAACTCAACCGATGACTCTGTATCCATTTATTTGAGGGTGGCTTGATGAACTACACCCATGTGTTGACCCCGCAATGGGCGGATGCAGCCCACACCGCCATCAACCTGGTACTGGTCACCGACGAGCTGGGCGCTTTTCCCTTCACGGCCACACCCGACGACTCGACCAGTTACGGCCCGGCGATTTACGCGCGTGTGATCGCGGGTGAGTTTGGCGAGATCGCTGCGTATGAGCCGCCCTCGGACGCGGCCTTGTTGCCTGCGGCGCGGGCTCAGCAGCAACGGCTGATGCACGACGCTGGCCTGGCTCTGGCACCGCTTCAGGATGCGCTCGATCTGGGCCTGGCCACTGCCGAGCAGGTCGAGCAGTTGAATGCCTGGAAGCTCTACCGCATCAAGCTGAGCGAAGTGCCGCAGCAAGCCGGTTGGCCACGGACGATGGAGTGGCCAGTCACACCGGTTCAGCAGACCCCCTGACGCCCCGCATTGCCGGGGCGTTTTCTTTTCCGTTACGCGTCACATCACTCACAGCCTCGCTTATGCGGGGCCTTTTCGTTTCTGGAGCATCACTCTATGAGTTTCTTTCACGGCGTCACCGTGACCCTGGTGGACACCGGGGCGCGCCACATCGCCACCCCGTCCGCGTCAATCATCGGCCTGTGCAACACCTTCACCGTGGGCCCGCCGGCCACCGCGGCGGCCAACGAATTGCTGCTGATCACCCGCGAAAGCGAAGCGGTCGCCGCCTGGGGGCCGGACGCGGCGATCACCCAGGACTGCAAGGCGATTTTCAAGCGGTCGAAGGCGGTGATTGTCGCTGTCGGTGTGCCGCTGCTGGACGACCCGGCCGAGCAGCTGTCCGCGATCATCGGCGGCGTTTGGGCCGACGGCACCCGTACCGGCATGCAGGCGTTGCTGAACGGCAAAAGCAAGTTCAACGCACAGCCACGGTTGTTGGTAACACCGGGGTACTCGGCGACGCTGGCGGTGGCCACCGAGCTGGTGGCGCTGGGCGACAAGATGCGGGCGATGGCCATCATCGACGGGCCGAACACCACCGATGAAGCCGCGATCGCCTATGCCGGCAACTTCGGCAGCAAACACGCCTACATGGTTGATCCCGGTGTGCAGTTCTGGGACACCGGGACCAGTGCCACGGTCAACGCGCCGGCCTCAGCCTGGACCGCCGGCCTGTTTGCCTGGACCGATGCCACCTATGGTTTTTGGGCTTCGCCATCGAACAAGGAGTTTGTCGGCATCACCGGCACCACGCGGCCAATTGAGTTTCTTGATGGCGATCCCTCCTGCCGGGCCAACGTGCTGAACAACGCGAACATCACCACGATCATTCGGGATGACGGTTACCGCTTGTGGGGTAACCGCACGCTGTCCAGCGATCCGAAATGGAAGTTCGTCACCCGTGTGCGCACGCTGGATATCGTCATGGACGCCATCCTCTACGCGCACAAGTGGGCCGTCGATCGCTCGATCACCGCGACCTACGTCAAGGACGTGACCGAAGGCTTGCAGGCGTTCATGCGCGACCTGAAAAATCAGGGCGCGATCGTCAACTTTGAGGTCTATGCCGACGAAGAGCTGAACACCTCCAGCGAACTCAGCGACGGCAAGGTGTACTGGAACATTCGGTTTACCGATGTACCGCCGGCCGAAAACCCGAACTTCCGCGTGGAGGTGACCGATCAGTGGATCACTGAAGTGCTGGACACTGCCGCCTAAGGAGGCCGCTTTATGATTCCGGAAGTGCTCTACAACACCAACCTGTTCGTTGACGGTATCAGCCTGCAAGGCGATGTACCGAGCCTGACCCTGCCCAAGCTGACCCTCAAAACCGACGAGTACCGCGCGGGCGGCATGGACGCGGCGGTCGAACTCGACATGGGGATGGAAAAGCTCGAAGCCAGCTTCATCACCAACGGCGTGCGCCGCGAGGTGCTGAAGTTCTTCGGTCAGGCCGACCTGACCGGGTTCAACGCGTCATTCCGCGGTGCCTTCAAGGGCGAGAAAGGTTCGGTCAAGGCAGTGGTCGCCACCCTGCGTGGCGGGCTCAAGGAAGTCGATCCGGGGGACTGGAAACCGGGCGAAAAAGGCGAGTTCAAATACGCCGTCGCCGTGACCTATTACAAGCTGGAAATCGACGGCAGCGTGATGTTTGAAATCGATCCCCTCAACTCGATCCGTGTCATCGACGGCGTCGACCAACTGGCCGCCGTGCGCTCGGCCCTGGGCATGTAAGGAGCAACATCATGAGCAACGCAAAAAACAACGTCTTGCCGAAATGGCTGCAACTGGGCGATGGCATTGCCACCGTCATGTTATCCAAAGCGAGCGAGGCCAACGGCATCAAGGTCGACCAGCTGACCCTGCGTGAACCGACGGTGCGCGAGATGCGCGCCGCCACCCTACAGGGCGGGAGCAATGAAGAAGAGCAGGAGATGGTCTTGTTCTGCAGCCTGGCGAGCATCGGTCGCGCGGATCTGGAGGGGCTGCTGATGCGTGATTATCGTCGTCTGCAGACCGCTTATTTTCGTCTGGGAGCAGACGACGGGGTTTAACCCCCGACTGCAAAAAGCCCTGGCTAAACGCTTGGCCGTCGAGCTGAACTTTTCGGCGGCCGAGATTCAGAGGCTGTCGTTTTCCGAGATGGTCTGGTGGCTCACGGACTGAGCCCATCCCGTCGCACGTAGGTGATAACCATGTCGAACAAACTCTCGCTCGGGCTGGTGATTGGCGGCGCCGTCGATTCTTCACTCGGCGCCGCCTTCAAGAACGTCAGCGGCGAAATGAAAAAGCTCGAGGCGCAAACCACCCGCGCCAAGGGTTTGCAGAAAGTCATCGGCGAGACCATGCGTCTGCGCGATGAATGGAAAAAAGCCCACGACAGCGGGGCGGCCAATGCCGACGCCTTGCTCAGAAAGCTGGAGACCAACACCCGCAGCCTACGCAAGCAGGGTGTTGAAGTCGGGCGCCTGCGTCAGGAGTACCTGGCGCTGGGCAAGGTGGTGCGCAGTGCCGAGTTCAAAGCCAAAGGCATGGGCCAAGTGCAGGACGGGCAGGAAAGCCTGCGCAGCGGATTCGGCACGGCGGTGGCCGGTACCACGCTGGCCGCCGTGCCGACCAAGGTCAGTGCAGACTTTCAGGCGATCATTCGCGACATCGCGATCAAGTCCGGCACCGCCAATACCCAGCAGGAAGTGAACACCGCCCGGGATATCGTCCAGACCTCCAAGGACACCGGCATGGCCAACACCCAGGTGGCCGAGCTGGTGAACCAGCTGGTCGGTGGCGGCATGGAGCTGACCGAAGCGCTGAAATATGCCCCGGTGGCCGCCAAATTTGCGGTCGGGCAGGGGGCATCGGGAGCGGATACGGCGAAGATGATTCTGGCGATGCAGAACAACGCCAAGATCACCGACCCGCAGAAAATGGAACAGGCCTTGGCGTCGGTCGCATTGCTGGGCCAGCAAGGCAGTTTCGAGGCGGCCGACATGGCCAAGTGGTTTCCGGAATTGTTGGCGCAGATGGCCAGCACCGGCATCACCGGACAGGAGGCGGTCACGCAACTGGGGGCGATGCTGCAGGTGCAGATCAAGAGCGCCGGCAGTGCCGATGAGGCGGCGAACAACCTGAAAAACTGGGTCGCGAAAATCGGTTCGGAGGAAACGGTCAAAGGGTATGCCGATGCCGGGATTGACTATCAGGGCTCGATGAATGCCGCCATTGGCAAGGGCATGTCGACCTTCGAGGCCAGCTTCGAACTGGCACGCCGGTATGTGGAAAAGACCGATCCAAAAAAGGCCAAGCAGCTGGATCAGGGGCTGACCCAGATCAGCCAGGAGACGGACCCGGCCAAGGCGCAAGCGATGGCCGATGCCTTGGCCGCCACCCTGCGTACCGGCGATCTGTTTGCCGACATGCAG
Source organism: Pseudomonas sp. CLCA07 (assembly GCF_053615335.1). Classification (NCBI taxonomy): domain Bacteria; kingdom Pseudomonadati; phylum Pseudomonadota; class Gammaproteobacteria; order Pseudomonadales; family Pseudomonadaceae; genus Pseudomonas; species Pseudomonas sp. CLCA07. The sequence continues at coordinate 4,238 of NZ_CM132131.1, read as the reverse complement.
GTCAAGACGGCCCTGATGGCGTACACCCAGAACAAAAAATTCTACGCGGAGCTGAAAAAAGGCGCCTCGGACCCCAACGGCCCGCGCAAGGACATTCTCGACAAGAACCTGAACGAACGTCGCGAGAGCTCGTCGCAACGCTGGGCCGAAACCGGTCAGGCGTTCAACGATTCGCTGCGTGCCATCGGGGATGCCCTGCGTCCGGCGACGGATGCACTGGCCACCGGAATCGGAGCAGCAGCGCGTGGTTTGACCGCCTTGTCCGAGGAAACGCCCAAGGTGGTGCTGGGCCTGGCGGCACTCACTGCTGGAGCATTGGTGCTGGGCAAGGCCTGGGCCGCGCTGAAGATCGGTCGGGGGCTGGTGAACATCGCGCGCGGTTCGGCCGGCGACCGGTCCAATATCGTGCAGCGGGTCTTCGTGACCAACGCGAATGACGACGATGACGACGATGACGACGGGCTGGATCACGGCAAAGAAGGGAAGGGCGGAAAGGGCAAAGGCCCTGCAAGTCGGCCGTCCCGTGGCATGAAAGTGGGCGGGGCGCTGGCGGTGGTCGGCGCTGGCGTTCAGGTGGTGGACACTTACCAGAACGCCACCACCCGTGATGAAAAGGCCGAAGGCTACGGCGAGGCGGCGGGCGGGCTGGCCGGTGGTTTGGCCGGTGCCGCAGCCGGCGCGGCCATCGGCTCGGTCTTCCCGCTGATCGGCACCGCGATTGGCGGAGTGATCGGGGGCATGCTCGGCGCGTGGGGCGGCGGTGGCGTGGGCGCGACCATGGGCAAGGCGTTGTTTGGCGGGCCGGACACGCCTGCCAAAGCGCCGATCGGCATCTTGCCCATGGCCGCCGGCCAGGGCGTTGGCGCGGTCGTACGCTCGATGGAAAACGCTCCCGCTACGCCGGTCACGGCGGCGGCATTGATGGCGACCACGGCGGCAAGAACACCTGAATGGCCGAAGGTCGACCAGCAATTTACCTTCGCCCCGGCCCCGGTCATTACCGTGCAAGGCGATGTGAAAGACCCGGCGCAGTTGGCCCAAGCGTTGATGCCGCATCTGCAGCGCCAGTTTGACGACTTCGCCCGGGAGGTGCGTACCCGCCAATTGTTTGATGCGCCCCATGTGGGTTGAGGAAATGTTATGTCGGATGAAAAAACCTACCTGCAACACTTGCAGGGTGGGCTGAAGTACATGGTCGACGCCGGTGAAGCTGGCCGCACTGACCTCGAGTCGATGACCGGGCCCATGAATGGCGCGCTCAATGAAATCAGTGGGGCGGCGGATGCGTTGGAAGGTTTGCCCTTTATCAGCGAAGACCTCAGTGACAAGACCCGGCGTCTGCAAAGTGCAATCAACTCGGCGCAGGCCAAGATCGGCAAGGTGGCCAGCTTTTACAACCAGACCCAGCGCGCGCTGGCCCAGTTTGATGAGCACTTTTCCGCGCTGACTGAGCAGATTGGCCGCTTTGGCGCGGCGTTCAACAAGGTCGCCGGCAAGGCCAATGCCGCGCTGGGCAACATCTTCCCCACCGAATGGTTTGCCGGCGACATGACGCCAATATCCGACGCGGTGAAGCCGTTTCCGCACCTGCTGATCCTCTACCCGCTCAAGGCCAATGAGCGGCCGTATTACTTCAACCTGGACACCGCGGCATTTGACGAACTGCGCCGGCAGACCTCGTTTCGCTGGGCCGCGCAGGAGCGCCTGACCCGGCGTCCGGCGCAACAGGCCGTGGGTCTGGGGGATGAGAAAATCACCATCAAAGGCGCGATCTACCCGAGCTACAAAGGCGGCTTGAAGCAGCTGGATAGGCTGCGCAGCATCGGTGCGAAGTTGCTGCCGCTGAACCTGACCACGGGTTATGGCGAGGTATTGGGCAACTGGTGTTTGACCACTATTGATGAAGAGCAAAGCGCCTTGCTGCCTGGGGCGATCCCCCGCAAGCAAGGCTTTTCATTGGAGTTTGTCCGTTATGGCGATGACTTGCAGAACAGCTGACGGGGATCTGCTCGACACCCTGTGCCACCACTATTACGGCCACCTGAACCGCAGTGTCGAGGCGGTGCTGGCGGCCAATCAGGGCTTGGCCGATGAGCCGCAACCGTTCCGGGCCGGCGTGCTGATCACGCTGCCGGATCTGGTAATCGAGCCCGACAGCGTGATTTCACTTTGGGACTGATCCCGTTACCCAGCCCGCCGTCTGCGGGCTTTTTCTTGTCTGGAGTGCCGACATGCAACCGCTTTTCCGCATCGTCGCCGACGGTGCCGACATCACCACCTTGATCAATGATCGACTGGTCTCGCTGCAGCTGTCCGATCGGCCCGGCATGGCTTCAGATTCGTTTGAGCTGCGCATTGATGACCGCGACGGCGCGGTGTCGCTGCCTACGCGTGGCGCGAGCATCGAGGTCTACCTGGGTTATGCCGGCGCCGACCTGACGCGCATGGGCCGCTACACCGTGGACGAAGTGGCCGTTTCCGGCCCGCCCGACACGCTGGTGATCAGTGGCAAGGCCAGCGACATGCGCGGCAGCGGCAAGACCACGCGCAGCGGCAGTTGGGAGGACGTCAGCTTGGCGCAGATCGTTGGCGACGTGGCCGTACGCAACGGCTGGCAGCCGTCGTGCCCGGTCGACACCCGGGTGCCGCGCATGGATCAGCTTAATGAATCCGACTTCAACTTCATCACCCGCCTGGCCAAAAAACACGACTGCACCGCCAAGGTGGCCGACGGCAAGCTGTTGGTCCTGCCGCGCCAGGGCGGGCAAAGCGCCAGTGGCAAGGCCTTGGGTGTAATCACCTTGCAACGCCATGACGTGACCCGCTGGCAGTTTCGCTTGAGCGACCGCAGTGCGCATCAAGGGGTCAGCACCCAGTACCAGGACCCGGCCAGCGGGGAATTGTTGGTCTCGCACCTGGACAATCCCAACGTGCCGGAAGGGCTGCCACCGGTGCACACCGATCGCCATCTCTACCCGGACAAAAGCGCTGCTGACGAAGCGGCAAAGGCACGCCTGGCGGCGTTCAATCGTTCGACGGCCTCGGTACGCCTCGACCTGCCGGGACGGACCGACCTGTTTGCCGAATGCCTGATCCAGGCGCAAGGCTTCAAGCGCGGGCTCGATGGCGATTACCTGGTGGAGTCGGTCGATCACACCTTTACCCCGTCCGGGTGGACGGTGTCGGTGGAGTGCAATGGCGGCAAGGAGGGCAAGGCCAAGGCGTCAGGCAAGCCGCAGCAAGTCGTGCTGGAAGTGCCAGGTTGATGGCCCGGGAGGGTGATCAGCCGTAAGTCGAAGAGGTTTTAACCCCGAAGTAAAAGGAGCGGCCAGGCTGGATGCGTCAACATCCCGCCTGGCCACCGTCCCCGCAGATGGTCCCTGCAAGTCCCGCCAAGGCTCCTGCTCTGTGCACAAAGCGGAGCGAGCCTAGCACCTGTTTATTTATACAGTAAAGGTCTTGCTATCCATGTCTACCCCAATCATTCCTTGGATGGGCGGCAAACGCCGTCTGGCCGATCGCCTGATTCCCCTGTTCCCACCCCACGAATGCTACGTCGAAGTATTTGCCGGCGGTGCCGCGCTGTACTTCATGCGGCCCCAGGCAGCACCCGTGGAAGTCCTGAACGACATCAATGGTGACTTGGTGACCTTGTACCGCGTGGTGCAGAACCACCTCGAAGAATTTGTGCGCCAGTTCAAATGGGCGCTCAGTTCACGCCAGGTGTTCGAGTGGCAGAAGATGACCCGCGTCGAAACGCTCACCGACATCCAGCGCGCTGCCCGATTTTTCTATCTGCAACACCATGCCTTCGCCGGCAAGGTGTCCGGGCAGACCTTCGGCACTGCGACCACCACCCCGTCGATCAACTTGCTGCGCATCGAGGAAAACCTCTCGGCCGCCTGGCAACGTCTGTCCGGCACCTACGTGGAAAACCTGCCTTGGCTGGAATGCGCCGAACGCTACGACCGTGCTCACACCTTCCACTACATGGACCCGCCGTACTGGCAGACCGCAGGCTATGGCGTGGATTTTCCGTTTGAGGACTACGAACGCATGGCCGACTTCATGCGCCGCTGCAAGGGCAGGGTGATGGTCAGCATCAACGACCACCCGGACATCCGCCGGGTGTTCGAAGGCTTTCACTTTGAGACGTTGGATATTCGTTACACCACGACCAACCAACGGCAAGGCAAGGCCGAGGTCAGCGGCGAGCTGGTGATCATGAACTGGGAGCC